>NZ_QVIF02000003.1:0-628148 GCF_009835065.2 Xanthomonas sp. LMG 8993 | reverse complement strand
GCTTGCATGGCCACGCAAACCCCATGACCCCGTAGGAGCGCCCCAGGGCGCGAAGGGGCTTCACCGGGAATGCCCCAATCGCGCCCGGGTGCGCTCCTACGCGGGGCCGATGCCATTGGCTTGCGCAATCGGTTCGCGGCCCCAACCGTGTCGACGTGCGTGCCATCGCGTGGATCGCGAACCCCATCACACTTGCATGACAGTGTGTTGACATCGATGTCAGCGCCAACCTAGCGTCGCTGGGCAGGCGCTTGCGCCGAACGGTCGGGGGGCCATCGGACAGGGGGCGGCGATGCGGTGCATCGCTCGCAGGCGTCGTTGCAGTGGAACGCCACGCCGGCCATGCCGGCCTCTCCCGGGGATCTTATGAACTGCCGCAGTCATCGCCTTGCCTTGTCGATTTCCTTGTCCCTCGCCCTGACCGCCGCCATCGCACCGTCGGCGGCGGCGGCGGCCCAGCAGGCCGAGCCGGAGCAACCGCGCGCCACCTCCACCCTGGACGCGGTCAGCGTCACCGGCTCGCGCATCAAGCGCGCGCAGGTCGAGGGCGCGCAACCGGTGGTCACCATCTCTGCGCAGCAGATCCAGCAGGAGGGATTCGCCACCGTCTACGACGTGCTCAACAGCATGAACCAGCAGGGCTCGGTGGAGGCCGACACGCAATGGGGCTCGCATACGCCCAACGCCTCGCCGATCAACCTGCGCGACCTGGGCCCGGGCCGCACCCTGCTGCTGGTCAACGGCCACCGCGTGGCCGACTACCCGCTGCCGTACGGCGGCGAGAGCAACTTTTCCAACTACAGCAACATCCCGTCTGCGGCGGTGGAGCGCATCGACATCCTGACCGGCGGCGCCTCGGCGATCTACGGCTCGGACGCGGTGGCCGGCGTGGTCAACGTGATCCTCAAGCGCGATTACCAGGGCGACCAGGTGCGGCTGCGCGGCGGCACTGCCACCGAAGGCGGCCGCGACAGCTTCGACGTGTCCTGGGCCGGCGGGCGCACCGGCGAGAACTGGAGCCTGACCTACGCGCTGCAGGCCACCCGGCGCGATCCGCTGAGCGGGCGCGATCGCCCCGAGATGGACGATTCCGACGACATGGCCTATTCCAACTGGACCGGGCAGAACCGCCGCTACGGCTTCAACCCGTTCACCGGCCTGAGCCTGGTCGATGCCAACACCAACGAACGCCTCGCACCGCCCGCCGGCACCTGCGCGCGCTTCGGCGGCGAGTTCATCAACGGGCAGCGGCTGAGCTACAACCAGAACACCGGGGTGGTCACCAACGCCGGCGACTACTGCGGCGTGGCGCGCGACTACGGCGACTGGGGGCTGGTCACCGGCAGCGAGGACTATTCGGCCTATCTCTACGGCACCTGGAAGTTCGGCGAGCACACCGAAGCCTGGGCCACGCTGTCGGCCAACCGCAGCATCGGCCGTTGGACCTACGACCCGCCGTACGTGTATCTGGGTCCGTTCCAGGACGCCGACACCGGCCGCTCGCTGTATGCGATCCGGCAGCTCACCCGGCGCGAGGCCGGCGGTTGGGACCGGCTGGCCAACTACAACAAGGAGCAGTCCTGGGACCTGAGCGCCGGCTTGCGTGGCGTGTGGGCCGACCGCTTCGACTGGGAGCTGAGCGTGGGCCGCTCGCGCTACACGGTGGACGAATACGTACGCACCGTGGACACCGCCCGCGCCACCGATTATTTCCTCGGCAGCCCCACCGGCAGCGCCGCCGACGGCACGCCGATCTATGCGATCAACCAGGCGCGCCTGTATGCACCGCTGTCCTCGAGCGAGTACGACGAGCTGGTCGCCAAATCGCATAACTCGGCGTATTCGTGGGTGAACCAGGCCAGCTTCAGCCTGAGCGGCGATCTGGTGCAGGGCTGGGCCGGGCCGATCCGCTTCGCCACCGTGGCCGAAGTCGCCAAGCAGGGCTACCAGCTGTCGCCCGACCCCTGCGCCAACGAGTGCTATCCGGTCGATGTGGTGGACAGTGGCGGCGGCGAGCGCATGCGCAGTTCGGCCGGGCTGGAATTGCAGATTCCGCTGCTGTCGACGCTGAGCGCCAATGTCGCCGGCCGCTACGATCGCTACGGCAGTTACCGTTCTTCGGCGGCGATTCCGACCGATGTCGGCACCCAAAGCGACACCACCTGGAGCGCGGGTCTGGAGTGGCGCCCGGTCGAGAGCCTGTTGGTGCGCAGCACGCTGGCCACCAGCTTCCGCGCGCCGGACATGCATTACGTGCTCGGCGAACCCAGCTCCACCAACCAGACCGTGATCGACCAGTACCGCTGCATCGCCACCGGCGCGTATCTCACCGGCGGCTGCAACGACGAGAACAGCAACATCTACTACACCGTGGACGTGAACCGTCGCGGCACGCCGGATCTGCGCTCGGAAACCGGCCGCTCGTTCACCGGCGGGGTGGTGTGGGACATCGTGCAGGGCCTGTCGCTGAGCGTGGATTACTACCGCATCGAGCTGGAGGAAATGATCAAGGATCTGGACCGCGACGAGATCCTGTCGGCCGAAGCCGGCTGCCGCACCGGCACCACCATCAGCGGCGGCGCCTGGAACAATCCCGGCGGCGCCGGCTATTGCGACACCATCACCTCGCGCGTGTTGCGCAATGCCGACGGCACCATTGCCAGCATCGAGCGCGGCCCGATCAACCTGGCGCAGATGGAAACCTCCGGCATCGATGCCTCGCTGAAATACCGGCTTGCCGCGGCGGGTTGGGGCAACTTCCAGTTGTCGCTGGACTACAACAATCTGCTGGCCTATCGCGAGCAGATCTACCGCACCGACAGCGACGAAAACCGCCGCGACGAACGCGTGCGCAGCCGTGTGCGGGGCAGCGTGCATTGGGACAACGGCGGCGCCTGGGACTGGACGGTGTACTTCCGCCGGCTCGGCTCCATGCGCGCGGTCAACTGGGGCACCTGCGAGCGCTTCGACGACGGCTACCAACCCAGTGCCTCGGACGCATGCGTGGTCACCGACACCGCCAACGTGCATCTGGGCGAGAGCAGCAAGCGCTACTTCGGCCGCGTCGGCCCGGCGATCTACTGGAATCTCAGCACCGGCTACAGGATCACCGACCACGCCAAGGTCAACTTCTACGTCAACAACGTGTTCAACGAAGTGGGCTACGAGAACAAGGAGCGCTTCTACGGTTACGGCTTCTACAACACCACCTTGTTCAACCCGATCGGCCGCGAAGTGGCGGCGGAATATGTGTTTACGTTCTGATTGAAGGTGCTGGCCGCATCGCACGCCGCGGCAGAGCGCCGTGGCGTGCGATGCATCGTCGATGCCATCTGCGCAGGCAAGCCGTGCTCGATCCCGGCCTGCCAACGCGCGCGTGGTAATGCCGCGCATCGGTTCGCCCAGCTTGTCGTGCGCCGCGGTGGTCGGCGCGACACATGCGGCTTGCAGGCACCCCGCGGGAGCACCGCTGCAACGTTCCGTTGCCGATGAAACAGTGGCAACGGCCAAACGTGCGTGGTATCAATGCACTCAATGAACGCACCCCGCAGCCAGTTTTACTTTTGGTACTACGGTTTTCCGATGCCGCTGGCGGAGGACGGATTGCGCTCACCCTGAAGAAATCTTCAGCAGCATTCCCGAAAAGCCGCCAGCGCACACTGGCGGCTTTTTTGTTGCCGCCGCGCCTGGCTCCCTGATGCAACACCGCCCACCGAGACACTGTTATGCCGCCTGTGACCGATGACCTGCGTATCCGCAAGATCGAAGCCCTTGCCCCGCCCTCGCAGCTGCTGTCGCTGCTGCCCTGCGACGAGCGAGCCTCCGAGACCGTGACCAATTCGCGTGCCGCGCTGCACGAGATCCTGCATGGCCGTGACGACCGCCTGGCGGTGGTGATCGGGCCCTGCTCGATCCACGATCCGGTCGCGGCGATGGACTACGCGCACCGCCTGCGCCCGCTGCGCGAGCAATTCGGCGACGCGCTGGAGATCGTGATGCGGGTGTACTTCGAAAAGCCGCGCACCACCATCGGCTGGAAGGGCCTGATCAACGATCCGGATCTGGATGGCAGCTTCCAGATCAACAAGGGCCTGCGGGTGGCGCGCGGTCTGCTGCGCGACATCAACAACCTCGGCCTGCCGGCCGGTGTGGAATTCCTCGACATCATCTCGCCGCAGTACATCGCTGACCTGGTGGCCTGGGGCGCGATTGGCGCGCGCACCACCGAAAGCCAGGTGCATCGCGAAATGGCCTCGGGCCTGTCGTGCCCGGTGGGCTTCAAGAACGGCACCGGCGGCGACGTCAAGATTGCGGTGGACGCGGTGGGTGCGGCCTCGCACCCGCATCATTTCCTGGCCGTGACCAAGGACGGCCACACTGCGGTGGCCGCGACCGCAGGCAACCCGGATTGCCACGTGATCCTGCGCGGCGGCAAGCAGCCCAACTTCGACGCGGCCAATGTGGAAGCGGCCAGCCAGGTGCTCACCACGTCCGGCTTGCCGGCGCGGCTGATGATCGACGCCAGCCACGCCAACAGCGGCAAGAATCCCGAGAACCAGCCCAAGGTCATCGACGATATCGCCACGCAACTGGAAGGCGGCGAGACCCGCATCGTCGGCGTCATGGTGGAAAGCCACCTGGTCGGCGGACGCCAGGAACTGGTGCCCGGCTGCGCACTGACCTACGGCCAGAGCATCACCGACGGCTGCCTGGGGTGGGACGCCTCGGTGCAGGTGCTCGAGCGCCTGGCGACGGCCGTGCGCGCACGTCGCGCAAGGCGGGTTGCCGAAGCTGCGTGATCGTTGATGCGGTGGGGCGAGAACACGAGGCTTCTCGCGTACCCTCATCCTGCGCTACGCGCCACCTTCTCCCGCCGGGAGAAGGGAGAAGGGAGAAGGGAGAAGCCCCTCTCGAGCAGCCTGGCAATGAACACAAGCGCACGCGTGCTGATGGCCGCTCCAGAACGAGAACGCCGGGCCGGCGCAGGGAGCCGGCCCGACGGATTGGACACCACCCAGTGGTGACCCGTCGCGCCCAGCGGCAGGAGGGGGAGAGAGCCATCCTGCCGCCGAATGCGAGCGGGCAGGAACGTTATCCGCCACATCCGTGACATCGCGATGTCGCAGCATGTCGATGCCAGCAATGAAGTTCGCGAAGCGTTAAACACTGGCACGACGACCGTGCTCCGATCTTTCTAGCAACACCGTCACGCTGCGCTACAAGCGCCGATTCCCGATTCCCGAATCCCGGCTCACCCCAACATATCCCCCGTCTCCAACCAGCGCTGATGCCACGACAAGGCCTCGGTCAGCAGATGCGGGGTGTGCTTGCCATAGCTGTCGCGATTGGCGCGCGCCACATAATCTTCCAGCGCATCGCGGTAGCGCGGGTGTACGCAGTGATCGAGCAACTGGCGTGCGCGTTGCTTGGGTGTGAGGCCGCGCAGATCGGCCAGGCCTTGTTCGGTGACGATCACCGAGACATCGTGTTCGGTGTGATCGACATGGCTGACCATCGGCACGATCGACGAGATGCTGCCAGCCTTGGCGATGCTGGGGCTCAGGAAGATCGACAGGAAGCCGTTGCGCGCAAAGTCGCCGGAACCGCCGATGCCGTTCATGATGCGGCTACCCATCACGTGGGTGGAATTGACGTTGCCGTACAGGTCGGCCTCGATCATGCCGTTCATGCCGATGCAGCCAAGCCGGCGCACCAGCTCCGGATGATTGGAAATCTCCTGCGTGCGCATGATGATGCGTTGCCGGTAGAAATCGATATTGCGCTTGAACTCCTCGTTGCCTTCCGGGCTGAGCGCAAAACCGGTGCACGAGGCATAGCGCAGCACGCCATCGCGCAGCAGCGCGAGCATGCCGTCCTGGATCACTTCGGTGAACGCTTCCAGGTCGCGGAAGCCGCTGCGTGCAAGCCCCGCCAGCACCGCATTGGGAATATTGCCCACGCCCGATTGCAGCGGCAGCAGGCTGGCCGGCAGCCGGCCCTTGTCCACTTCATGGCGCAGGAACGCGATCAGGTGCTCGGCGATGCGTTCGCTGCTGTCGTCGGCGGCAGCGAACGGGCTGTTGCGATCCGGGCCATGCGTGCGCACCACTGCCACGATCTTGTCCGGATCGCAGCGCAGGCTGGGCTCGCCGATGCGGTCGTCGCCGTGGATCAACGGGATCGGCTTGCGCTGCGGCGGCAGCGCAGTGCCGTAGTACACGTCGTGCATGCCATCCAGGCCGGCCGGCTGCCAGTCGTTGACCTCGATGATCACCTTGCTGGCCAGGTCCAGCCAGGTCTTGTTGTTGCCGATCGAGGTGGACGGCACCAGGCTGCCGTCGGCGCGGATCGCCGAGACTTCCACCACGGCGGTGTCGATCTGCCCGTAGAAGCCGAACCACACGTGCTGGGCGACGTGGCTGAGATGGATGTCGATATAGTCCAGCGTGCCGGCGTTGATGCGTTGGCGCGCGTCCGGGTCGGACTGGAACGGCATGCGCATGGCGATGCCGTCGGCCTTGGCCAGCGCGCCGTCCAGTTCCGGCGCGGTGGACGCGCCGGTCATCAGCTTGATCTGGAATGGCTGGCCCTGCAGATGCGCCGCTTCGATACGCTGTGCCAACGCCATCGGCACCGCCTTGGGGTAACCGGAGCCGGTGAAGCCGCTCATCGCCACGGTCTCGCCGGGCTGGATCAATGCGGCAGCGGCCTCGGCAGAAACCAGGCGCTCGCGCAGCGGCGCGTACAGGATGCGTTCGTCGGACATGGCGGCACAGCGGGACAGGGGACTGCCATTATCGCCGCTGCATGCGCTGGCGGCGCTGCGACCATGGTGCAATGCACCGGTGCAGATGGCCGCAACTGCGTGCGAAGCGGACTGTTGCGTGCCAGGTCGGTTGGGGCAACACATCGACGCTGCGTCCGCTTTCGTTGCCGCATCTGCAGCCTGGCGTCGGCGTTGCCGCCGGCGGGCCGGCGGTTATCTGGCGAGCGCGTGCCGGTACGCCCTGTCACACTCCTGCACTGCAGCGCCAACCGTCAACGCATCCCGGCTGCCGTACAGCGCGGGTGGTGACGCGCTACCGGCCATGTTCACGCCTCGCCGCCAGCGCAACCGCGATAGTGGCGGCAGACTCGACTTCTGCCTGCGCCCATGTCCTCTCTTCGCGACCGCTTCCAGCGCTGGCCCCGGCCAGGGCGCATCGCAGTGGTCGTGCTGGTGGCGCTGTATGCGCTGTATCTGCTGGCCGGCAACCTGTTTCTCAACACGCCGCTGTTCGATGCCGTCACCAACCGGCAGCCGCATAAATTCACCATGCAGACCGGCCCGGCACTGACCGTGTTTCCGGGGCAGGTGATGGCCTGGAACGTGCGCATGCGTGGGCAGGCCAACCGCACCGTGTACGTGTTTCACGCCGACCGCGCCAATGCGCGCGTGGCCTTGCTTGCACTGTTGCGGCGCGAGGTGCGCCTGCCCTGGCTGCATGCCACCGGCCTGGAAGCGGAAGTGGAAACCTCCGACACGCCCATTCCGCCACCGCCGCGCGGCGATCAGGGCTGGACGCTGCGCTTCGATGCGATCACCAGCAACAGCATCCGCAGTGCGCGCCTGGGCAAGCTGCTGATCGCCGGGCAGGGCCACGGCAGCGTCGGCTTCCTCAAGCAGCTCAAGGGCGGCCCGTCGGAGCTGTTTCCCTCCGAAGCGAGCTTTCGCGATGCGGTGGTCAGCTATGACGGGGTGCAGGTGTTTAATGGCGCGCAGCTGGATGCGCAATTCCAGTTTCCGCGCCATTACCGCGACCAGGCGCCGGGCCTGCGCAAGCTCGGCATTACCCATGCGCGCCTGCAGCTGAAGGCGGCGACCGTGGCGTTGAAGATCGACACCGGCGCGCCGCATGTGGACATCCGCAGCGGGCCGTCCGCGGCGCGGGTGGAGGCCGACATCACGCTGGATCGCGGCACCCTGCAGGAGGGCAGCCATGCGGTCTGGCGTCTGCCGTTGATGGCCGGCGTCGGCGCGACCGACCGCGGCATGCTGGCGCTGCAGCTGGACGTGGCGCGCGACATCCGTGTGCAGGCACGCCTGCCGCGCGACGAGAAGACGGGCAGCGAACTGCAGGCCGATCTGCGCATCGCCGGGCGCAGCATTCCCTTCCAGGATCCTGCGCAGGTGCTGCCGCGCCTGTCCGGGCAGGTGCGTGGGCGCTGGCAGTTCGAATCGCTGAACTGGATCGCCGAGCTGTTCGTGCGCAAGCCCTGGTTCCAGCTCGCAGGCGGCGGCCTGGTCGAGGCCGATCTGCGCTTGGCGCAAGGGCGGCTCGCCAGCGGCAGCAGCCTGGAGATTCCACGTGTGGAGGCGGTGGCGCAGGTGTTCGACACGCGGCTGGCCGGTATCGCCAAGGCGCATGGGCGCATCGACGATGCCGCCACGCCGCAGGCGCATCTGGAGGTGAGCATCCCCACCTTCAAGGCCGCACCGCGCGATGCGCCCAGGCAGGTCCTGCTGGACGGCCGCGATCTGCAGCTGGCCATGCATGGCGATGCCGAACTGGCGCGCCTACGCGACACGCTCAAGGCACAGCTGCGTTTCAGCGATGCGCGCGTTCCCGATCTCACCGTCTACAACCGTTACCTGCCCGGCAAGAACGTGCGCCTGCTCGGCGGCAGCGGCAGCCTGACCGGCGATGTGGCGCTCAATGCCGCCGGCGATGTGGGCAGCGGCCACGCCAACCTGCGCGGGCAGGGCGCGCACCTGGCGCTGGCCGGCGTGCAGATGCGTGGCGATGCCGAATTGCAGGCGCAGCTGCAGCGTGCCGATTTCAAGAACAAGTTCTTCGACCTCAGCGGCACGCGCGTGCGCCTGCGCAATATGCGTGTGGGCGACGACAGCAGCGACGCCAACTGGTGGGGGCAGATGCAGGTCGGTGCCGGCACCATCCAGGCCAGCGCACCGTTCCAGGTGGATGCCGATGCGGCGATCCGCATGCGCGATGTCGCGCCGCTGCTGTCGGTGTTTGCGCAACGTGCCGATTATCCGCGCTGGGTACTGGGCTTGCTGGATTCGGGCGAGCTCGACGCCACCGGCAGGGTACGTTGGCGCAAGCAGCAGTTGCTGATCGACGACCTGCATGCGGAGAATGCGCGGCTGTCGCTGCGTGCAAGGCTGGCCTTGAACGACGAGCAGCGGCGCGGCGATCTGTATCTGCGCTGGGGCGTGCTGGGCGCCGGGATCGAACTCGATGGCAAGCAGCGCCAGTGGCATCTGGCCGGCGCGCGCGAGTGGTACGACGCGCAGCCGGGGTTGTTGCCGGCGGTATCGAAGGCGAAGTAAGCGGCTCGTGGTTTGAGGCTTGCGTAATGCGGCCAGCTTTGCCGTCTTCGACGAGGCGTGCGCACACTGCCGGGCGTGTAGGACATCCACTGCACACAGGGCAGCCTGCCGGTGCCCAGCCGCAATCGCCGCTGCGCACCGCGCTCACGGTTTCCTTGGCACACTGCGCCACGCCGCGTGCGCGGTCTTCAGGAGCCTGCCGTCATGACGATGCCTGTTCGCGCCCGCTGGCAAAGGTTGCCCCGCCTGGTGCGTTGGCCGTTGCTGGCGTTACTGGTGGTGTACGCAAGCTATCTGCTGCTCGGCAACCTGTTGCTCAACACGCCACTCGGGCCGGCCGCGCTCAATCGCAAGCCGGACCGGTTCACCATGCACTGGGGCCCGGCAGTGACCTGGTGGCCGGGCCGGCTGACGCTGTGGAAGGTGGAGTTGCAAGGCCGCTCCACACGCACCCGCTGGAACGTCAGCGCGCAGCGCATGAGCGGGCAGGTGCGGCTATTGCCGTTGCTGCATCGGCAGTTGCTGGTGCCGGAGCTGCATGCGCACGGGGTGCGCGGCGGAATGCAGGCGGCTGTACCCACAGCCGGTACCGTGGCGACGCCAGCACCGGCGACAGCGCCGAACACGCAAGTCGCTGCCGCAGCGCCGGCTGACGCAGCCGGTACGCCGCAGCCAACGACCGCGCAGGACAAGCCACCCACACGCACCCCAGACCTCGCGGCGAGCACGCCGCCGCCCGCACGGACGACCGGCGCAGCCGCCCGCGTGCCGCCATCCTCTGGGGTCGCCAATACCGCTGGCGCACCCGCAGGTCCCGCATCGACCGCTCCGGCCTGGACCCTGCAGTTCGACCGCATCGTCGCCGATCAGGTGCAGGCAGTGACGCTGCGTCAGCTGCGGATCGAAGGCGATGGTCAGCTGCAGCTCGGTCTGTTCAAGCAGTTGCGTGGCGGGCCGATGGAAGTGTTTCCCTCGCGGGCGCGCTTCGACAACGCACGCATGCGCTGGGGTGACAGCGAAGTGCTGCGCAACGGCCAGCTGCGCATCGAAGCCAGCATCGCGCGGCATGCGCCGGAGCAGGCACGTGGGCTGGCCATGCTGCAGCTTGCCGATGCACAGGTGAGCGTGCATGGCGACACCGTGGCACTGGATGTCGTACGTAATGCGCAGGGGCGCCATACGCTCGCCACACGCGCCGGCACGGGGCGTGCGGATGGGCAGTTGCGCTGGATACGTGGCGCCTTGCAGCCCGGCAGCCAGCTGCAATGGCGCGCACCCCTGCACGACAGCACGCGCACGCCGGCCGCCCTGCTGGGCGAGCTTGCAGCGCAACTGCAGGTGGATCAGGACATGCGCCTGCAGGTGAGCATGCCCGAGCCGGCCGATGCCGGGCTGACCCTGGATGCGGATCTGCGCGTGCTGGGCCGGCAGCTGCCGCTGCAATCGATGCGCAGCCTGCTGCCGCGCACCTCCGGGCATGCGCGCCTGCATTGGCAGCTGTCTTCGCTGAGCTGGATTCCGGCGCTGTTCCCGGACGTGGACTGGCTGACGCTGGAAGGCGACGGACTGGTGGATGCGGATCTGCGCATCGATCACGGCCAGCTCGGTGCCGGCAGTCGCCTGCAGGTGCCGCACGTGCGTGCGCATGTCGGCGTGATGGGGCATGCGATCGATGGGCAGGCCAGTGCCGACCTGCGGGTGAGCGCCGATGCGAACGGACAGCTGCTGCCGGCACTTGCCTTGCAGATGCAGCAGTTCTCCATTGCGCACAGCGATGCGCCCACGCGCCCGTTCGTGCAGGGCCGCGACCTGCGTCTGGACCTGCAGACGCGCGCCGATGCACGCAACCTGGCCACGCTGCGCGACGCCACGCGCGCGCATCTGGTGTTCGCCAATGCGCGCGTGCCGGATCTGCGTGCCTACAACCGCTATCTGCCGCAGCAGCAACTGCGTTTCGATGGCGGCAACGGTGTGCTCAGTGGCGATCTGCAGATCGAACCCGGTGGGCGTATCGGCAAGGGTGGCTTGCGCATCGGTGCGCGTGCGGCGCGGCTGCAGTTTGCCGGCCTGGCACTGCGTGGCGATGTGGATGCGGATCTGCGCTTGCAACGCGGCGATCTGCGTGCGGAAAACTTTCGCCTCGACGCCAGCACCATCCAGCTGCGCAATATCGGATTCACCGGGCCGGATGGTCAGCGCCGCGATGGCTGGTGGGCGCGCATCGTGCTGGAGGACACCCGCATGCAATGGCACCAGCCGGTCGGCGTGGATGGTCGCGTGCGCATCCAGGTGCGCGATCTGGCGTTCCTGATGGCGCTGTACGCGCGCGACCGTTCGATTCCGAACTGGATGCTGCGGCTGGTGGATGCAGGCCAGGCGCAGGTGACCGGGCGCGTGCATTGGCAGGGCGACACCGTCATCGTCGATCGCTTGCAGGCGCGCAACCAACGCTTCCAGGTGGATGCGCGCCTGCGTTTGCAGGGCAGCCAACGCAGCGGCAGTCTGCTCGCGCGCTGGGGCATGTTGAGCGCGGCGGTGGGGTTGCGCGGCCAGACCCCGGAATGGCATCTGCTGCGTGCACCGGAGTGGTATCAGGCCCAGCCCGATCTGCTGCGCTGAGGTCGCCGCGCGCCAGTGCGGTGTGAAGGAAAAAGCGCCAGTTCTGTACTGCCTGGTGTTGTTTTGCAGTGCAGCGTGCAAGTGGCGTTCGGGGCGCGCACTATGATCCTGCATCCCGACGTGGGGGAGGGAGCAAAGCCCGCTGGCAGTTCGCTGCAAGCGGGCTTTTTTATTGCCTGAAGCTTGGCCAGTCAAGCCACTTGGCCTCCGCTCAGCGCGCGAAACGCCTAGTTGTTGAAGGCTTGCCCAGGCCACTGCCGGGTCACTTTGAGCATCAACCGCCTACATGTTCTCGATCCGCGTGATGGGGTGGCCAGCGGCCGCGCCTGCATACGTCGCCGGCTTCCGCTAGAATGAGATCAATTCTCATTTATCGCCGGGCGCCTTGCCGCCTGGGTCCAGCCGTCCAGGAGGTCATCGTGTCGGTCACGCAAGGCGCGCTTCATCAACAGGTGGAGCGCCTGTACACCGACCACCATGGCTGGCTGCAGGGCTGGCTGCGGCGCAAGCTGGGCGATGCGTTCGTGGCTGCCGACCTGGCGCAGGACACCTTCATCAGCGTGATCAGCGCGGGCGCCGCCGACGAGATCCGCGAGCCGCGCCCGTTCCTGGCCACCATCGCGCGCCGGCTGATGGCGCACCGGCAGCGGCGCAAGTTGCTGGAAACCAGCTACCTGGAACTGCTGGCTGCGCTGCCGGAGGAATTGGCGCCGTCGCCGGAGCTGCAACTGCTGGCGCTGGAAGCGGTGCAGCAGGTGGACCAGGCGCTGGATGGCCTGCCGCCCAAGGTGAAGGAAGCCTTTTTGCTGGCGCATCTGCAGGAGCTGAGTTACGCGCAGATCGCGCAGCGGCTGGGCGTGTCCAGCAGCTCGGTCAAGCAATACCTCACGCGTGCCAACCGGCACTGCCTGTTCGCCCTGTCGGCGTGAGCTGCACGGATGGCTGATGCCGCCTCACCTCGTGCGCGCACCGCTGCCGGCCAGCGCGCGCCGCTGGCCGGCGGGCAACCGATCAGCGCCGAGGTCGCCGACCAGGCCGCGCAATGGCTGACGGTGCTGATGTCCGGCACCGCGAGCGAGGCGCAGCTGCAGCGCTGGCAACAGTGGCGCGATGCGCATCCGGACCACGCGCGGGCGTGGACGCATATCGAAGCGGTGACCGGGCGGCTGAAGACGCTGACCCCGCAGGCGGCCTATCGCAGCCTGTCGCCGTATGCGGGTAGCAACGGCCAGGCATCGCCTGGCCGGCGCAAGGCGCTGAATCTGCTGCTGTGGGGCGGGGTGGCCGGGGCCACCGGCGTGCTGGCCTCGCGCACCGAACGCTGGCAGCGCGCCACCGCCGATTACGCCACCACGACCGGCCAGCGCCGCGAGGTGCAGTTGCAGGACGGCAGCCGCATCACCCTCAACACGCGCAGCGCCATCGACGTGCGGTTCGACGCGCAGCAGCGGCTGCTGGAGTTGCTGGCCGGCGAGATCATGGTGACCACCGCGCATGCGCTGGGCGCGGATCACGACGCGCGCCCGCTGCTGGTGCGCACCGCGCAGGGCGATATCCGTGCATTGGGCACGCGCTTTTGCGTGCGCCAGGACGAACACGACACCCGGCTGAGCGTGCTGGAAAGCGCGGTGGAGGTGCGGCCACATGCGGCCGCGCAGGCCGTCGGGCGCGTGCAGGCAGGGGAGCAGTGTCGGTTTACCGCCGAGGCGCTCGGCGCCATCGCGCCGGTCGATGCACAGGCCGCGGCCTGGGTACGCGGGCAGCTGGTCGCCGACGAGTGGCGCCTGGATGTCTTTCTCGCCGAACTCGACCGTTATCGCGCCGGGCTGCTGCGCTGCGACCCGCAGGTGGGCAGCCTGCGCGTCTCGGGCGTGTTCCCGCTGGACGACACCGACCGCATCCTGGCAATGCTGCCCAGCGTGCTGCCGGTGCGGGTGAGCCGGCGCAGCCGCTACTGGGTGACGGTGCAGGCGGCCGGGCAGGGCTGAGGCGCCGCCAGCCGGCCGTCGCCGAAAAAAGTTTGCATCCGGGCTGCCCGATCGCCGCAGTTGTGGCACCTCCCCAATGACGGTGTCAGTGCGACACCAACCTTTGTGGGAACAGCATGTCGATCACTGCCCGCCGCCGCGGCCAACTTTCCTCTTCGTCGTTGCAGCGCAACGCCCTGGTGCGGGCCGTGCAGCGGCCGCTCGGCACCGCCGTGGCGGTTGCGCTCTGCAGCCTGGGCGTGTGTGCGGGCATGCCCGATGCCATCGCCCAGACCGCGCCTGCCACGCAGGATGCACGCCAGGCTTATCGCATCCCCGCCGGCCCGTTGGCGCCGGCGCTGCGTGAACTGGCCGGTTCGGCCAATCTGTTGCTGAGCTTCACCGCCGCGCAGACCGACGGCAAGACCACCGCCGGGCTGGATGGCAGCTACACCGCACCGGCCGCCCTGGCTGCGCTGCTGGCAGGCAGCGGCTTGCAGGCCGTGCCGTTGCAGACCGGCGGCTACGTGTTGCGCGCCGCGCCGCAGCTGGGCGCGAGCAACAGCCAGGTGGACGCGTGGCTGCTGCCCACCGTCAAGGTGACCGCGCAGGCCAACCGCAGTGCGACCACCAGCGGCACCGGCAGCTACACCGCGCGCGCGGTCAGCATCGGCCGCGGCGAGCAGGCGCTCAAGGACATCCCGCAGTCGATCAGCGTGGTCACCCGTCAGTTGATGGACGAGCAGAACATCACCTCGGTCTACGACGCGCTGGCCAGCACCACCGGCATCACCATCGTGCAGAGCCCGCAGGGCGGCAAGTACATCTATTCGCGCGGGTTCGACATCACCACCGTGCAGTACGACGGCGTGCCGCTCAATCGCGGCATGTACGGCCGCGCAAGCAACTACAGCGCCAACATGGGCATCTACGATCGCGCCGAAGTGCTGCGCGGTGCGGCCGGCCTGCTGCAGGGCGCGGGCAATCCCGGTGGCGCGGTGAACCTGGTGCGCAAGCGCCCGCTGGATGTGCCGGGCGTCAGCGTGATGGTGCAGGGCGGCAGCTGGGATCGCTACGGCGCCCTGATCGATGGCAGCGCCAACCTCAGCGCCGATGGCGCATTGCGCGCGCGCGGGGTGATCGATTACCAGGAGCAGCGCTCGTTCGTCGATGGGGTCACGCGCCGCACGCCCACCTATTACGGCACGCTCGACTACACGTTCTCGCCGCAGACCCAGCTCAGCCTGGGCGTGAGCTACGAACAGGTGGAAGGCCGGCCGTTCTTCGGCGGTCTGCCCAGTTTCAGCGATGGCCGCGATATCGGCCTGCCACGTCAGACCAATCTGGGTGCGGCATGGAACCGGCAGTCCTCGTCCAATCGCGGGCTGTATCTGGACCTGGACCATCGCTTCAATGCCGACTGGGTGTTCAAGCTCAGCGCGGTGCAGGTGCGCGAGCTGCACGATCTGAAATATGCCAGCTCCAGCCGCGCGATCAATCCGGCCAACGGCACCGGCGCGCTGCTGGCCGCGCGCACCATTTCCGATGCGGACGCCTTTGGCTTCGATGCCAATGTGATCGGGCAGTTCAATGCACTGGGGCGCAGGCACGAGTTGGTGATCGGCAGCAACTTCGCCGAGACCACCGTGGATACGGTCTACGGCAACAAGAACAACTTCCAGACCTTCAACGTGTTCAATCTGCAGCGCAATGTGCGGGCGATCAGCGATGCGGAAATCTTCGCCAATGCACGCGAGGCCCGGCATGGCACCTCGCGCGAATTCGGCCTGTACGGCGCACTGCGCTGGCAGCTGACGGATCCGTTGAGGGCCATCGTCGGCACCCGCGTGAGCTGGCACGACACCCTGTGGAACACCACCACCACCGGGCTGTCGCCGTCGCAATCGATCGAGCACACCCGCGAGACCGGGCAGGTCACACCGTATGCCGGCCTGTTGTACGCATTGAGCCCGACCTGGTCGGCCTACGCCAGTTATGCGGACATCTTCCAGCCGCAGAACGCGCAGACCGAAGCCGGCGAGATGCTCAAGCCGATGACCGGTGCCAACTACGAGCTGGGCATCAAGGGGGAGTGGCTGGACGGGCGCATCAATAGCGCGTTTGCGCTGTTCCAGATCGAGCAGAAAAACCGTGCCCAGGCCGACCTGACCACCAGCCCCACCTGCCGCAACAACGATTTCTGCTACATCGACAGCGGCAAGGTGCGCAGCCGCGGATTCGATGCCGAAGTCAGCGGCGAGGTACTGCGCGACTGGAACGTGTTTGCCGGTTACACCTTCAACCGCACCACCTACCTGCAGGATGTCAGCAGCCAGGGCCAGACCTTCAACAGCTACACGCCCAAGCATTTGCTGCGGGTATGGACCACCTACCGTCTGCCGGGCGTGCTGCAGGACGTCACCGTTGGTGGCGGTGTCAGCGCGCAGAGCGCGGCGTATCGGCAGATCGGCACCGCCACCGCGCCGATCCAGGGGCGTGCGGTCTGGAATGCATTGGCGCGGTACCAGGTCAACCGGCAATGGTCGGTGGCGGTCAATCTCAACAACGTGTTCGACAAGCACTACTACAACACCTTGTCGAGCTTCGTTAACGGGCGCTATTACGGCGAGCCGCGCAACGTGATGGTGACCCTGCGCGGCGCGCTGTGATGCGGGCACAAGCGCTGCGGTGGCGCATGGCGCGTGCCGGATGAAAGAAGGTTTTCGCCAAAGCATGGCCTGGCTGCACACCTGGTGCGGCCTGAGCTGTGGCTGGTTGCTGTGCGCAATCTTCCTGACCGGCACGCTCAGCGTATTCCGCGATCCGATCACCAGCTGGATGCAGGGCACACCGGCCTTGCCGAGTGCGAGCACGCAGACGGTCCTGTCGGAAGCAGCGCTGGTGCCGCGTGCACTGGCGCAGTTGCATCAGCTTGCGCCACAGGCACGCCTGTGGCGGATCACCTTGCCCGCGCAGCTGGGTGAGGCGCTCACGCTGTCCTGGCGGACACCAGAGGGCCAGGATCAGGCAGCGCTGGACCCCGGGAGCGGCGAGCTGCTGCCGTCTCCGTGGGGCCGGCAGACCGAAGGCGGCCGGCATTTCATGAGCTTCCACTACACCTTGCATGGCGGCATTCCCGGCTATTGGCTGGTGGGCTGGGTGTCGCTGTGCGGGCTGATCGCGCTGGTATCCGGGGTGATCGTGCACAAGCGGATCTTTCTGGATTTCTTCACCTTCCGCCCGGGCAAGGGACAGCGCTCGTGGCTGGACGCGCACAACGCCACGGCGGTGCTGACGCTGCCCTTCCTGCTGATGATCGTCTACACCGGCCTGGCGTATTTCTACACCAGCTACATGCCCGCGCCATTGCACGCACTGTATGGCAGCGACGAGGACGCCTACACGCGTTACGCCGATGCTCTGTCGCCGGCAGTGCCTGCGGCCAGCACAGACGAAGCAGCAGTCAACAACGTGCCTGCCTATCTGCCGGAGCTGGTGCAGCGAGCAGACTCGCTCAACGCTGCGCCTGCGCAAACGCTGGTGATCGAGCGGCCCGATCAACCCGGCAGCAAGCTGCGCGTGATCGCGCGCGTGGCCGCGACCGGCAGCTCGCGGCGCCTGCTCAACCCAGCCAACAGCGTGGTATTCGACGCGAACAGTGGCGCGCTGCTGGAGCGGCACGCGGATGCCGCACGCACTGACCTGCACGCGCAGGATGTGGAAGAGGTCATCAAGACCCTGCACGTGGCCGGGTTCGGCGGCTGGACCAGTAAATGGCTGTATTTCATCTGCGGCCTGGCCGGCACCTTGATGATGGCCACCGGTACCTTGCTGTTTTCGATCAAGCGGCGTCGGCGTAGCGAGCAGGAGTTCGGCGCGGCCACCGCCGGCATCTATCGGGTAGTGGAAGCGCTCAATGCCGCCGCGCTTGCGGGAACCGCCTTGGCGAGCATTGCGTATTTCTACGCCAACCGCCTGGTGCCGATCGCGCAGGCCGGCCGCAGCCAGATCGAGATCCACGCATTCCTGTGGGTCTGGGCGGTCACGCTGCTGCATGCGCTGCTGCGCCCGCCCGCGCGCGCATGGGTGGAGCAACTGGCGATGACGGCGCTGCTATGTGTCGGCTTGCCGCTGCTCAATGCGGTCACCACCGGGCAACATCTGGGCGTGTACCTGGCTGCCGGCGACCTGCAGCGCGCCGGGGTCGAGCTGGTCTCGCTCGTCTTCGGCATTGCATTTGCTTACGCGGCATATCGGGCTCATCGCAGCGCAGTGCGACCGGTGCCGACACGCGCCAGGCGCGGCGCCACTGCCGGGATGGACGTGTTGTGAAGCCTGCTTCGAGCACCGCGTCGGTGACGCGCTACCGCTGGTCGGTTGCCGGTCGCGTGCTCGCTGCCAGCGTCGGCGGCTATGCGCTGACGTCCACCGGTTGCAGCGTGCTGGCGCAGCTGCTGTCGCGGTTTGCCGGCGTGTCACCTGCGGTCTCGGTGCTGAGCATGACATTGCTGAGTTTCGCCATCTACACCGTCGTCGTGCTGTGGATGTTTCGTGCGCGCAGTGCATTGCGCATGTGGGGCTGGCTGGGCGTGGGCATCGCCGTGCTGGGCGGTGCGAGCTGGTTGCTGGGACATCCGCCATGGATGGGCTGATCACCGCGCTGCTGGGCACCGCGCTCTGCCATGCCGCACTGATGGCCCTGGCCGTGGCGATGCATCGCCATTACGAGCAGCTCACCGGCCGCCGCACTGCGCCGGTCATGCAGCGATGGTTGCTGCGTGCGATGGCTGTCTGTCTGTTGATCGCCGCGCTGGTGCTGTGCGTGCTCGCTTGGGGCGGAGCGGTGGGCACCTTGTTGTGGCTGGGGTTTGCCAGCGTGGCCGCGCTGTGGGTGGCGCTGGGCCTGGCGTACGCGCCGCGCTGGAGTGCGTGGCTGGCAGTGCTGCTGGGCTGCGTCGCATGCGGGGTGGTGGGTTGGCGTGTGCTGTAGTTTGCTGTTGTTTGAAGGCCACACACACCGACCAGTTTGACTGGTCCTTGCCCGCCCACCGTCGCGTAAGCGCCTACATGGGCGTACTTGCGGCGTGTCCTGCGATGGTGGGCGGGCAAGGGCCCTGCACCAAGTCCACAGACCAATCGCTACGCAACCGATCTATCCGCATTGCCAAGCGCGCAAGAAGCAACGCCTAAAACAATCGAGATTTAGAACGCTGGCCTCTTTAACTGCGATCAAATGCCCGAGTCAAAAGCTCAGCTCGTCGAGTGCGCGGCGTCCTCACCGCTTGCGGGACACGCCGTGAACCCATCCCTGGGGGCTCGGTGGCGGCATCCATGCCGCCACACGGTCCCGCAACCGGCGAGGCCACCGCACCAGACAGTCGGTCGGCTGCTTCCTGAAAGCGTGTGACTCGGCCTGCGTCGCAGACGAGACGTTTACAGGGTACGTGTCGGAGGCTTGCCTGCCGCTCGGCTTGCAATGGAGAAATGATGAAAGTTGGGCGAACGCCGAGTGATCCAACCAGCGCACGTCGTGCACCGCATGCACCGTTTGCAACCATGCACACCGACCATCTCGCTAGGTCCTTGCCCGCCTAATGTCGCGGGACCTTACGCGGCATGGATGCCGCGTAAGAGCCTACACGGACGTACTTGCGGCGTGTCCTGCGATGGTGGGCGGGCAAGGGCCCTGCAAGGAAGCCTCAGATCACATGCTTCGCCTCTGCTTGACCGCCTCATCCGGCCTGAGCGCAAACAGCCGGCTTTCGAACTCTGACGCTGTTTCAACACGGGATACCTTCACCACTTTCGGGACACGTCATAAATCATCCGTGGAGTTCCATGGCTGCATCCATACGGCCAAGGAGCCCGCAACCAGTGAGGACATCACGCCCGCCGACATGACCGCATGCCGATGGGGCCACACGCAGTGCGGCAGTAAACCCGGTAGTTGCATTGCTGCCTCTAGACACCGCGGGATCAACCGTAGACACGTGCCGCCATCGCGCAGGGATGCCAGAATCGGCGCATGTCGCTGCCTAACTCATCCGTGTCTCCTGCGCTCACCGCCCTGATCGAGCGGGCTGTGGCGCGTGTCCGTCATGCCGTGCCGGCCGACCAGCCCTGGCCGGGCGATGACTTCGCTCGGCAGCTCGAACAGGTCGCGCTCGCCAGCGAGTTTGCGCTCGATACCTTGGCGCGTCAGCCGGCATTGCTGCAGCACCTGGCGCAGCCGGATCCACCGCCGTTGCCACTGCCGGTGCTCGACCCCGCGCAGCCACAGTCCTGGCCGACGCAGTTGCGACGTTACCGCAGTGGCGAATCCACGCGCCTGGTCTGGCGCGACGTGCTCGATCTGGACAGCGTCGATGCCACCCTGGCCGGTGCCACCCGCCTGGCCGAAACCTGCCTGCAATGTGGGCTGCAGGCGTTGGAGCAGCAATTCCGCGACCGCCACGGCCAGGTGATTGCCGAAGACGGCAGCGTGCAGCGGCTGGTGGTGTTCGGGCTGGGCAAGCTCGGTGGTGGCGAGCTGAATTTTTCCTCGGATGTGGATCTGGTTTATGCGTATCCGCAGGGCGGCCAGTCCGATGGTGCCCGCCCGTTGGCAGCGGAGGAATATTTTGCGCGGCTTGGCCAGCAGTTGGCCAAGCTGCTCGACGAAACCACCGCCGATGGATTCAGCCATCGCGTGGATCTGCGTCTGCGCCCGTTCGGTACCGCCGGGCGCGTGGCCTTGTCGTTCACCGGCATGGACCAGTACTTCCAGCGCGAAGGACGCGACTGGGAGCGCTATGCCTGGCTCAAGGCGCGCGCGGTGGCCGGCGATATCGATGCCGGCGAAGCCTGGCTGGAGACGCTGCGCCCCTTCGTCTACCGGCGCTATCTGGACTTCACCGCACTGGACGGCCTGCGCGAGATGAAGGCGGCGATCACTGCCGAAGTCGCCCGCCACGATCGTCTGGACGACATCAAGCGCGGGCCGGGCGGCATCCGCGAGATCGAGTTCCTGGCGCAATCGCTGCAGCTGATTCGCGGTGGGCGCGAGCCGAGCCTGCGCGAGCGTCGCCTGTTGCCTGCCTTGCAGGCGCTGGTGGAGGCCGGCCAGATCGATGCGGACAACGGGCATGCATTGACCGAGGCGTATCGCTTCTTGCGCCGGCTCGAAAATCGTCTGCAGATGTTGCGCGATGCACAGACCCATGCCTTGCCGCAGGCCCCGCTGGATCGCGAACGCATCGCGCTGGGCCTGGGTTATGCGGATTGGCCGGCACTGCTGCAGGCACTCACTCCGCAACGTGCGCGCGTTGCCGCCGAATTCGCCGAGCTGCTGGCACCGCGCGTGCGCGCCACCGCCCCCGACGCGCTTGCCGACTACTGGCGCGCACTGCCGGAAGGCGATGCCGCGCCGCTGGCCGGCATCGGATTGCACGATCCAGCCGGCGCACATCAGGTGCTGGCCGATTTTGCGCAGTCCTCCGGCGTGCGTGCGCTCTCCGATACCGCAAGCGCGCGGCTGGACCGCGTCATGCCGGCGCTGCTGCATGCGGCCACCCGCGCCAGCCAGCCGGATGCCGCCGTGCGCCGCGTGCTCGGCCTGCTGCAATCCACCTTGCGCCGCACCAGTTACCTGGCCTTGCTGGACGAACAACCCAGCGCGCTCGCACGCCTGGTCGATGTGCTCTCGCGCAGCGCCTTGCTGGCCGAGCGCCTGGCTGCGCATCCGCTGTTGCTGGACGAATTGCTCGACACCCGCATCAGCGGTCCGTTGCCCGACCGCGACGCGTTGCACGCTGCATGCCTGGACACCTTGCAGATCGAGGACACCGAAGCGGCGCTGCGCGAACTCAACGAACGCCGGCTCGCCTTGAGCTTCCGCATCGCACTGGCCACGCTCGATGGCCGCCAGCAGGCAGTGGACAGCACCCAGCAACTGGCCTGGTTGGCTGAAGCGGTGGTGCAGACGGTGCTGCAGCTGGCGCGCCGCGAACTGATCGCCGCGCACGGGCAGGTGCCGGGCGGGGCATTCGCCATCATCGGCTACGGCAGCCTGGGCGGCCTGGAACTGGGCTTCGGCTCGGACCTGGATCTGGTGTTCCTCTACGACCATCCACGCGAGGTGGAAGCCTCCGATGGCAAGCGAGCGCTGGAAGCCGGGCGCTGGTTTGCGCGGCTGGCGCAGAAGGTGATGACACTGCTGGCCGCCGAAACCGGCGCCGGCCGTCTCTACGAGATCGATGTGCGGCTGCGCCCGGATGGTGGCAAGGGCGCGTTGGTGTCATCGCTGGCCAGCTACCGCGACTACCAGCGCGAGCGCGCCTGGACCTGGGAGCATCAGGCGCTGGTGCGTGCACGTGCGGTGGCCGGCGATGCGGCGCTGTGCGCGGCCTTCGCGCAGGTGCGTGCCGACACGCTGACACGTGTGCGCGATACCGCCGTGCTGCACGAGGACGTGCGCAAGATGCGCGCGCGCATGCGCAGCGAACTGGATCGCAGCGATGCGGGGCGGCTGGATCTCAAGCAGGGCGCCGGCGGCCTGGTCGATCTGGAATTCGTGCTGCAGGCCGGCGTGCTCGGCCAGGCCGCACAGCATCCGGCGCTGCTGCTGGCCTGCGCCACGCCCGCCTTGATCGATGCGCTGTTAAAGGCGCAATGGCTGCCGGCCGAGCGTGCCGCACCGCTGCACCAGGCGCATGCCACCTTGGTGGAAGCGGGCCTGAGTTGCACCCTGGATCGCCGGCCGCGGCTGATCCCGCCAACGCCCGCGATCGAGCAGGCACGGCACAGCATCTTCACTACTGCGCACGCGCAAGGGCTGGAGTTTCCGCTTGGCAAGGACGTGGCAACGCTACCGCCTTGAGTGGCCGGTAGCTGGCGTTGCAAGGTGAGACGAGTGCAGCGCGCAGGGTCGGCAGAAACGCAGGTGCGTTGCAGTGGCATCCCTCCACCGCGCCTGGTGTTGGCCTGATTGCCGGTGCGCAGGCGAGCCGGTCAGCCCTGCGGGCGCGGCGTACTGCGCCACAGCAGTGCGCGGAACGGGCCGAGCAGGAACACGCCCATGCCCAGCTTCACCGCCAGGTCGCCGGCCGCCCAGCTGATCCATGGCAGGCCAGCGCCCGCAAAGGCGATGCTCCAGAAGATCGTCGTATCCAGCGTGGCGCTGCAGGTGGTGGCCACGATCGGCGCACGCCACCAATTGCCACTGCGCAGCCGGTCGAACACGCTGATATCCAGCAGCTGCGCAGCGATGAAGGCGGTGCACGAGGCCGCCGCGATGCGCGGGGTGGCCAGCCAGAGCGACAACACCACCGCCAGCGCAAACCCGCACCAGGCGACCTTGCGCGCCGCGCGCGGGCCAAAGCGGCGATTGATCAGGTTGCTCACCAGAAACGCCAGCGGATACGAGAACGCACCCCAGGTCAGCCAATCGTTGATCGGGTACTGCACCAGGATGTTGGACAACAGCACCACCGCGCCCATGGCCAGCACTGCCCACGCCAATGCGCGCGCGGTGAGTGGGGTGAACGGCGTCGGCGCGGTGCTGGACATGAGGGTGCGGTAGTGACAGAACAGCGCGGATTATCCGCGTGTTGGCGTATGTGGGCCAGTGCACCAACGCGTATGCACGACACGGCCGCGAGCTGCTGGTTCAACCAGTGTGCCGGTCAACGCATGGCCGCCAGCATTGGTGAGTGACGCGGTGCGGATCGCTCGTGCTCGCGTAATCGCGCGATGCGTGAGCGCCGCGCTGCCGTTCGAGCGCATGCCGGCGGGTCATCAGGCAATCTGCGTGTACAGCGTTGCCGATTACGGCGCGATCAGCACGCTGGCAATTACCTGCGTGCGTGCCACGCATCGGTGCGCCAAGGCTCTGCATCGGCACGTGGCAGTACGCGTCGGTGATCAACAAACCATCGCGCAGGCAGTTAGGCAGACAGTGGAAGATGCCTCTGCGCGCACCGCAGGTACTGCACGCACCGCACGTAGCGCCGTATCCGCAAACGGTGCGTCAGTGACGCGCCATCCTGGCCGACAGCGTCTGCACGCGGCTTTCCTGCATCACCAGGTGGTGCTGCTGTTCTGCGCGGCGGATTCTGCGGTCGGCACGAATGCCAGCGCCTGGCCTTGTGGCGATTGCACCGTCCAGCCGGCACCAGCCGGGCTCGGCTGGAAGGTCACCGTCTCGCCAACGCGAAAGCCCGCAGTCGGGTCGTCCTGGCGGGCCGGCCAGCGCAGCAAGGCGGTGTTCTCGGCGTTTGCCGGATCCTGCAACTGCACCTGGCAGCCGCCGTCAGTCTTTTTTTCCACCGACTTCACCCGCATTGGCGGCAACGGCCCGGCCGAGGCCTTGTGCGATGCGTCGCTCAAGGCTTCCGAGCCTGCGATCGCACTATGGCCCAGCGCCAACGACACAAAGTACGGCGCGGAGATCACCAGGATCGCCGACATCGCCGAGGCATCGCCACGGGTGATCGTGGTCAGGCCCGCACGGGCCTGCATCGGCTGGCCAAACGAGATGGCCAGCAGCAGCCCGAGGCCGGCAGATCGAAGAGGGATGTTCATGGAGATGCTCCGTGCGTGGCAACGCTGTGTGGAATGGCTTGGTCCTGCTGCAGCATGTGTTGCTGCTGCAGGAAATCGAACACCGACTCGACCGTGATCACCGAATAGTTGCCGGAGATGCGCTCGCCGGCGGGATGGTCGGTCACTGCGGCATTGGCGACGAAGAAACGTGCGCCGATGCGCTTGCTCAGATCCAGATGCAGGCGCGTAGGTTGGTAGCCATTGCGTTTGAGCCAGGCTTGCGCGCTGCGTCGATCGCTCACCGGTGCAGCTGTCGCCTCTGCTGCGTTGGTCGCCGCCAATGCCGCCGCCAGTACTTCGAGCACCCACTGGTTGGAATTCTGATAATCGGTGGAGAACGGGTAGGCGATCATGCTGTAGCGCGCCTCGTGCAGCGCATGTGCCAGCGTGGCCGGATCCTGCAGCAACGTGCGCAGTTGCTGCTGCAGCGCCGGTGCCGGCACGCCGACGCGCAGATCGGCAGTGAGGGCAGTTTCGCCGATGAAGTTGCTCAAACCTTCGTGATACAGCGCGGAGTTGTCCGACTTGCATTGATTGAGTAGGTGTTTCACCCGCCAGGTGCCGTCGTCCTCGCGCAGCGCGAAGGCCAGATGGCTGTGTTTCAAGCCATAGCGGCTCAGATCCTGGCCGCCGCGTGCCAGCAGCACGACCTGCGCACCGTCCACTGCATCCAGCGCCTGTTGGGTGGACCTGGCCATGTCGAACATCGCCGCTAGCGTGGCGGGCGTTGGATAATGCGGAGTGCACACCGGCGCGGCAAAGGCGGGGAGTGCGCACGTCAGGGAGACGAGCAACAGCGCCGTTGCAGGCCAGCCGCGCCGTTTGTGTGCAAGTTGCATGGGGGGTGCAGCGTCCTTGTGTCTGCCCCGTGGCATCGGCGGCGGCACCATCATACGTGCAGGCGCGCACGCACCAGTGCAGCGATGCGCTGGGTTTCGCGCAATGGGTGAAGTTGCGGCGGCGTTGCGAAAACATCGCCGGCATCGCATAGACGTCCACGTGCCTGCAGTGCCCGCACATACGTCGCCACCCGGCCCTGCGCCTGTTCGGCAAACGCCGCTGCCACCGGCACCCGCGTGGCGCAGGCTTCGGAGAGCAGGTTGACCGAGTCGGCACTGGCCACGATCGCATCGGCCCAGCCCAGCAGGCCGGCGTACGGATTGGGCCCGTCGCGCTCGTCGCACCACAGCAGGCCTGGCAGGCCTGCATGCAGTTTGCGCAGCGTTGCGATCGCCTCGGGCGGCGTGCGTCGTGAGGTGGTGACCAGCAGGCTGCCGCCGGCGGCGAGCACCTGCGCGCGCAGGTGCGTGCACAGCGCCGCAAGCGCTTCGGTGGTCCAGGGCAGCTGCGCGGTGGGGCCACCGATCAACAGCGCCACGCGCGGGCCGGGCAGCGCGCCGAGCGCGGCGAAGGCGGTGCGCCCGGCGGCCAGCCAGGCATCGTCCACCGGGTGCAGGCTGCCGAGCAGGGTGAGCACGTTGGCGCCACGCAGCGCATCGTGCTCGGGCACGACCAGCAGATCCCAGTGGCGCGGGTCCAGGCGCGGATCCAGCAGTTGCACCACCTGGCTGCCGCGTACGCGCAGCAGCCGGGTGGCCAGCGCGGCCTGGCGCCCGCAGCCGATCGCCAGCGCCGGCGGCTGCTGCAATTGCCGGGCAAAGCCGGATCCAAACGCCGCCTGCGCGCCCGGCAACAGGCGCGGTGCGGCCCAACGCCACGGCGCGCGGGCCTGCAGATGCAGCGCCGTGACCGGTGCGGAGTGCAGCGCCTGCGCCAAGGCCTCGGCCTGGCGTGCATTGCCGGCGCGGCCGTCGCTGACCGCCCAGGTCAGCGCCATCGTTTCAGATCCGACATAGATTTGTTTCAGATTGAGCGTGTGTTGCCGCAATCGCGTCACTCTACACTGCGGGTCTTCACGCTGGCGCCGGTGCTGCACCCTACTGTCGCCCATTCCCTTGCTTCCCGGAGTCTCCATGTCCGACTTGCTCGACGCTGCCGCGCTGGATCAGCTGTTTCGCACCGCCCGCACGCAAAACGCCTTTCTCGACAAGCCGGTGAGCGAGGCGCAGCTGCGCGAGCTCTACGATCTGCTGAAGTGGGGCCCGACCGCCGCCAACGGGTCGCCGGCGCGTTTCGTGTTCGTGACCACGCCGGAGGGCAAGCAGAAGCTCAAGCCGGCACTGTCCGAGGCCAATGCCACCAAGACGCTGGCCGCGCCGGTCACGGTAATCATCGGCTCCGATGAGCAATTCCACGAAAAACTGCCGTACCTGTTCCCGCATGCCGATGCCAAGAGCTGGTTCGAAGACTCGCGCGAGATGCGCGTATCCGGCGCGTTCCGTAACAGCTCGCTGCAGGGCGCCTACCTGATCCTGGCCGCGCGTGCGCTGGGTCTGGATGCCGGCCCGATGTCCGGCTTCGACAATGACAAGGTGGACGCGGCGTTCTTTGCCGGCACGCCGATCAAGTCCAACTTCCTGGTCAATCTGGGCTATGGCGATCCGGCCGGGCTGTTCCCGCGGCTACCGCGGCTGAGCTTCGACGAAGCCGCACGCATCGAGTAACAGCGGCTGGCACCGCGGCTGCGCGCACCGTCGGGCGGGCGCAGCCCGCGCTCCGGCAGGCAGGAGCCACGTACACTCCGGCTTCGGGGCGCGCCACCCGCACCACCTGACGACCGCGCCTTGTGCAACCCGCCCCGGGCGCCCGTTTCGATTTTCCTGCAGTCCTCGTCCGTCTGCGTCTGTTCCATCCGCGTTGATCCAATGCGGTCCCTCATCTCAAGGAGTTTCAATGAAGACCACCCACAAACTGTTGCTGCCGCTCGCCCTGACCCTGGCCATCGCCGCCTGCTCCAAGCCGGCCGACAACGCCGCCGCGCCGGCCGCTGAAACCCCGGCCGCCACCGCACCGGCCGATGCCGCTGCCACCACCCCGGCCCCGGCTGCTGCGCCGGCCGCCTCGACCGCGCCGGCCGTGGAAGTGGCCTCCGGCACCTACACGCTGGATCCGAGCCACACCGACGTGATCGCGCAGTGGAGCCACTTCGGCTTCTCCAACCCGAGCGCGCATTTCGGCAATGTCGACGGCACCCTGGTGTACGACGCGGCCGACGTGACCAAGTCCACCGTGCAGGTCACCCTGCCGCTGTCGGGCCTGAACAGCTTCACCGCCAAGTTCGACGAGCACCTGAAGAGCGGTGACTTCTTCGACGCGGCCAAGTTCCCGACCGCCACCTTCAAGAGCACCAAGGTCGAAGCGGCCGGCCCCAACAAGCTGACCGTCACCGGCGATCTGACCATCAAGGATCAGACCAAGCCGGTCGTGCTGGACGTCACCCTCAACGGTGCCGGCGAGCACCCGATGAAGAAGGTGCCGGCAGCCGGTTTCGACGCCACCACCACCATCAAGCGCACCGACTTCGGCGTGGGCCAGTACGCCCCGAACGTCAGCGACGAAGTGAAGATCCGCATCACCACCGAAGCCCTGCAGGCCAAGGCCGGTGACGCTGCTGCTGCCAAGTAAGTCGCAGCGCAGTCGATGCATCGGTGCGAGCGATCGCACCGATGTGCGGAACGCAAAAGCCCGCCAATCGGCGGGCTTTTGCTTGAGCGTAACCGCCCGGCTTTTGTAGGAGCGGCCCAGGCCGCGACAGCTCCACCCTCCGCCCCGCCACAAGGCGCACGCCAACGCCTCACTCTGCAGCAGGGTTCGCCTTCCAGTAGCCCTTCGCGCGCACCGAGTCCTTGTCCACGCCCATGTGCTCTTCCAGAAACTTGCGCATCGCACGCGCGCGCATGGATTCGGTACCGATCCAGTAGAACGTGTCGCCGTCGTGCGGCTCGTAATCGCGCAGGCTGTCTTCCAGCAACGTGCTGCTGGCGGCATCGAAGCCGTTGCGTTCCAGCCAATACACCTCCACCTCGGCGGCGCTGAGCAGCTCCTGGCGCTCGGCCGCATCGGCAATTTCGATAAAGACCTCTGCATGCATGTCGGCGGGCATCGCTTCCAGCCAGCGGCCGATCGCGGGCAGCGCGGTTTCATCGCCGATCAGTACGTAGTGGTCGTAGTCGTCGGCAACCAGGAACGAGCCGCGCGGGCCGCCGATCTTCAGCGTGTCGCCGGGCTGTGCCTGCGCCGCCCAGCTGGAGGCCACGCCGTCGCCGTGCAGCACGAAGTCGATGCTCAGCTCGCCGCTTTGCGGATCGAATGCACGCGGGGTGTAATCGCGGCCGGGCGAGGGCAGCGCGCCTTCGGCGTAGCGCGGGCCTTCCGGCGTCATCGTCGGCAGCACGAAGGCGCCATCGGCATTGGGGAAGAACAGCTTGACGTGATCGTCCGGCGCCTCGCTCTGAAAGCCGGCAAGCTCGCTGCCGCCAAACACGATGCGGCGCATCTGCGGCGTCAGCGATTCGCAGCGCACCACCTGCACGGAGCGCAGGCGCGGATCGCGGCGGAGTTGGGTGTGGGTGTGGATGGCCATGTAGTGCGATTCCTGGATGTGGCGCGCAGATGCGCGGCGGGGGAGTGACTGCAAACGGTGATGCGACGATCTGGCCAGCGAGCTGGCAAAGAACAGCGGTTGTTGCTCAGCCTTCTCCCATCGGGAGAAGGTGCCCCGCAGGGGGGAATGGGTGCGGGCGAAGCCGCGTGCATCTGCCAACCAAGCAAGGTCGATGTCGTGCAGCGACACGCTGATCAAATCGCAAAACAGCGCAGGGACAGCAATGCATGCATGCCACTGACGCCGCGCAACGCAACCACCGCGATGACGCGTCACTGCCGCAAGTCGCATTCAAACCGGTATCGGTTGGCTTCGGATCACGGCGATAGACGTACTCAGCCGTCGTCGCGCTCCATGCCGTCAGCGGCGGCGTTGAGTAGCGCGGCAATGCGTGTGGTTTCTGCATCCGTCCATTGCCCGTGCCGCGCAAACAGACCGTGCTTGATGCGGTGGATGGCCTCGCGAATCGGCGCCGGGGTCTGTGCCTTGATCAGCTCGCGTGCGCGGCGGTGGGTGCGGGCCAGTGCCGCATCCAGCGCGTCACGGTGCTGCGCCGCATACGTACGGCCAGAGGCGGTGACCTGATAGCGCTTGCGTCCTTCGTCCAGCGCGGTCTGCACCCAGCCATCGGCTTCGAGCTGCGCCAGCGCCGGATAGATGGCGCCCGCGCTGGGCGTGTACAGACCTTTGAACAGTGCAGTGATCTGCCGCATCAACTCATAACCGTGGCGCGGCTGTTGCTCGATCAGCGCCAGCAGCAGCAAGCGCAGGTCGCCATGTTCCAGCGGCCGTGCGCGCCCGGCGCCACCGCGACGCGTCGCACTGGGCGCTGCGGATGGATCGAGCTCGCTCGGCAGGTCGTCGTGGCGGGAGCGCATCGTTATTCGATATATCGAAGTATGGCGAAAAGATATATCGAAGTGTGCTGGCCCGCAAGCGCCTGCCTGTCGCCCGGCTGACCGGCCTGGACATCCCTGCCGCCCATGCTGCAACGCGGCTGGACATAGCTAGCCTCCATAATTACGATGTAATTACTTCGACATTACGGGCTCGGCCCGGTGAGGCAGACGCATGAGTCGACAGTGGGACACCCAGGCCGAAAGCCGGCGCCAGCGCCTGCAGCGCGCCGCAGCCCTGGCGCCGCAGGGGCGCGTGGTGGCCGCCGACGACGTGGTGGCGCTGCTGGAGGCGGTGATCGAACCCGGCGACCGCGTCTGCCTGGAAGGCAACAACCAGAAGCAGGCCGACTTCCTGGCGCGCTGCCTCACCGAGGTGGACCCGGCGCGCGTGCACGACCTGCACATGGTGCAATCGGTGTTGTCGCTGCCCGCGCATCTGGACGTGTTCGAGCGCGGCATCGCCAAGCGGCTGGATTTCTCGTTCTCCGGCCCGCAGGCCGCGCGCCTGGCCGGGCTGGTCGGCGAGGGCCGCATCGAGATCGGCGCCATCCACACCTACCTGGAATTGTTCGGCCGTTACTTCATCGACCTGACCCCGCGCATCGCGCTGGTCACCGCGCAGGCCGCCGACCGCCACGGCAATCTCTACACCGGCCCGAATACCGAAGACACCCCGGTGATCGTGGAGGCCACCGCGTTCAAGGGCGGCATCGTGATTGCGCAGGTCAACGAGATCGTCGACACGCTGCCGCGCGTGGACATCCCGGCCGACTGGGTGGACTTCGTCACCCAGGCGCCCAGGCCCAACTACATCGAACCGCTGTTCACCCGCGACCCGGCGCAGATCTCCGAGATCCAGGTGCTGATGGCGATGATGGCGATCAAGGGCATCTACGCCGAATACGGCGTGGACCGGCTCAACCACGGCATCGGCTTCGACACCGCCGCGATCGAATTGCTGCTGCCCACCTATGCCGAATCGCTGGGGCTGAAGGGCAAGATCTGCCGGCACTGGGCGCTCAATCCGCATCCTGCGCTGATCCCGGCGATCGAATCGGGCTTCGTGCACTCGGTGCATTCGTTCGGTTCGGAACTGGGCATGGAGGCCTATATCGCCGCGCGCCCGGACATCTTCTTTACCGGTGCCGACGGCAGCATGCGCTCCAATCGGGCGTTGTCGCAGACCGCCGGCTTGTATGCCTGCGACATGTTCATCGGCTCCACCCTGCAGATCGATCTGCAGGGCAACAGCTCCACCGCCACGCGCGACCGCATCGCCGGTTTCGGCGGCGCGCCCAACATGGGCTCGGATGCGCGCGGCCGCCGGCACGCCAGCGACGCCTGGCTCAAGGCCGGGCGCGAGGCGGCGCGCCCCGGCGAGATGCCGCGCGGACGCAAGCTGGTGGTGCAGATGGTGGAAACCTTCCGCGAACACATGGCGCCGGCCTTCGTCGACAGGCTCGATGCCTGGGAGCTGGCCGAGCGCGCCAACATGCCGCTGCCGCCGGTGATGATCTACGGCGACGACGTCAGCCACGTGCTGACTGAAGAAGGCATCGCCAACTTGTTGCTGTGCCGCAGCGCCGAAGAGCGCGAACAGGCCATCCGTGGCGTGTCCGGTTACACCGCTGTCGGCCTGGGCCGCGACAAGCGCGCGGTGGAAAACCTGCGCGATCGCGGCGTCATCAAGCGGCCGGAAGACTTGGGCATCCGTCCACGCGATGCCACGCGCGACCTGCTCGCCGCGCGCACGGTCAAGGACCTGGTGCGCTGGTCCGGTGGGTTGTACGACCCGCCGAAACGTTTTCGCAACTGGTAGGGGCACAGCATGGAAACCCTGCGGTATCGCTTCGATGGTCAGCATGGCGCACGCGCCGGGCTGGACCATGCGCTGGTCGGCGTGGTCGCCTCCGGCAACCTGGAAGTGCTGGTCGAGCGCGTGCCGCTGGACGGCGCGATGGAGATCGAGATCCTCACCGCCGCGCGCGGGTTCGGCACCATCTGGCAGGCAGTGCTGGACGATTTCGCCGCGCGCCATCCGCTGCGCGATGTGCGCATCAGCATCAACGATGTCGGCGCCACGCCGGCGGTGGTGAGCCTGCGCCTGGAGCAGGCGCTGGACGTCCTGCAGGGAGCCGCCACATGAGCCACCCCTCTCACCCCGTAGGAGCGCACCCGAGCGCGACGGGCGTTCCCGGTAACGCTGCAGTCGCGCCCGGGTGCGCTCCTACGCATGTCGTTGGGAGATACGTATGAGCACCACCATTCCCATGGCCGAGCGCAGCTATTACGAGGCCGATGCGCGCGAGCGCATCGATGGCGTGCTGGATGCCGGCAGCTTCCGCGAATTCGTCGGTCCGCGCCGTCGCCTGATCAGCCCGCACCTGGCCCAGCTGGACACGCCCGGCGCCTTCGATGACGGCATCGTCGTCGGTGAAGGCGCACTGCGTGGGCGCAACGTGCTGATCGCCGCGCAGCAAGGCGCCTTCATGGGCGGCGGCGTCGGCGAGGTGCACGGCGCAAAGCTCACCGGCCTGCTCGAACGCGCCGCCGCCACGCAGCCGGCGGCGGTGCTGTTGCTGCTCGACACCGGCGGCGTGCGTCTGCACGAAGCCAACGCCGGCCTGATCGCCATCTCCGAAATCATGCGCGCCACCTTGGACACGCGCGCCGCCGGCGTGCCGGTGCTGGCCTTGATCGGCAGCGGCAACGGCGCCTTCGGCGGCATGGGCATCGTGGCGCGCTGCTGCAGCACGGTGATCATGTCCGAAGAAGGCCGCCTGTCGCTGTCCGGCCCGGACGTGATCGAAACCGTGCGCGGTGTGGAGGAGTTCGACGCGCGCGACCGTGCCCTGGTGTGGCGCGTCACCGGCGGCAAGCACCGCTATCTGCTGGGCGAGGCGCAGACGCTGGTGGCCGACCGCATCGCCGCATTCGCCGATTCCGCCGTGCAGGCGCTGGACACGCTGACCGAGCCGGAAGGCGAGGCTGCATTGCAGGCGCTGGAACTTGCACAGCAGCAGTTGGCCACGCGCATCGCCGCCTACGGCGATTGCCGCGACGGCCTGGAGATCTGGCAGCGGCAGGGCATCGTCGATGCGCAGCGCCTGCCGCTGCTGGACACCGACGCCTTCCTCGCCGCCACCGCCGACCGGAGCACGCCATGGAACTGAGCCAACTGCTGGACCAGCTGTTTCCGCTCGGCCACGCCATCGCCCGCAACGACGATGTGCTTACCGGCAGTGCCACCACGGCCGCAGGCGAGGTCACCGTGATCGGCACCGCCAACAAGCTGGAAGTCGGCGTGGACCACGCGCTGGCACTGGCGGCGACCGTGTTGGCGAGCACGCGCGCGCATCCGCAGCGGCCGATCGTGATGCTGGCCGATACCGCCGGGCAACGGCTGGCGCGCCGTGACGAACTGCTCGGCATCAATGGCTATTTCGCGCATCTGGCACGCACGCTGGATCTGGCGCGCAAGCGCGGCGCGCGGCTGGTCACGCTGGTGTATGGCGAATCGGTCAGCGGCGGCTTTCTGTCGTTCGGTCTGATGGCCGACCATATCCACGCATTGCCGGATGCGCAGATCCGCGTGATGGATCTGCGCGCGATGGCGCGCGTCACCAAGCAGAGCGTGGACACCTTGCAGGCGCTGAGCAAGAGCTCGCCGGTGTTTGCGCCCGGCGTGGAGAACTATGTGCGCATGGGCGCGGTGGAGTCGCTCTGGGACGGCGATCTGGCGCAGGCGCTGGGCGATGCCCTGGCCGCGCCCAGCGATGGCGATCAACGCCGGGCACGTGGCGCGCAGCGTGGCGGGCGCACCCTGGCGCGCGATGTCGCTGCGGCAGTGGCCGCGGGCGAGGCCTGAGCATGCCCGGCCGCCACGCACTGGTGTGGTTGCATCCCGGCGCGCGCTGGCAAGCGCTGACGCCGGGTGCGCAGCCACGGCTGCAGCAGTGGTTTGCCGCGGGTCTGCCGGCAGTGGTGGCGCGTGGCGATGGCAGCGAGGCGCCTGGCAGCCTGCGGCTGGGCGTGCCGTTGCCGCCAGACGAAGGCAAGCAACGCCTGGCCTTGAGCGCCGGCCTGGACGAGGTTGCGCGCAGCACCGCGCCGTTGGCGCTGGACGCGGTGATCGCAGCCGCACCCGCCGCAACGCAGCCTGCACTGCAGGCCTTGCTGACCCAGTGCAATGCCAACGCCCTGCAGCCGCGCGTCTTCGGCAGCTTTGCATGGCAGGCCCTGACCGGGCTTGCGTATGTGCATGCGCAATCGGATCTGGACCTGCTGTGGTCCATCGCCACACCCGAGCAGGCGCAGGCCGTGGTGACAGTGCTGCAGCGCTGGGAACAGCGCCACGGGCTGCGCGCAGACGGCGAACTGCTGCTGCCCGACGACACCGCGGTGAACTGGCGCGAGTACGCCGGCAGCGCGCAACAGGTCTTGGTGAAGTCCACCAACGGCTGCCGCTTGCTGCCGCGCAGCGCGCTGTTTCCGGTATGGAGCGCGGCATGAGCACGCTGGTTGAACGCACTGCCGATGCCAGGCGCTCCGTGACGCCTGGCAACGCGGTGGAGCGGCAGCGGCCAGTGACAGGAGCCAAACAAACGGGCATCGCACCATCCCTGGTTGATGCGACCAGCCAGTCGACGCACCTGATTCGTGCCGATCACGAATCGACGCTCGCACCGACACCGGCAGCAGCGCACGACGTACCGCCGCAGCCGCTACTGCACCTTGCCCCCGCAGGCGCTGGTTCGAACCGCGTGCATGCGCCATCGCGCGTTGCATGCACGCATGGCGAGCTGCAAGACAGTGCAGCCCGGCAACACGCATCGCATCCTGAAGCCGGCACCGCCAGCGCGCTGGCGCATCGGCTGGGGCGGCTGGCGGTCGCCGCCCTGCATGCAGAACTCGGCTGCGCGCCGAAGCCCGGCCTGGTCACGCCGTTCGATAGCGGCAGCCATGCCGATATGGACGCGTCGACATTCCTGCGCAGCCTGTTCGCCCTACGCGGCTACTTCGTCGCGATTGCACAGGCCGGTATCGACAACGCGCCGTTCGAGCAATTGCGCCAGCTCGGCATCGCGGCCGAAGCGGCGATGCTGCGCAGCACCGGCGGCATCAATACCCACCGCGGTGCGATCTTCAGCCTGGGACTGCTCACTGCGCAGGCGGCGCGCTTGCGTGCGGTGCATGGGCATGCCCCTAGCGGCGAAGCAGTCTGCAGCGCGGTGCAGGTCTGGCGCGATGCATTGCGAGCCGCGCCGCTGGATCCACACAGCAATGGCCAGCGCGTGCGCGCGGCGTTCCGGATCAGTGGCGTGCGCGAACAGGCCGCAGCCGGGTATCCATTGCTGCGCGAGATCGCATTGCCGTCACTACGCAGTGCATTGCGCAGCGGCGCCACGCGCGAGGCCGCACTGGCACAGACCTTGATGCACCTGATTGCCGAGGTTGATGATCTCAACCTGCTGCATCGCGGCGGGCAGGAAGGGCTGGCTTACGCAAAAGCGCAGGCACGTGCATTTCTGGCCGATGGCGGCATCGCGCAGCCGCAGTGGCGCGCATGCCTGCACGCGATCGGCGCGCAATTTGTCGCGCGTCGCCTGAGCCCGGGCGGCAGCGCCGATCTGCTGGCCTGCGCCTGGTTCCTGCACTGTCAGGAGATGGCATGAGCCTGTGTCGACCACTGGCAGCTGCGAAGGCAACGTTCATGCAGGCGTGTGGCGGCGCGGCCCTTCGCACTGTCTCAGTGAACGGCGTGCTTGTCCTGGTCACGGAACAAAATGCCCGCAGCGCGAATGAGGGTCACGCTCGCACAAGGCACAGCATGTTCTGCAAGCAGGCCACCGCATGACCCTGGCCGTGCTCTGTCCCGGCCAGGGTGGGCAGCACGCCGCGATGTTCGCGCGGGTTGCCGATGCGCCTGTCGCGGCCGAGGTAATCGCTGCTGCGAGCAAGGTGCTTGGCGCCTCGGCGCAAACGCTGGCCGCAGACAACTCCCGCTACACCAATGCCATTGCACAGCCGCTGGTCTGCGCCGGCACCCTGGCGCACTGGCAGGTGCTGCGTGCGCAGCTGCCCACGCCGGTGTTGGTGCTGGGCTACAGCGTCGGCGAGCTGGCCGCGCATGCGGTTGCCGGCAGCATGGAGATCGCCACCTGCTTGCAGCTGGCTGCCACCCGCGCGCGCCTGATGGATGCGGCCAGCCCGGACCATGCCGGCTTGATGGCGGTGCTCGGCCTGCCGCTGCGCACGCTGGAGACGCTGTGCCAGACGCATGGCGCGGCCATCGCCATCGTCAACGGCGACGACCACGCCGTGCTCGGTGGCCCGCAGGCGGCGCTGCAGGCACTGGGCGATGCAGCGCAGGCGCAGGGCGCACGCGTCACGCCGTTGCCGGTGAGCGTGCCGGCACATACGCCATGGTTGCGTACGGCCGCCGACGCCTTCGCCATCGAATTGAACAGCGCGGCGGTGCACGCGCCCAGGCTGCGCGTGCTCGCCGGCATCGATGCACGTGCCGTCACCACGCAGGCCCTGGTGGTGGACACGCTGGCCGCACAGATCGCGCAGACCGTGCGCTGGTCCGAGGTGCTGGTGCAGGCCGCCGAGCGCGGCGCGCGGGTGTTTCTCGAACTGGGGCCCGGTGGCGCACTGGCGCGCATGGCGCGCGAGCGCGTGCCGGGCTGCGAAGCGCGATCGGTCGACGAATTTCAGAGTACCCACGGTGTGGTCGAGTGGGTCAACGCCGCATGCGAGCGCGCGGCATGACGATTGAGCAGGTGCTGCACACGGCGTGACCCTTGGGTGGCGGGTGGCCATCCGTGCTGTACGCGTATCAGGTGTCTGGGAGGGCGCATGACCCCGCAAATTGCAACGATTCTTGGCTTGGTGATCATGTTCATCGTCGCCACCGCATTGCCCATCAACATGGGCGCGGTGGCCTTCGCGCTGGCCTTCATCATCGGCGGCGTGTGGGTGGGTCTGGACGGCAAGGAGGTGCTGGCCGGCTTTCCGGGCGACCTGTTCCTGACCCTGGTCGGCATCACCTATCTGTTCGCCATCGCGCAGAAGAACGGCACCATCGATCTGCTGGTGCACTGGGCGGTGCGCGCGGTGCGCGGGCGCATCGTCGCCATTCCCTGGGTGATGTTCGTCATCACCGGCCTGCTCACCGCCTTCGGTGCGCTCGGGCCGGCGGCGGTGGCCATCATCGGCCCGGTGGCGCTGCGCTTTGCCAAGCAGTACCGCATCAATCCCTTGATGATGGGCCTGCTGGTGATCCATGGCGCGCAGGGCGGCGGCTTTTCGCCGATCAGCGTGTATGGCGGCATCACCAACAAGGTGGTGGAAAAGGCTGGGCTGGACGTCACCGAGATGGCGGTGTTCCTCACCAGCCTGGGCTTCAACCTGATGATGGCGATCATCTGCTTCTGCGCCTTCGGCGGGCTCAAGCTGATGCGCCGGCAGGAGGTCTCGCTGGCCGATGCGCAGTATGTGGCGGTGGCCGACGACCAGGCCTCCAAGCGCCCGTTCGCGATCGAAGGGCATGGCTCGCTGGTGGCTGCCGGTGGCGGCACCCTGTCGACCAATCCGCTGGCGCTGGAGGCGGTCGCCATCACGCGCGATCGGGTGATCACGCTGGTCGGCCTGCTCGGCCTGGGCATCGCCGCGCTGGTCTACAACCTCAACGTCGGCCTGGTCTCGATCACCGTGGCGGTGGCATTGGCGCTGATCTCGCCCAGCGCGCAGAAGGGCGCGGTGGACGGCATCAGCTGGTCCACGGTGCTGTTGATCAGCGGCGTGGTCACCTATGTGGCGGTGCTGGAAAAGGCCGGTGCGGTGGACTACATCGGCACCGGCGTGTCGCATATCGGCATGCCGTTGCTGGGGGCGCTGCTGGTCTGCTACGTCGGCGGCATCGTTTCCGCATTCGCCTCGTCGGCGGCGGTGCTGGGCGCCACCATTCCGCTGGCGGTGCCGTTCCTGATGCAGGGCCAGCTTGGTGCGGCCGGGGTGATCTGCGCGCTGGCGGTATCGTCCACCATCGTCGATGTCAGCCCGTTCTCCACCAACGGTGCGTTGGTGGTGGCCTCGGCCGCCAAGGAAGAACGCGACGCGCTGTTCCGCCGTTTCCTGGTCTACAGCGGGCTGGTGGTGTTGCTGGGGCCGCTGGTGGCCTGGCTGCTGTTCGTGGTGCCGGGCTGGCTGTGATGCGGCCCGTGTCCGGCAGGGTGTCGGGGCGCCCCGGTAGAATGGGCGCCCCCACGCCAGCATCGACGACCCGCCTGCCATGACCCTCGCCCCTGATTCGCGCAACGCCAAGAAGCGCGTACCGCTGTACGAGGAAGTGGCCGAGCGCCTGCGCCAGAAAATCTACGACTACGCGCTGCCGCCGGGCGAATGGATCGACGAGCCGGCGCTGGCCGAGGAACTCGGCATCAGCCGCACCCCGCTGCGCGAGAGCCTCAAGCTGCTCGCCGCCGAAGGCCTGGTGCAGCTGGACGCCGGCCGCGGCAGCCGGGTCACGCGGCTGACCCTGGAAGACCTCAATCAGTTGTTCCCGGTGATGGCGATGCTGGAAGGCCGCTGCGCGCACGATGCGGTCAAGCGCATCGACGTGGCCGGCGTGCAACGCCTGGAAGAGCTGCACGCGGCAATGGAAGCTGCCGCCACCGCTGGCGACCTGGCCGAGTACTACCGCAACAATTACCTGATCCACGAGACCGTGCAGCAGTACGCCGGCAATCCGTGGTTGATCCGCGTCACCCACGATCTGCACCGCATCCTCAAGATGCACCGCGGCCGGCAGCTGTTGACGCCCGGACGCATGGCGCAGTCGCTGGCCGAGCACCGCGAGCTGATGGCCTGCGTGCGCCGCGGCGACGCCGAAGGCGCAGAGCGCACGATGCACGGGCATCTGCTAAGCCAGGGCCAGGCCTTGGCGGCGTACGTGGCAGCGGGTGGCATGTTGAACGTGCCGGCGCCCTTGCCGAGGGTGGGTGGGGTCTAGCAGTCGGCGCTGTCCGGGCGCATCACCCCGCGCACCGAGATCGCACCTTCCTTCTCCCACCGGGAGAAGGTGCCCGAAGGGCGGATGAGGGCACGCACGCAGCACCGGAAAGCTTCTCGCTCCTGCGAATCTCCAATCCCCAATCCCGCCGCCTACTCCCCGCCCAACGCAAGCAAGTCATCCACGCGTTCGATCACCCGCGTCTCAGCCAAGCCGGCAAACACGTCCGGATGCGCATAGCCCCACGCAACTGCAGCAAACGATAAGCCCACCGCTTGCGCCGCCTCCCAGTCGGCGACCTGATCGCCCACGTACACCGCCTGCGCTGCGGTATGCCCGGTGCTGCGCAACACGCGACGCAAGGCGCGCTGTTTGCCCAGCAGATGCGCACCGCCGTCGATCACTGCGAACTTCGCGCTCAGCTCCTCGCCCAGCGCGCGCTGCACATTCTCCACCGAGTTGGACGACACCAGGGCCAGGCAGGTGCCGCGGGCGTGAAGGGCCTGCAGCACCCCGGCAATGCCGTCGAACAAGGCCATCGGTGGGGCGGCACGCATCAGGCGGATGAAGTCGGCAGCCACCAGCGGGATGCGCCAGCTGCTCAGGCCCGATTGCTTGAGCAACTGGCGGGTGCTCAGGCGGCGTGCGGCGTCCACTTCATGTGCTTGCGCGGCGCGGAAGCCGTGCCGCTCGGCCAGTACGCGCTGCGTGCTCAGAAAGAAACCGAACGAGTCGGCCAGGGTGCCGTCGAAATCGAAGATGATCAGCTTGGGCATCGCAACGCAGGGATCAGGGCGTCATAGCCTAACCACTGCCGCGCACGCGCCATACGCAGACAGGCTCACCGATGTGCGCGCAGGCGAGGCGACACCGCAAAGCGATCGGCACAACCACTGCAATCATCGCCAGACGGCGCGCGTCCGATGCCGGGGTCGGCATGCACCTCTCGTATCCTTCTGCCGCGCGCGCCGTCTACATCCAGCCGGCGCCTGTTCGCTATGCGGCGCTGGCCGCGCTCAGGCCTCGGCGAAATGCGGCACGATCGGCGTATCGCCTTGCGCATGCTGTTCGATGACCTTGCGCTGCATCGCCGCCAAGTAGGCATCCAGCTCTTCGGTGGAGGCGAAGACATCGCTCAGCGGCACTGCCTTGACCATGTCGAAGACCTTGCGGATCTGCGGCTGCGGGTTGGTCACCAGCACCTTGCCCTGGCGCGTGGCCAGGGCCTTGCGCGCCTTGAAGATGCAGCGGATGCCGGCGCTGGAGATGTATTCCAGCGCGGTCAGGTCCAGCACCAGCGTGGTGATCAGGGTGCCCAGCAGCGGCGACAGCGCCGCGTCCAGATCCTGGTAGGTGTGGGTGTCCAGGCGCCCGGTCAGGATGACGCGTTGACGGGTGTCCTGCGGCGGGTCGATCTGAATGGCGAGCGTGGTCATGACAGTGCCTCGGGGACGGGGGCGTACGGGTGGAGCAGGGTGACGCGCACCACGTTGTATGCACCATCGCGGCGGTAGTCGATGTGATCGGCGAACTGATGCACCAGGAACAGCCCCAGCCCACCGATCGCGCGCTCGTCGAGCTCGGCACTCAGGTCCGGCATCGCGGCGGTGCTGGGGTCGAAGGCGCTGCCGGGGTCGTGCATCTCCAGCACCAGCGCCTGCGGATCCAGCTGCAGTTGCAGGCGCAGCGGCTGCTCGGCGCACTGGCCGTGGGTGAGCGCATTGCAGCCGAGCTCTTCCACGATCAGCCGCACCTGGCCGATGCGCTCGGCGTGCAGTCCTTCCAGCGTGAGCGAGTGTTCCAGCGCGTCGTTGGCGCCGGCCAGCTGGGCCAGCGAGGGCGCGATGGCCAGGTCGAGCTTCATCAGGTCGTTGCCTTTCCGGGTGCGTCCCGGCCAGCGTCTGCGACCCGCCCAGCATGCTCCTGGCGCAGCCGGATCGCCAGCAGGGTGATGTCGTCGTACGGGTCGGCCTGGCCGGTGAAGTGGGCGATGTTGGCGATCACCGCCTTGCACTGCGCCGCCGCGCTGCGGCGTGGCCGCAAGGCGCCGAGCAGGCGCTCCAGCCCGTAGCTAGCGCCCTGCTCGTCCATCGCCTCGGTCACCCCGTCGGTATAGCCCAGCAGCGTCTGCCCCGCGCTCATGCGGCCTTGCAGCACCGGGTAGGCCACCTGCGGCTCGATTCCCAGCGGCGCGCCGGTGTCCAGCGGCAACGGCCGCGCGCTGCCGTCGATGTCGATCAGCACCGGCGGCTCGTGGCCGGCACTGGCCAGCCAGTAGTCGCCGCTCACCACGTTGATCACCCCGCATAGCACCGTGGCGAACATGCAGGTGTCGTTGTTTTCCGCCAGCCGCGTGGAGGCGGCGATCAGGATGCTGTCCGGGCGCGTATGCCGGCGCGCGGCGATTTCCAGCACGCTCACCGCGCGCGCCATGAACAGGGCGGCCGGCACGCCCTTGTCGGACACATCGCCCACCACAAACCACAGCAGCCCCGGCTCGGTCTCGACGAAGTGGTAGAAGTCGCCGCCCACCGCCTTGGCCGGCTCCAGCCAGGCGCAGGTTTCCAGATGCGAACTGGCGCGGTCGAAGGTGCGCCCGGAGGGCAGCATCGCCTGCTGGATCTCGCGCGCAATCTGCAGCTCGCTGTGCATGCGCTCGCGCGCGGCGGTCATCTCGCCGATCTGCGCGATGTGGTCGCGGATCGCATCGCGCGCGCTGTCGAACGCACGCGCCATCACGCCCACCTCGTCGCGGCGTTCGATGTGCTGCAGCGGGTATGCGAATTCGCCACGGCGAAAGTGCTCGGCGGTATCGGTCAATTCCTCGATCGGGCGCGTCAGCTTGCGCGTGATCCGCCCCATCAGCCACCACCACACCACCGCGCCCAGCAACGCCGCCAGCGCCACCCACGCGGCCAGCCAGTTCAGGCCCGCCAGCACATAGCCTTCCGAGGCGGACAGCACAAAGGTCCAGCCGCTGCGCCCCACCGCCGCGCTATGGGTCAAAAAGCGCTCGCCATCCGGCGCGGTGTGCGCAAACGAGATCGGCTGGCCCGCCGCCACCGCGCGCTGCAACGGCAGCAGGTCGGGCCGCGAATGCGCCACGTAACGCTCCAGCGTGTAACGCAGGTTGAGCGCCGGGTCGGGGCTGAACACCAGCATGCCTTCGGGCGACAGCAGCATCGGCTGGATGCCGATGTCGCGCGGCAGCTGGTCGATGATCTCGCGCAGGTGCTGCAGCGGCAGGTCCACGCTGACCATGCCCACCGGTGCGGCATCCACCGCATCGCCCGGGCGGCGCAACGGCAGGTTGTAGCTGGTGTACAGCGCGTTGCCGCCATTGGCGTTGAGATACGGCTCGGACCACCACGCGCGGCCTTCGCGCTGGGTGCGCAGATACCACGGCATCGCGCGGTAGTCGTAGCCCAGGTCCTGCACCGATTTCTCCAGCACGCGCGTGCCGTCGCGATGCACGTACCAGACAAACCCGGTGTCGCGCGCCTTCTGCGTGCGCGGCTCGATGATCAACCGCGCCGCACCGATATCCGGGTCGCCGCTGAGCGTGGCCAGCAGCAGCGCGCGCAGATTGAACGGCTGCAGCCCCACCGCGCTGCTGCTGGCCGCCAGCGTGCGGCCGCTCACCTGCACCGAGTCCAGCATCGCCGCCAGGCTGCGTGCGGTCTGCTCGGTCAGGCCATCCACCTCGGTGCGCGCCGCCTCCACCAGCTCGGCGCGTGCGCCCAGGTAGAACACCGTGCCCAGCAACGCCAGCAACACCACCAGCACCGCGGTGGCGGCCAGCAACACGCGCATGCGCAGGCTGTGCCGCCAGTGCACCCGCGGGGTGACGGCCACGCTGTCGGCTGGCGATGTGGGACCCGTGGCGATGGCGCGCTTCCGTGGCGGCGGATGGCCCGATCATGGCAGTTTTGCGGGCGCCGGCAACCGGCTCACGGCCGCCTCATCCTCAGCTGCCGTAAATTGACCCCGGCGGGTCAAGCAAACTAGATTGACTCCCCCTATCGCCATGGAGGCCGGCCTTGCGCCAGATTCTGACCCCGAGCCTGCTGGCCCTTTTGCTTACGGCCTGTAACGCCCCGGAGACCAGCATGACCCAGACCCAATCCCCCGCAACCGAGGCCGCCGCAGAAGCCGACGTCGAGGCCGGTGGCCGCGGCCTTGCCAAGTTGAATCCCAACCCGCGCAAGGCCTACGAGGTCACGCTGACCCTGGACAAGGCGCCCGGCGCCTTCGGCCTGGTGCAGGGCGCGGCGCAGTACGACGTCAGCAACGAAGCCGAATGCGGCAAGATCCAGCCCGAAACCGGCACCGCCGGGCGCATCACCAGCCAGGAAGACTTCGCACTCAAGAAGATCTCCGACACCGAGTACCGCGGCACCGTCTATCTGGACCTGATGCAGGACGAGGACTATTACGGTCGCGGCGTCTGCCATTGGGAATTCAGCGGTGCCAGCGTGCTGCTGAAGGCCACCGGTGCAGAGGAAGAGACCCGCTTCCTGTCGTTTATCGAAGGCAAGACGGTGACTGCGCAGCAGCCACAGACGAAGTACTACTGGAAGGAAGGGTATCCGCGCTCGGAGTCCAAGAGCTTTCCGGACACCGGTGAGCTGAGCCCGGACAAATTCAAGCCGGAAATCCGCGACAATCTCTTCACCATCACATTGGCTGCCAAGGAAGTTGCGCCATGAGCATCCCATCGCCGCACTATGCGGGCTTGTCGGAAGATGTCTACAAGGATCGCGCCGTCGGCCGGCGCGCGCCAGGTCAGGAAGAAATCGTCGTGGTCGAGGGGCAGCGTTATGCGGTTCTCGACCACGTCAACAACAAGGCCACCGGCTATCAAGGCACCATCTACCGGCGTGAAGGCAGCGGCGACATCGTGGTCGCCCATCGCGGCACCGAGGGCGCGGTCAAGGACATTCTCACCGATGCGACCATGGTCACCTCGCGGACCAATCCGCAGGCAGCCGACGCGCTCGCGCTGACCAAAAACGCGATGGACATTGCCAAGGACGTCGGCAAGCGAACCGGGCACCAACCCGAAGTCACCGTCACCGGCCACTCCCTGGGCGGTGCGCTTGCGCAGGTCTCCGCGCACCACTACGACCTCAAGGGCGAAACCTTCAACGCCTACGGTGCAGCCAGCCTGAGTTACCGCATTCCCGAAGGCGGCAACAGCGTGATCAACCACGTGATGGCATCGGACCCGGTCAGCGCAGCCTCGCCGCATTTCGGGCAGGTGCGCATCTACGCCAAGCCGGATGAAATCGCTACGTTGAGCGGCGCCGGCTACAGCAACAGCAAGGCCAATTTCCTGATTCCCGACTACCCGCTGGTGGCGGCCGGCGGTTCGCTGGGCGCGCACAAGCTGGGCAACTTCCTGGGCGAGCATTCGGCGCTTACAGATCCCAACGCGCGTCCGCTTGCCGAAAAGAACGCGCGCATGATCGACGAATACCGCAGCGATGTGGACGGGCTGCGCACCGGCACCACCATCTTGACGCGCAGCGCGCGCGGCCTCGGCCAGGACGCCATCGACGCCATCCGCGGCCCGCTCGCTCCGGGCGAGCCTGCCAAGCGCGACGCACGCGAGCACGGCAACGAGCACACCTCGCTGCGTATCGACCAACCGGGGCATGTGGGCAATGCCCTGTTCCAGGACGCGCAGCGTGGCGTGCACGCACAGGACGCACGTGCAGGGCGCGCGCCCGACCAGCAAAGCGCCCAGTTGTCCGGCTCGCTCGCCTCGGAAATGCACGCCGCCGGCGGCCAGCGCATCGACGCGGTGATGATGAGCCCCGATGCCGCACGCACCTTCGCCGTGCAGGGCCGCGTGGACGACCCCGCGCAGCTGCGTGTCAGCGTGGAGACCATGACCGCGATGAACACCCCGCTGGAGCAGAGCAGCCAGCGCGTGGCCGACAACGCCGCACGCCAAGCGGTGGCGCTGGAGCAGCAGCAAACCCAGACCCAGCAACAACAGCAGGGCGCACGCGCGCTGGGCTGAGTGCGCTCATGCATGCATGGGCGTGGAGCGGCCGACAAAACGGCTGCGCAGCCGTCAGGTGGGCGCGGCCGTTGCCCGGAATCGGCATGGACCAATGGTTCACTGCAATGCCGGGCGCGCCATCCGCACCATCTGACGGCCGCTCGCTACGCGCTGGGAGCCGCGCTTGATGCGGTGACTGCGCCCGACCCGCAGTGCTGACGCGGCGGCGCTTCGATCTGCCAACTGCCGCCATCGCGTGGTGCACAGAAAAAACGCCGGCTTGCCCGGCGTTTTTCGTTTCGGTCGCTGCCGAGCCATGGACGCGAGCGTGTCGAGTGCGCCGAGCGGGCAGGGTAGCTGGAAGCCGGGCGGTCTTCACCCGTCGGGCTGCTGCTGCTGTCGAGCTGGAATCGCACTTTGCCGCGCAGCGCCGGTGACGGTGATCGAGCCAGGGGTGTCCTTACAGAATCAGCTGTCAGCCACAGCCACAGCCACAGCCACAGCCGCAGCCGCAGCCGCAGCCGCAGCCGCAGTCACGCAGCCGCAGTCACAGCACGGCCGCTGCGCGCGGTGAGCGGTGAGCGGCGTACGTACGGCGAGGGTGTGCGCTTCCAGCAACGCGCCCCGGTGCCGGGAAGTCGGCAGCACGTCGCCGCATCGCATCGAGCCCAGGTCTGCTTGTGCTGCCCTAACAGTCGACCACGCCTGTCACCTCAGCGACCGATCGCCAGTAACAGACCCGCTGCGCACTATCGCGCCGGTTTTCTGTTGCACCCGCACAACAATGCGCTGGCGAAAATATCGCCAGTTCGCTGGCGCAAGGTGTTTGCCGCCGCGAGATATGCCGCAACCACGCAGCAGCTATAGCGAGCGCGACCGCATTACGCCGCCGTGCTGCAATCGCCACCGTTTCGCGGCGTGTCTGGCCGCTGCGGGCAGCGCCGTATCGCCACAGGCATGCGGCGAATTCAGGGGGATCAGGCAGGGCGCCATGCGGCGCGACATCCATCGATCAAGGGAGAGGGTTCATGCACGTTTTTCGCAAGGGGTACCACCGTTTGCTGCTGGTGCTGTTGCTGGGTGGCATTAGCGCCGGCGCCGGCGCGCAGGGCATCGCCAAGGGCGCCGATGTCAGCTGGCTCAACCAGCAGGCCGCGGCCAACCCGCCGCAGGTGTTTCGCGATGCGGCCGGCAACACCACCGACTTCATCAAGCTGTTCAAGAATGTGGGCGGCAACGCCATCCGTCTGCGCGTGTGGGTCAACCCGTCCGGCGGCTGGAACGATGGCCGCGACACCCTGGACAAGGCCAAGCGCGCCGCCGCGCAGGGCATGCGCATCATGATCGACTTCCACTACAGCGACAGCTGGGCCGACCCCGGCAAGCAGACCAAGCCGGCCGCCTGGGCGGGCCACTCCGTCGCCCAGCTCAATACCGATGTCTACAGCCACACCCAGGGCATCCTCAAATACCTCAAGGACAACGGCATTACCGTCAGCTGGGTGCAGGTGGGCAACGAGATCAACAGCGGCATGCTGTGGAACGAGGGCAAGACGCCCAACTTCGCCACGCTGGGCCAGTTCATCAACAGCGGCTATAACGCCACCAAGGCGGTGTATCCCAACGCCAAGGTCATCGTGCACCTGGCCAACGGCTACGACAACGCCAACTTCCGCTGGTTCTTCGACAACCTGCGCTCGGCCGGCGGCAAGTGGGATGTCATCGGCATGTCGCATTACCCGCCGGTCGGCAGCTGGCAGGACTACAACAACCGCCTGGACACCAACATGCGCGACATGATCTCCCGCTACGGCAGCGACGTGATCGTGGCCGAGGTCGGCATGGACTGGCAGCAGGCCGCCACCACCCGCGCCATGCTCACCAACCTGCTCAGCCGCAGCAGCGCCATCGGATCGCGCGTGCTCGGCATCTTCTACTGGGAGCCCAACGCCTACCCCGGCTGGCAGGGCTACACCATGGGCGCGGTCAACAACAACGGCCAGCTGACCGAAGCGCTACAAGCCTTCTGACCACCACCCCCACCGCCGTAGGAGCGCACCCGGGCGCGACGGGCTTTACCGGTAACGCCCCTCGCGCCCTGGTGCGCTCCTACGGGGTATGCGTGTCGGTCCATTCCGGCCAATGGCCCTTATCCTTTGGTCGTATACCGGCAGCGCCCGCTGCACCAGATCGTCGTCCCAAGCGGCATCGGTGCACCACCCACGCACAACACCGTCCCATTCCATACGCACCCGTAGCGAGGAATGGCAACAGGTGCGTGCGGTACACTTGGGGGTTCACGAATTCACGATGTCGACACACCCGCGGGGTGTGTCCCCCCGGGAGCGCTAATGAACTGGTTGAACGAAGTGCTGCACAACGATCCGAACCCGCTTGAGACGCAGGAGTGGCTCGAATCGATCAAGGCCGTCATCGACGTCGAAGGCCCGGAGCGCGCCCATCAGCTGCTGGAAGGCATGGTCGAACAGACCCGCCGCGCCGGCGCTTACCTGCCGTTCTCGCCCACCACCGAGTACGTCAACACCATCGCACCGGCCAACGAGGCCAAGAACCCCGGCGACTCCGCGCTGGAGTGGAAGATCCGCTCGATCATCCGCTGGAACGCCATGGCCACCGTCGTGCGGGCCAACCGCAAGCCGGGCGACCTGGGCGGCCACATCGCCTCGTTCGCCTCCAGCGCCACGCTGTACGACGTGGGCTTCAACCACTTCTGGCGCGCGCCCAGCGACCAGCACCCGGGCGACCTGCTGTTCATCCAGGGCCACAGCGCCCCGGGCGTCTACGCCCGCGCATTCCTGGAAGGCCGCATCAGCGAAGCCCAGCTGGACAACTTCCGCATGGAAGTGGACGGCCAGGGCATCTCCTCCTACCCGCACCCGTGGCTGATGCCCGAGTTCTGGCAGACCCCCACCGTGTCGATGGGCCTGGGCCCGCTGGCCGCCATCTACCAGGCGCAGTTCATGCGCTACCTGGAAAACCGCGGCCTGATCGAGAAGTCCGACCGCAAGGTGTGGTGCTTCATCGGCGACGGCGAGAGCGACGAGCCGGAAACCCTCGGCGCCATCGCGCTGGCCGGACGCGAAGGCCTGGACAACCTGATCTTCGTGGTCAACTGCAACCTGCAGCGCCTGGACGGCCCGGTGCGCGGCAACGGCAAGATCATCCAGGAACTGGAAGGCGTGTTCCGTGGTGGCGGCTGGAACGTCATCAAGCTGCTGTGGGGCGGTTACTGGGATGCCCTGCTGGCCAAGGACACCGACGGTGTGCTGCGCAAGCTGATGATGGAAACCGTCGACGGCGAATACCAGAACTGCAAGGCCTTCGGCGGCGCCTACACGCGCGCCAACTTCTTCGGCAAGTACCCGGAGACCGCGGCCATGGTCGCCGGCCTGTCCGACGACGACATCTGGCGCCTGAACCGTGGCGGCCACGACCCGCACAAGGTGTACGCCGCCTACCACCAGGCCGTGAACACCAAGGGCATGCCCACCGTGATCCTGGCCAAGACGGTCAAGGGCTACGGCATGGGCTCGGCCGGTGAGGCGCTCAACCCCACCCACCAGACCAAGAAGCTGGACGACGCGGCGGTCAAGCACTTCCGCGACCGCTTCAACATCCCGGTGACCGACGCCCAGCTGGAAGACGGCCAGGTGCCGTTCTACCACCCCGGCGAAGATTCCCCGGAAGTGCAGTACCTGAAAGAACGCCGCAACGTCCTGGGCGGCTTCCTGCCGTCGCGCCGTCCCAAGGCCAGCAAGTCGTTCGTGGCGCCCACGCTCGACAAGTTCGAGCGCCTGCTCAAGGACAGCGGCGAGCGCAGCTATTCCACCACCATGTCCTTCGTGCAGAGCCTCAACATCGCCCTGCGCGACAAGGAACTGGGCCCGCGCATCGTGCCGATCGTGGCCGATGAGGCGCGCACCTTCGGTATGGAAGGCATGTTCCGCCAGATCGGCATCTATGCCCCGTTCGGCCAGAAGTACAAGCCGGTCGATGCCGACCAGCTGATGTACTACCGCGAAGACCAGACCGGCCAGGTGTTGCAGCAGGGCATCAGCGAGCCGGGCGCCATCGCCTCGTGGATGGCCGCCGGCACCAGCTACTCGGTGTCCGACGTGCCGATGCTGCCGTTCTACATCTACTACTCCATGTTCGGCTTCCAGCGCGTGGGCGACATCGCCTGGCAGGCAGCGGACATGCGCACGCGTGGCTTCCTGCTCGGCGGCACCGCCGGCCGCACCACGCTCAATGGCGAAGGTCTGCAGCACGAAGACGGCTTCAGCCAGGTCATCGCCGGCTCCATCCCGAACGTGCGTAGCTACGACCCGACCTTCGGTTTCGAAGTCACTGTCATCATGCAGCACGGCATGAAGGCGATGATGGAAGACCAGATCGACGAGTACTACTACATCACCCTGATGAACGAGAACTACGCCCACCCCGGCATGCCGGACGGCGCAGCCGAGGGCATCATCAAGGGCATGTACCTGCTTAAGGACGCCGGCAAGCCCAAGAAGGGCGAGCTGCGCGTGCAGCTGCTGGGCAGCGGCACCATCCTGCGCGAGGCCATTGCCGCGGCCGAGCTGCTGGACAAGGACTTCGGCGTCACCGCCGACATCTGGTCCTGCCCCAGCCTCAACGAAGTGCGCCGCGACGGCTACGCCGTGGAACGCTGGAACCGCCTGCACCCGGAGGCCGAACAGCGCAAGCCCTATGTCACCCAGCTGCTGGAAGGACGCCAGGGCCCGGCCATCGCTGCCACCGACTACGTGCGCGCCTTCGCCGACCAGATCCGCGCCTTCGTCCCGATGACCTACACCGTGCTCGGCACGGATGGGTTCGGTCGTTCGGATACGCGTGCCAACCTGCGCCGGTTCTTCGAAGTGGACCGCTACTACATCGCGCATGCGGCGATTGCCGCGCTGGCGAAGGATGGCAAGATGACGGGCAAGGACGTGGCCCGGGCGATCAAGCAGTACAAGATTGATCCTGAGAAGGCGAATCCGGTTGGGGTTTGAGGTTGTTAACTCACCGGGAAAATAAAAGGGCGGCCGAAAGGCCGCCTTTTTACTAAAAAATTTCGTTAATATTTTAGAGTCAATGTGTCGATTTTCGTTGGGCCCATAAAATCTAGAAATTTTCTTCCATTACTTTAGCTTTAGTGCAAATTGGATCCGATTCGCTAATCGCACTAAGTTGTTCAACTATTCGCTTCATTACCACTGCGCAAACACCATTTCCGCATACACGTACTTTTTCGCGGCGTGTGCCAATCATAAGGCGATGTTCCTCCGGAAGTGACATGGCCCTGGCTAGCTCTGAAGGCTGTAGCATTCTCATTTGCCAGCGATTACTTTGCTTCTTGACATACGCAAATCGGTCAATCGTGGTGATTGTTCGTAAAGGTGTGTCTAGTGATTGCCATGATTTGTCGCCACCTGAGCCATAATAAACTACCAAAAATTCGCTGTTTGGTCCTAATGTAGAAATGGCATCTTTTACCCGTTTTTTTGTGGCATCAGCCCGTCCCTCCACAAAAACAGGTTTCATCGTCCAAGTTCCGGGAGGGTCGAGTATGTCACGCACAGTTTTTCGCTGTACCCTATCGGGCGGAGAGATTTTTGGGGGCGTTTTTTCTAAGCCACCAACCAAAAATAGCCTGACTCTGCTTTGAGCAGCGCCATAATCGGCTGAGTTAATAAGATTCTCTGATATCTCATATCCAATATTTTTTAATTTTTGGAGGAGTTCGGAGTATCTGTGCCAGGATTTCATCTCCTTGACATTTTCTATGACGAACCAGCTTGGTTTTAGTGACTGGATCCAGTCAACCGTATGCATTGCAGTTTCTTTGCTGGATTCATCTCTCGGCGCAGAGCCCTTAGCTACAGAGTGATTGGTGCATTCCGGAGAGGCAATCAATAAGTCGAGAGATCTAGCATCGCAATAGTCAAGTGGATTAACTCGCTCTATTCGATCATTGATTACGATAGCGTCTGGAAAATTGTCACGGTACGTGCGGCAGGCTATGTCCCATAGGTCTACCGCCACAAGCGGCCTCAGCCCTGCTTGCACCGCCCCACGAGCTCCGAGGCCCCCGCCACAAAAAAGATCGACAAATGTATTCATAGAAGGAATGATAGCTTAAGATCTAATGCTGGAAGCTACTGTTTGTAATAAAAAGCCATGTAGGGGAGAGGGAAGTGGCAAAGCTAAGACCGCGAGCAAGGATTGTACGCACGATTGGTGACCAGCTAATAAGTGGTCCGGAAGCGGCACTAATTGAGCTGGTTAAGAATGCATTTGATGCGGATTCGCCTTGGGTAAAGATTAAAATCATACCTCGCTCCGATAGCTCCCTTGAGACGACTGGGATTATTTATGTTGCGGATGCAGGGCATGGAATGTCTGCGGATGATCTCATAAGTAAATGGCTAGAGCCTGCTACAACAGATAAAGTGGAGCGTAAAAGTAGTCCGGGAAATCGTCGTCTTCTTGGAGCGAAAGGGGTCGGGAGATTTGCGACCGCGCGTCTTGGGCGTTTCCTTAGCTTAACTTGCGCTAAGAAATCTTCTGATGCTCTTGAAGTGAGTGAGATAAATATTGATTGGAATGAATTCGAAGAAAACAAGTACCTTGATGAAATAAATATTGACGTTCAGACACGGGTCGGACAAGCGGGTGGAACGCCTGGGGTATGGTTGAAAATTTCTGGCCTCAGAGATGATTGGACAAAAGCCCAGCTTGAGTTACTTGTCCGCGAGCTACGAAGGCTGGCATCTCCCGACGAAGCACGTCATCGCGGATTCAAAATATTTCTAGATATATCCGAATTTTCAAAAGACGGGCATGGATTCGACGGGCCTTCCCTCCTTGGCGGTTTGTTTAAGACTGAAGATGAGTTCGATGCTGACGATATCTCAGAGATCAAGCCATTCTCCATAGGTGATGTTTACCATTATCGCCTTGAGGGCAGCTTTGATAAGTCTGGTGCTTTTGATGGGGCTTTTATAAATCAGCGCGCCGATGGGCAAAAAAGAAATATTTCGATTCCAGCTTCTGCTCTTGCTGAGGATGAAAGAACATGCGGGCCTGTGTCGATAGCGCTGAATATATATGATCGCGAGGGCGATGCGATCGTAGATTTACTCAAAAAGCTTGGGCTTGGCTCTGTAGGGCGAATGGACGCGAGAAAAATACTTGATGAGAATATCGGTGTTGGAATTTATAGGAATGGCTTCAGAATTAGGCCTTACGGAGATGCGGACTCGGATTGGCTAGAGCTCGAGAGAAAACGTGTTCAGAATCCCTCCCAGAAGCTAGGACTTAACCAACTTTGGGGTGTTATTAGCATCTGTGATGAGCAAATTTCAGGCCTCGTTGAAAGAAGTAGCCGTGAAGGGTTGGAGCATAATGGGTCTTTCCTTCGGCTTCGTAATTTGATAGCTGATGTCATGACTCGTGTGGAAGCATTTAGAGTTGAGTTTAGGGAGATGGTCGGGATCAGCCGGCGGCCTGATGGAGATACCGGCGGAATACGGACTCAAGCAACCCTCCAAGCGACTACTAAAGCGATCGCTTCACTCCCACCCCAGTACAGAGATCGTATCCAAAGAGCTCTTAAGCAAGAAAGTGCAGCACTTCGAAATTCACTTGAGGAGCTAGAGGCTTATCAGCATAAACTTGCTGCTCAATCAAGTCTCGGGCTAGTGGTCTCGCAGATGCTACATGATGGTCGTCGTTTTCTGGGGGACATAAATACACGTTCTAAATTACTTGCTGATGGAGCGCCGCGGCTGCTCGAAGAAAGTGCTTTCGGTATTACTTTCCGCGACTCATTTGGCAAAAATGCACGACTAATAAATGATTCTGCGGGTCATTTAACCAAGCTGTTCAAGGCCCTAGACCCGTTGGCGAGTCGCAAGAGAGGTAGGCCAAAGTCACTTAATCCAATGGATGTAGTCGATAGGTGTCTTGGCTTTTTCTCAGATTCGATGCTAGAGCATAAAATTGAAGTGAAAAAAGATCCGCGAAACGATCTGTTAGAAGCGACGGTCTATGAAGCTGACCTGATGGCAGCTATATTAAATATATTGGATAATGCGGTGCATTGGCTTAGTGTGAGCCCCGTTTCCCCTAGGCAAATAAAAATTCAAATTGGCTCCTCAAAAAAATTTATTAGAGTGGCTGTCTCAAACAATGGCCCGCCTATAGATTCAAACTTGGCGTTGAATTTGTTTAAGCCTGGATTTACCTTGAAGTCGGAGGGGTCTGGGCTGGGCCTTGCTATAGCTCGGGAGGCTATGTCCGCAAGCAAAGGCAAGGTTGAATACGATATGGATGCGGATTTAACAACTTTTGTTGTGCAAATTCAAAAAAGTTAAAATTGGGGGTATGAAGATGCCAGTTCTGCAAGTATTATTGGTTGAAGACCAAGACTCAAATATTGATTCTTGGATGGATAGGGCTGAATTTTATAACGCTGATGCGGATAAGCGTGGATTTAGTGTGGCTACATTGACCGCAAAATCTGTATTTGAAGCGAAGTCATGCTTGGCAAATAATAAAATTGATGCAGTTGTTGTTGATTTGAGGCTTCAGCCAAATGCACAAGATCAGCCTAATGATCATGGTAACTCTTTAGTGAGGTACGCCTATCAAACACATCCAGTTGCTATTGCCATTTATACAGGTCAGGGGCAGGAGGCAGAAACTGAACAATATCCGCAGGTGGAGGTATTTGATCGCGGTGACGGGGTAGATCAAGTATTTGAATGGCTAGACCGTCAACGACCTATGCTCATGAAGTTGCAATCGACTCGGGAAGCGATTGAGCGAGAAACCGCGCGCGTTTTTTTTAAGGCTATTTGGCCTCGCTGGACCCACTGGGCGGCGAATGATCCAGACATATTTTCACCAATGCTGGCTAGGCATGTAGTAGCTCATATTCATGATGCTCTTCTCGACGCCGATGGCGGATGTGCACATCCGGAAGAGACTTATTTTCTTCCTCCGATAAAAGATCGGCTGGATACCGGTGACCTGATTAAAAAGGCAGACGGGCTTTGGATTGTAGTGACCCCGCGCTGCGATCTTGCAAGCCCTAACAAAGTTACTTCTGTATTAGTTGCAAAGTGTCTCGATATCTCAGATCGTTGGAGAGCTGCAAAGCCAAAAGAGAAAAATAAAGTTGCTCAACATGATGGGTCTGCTAAATTGCATTTTCTGCCACAGTTGTTAGATGCCGCCGGACTTCCTCTAGGTCCATGGTTCGCTCAATTCAATGAGCTTAAAGCAATTCCAATTGCTGAAGTGCCAACTGAGCTTTCAAACCATAGGTGGGCTTCCCTCACTCCTCAATTTGTGCCCTCTTTAGTAGAGCGTTTTGGAGCATACTTCGGAAGAATTGGAACGCCAAATTTCTCTTCAGAATAGTGCCGTTAACAGAATTGGTTAGAGCGTAGGTATCTCTATTGGATTGAAATTTGGGGGGGCTGATTCCATCGAATGTCTTTTAGACACTCTTTTCCCTGCAGGAAATTAATGAGCTCGAGTAGTGCTTGAGGTGCTACTCTTCTTAGAGCACATTCCCAAATTATAGCGACTCGCCAGCCAAGATTTTGTAGGTCGCTTACTGCGACAACGTCGCGCTCTATGTTGGAAAGAATTTTCTTTGTCCAGAACTCAGTTCTAGTACCGGGAATTTTAAAATAGGGGCAGTTCTCGTGGGCATGCCAGAAGCAACCGTTCACAAATATGGCGGTGTTATATCTGGCAAGGACAATGTCTGGGCAACCGGGAAGATTCCTTCGATTTAGTCGATAGCGGTAACCGCGTTGATGGAGGAATTTCCTGACTAATATTTCTGGCTTGGTGTTCCTGCCTTTGATGCCGGACATCATTTTTGAGCGCTGAGCAGGTGTGACGATGTCGGTCATGTGAAGAATCCTTTATTGGTCGCTATGGCGGCTTGTTAGCCATAAATTTATAGCTTTCTCGGCATCCTGTCGGCTTGTAAATTTCTCAGTGTCATAAATGTAATACGCGTAACCGGCTTGTGGGTGATTGAGGTAGCCAGGTAGCAGGCTGCCTTCGAAGCCTTCTTGCTCAAGTGCGTCTTGAATGGCTGAGAAATGAACATTGATAGTTTCGCGATAAGGAGCGAAACTATGCTCATCCGTAACAAAGCCCGTTTCAGCTAATTCTCTAAGTGTTGCCGCGAGAAAATCGGCGGTTAGTACGGTATCAATAGGCTGATGGGCCACAATGTTTTCCAGTAATTAAAAATTGCTTTACGGCATTTGGTAGGAATTAATTTTCGTGATGCCCGCACGGACGGTATGTTTTTACGATGATGCGATTTTAATCTATTAAATAAGTAATTTATAGCGCTGCTCTTATTTTGGATCACAGGTCGACGCGATGTGCTTTCGGAGACTCTTCGCTCAATCATACTGTACAGAGGTTGACATTGCCGCGAATTCGCTGCAGCCTTCGGATTAAGGAGCGTCGAAACTCCGTACATAGCGGCACCCACCTCCGTCAAACCGGTGGGTTTTTTGTGCCTGCATCCTGTGCAGGTACAAGCCGACGCAATGCCTGCGTCGGGAGGGCGGCTAATACAACACCCGCAAGGGGAATATGCCCGCCGACTATGTACGGTTTCGAACCTCCCGACATCCCGTCGCCGTTGGCGGCGGTTCTTGGGTTGTTCCAGGAGGGCATTGCCATGTCTACCGCACCATCCATGCCGGCATCTGTACCGGTTGATCTGTTGCCAGCTTCCGCTCACCGCCTGCGTTGGGATGTGGGCGAGGTGCTGCGCCGGCGCGTCGCACGCGCAGCTGTTGAGCAGGCGAGCGCCCATTCCGCGCATCCGCCGGGTTGCCAGCTCGCTGTGTTACCGCACACCTCGCGCCACACGTTCGCACGCAGAGCCGTGGTGTTGCAGCAGTGCGTTGTCGCATCCACCAACCACCAGCCGGAGGCGCCATGACACGCCGCCGCCCACCTACGGCATCTGCCAGCGCACGGCCCATCCGCACGCATACGCGCCCCACGCCGCCCAAGCGGGTGCAGTGGGTTGTTGTGGAACCCGACCGCACCAAGCTGCCACCGATGCTGCCGCCCGACCCGGACGCCTCCCCGCAAGGCCCCGGCACGCTACGCGCACCCCGCCGCGCCCGCCGCCCGCGCCAATGCACCGTCAGCTACACCCATTACCCCGGCGCCCACGACCACGCCGGCGACCAGCACGTGCCCCACGTCCGCCTCAGCGGCCTATGGCTGGAGCAACTGGGCTTTGCCATCGGGACCAAGCTGCGCATCACCGCCAGCGAAGGGCAGCTGCTGATGGAGGTGTTGCCGCCGGTGGAGGTGCCTGCAAAGCAGCTTAGGGCGCGTCGGTGAGCGCCGCCCGCCGCATTGAGCTGAATCCGTCGGCCGCTAGCCGATCTTGCGAACGCAGAACCACGTGAAGTACTTGCTGCCGCCGCCTGATTTGAGGTCATTGACGTGTTAAATTTCAGCGACACTCTTAGCGCAGGATCAGAGAGATGGCTCCTCACCTTGGGAAATCCCATGGCCGGCAAGTTAACCAAGGACGTAATGCCTTCCCTCAGGTAACGTTGTTACCAATTGCACTGCTGGCACTATGCACCTTTCATGCGGGATGTGCCCCCAGCACTCCACGCGATCAATCGGCCGTAGCGGCTGCAAAGCCCTCCGTTGAAACCAGGAGCAAAGACGTGACGGAACGCCTCAAGCAAGATGTAGATCGTTTGATCGCAACTGACTTCCAAGACAGCGCTGCCATCAGTGCTCAACTTCACACTCAACTCGGACCACCCCAGTTGGACGGGGAAAGAGAGTTGCGTGTCAGCGAGAGTGGTGTACTGGCAGGTGAGAAATTGCAGCGCGTTGAATTCAGTAATGCAACAGATGATCCATCGCGTGGAAAGTTGTTGATCGATTTTTCTCCGCCTGGTCCAACCTTTGTGCATGCCCCCTGGGCAGATGCTATGCCCTATCCACCACGTCCGGATGCACCCGATTCGAGAGCATATTGGGTGATGACGGTTGACCGTACAAAAGTCACGTTTGGTCTGACTGAAGACCAGGCGCACCTAAGTTATATCTCGATCAATAAAATGTGACTAAAGGCTTAGTTGCTCAAGCAAAGGAAATGCGATGGAAGGCAATGAAGAATCAAAAATTCCGCAACCTAAGCAGGTGGGTGCATCATCTGCCGGCGCACCGCCCACCTCTCCGCTGAAAGACCCCGCACTTACTCCATTTCTTGCTCAGTCACCTACGCTACAAGCAGGCTTATCTCAGCTCAAGCGTGATGGCATAGGCGTTGTGTGGGGTAATGCAGGCGGGGGCACTTACATAGTGCCTGACAAGGAGATCGTGATTGACCAGAATGCGATCGGCAAGGGCGGGCGACTCGCCGCATCGCTCTCGCATGAGATTGGTCATCATCGGTTCGCCGAGCCTCCTGATTATTCGTCCAAACAAGCTTATGTGAGTAACATGCTCCGCGGCGAAGCTGCAGCAACGCTCAGTAACGCACTGGTTCGGCGTGAGATTTTGAATAATCAAGGGCCAGATATTGGTATCGCTGGTAGCGGAAATAGGCCGCAGCAGTACGAAGCAATTGCCGATCAACAAATGGCAGGCCGCATCACTCGCAATGCGGCGTTGAATCAGATCGCCCAGATATTCAAGACGGAACAACCTTCGGTTGGGCCAAGTAAGACATACGAGCAATATTATGGCGATTACTACGACAAACACATTGTCCCCTGGAAGGTTAAACAAGGGCGGCCGGAGCCCGGAGCCGTTAGTGATATCGCTTCTTCTGATGTGAAGCAGGGTGGACTTGGCCCTGAATCACCCTTGACACTACCGAAGACCCCGTTGTTGCCCTCACAGCCAGGCCATGCGGACCACACGCTGTACCAGCAGATCAAAAGTGGTGTGTTGCAGCTCGACGCCCAGCACGGCAAAGAGTGGGACGGGGCAAGCCAGCGTATGACCGCCAGCCTGCTTGCGTTGGCCAAAGAGGAAGGGTTGTCGCGGGTGGATCATGTAGTGCTCAACAACCCAACAGGTCAGCTGGCCGGCGGCGAGAAGGTCTTTGTCGTCCAGGGCGCCCTCAACGACCCGGCACACCAGCGCACACACATGCCGACGGTGGACGCCGTGCAGGCACCAGAGACCCAGTCGTTCGATCGCGTGCAGGCAATCAACCAGACTCAGGCCCAGGCACGTGAACAGCAGCAGGCGCTGGAGCAGTCGCAGCAAGCCGTTACCCAGACAGGACCATCAATAGCGCGCTGAGATATTCCATGTCGTCGGTACCGGCTGTCACTGAGTGCGACGAAGGCTGAGAGGTGCCTGTGAAAAATTCGCTGATCTACGTCGTGTTCTGTTTTCTCGTTACAACGGGTTGCACCTGGAGATTCGCTCAATATGGGATGGATAAGCCCTCCGGCCCCTCACTCTGTGCAGAGGTTCTGGATTGGGAGAGCACAAGCACACCTCAGGCGCTGCGAATGACGCCGCAGATCGTCGAGGACGAGAACGGCCGGTCTTATCATTTTGATCTCGGTGGACGAAAGGGGCTGCGCTATCTGGATGCGAGTTGTGGAATCGGTGTTTATGCTGAATGCAGCTTTGACGCAACTTATTCGAATGGGCATGTCCTTCGATTTTCTGAGCTGTCGACATTTAGCCTCTGGAAAAGTCGAGAGGAGTTCTATCTCGTCTATCATGTCGTTGCCCCTGAGGGGGAGTTGGAGAAGGGATTGCGAAGAGTCGTCAAGGTGGATGATCCGCCCTCAGAGATCTGCAATCAGATCGGTGACTACTCAAATTTAATGTAGTTGCCCGATCAGGATGTCAACGACTTGCTTAGTTGCCTGGGTCCGGAATTTATCAGGAGGGCAAATCGCTACTCCTGCCAAGATGCGCGTGCATTGCGCTTCTGGTTAAACATCGCTCTACCGCAGGAAGGGGCCGCGCCGTATGTCATTCGTTATCTTCCGTTCTTACGTTTCGGCATCGGTCGCAGTGGTCGTTGCCGCCTTGGCAGGATGTGCCATGACCGAGCCACCGATCTCAAAGAAACAGTTTTCCGAACATGTTGTGACGCTGCTGGCCGGCAAGGACTCGGCGGTGGTCGAAGCCGGCAAGCTGACCGATTTCCCTTGGAAGACGCTGTGCTTCGAGCGCGATGACAGTCTGTTGCTGAAGTTCGATCGCGACGGAGAGACATCCGTGCTGCCGTTGCCCTATGAAGAGTTCTTCGTGGATGAGGCACATGTGAGCAATTCCCTTGAGGACAGCTGTGTCACGCCATCCGATCGCATCCTGATCAAGAAGAAGTCTCCGGGCTATCAAGGGCCTGTCGAGTTTCAGCGGGTAGCGCGCGCAGTTGGGTTGAGCCGCGGTCGAATCTGGGGGTCTGTGCAAGCCAGGTATGCGGTTGCGCAGGAGTATTTGGGCATCGGGACAAGCTGAGCCGCGCACCACGTGTGGCTGGTCGAATTTGATAGTGAATGCTCTAGTTCTTTTGCCTGGCCAGCGCTTTCCTGCATAACGCAAGATTGGTTCGTGCTGCGCGTACGATTGCCAGATAGCGGTCCGCAAGGACCGGTGGCCAGTTCTCCATCACTGCGTCGTCGTCTGTCGCTGCATCTTCGGCATAGGCATTCAACGTTTCCAGACACTGCGCATAAAGCGCGTTCTTGTACTGGGTGATCGCCAGATCATTGCGGATCTCTCCCTCTTCTTCCCAGTCCAGTGTCGGCCCGCATTGCGCCAGGACCGGGGACAGGGTGGTCAATGCCGTCCTGTAGTCCTTGCGGTCGTAGTGCTGCTGAAATGCCGCGCGCGTGCGGGCAAGGGCGTTGCGGCTGCAACCATCCTTGGCCCGCAGGTAAGGTGCTTCGAAACCGCCGTTGTAGCCGCACAAGGATTTGCACTCGACCGGCGTGGTGGTGGTCACGTTGACACCTTCGGCGGTGTTCGCGAATTGCACTTGGCAATCCGTGAGGCCGGTCTCGCTTGTGGCAATGCCTTGTCTTCCATCAATCACGCCTTCCAGGAAGCACATGGCTTGGCCAGTGGTGCTTTCCAAAGAGAATCGTAGCGATTGCTTGTGCCTAGTCAGTAGTAGATGCCCCCATCCCTTTTCGGTGATGTATTCGCCGGGCACCAGGGCGACGCTTGCTGCGGGGTCGTCCAAGGTTGGTGCGAATTCGGGCGCGCCGGCAGGCGGCTGCGCGAGGCATGGCGTGGTGGCAAGTGCCATAGATGCCAGACAGGCCAGCGTCAGAAGGGGGATTTTTGTTTTCCTGTCCATGCGTCTGCTGTGGTGTCCCGGAGGTGATGGAGCGATGGACATCGACATCACCCTTGATGCACATCACCGCAATGCCGCCCGCACAGTCTGCAACGAGGCGGCAAACAGGTCGACGGCGCGCTTGCCATCGTTGTCCTTGATGGTTTTGTCGGCACCCCGGGCCAGGACGAGGGCGTAGTTGGGCGCGCTCTCATCGTTGCTTTCCTGTTCGGCGGCGTAGTGCAGCAGGGTGCGGCCCCTGGCGTCGCGCGCGTTGATGTCGATCCCCAGGCTCAGCAGAAAATCGAGAAAGGCCACTTCCTTCGGGAACGTGTGGCGCGGGAGCCAGTGACGGGCGGTGAGGTTATGCAGCAGGGTTTGCTGGCCCGGTTGCAGGGCCAGCGGGTCCAGCCCCTTGCTCATGATCAGGCGCACCAGGTCCGGCTGGAAGCAATAGGCCAGCGACGAACGGCCATCGGCGTCGGTGCGGGTGGCGTCCGCGCCCAGTTCCAGCAGCGCGGTGATGGGGCTGTCGCCATCGAGCGTGTGGGAGAGCAGCGCCGACTGCAGCGGTGTGTAGTGCTGCGAGTCGTCGGTGTTCTGTGCGATGGCCTGCGCGTTGATGTCGGCGCCGCCGGCGACCAGCACGCGCACCTTTTCGCCGGTGCTGGCGGTGTGCAGCGGCGTGGTGCCGTGGATGTCGCGTGCGTTGGGATCGGCGCCGTGTGCCAGCAGCACGCGTGCGGTGGCCACGCCGCCCCAGCCGAGCATGGTGGTGCCGTTGTCCCAGCGTGCGTCCGGGTCGGCGCCGGCGTCCAGCAGCGCTTCCAGCATGTCCAGATAGTCCTGCAGGCTGAGGTGGTTGTGCAGCTTGCTGTCGACGTCTTTCACCGCCTCCTCGCTGGCCTGCTGCAGGGCGCGCTTGGCGGCGCGATAGCGCGCGCGGGTCTGTGCGTCCTTGGCTTGGGCGATCATTCCATCCAGTGAGTCGAGGCTGCCGATGCTGATGCTGTCGATCAGGTGCTGGCGGTAGTGCGCGCGCGTCATTGCGGCGATCGGCCCGCGGGTGACCACCAGGTCGTGCAGCGGCCAGTACCGCTGATTGGCCCAGCCGTTGACGCGTGCGCCGTGCGCGATGAGCCAGCGCACGGTGGCTAGCGTGCCGTGTTTGACCGCGGTATTGAGCGGCAGCAGCCGTGTATTGAGCGTTGCGCCGGCCTTGAGCAGGCGCTCGATCATCGCCGTGTTGTCGTGCCGGGTGGCGTAATGGATGGCGGTGGAAAACTCCTGGTCGGATGTGGTGTGTTCCATCAGCCAATCGCTGTCCGGCGTGCAGTCGGGGACGGCGCCTGCCAGCAATGCGGCCTCGACGCCGACGAGTGAATTGGCGCGTGCGGCGTCCAGCAATGCGCGATCGGCAGCGCTGCGCTCCACGATCGGCAGCGGCGGCGTATCGGGGTCGGGTTGCGCCGGGTCGCGTTGCAGCCAGGCCAGCCACGCCTTTGAGCCCTGGTTGCCGGCATCCAGGTAGAAGGTGTCGTCTCTCTGGCCGTTGCCGAAGCGCATCCACGAGGCCCATTCGGTGCCGGCCATGCCTAGCGCCGACATCTGGGTGATGAAGCTGAAGAAGTCCGGCGCCAGCGCCAGGCCGTGCAGCATCTCCAGTTCGTGCGAGAAATAGCGTACCGGTTGCCTGGCCGGATCCGCATGCGTGGTGTCGATGGTCAGCCAGTCGCCGTTGATGAGGTTGTAGAAAGCGAACTGGTGTTCCCACAGTGCAGGACTGTTGGGTGCCTCGGACAGATCGCGCGTGGCCAGCTCCTGCTTCCAGTCCAGGAAGACGGGCAGGGCCATCGTATCGATGTGCGTCAGGCTCCACACCGTGTCGCGATTGCAGCTCATCGACGGCAGGTCTTGCTGTTCCATCGCGCGCAGATGCGAGGGCACGTACCAGCCGAAGCTCACCTCCGCCGACAGCTCGCGCAGGACGCGACGCAGTTGGGCGGGGATCGGCAGGCGGTGACGGCGTTCGAGCGATAGCAGCTGGCGTTCTGTCGCAGGCGGGGCGATCCGTAGCGGCGTCACCTGCCAACGGCGCTTGCGGGCGATGGCTTCCATCCAGCGCCATTTTGCCTGCCACTGGCTCCAGCGCGTGTGCAGGGCGCTGTCCTGCTTGGCGCAGGCACCGAGCAGCGTTGAGGTGGTCAGAGCCATGAGGCCGGCATCGAGAAACTGGCGGCGGGAGAGCGTGATCAGAAGCGGTTCCTTGCGTCTGGCGACGGGACGAGGCGTCTGCGGGCAAGCATGCACGTAGGAGCGCTAAACGCGCGACAAGGTCTTGCCGCATCAGCCGCCGACGCGGGTTGGGATGTCGGCCAGGCCGCTGACTGCAGGTGCTGCGTTGCGCTGAAATCCTAGGCGATCACTGGCCGCGTGTGGGGCAGGGGCGGCGCAGGTGTCGTACGGTTGCGTAGGATAGGGCGCACGGAGGCACTCGCATGGACCCGATATCCCATCGCCAGGAACCCCTGGTTTCAGCCACACGGCTGTATGTCCTGCTGGCGCGGGACGCACGCACCGGGGTGATCTTCCGGCGTGGGCCCAGCAAGCAGGTACAGCTGATCCGCTGGGACTTGCGCACGGATACGTTCGAGCACGGGCAGTGGTTCAAGGGCCGCATCTACGAGCGGCGTTGCGATCTGTCGCCGTCGGGGCGGCTGTTGGTGTATTTCGCGGCCAAGCACAAGGGCGATTTCGGAACCTGGACAGCGCTGTCGCGCCCACCGTTCTTCACCGCGCTGGCGCTCTGGCCCAAGGGGGATGCGTGGGGTGGCGGTGGTGCGTTTGAGGACGAGCAGACGCTGCTGTTGAATCATCAGCCGCAGGCAGGCCGCGAGCCGTTTCCGCTTCCGACCGGCTTCGGTCTGAAGCACGGGATGACGGTGCGGCCGTTCGGGCAATGGTCCGGCGGTGGCGAAGACGAGCCGATCGACAGCATGCTGCGGCAGCGCGCTGGCTGGCGAACGCTCGACGGCGGTGAGGGCGAACGCGGCGGTTTGCGAAGCGGCGTGCTCTACGGCTTCACGCGCCCACGCGTGTGGGAGAAGGACGGCAGTGGCGGGCGTCGGCTGCAATCGCTGTTGCGTGCCGTGGGGCGCCAGAACGATGCCTGGTATGCGCTGGATCATCGCGTGCTGGATCGCGACGGCGCCGTGCTGGTGGACCTGCCCGGCACCGACTGGGCCGATTGGGATGGCGGCGACCTGGTGTTCGCGCGCGGCGGCTGCCTGTATCGATTGTGCAAAAGCGATTTCCGGCGCTATTCCGAGCAGGGTGAGCAGGCGGCTCGGCTGCTGCATGACTTCAGCAAGGCGCGGTTTGAGCCGGTGGCACCCACAGCGGAGGCGCTACGCTATTGAGGGGCTGTGCGCGATGCCTGTGCGCTGCCGGCATTGCAAGCGGACAAGGCCTCGGAATGCGGCGCCGCGTTGCCTGCGCGGCGCCGCGGCTTGCGGCAGCAAGATGTCGACCTGCAAGGCCTCCGTACACACGCCTGAGTCGTGCCAGCCGCGTATCGGCGGCGTGGTGCGGCAATCAGGCGCCATCGTTTGCGCGCAGGTGATCGAGCAGCAGCGGGTGCAGCAGCGGTGGCATGGGCGCAGTGCCTGCCCCGTGCTCCCACTGCTGCAGGAATGGCGCCAGCCATTGGCGATGCCAGACAGTTGGACGAGCGCGTGCGGCCAGCCGCTGGCGCAACTGTTCGACATGTGCGTTGGCACGTGTCTGTTCGCCGCACTCCAGGTGGAAGAACACGAATACCAGCAGCACGCTGTCCGGGCTGGCGAATATCACCTCGGGCGGCACCACGCCGTTGTCGTCGCCGTGTTCCAGCAGCTGCAGCCAGGTGTCGGCGGAGCGTTGGAACCAGGGGCCGGCCAGCTGATCGGTGATGCGGCTGAAGAAGTGCACATCCAGTGCGGGCAGTGCCGTCGCCAGACGGGCCAGGGTAGCGCTCAGCACGGCGTCGCTGTGGGCTGGATTCAGTACCCAGCCGCCGTAGTGGCCCACGTCGGCGCTGTCCATGACCTGCCTGCCCAGGAAGGTGGCCGCATCAGCCACGCAATGCAGGTCATGCAGCTGCGTGGTCGCCGCGCGCTGCTGCCAGGCCAGCAGGCGGGCATGCTGCAGCCCCGCCTGGACCATCAGCTCGCCCAGGGTCGGGTCATAGCTGGCCCACAAACACTGACGGCTGCCGTCGTGGTCGCGGATCCATTGCCAACGATGGCTCGCTTCAACCGTGACAGCAGACCAGCCAGCAGCGCGCAGCGATGTGCCCAGGTGTTGCTCCACCAGTTGCGGGAGCAGCTCGCGCAGACGCACCCGCTGACGTGTGGCCTTGTCACGCGCAGTGCGTAACGCCGCAGGCGTGCGCTTGGGCTGCAGGAAAAACCGCAGACCCATCTCGCGCTCGATCTCACCGGAGGTGCCGCTGTCGGCCAGCCGCGGCACGGCCAGGTCCTCGGGTGCGCCACGGCGAGGCTTGAGCGCGCGGAGTGCGGCCAGCGCACGGATGGCGCGCAAGGTGTCGGAAGCGAGCAGGCCGTCCAGGGTGGGCGCGATACCGTCGGCAGCGTCGAAGGTATCGTCCAGCCAGCCGTTGACCAACAGGCCGTAGCAATCGGTGAACAACGCGCTGTCATCGGCCTGGTGGGCGAGGTTGAGAACGTCCCCGAATACTTCTGCCAGCGGTAGCGTGTGGCCGGTGTCTGGTTGGCGGTAGACCACGCGTGCCTGGTCTTGCCATTGCAGATAGACCTCGCCCTGTGCATCCTCCAGCCAACCCGGCGCTTCGGCGGCCAGGGCCTGCGCGCGCAGGGTCGCATCGTCGATCTCCTCGACCGCCGTACGCACCAGCACGCCATTGCGCAGTAGCTCGGTGTGCACGCGGAACCAGGTCAGGCCGGTGTCGTAACGCGCCTGCAGCCCAAGCAGGCTACGCATGAGCGCTGCCTTGTGCGTGCGACTCAAGCTGCCGCGATCGACCAGCTGGACGCAGCGTTCGATGAACTCCTCGATAGCGTGTTGTGACATCCGTGCCTCCTGTACGTCAGTGGTCAACGTGCGGGCATCATCATGCCAGTGGTCCGGGCGACCGCGTGAGCGGGAAAGGTCGCGGGCGGGAGCCGTGCCGCCCGGCGCGGATCCGCTGCCTGTTCGTGCGCTGCTGCGCGCTTTTCATCTCAAGCCAATAACGGAGTCAGGTTAACTTATCAGTCGGCGGTGTTCGGTCTGTGTGGGCGATGAGCGGGCCTGACGCCCGCAAAGCGGTGGGTCTTGGTTTCGACCATTGCGCGGAAGGCGTCGTGGCCCAGGGCTCGCTGCTGCTGCTGCTGCAAATGAAGACGAATGCTGCGACGTAGTTTCGTCCAAGCCGCTGGATCAGTTGCCCGATCCGTCCCGCATCAGGTGGCGTGACTAGCAAGTGCACATGGTTGTCCATCAAGACGTAAGCGTGCAACTGGCAGCCTGTCGCGTGCAGGGCCTCATGCATCAGGTGCAGATAGCGCAATCGATCGCCATCATCCAGAAAGCAGGGCAAGCGGTTGTTCCCGCGTTGCACGATGTGCTGCGGGATGCCGGGAAAGTCGATGCATGGAAGTCTGGCCATGGCACAAGACTCGCAGCCCGGCGTTGGTACTGATAACGAGGAAACCCTCACGAAAACTGAGGCCGTAGCCTGAAATTTGGCTAGGAAGTGAACCTGACCCCGTTAGCGCAGCGTTTCCAGGCATGGCGCGTACTGGGCAGTCTTGTCTTGGACGATTGCCACGTCGTTGCGCATATTTCCCTCCTCGTCCCATCCCGGCGTCTGCCCGCACTGCGTCAGGACGGGAGACAGTGTAGAGAACGCTGCTTGATAGTCCTTGCGGTCGTAGCGCTGCTGAAATACCGCGCGTGCGCAGGCCGGCAACATGCGGTCTCCGCGCTCCTCCAAGCGGAAAGAGCCATGCGGTTTAATTGCCTCGGTTCCCTTAGCTAGTGCGAAGAGACGTACACCGCATCCGCAAATGCCTCGGGAATTGCAAACGTCTCCCGCATCCTCCGCGCCTCGGCCGCCGGCGTGGCACCAAACAACCGCCGGAACTCACGACTGAACTGCGATGGGCTGGTGTACCCCACCGCATGACTCGCCGCTTCCGCCGTCAGCGATTGCCGCACCATCAACAACCGCGCCTGGTGCAGCCGCGTCGACTTCACGTACTGCATGGGCGAGACCTGCGTGATCGCCTTGAAGTGGCTCTGGAAGCTGGGCGCGCTCATGCCTGCTTCGCTCGCCAGTCGCGCCACGTCCAGGGGCTGCGGATATGAGGCGTGAATCAAACGTAGCGCCTGGCTGATGCGACCGAACTGGCCGCGCATGGCCAGTGCACTACGCATGGCGCTGCCCTGCGCGCCCGTCAATACGCGGAAATAGAGCTCGCGTAGCAGTCCCGGGCCGAGGACGGCGGCATCCAGTGGCTTCTGCATGGCCTCGAGGAAGCGCAGGACCGAATCGCGCATGGCGTCGTCCACGGGCGTGGACATCATGCTCTGCGGTGGCTGCAGAGTGTCGGCCTGGCCTTTGCGGTCGATCTGTTCCGCCACTTCCGCGGCGAGCGGGAAGTCGAGATGGAGGTAGAGGGCCAGCAGGGGGTGGGCCGGCGTGGCGTCCGTTTCCATCGTGAAAGGCACGGGCACCGAGACGGCGAGGTACTGGTCCGCGTCGTAAAGGTAGAGCTGGTCGCCGAAGTAGCCACGTTTGCGGCCCTGGCACACGATGACGATGCCAGGGTCGTAAAGCACGGGCGTGCGGGCAAGCGCCCGGTCGGAGCGGAGGATGCGGACGCTCGGCACCGCCGTGAGGTTATAGCCCTCGTCGGGTGCCAGTTCGCGCAGAAGTTTGAGCGTGCGAGCCTTCGGAGCATCCATAGGAATAGGCAAGAATAAAAGCCAATTGTGACTTATCGACCTGGCAATGGTGGCGGATTATGCATTCCAAGACCAACCAACGGAGCACCCATGGGCAACCCGAAGACCCTCCTCATCACCGGTGTCAGTAGCGGTTTGGGCCGTGCCCTGGCCCGGCAAGCCGTCGCCCAGGGCCACGTGGTCATCGGTACCGTTCGCAACGCGGCGGCGAAACGCGTCTTTGAAGACCTCGCTCCCGGGAAGGTTCATGGCCGCCTCCTCGACGTCACCGACTTCGCCGCCATCGACGGCGTCATCGCCGAAGTGGAGGAGAATGTCGGCCCGGTCGACGTCCTCGTAAACAACGCTGGCTACGGCCACGAAGGCATCATGGAGGAGTCGCCTCTCAAGGAGATGCGCCGCCAGTTCGATGTCAACGTATTCGGCGCCGTCGCCATGATGAAGGCCGTGTTGCCGTACATGCGCCAGCGCCGCCGCGGCCACATCCTCAACATCACCTCGATGGGCGGCCACATCACCATGCCCGGCATCGGATACTACTGCGGCAGCAAATTCGCGCTGGAAGGCATCTCCGAGACGCTGGGCAAGGAAGTTGGTCCGCTAGGCATCGCGGTGACAGCGGTGGCGCCGGGTTCGTTTCGCACCGATTGGGCGGGGCGTTCGATGCAGCGGGCGCCGCGATCCATCGCGGATTACGACGCCATCTTTGATCCCATCCGCCAGGCCCGCGCGGAAAAGAGTGGCAAGCAGCCAGGCGACCCGGTGAAGGCAGCACGCGCGATGCTGAAGGTGATTGCCGCGGAAAATCCGCCGGCGCATTTGCTTCTGGGGAGCGATGCGTTGACGCTGGTGCGAGCCAAGCTGGCTGCGTTCGCAGCGTCCATCGCCGATTGGGAAAAGGTGACCATTTCAACCGACGGCTGAAGATGCGTCTCTGGTGCAGCGCACTTGCTAGCGAGGAGGGGGAGCGCGATGAGTCTTATCGCGAGCACCGATCGGCGCCCCTACAACACGGGGTAGCGGGGGTGGCACCGGGCAGGTAGTTCAGTTCATGAAGGGCAATGAACACCGATTCCGCGCTTCTGGCCCGTTTGCCAAAGGATGGAGTGACGGCTTTGGTGTTGATGAAACCAGACTTGGCGGACGATGCGTCGTACGAGTGCCGAACGACGTCGGTAGCAATCGGCCTTGTTGCTTACAAACCTCACGTCTGGATCGTGTCCGCCACGTCGGATCTCGCACCAGCTGGAAGAACGGATGACCCGTATCTGGAAAGGGCAAGCATCTGGTGATTTCTGACGGCGAATCGGTCATGCAGTATCGCCGGTGCAAGTGACAGGGTTGAGGTGTGCAGCACGTGTGTGTTGATGTGGACGGAGGCTGACTGACGCGCAAAACGTAGGGGGTTAGCATCGCTTGCCGTCATAGAGGAAGAGGTGGGGCTGCGGTTCGGGGTGCGGCGCCCACCACCCACTCTCCATCTTTCGGCTGCACTGCTCATGTTCAGATCCACTTGCATGACCCTCGCGCGCGCGTTGCGCTGGTGCGTCGTGTCGCAGGATGCGTGGGGAAGTTGGTGGGCAGCGGCACTTGGCCGAAGGCGCGGCGATCACGATGAGCTCGCGTGACGGGCCGCCCATGGCGCGCGGGCAGCCGTCGCTCGCCGAGAGGGACCGTCTCCGCGCCGAGTTCGACCAGGCACTGGCCGCACTGCATGCCGAGCTGTTGGTGTACCTGCGCCGCCGTACGCGCGATGCCGAGACCGCGGCAGACCTGGCGCAGGAGACCTTCTCGCGGATGATGGTGTACCGCGATGCGCCCAACATCGGCGACCGCCGGCTGCTGATGTACCGCATCGCGCACAACCTGGTGATCGAGCAGCGGCGCTCGCGTCAGCGGCGGCTGGCGGCGCAGCACGTGTCGCTGGACCAGGTTGCGCCGATCAGCGCCGACGAGGCCGGCGTGGACGAGATTGCCGATGCGCGCCAGACACTCGATGTGCTGCTCAAGCGCACCTTGCTCGAGCTGCCGCCGAAGTGCCGGCTTGCGTTCAAGCTCAGCCGGTTCGACGGGCTCACCTATCCGCAGATCGCCGCGAAGATGGGGATCTCCACCAAGATGGTGGAGAAGCACATCAGCCGTGCGCTGCTGGCGTGCCGCGCGGCGGTGGGGGAATTGCCGCAGTAACCGGGCTGCAAGACGGCTGGCTGGCGCCGCCGGAAGATGCTGGTAGCATCGTGCGCGAGGGCGCAGCAGACGGCCCGTCGGGAGTCACCAGCCATGCGTGCAGAGTCCGGGCGCATCCACGCGCAGGCGGCCGCCTATCTCGTTCGACGCGGCAGCGAGACTGCTGCCGAGCGCGCTGCGCGCGAGGCGTGGCTGGCTGCCGATCCGCGCCATCGTGCGGCCTACCAGCAGTTGCTCGACGTGGACGAACACGCGTCGGCAGTGCTGGATGATCCCGAGTTGCAGGCCGCCACTGCACGCGATCTGGAACTGCTGACGCCGGCCTCCGGCCGGCGTCGTCGCTGGCCCTGGCTGTTGCTGGCAGCGATGCTGGTTGCCGCGATCGGCTACGCGGTGCATCACCTGCTGGTGCAGTAGCGCGCACTCAGCGCTCGGCACTCAGCAAACCGCACTGCGTGTTGCGGAAACCGTTGAATGTGCGCTCTGTTGCAGCGCTGCCTGCATATTGCACACGTTGCTGGTAGGGCATTGCGCTTGCGCAACATCACTTGTTGTCGGGGGACGCAATGGCGATGGTGCCGCGCCCAGGACGCGAAGGATGCACATGCAAGCACGACGGGCAGTATCGGGGAGCGGTGTCGGTTTTGATCATGCACGCAGCAGACTGGCCTTGGCGGTGGTCTCGCTGCTGTCGCTGCACAACCTTGCGGCGCAGGAACGCACTGCTGTGCAACGCGTGCAAACCCCAGCGGTGGAAGCGGATGCGCAGCGCGGTGATGCGCCTGTGCACGTAGCCACGGCCGGCGTGCTCTGGTGATGGCGATGCAGGCGTAGTGGACGCGTAGCAGGTAGTGGGGAAAGGGCAATTGCATACACAGCGATGACGTGTCGGGCCCGGATGGGTGCCGAGCCATTTTGCGTGCGCAATGATTGCTCGAAAATCAAACAGTTAGTGATACTGGTCGCTGCCCGCCGCGCTGCGGTGCCCGCGTTTCAGCAGTCGGGTGCAGGACCGATCTTGCTCAGCTGGCGATGCGCGCCGGGTCGACCCGGAGTGCGCCGTCGGCGGGCCAACCCAGGCAAGCCAAAGGACGCAGCATGAAGACACGCACGTTACGCAACGCCATTTCCATCGCCCTGCTAGCCGTGGCGAGCGGGGCGGCAGGTGCGGTGGGGGCACGGGCAGCGACAGCGCAGGGGGCGACGCAAGCTCCGGCAGCGGCGCAGAAAACGCCGGCAGCCGTGGCACCGAACGCAGGCGAGCCGCCCAGGCCCGGCTCGCCGGAGACTGCGATTGCGGCGACCGCGCCGGCGCAAACCGCCGCGACCGAGTTGGAGTCCATCGAAGTCACCGGCACGCGCATCAAGGGCGGTGCAGTTCCGTCGCCGGTGATTTCGATCAGCGCGGCGCACATCCAGGAAGAGGATTTCAGCGATCTGGGCGAGGTGATCCGCAGCGTGCCGCAGAACTTCTCCGGTGGGCAGAACCCGGGCGTGCTGAGCGGCAATCTGGCCGGGGCCGGCAATGCGAACCAGAACATGACCGGCGGCGCGAGCCTCAACCTGCGCGGGTTGGGCGCCGATGCCACGCTCACCCTGCTCAATGGGCGCCGGCTGGCCTATGGTGGATTCACCCAGGCGGTGGACCTCAGCGCGATCCCGGTGGAGGCAGTGGAGCGGCTGGAGATCGTGGCCGACGGTGCGTCGGCAATCTATGGGTCGGACGCGGTGGGTGGCGTCGGTAATGTGATCCTCAAGCGCGACTACGACGGGGTGAGCGTTGGCACGCGCTTCGGGCGGGCCACGCAAGGCGGGCTCACCTCGCGGCAATACAGCGTTACGGCCGGCACCACCTGGCGCAGTGGTGGAGTGATCGCGACCTATCAGGACGCGTCCGCAGACCCCATCTACAGCCGTCAGCGTAGTTACACCACTCAACTCACCGACCCGTCCACGCTGTATCCGGGCAGCGACCTGCGCAGCGGGCTGCTGAGTGCTTACCAGGCGCTGGGCGACAACGCCGAATTGCGCCTGGATGCGTTACGCACTGAACGCGACCAACTGCATTTTTACGCTGTCAGTGGCCGCAACAGCCGGGTCACTCCGACCACCACCAGCCTGCTGCTGTCACCGAGCCTTGTGGTGTGGTTGCCCAACGACTGGACGCTGACATTGGGCGCCACCGACGGCAACAGCAAGCACGATCAATACCGCCAGGAGACGGCGCTGGCTAGCGGTGCGGTGAGCGTGACCGACCTGTGCTATTGCAACGACAGCCGCAGTTACGAGCTGGGCGCCGAAGGGCCGCTGTTCGCGCTGCCGGCAGGCGATGCGCGCCTGGCCACCGGGGTGGGGTATCGCAGCAACACGTTCCGTAACGTCAACCACGTCAGTGGCGTGGAGACGATCGACGGCAGCGAAAGCGCGCGCTTTGCCTATGCGGAGCTGAATCTGCCGGTGGTGGGCCCGGCGCAGGGCGTGCCCGGTGTGCAGCGACTGACGCTGACAGCGGCGGTGCGCGGGGAGGACTACAGCAGCTTCGGCGGGGTGACGACGCCCAAGTTCGGTGTGCTGTATGCGCCTGGCAGCGATGTGACGCTCAAGGCCTCGTGGGGCAAGTCGTTCAAGGCGCCCACGCTGTTCGAGCGCAACTACGCGCAGGAGGCGTGGCTGTTCCAGCCGGGCGCGTTCGGCGGGGTAGGCTTTCCCGCCGGGACGACGGTGCTGGTGGCCGATGGCGGCAACCAGGATCTGCAGCCGGAGCGCGCCATCACCCGCTCGGTCTCGCTGGCCTGGCACCCCGAGGCGCTGGATGGCCTGGAGGCGGAGCTGACCTGGTTCGGGGTGGACTACAGCAACCGCGTGTTGCAGCCGATCGCCAATGCCAGCCAGGCGTTGCGCAATCCGATCTACGCGCCCTTCGTGGACCGCACGCCGACGCCGCAGGCGCAGGCCGATGTGATCGCACTCGCCAGCCGGTTCTCCAACTTTGCCGGCGTCGCCTACGACCCGAGCCGGGTGGCGGCAATCATCTACACGCAGTACGCCAACGTGGCGCAGCAGGACATCGAGGGTCTGGACCTGAGCGGTAGCTACCAGGTGGCGTTGGCGCGCGGCACGCTGACCTTGCGCGGCTCGGCGAGCTGGCTGGACAGCACGCAGCAGACGTTGCCCGCGCAACCGACGTTCGATCTGTCCGGCACGCTGTTCAACCCGCCCAAGCTGAGCAGCCGCGTGGGCGCGGTGTGGAAGCAGGGCGGGCTTACCGCCTCGCTGTTCGGCAACTACCGCGGCGGGGTGCGCAACCGCGCCGACGGGGTGGAGTCGGCATCGTTCACCACATTCGATATGGCGTCGCGCTACGCCACCGGCGCACGCGGCGATGCGTGGGCGGGGCTGGAGTTCGGTGCGTCGGTGGACAACGCCTTCGATCGCGATCCGCCGTTGTATCGGGTGACCTCGCCGCTGTACGTGGCGCCGTACGACTCCACCAACTATTCGGCGATTGGCCGCTTCGTGAGCGTGTCGGTGTCCAAGCACTGGTGATGCGTGGGCTGCCTGCTGCAGCCGATGTATTGGCGATGGTCCTTGAGCGTTGCTGAGAGGAGTGTGTGCGTGAGGAATCACAAACCATGGCGCCTGCTGCTTGCAGGCGTGCTGATGGCGGCAGGTGCATGCGTGGGACATGCGCAAACGGTATCGTCCCAGCGATTGCTGGAGGTGGTGGATATCGGCAGCCCCACGCTGTCGCCGGATGGCCGCAGCGTGGCCTTTCGCACCGAGCAGGCAGCGGTGCAGCGCAATACCTACGACAGCGTCTGGTACGTGCAGGGCCTGCAGGACGCTGCGCCCAGACGCATTGCCGATGGCGGCGTGCCCTTGCGCGATTCGGCAGGCGGGTCCTTGCCTGCAAAGGTGCTGTGGTCGCCGGATGGGCGCTGGCTGTACTACCGCGCGTTGATCGATGACGTGATTGCGGTGTGGCGCGCGGCGGCGGACGGTTCCGGCGCGCAAGCGGTGACCCACGATGCGGCCGACGTGCAGGAGTTTTCGCTGGACGCGGATGGGCGGGTGCTGCGTTACCGCGTCGGCGCCACGCGCGCGCAGGTCATGGCGGCCGAACAGGACGAGTATGCGCAAGGCATCCGGATCGACGAGACGGTACCGCTCGGGCAGGGCCTGTTCCGCTCGGGCAATGTGCAAGGACGCCTGGCGACGCAGCGCTTCGGCACGGTGTGGTTCGATCGTACCGGCTTGTCGGCGGATGTGCCGGAGCATTGGGTGGCGCTGGACCTGGCGACGGCAACCACGCGGCCACTCGCGGATGCGCCGGTGCCTGCGGAGGAATCGCCCATCAGTACGCACGGTGTCGACGGTGACGTGTGGCAGTCCGTGCCTGCGCCCGGTGGTGCGGTGGCGGTGTTGTCGCGTGTGGGTGATGGCAAGGGCCAGCTATTCCGTCCGCAGGTGGCGCTGTCAGTCCTGCCCGGTGCACACGCCCGCAAGGCCGTGCGCTGCACCGCGGCGGCCTGCGTGGACAAGGCAATCAGTGCAGTGCAGTGGCGCCCGGGGAATGCGGAGGTGCTCTTCACCATCACCGATCCTGCATTGGGCCTGGCGCAATCCATCCAGCGCTGGAATCCGGCCACCGGGCAGGTGCGGTTGGTGGTGCAGGGGCGCGGTTTGATCAATGGCGGGCGTGACCCGGCGGCACGCTGCGGTGCCTCGGCCGTTGCGCTGGTGTGCGTGACAGCCGAAGCCGATCGCCCGCCGCGTCTGGAACGTATCGGCCTGGACGATGGCACGCGGCAGGTGCTGTTCGATCCAAACGCGGAGCTTGCAGCGGACATGGCGCGTGCAACGCCTGCACGGCTGTTGCAGTGGAGCGATGCACGTGGGCGGCGATACAGCGGGCAGTTCTTCGCGGCACACGGTACCGGCGCGGGCAAGCCGCCGTTGTTCGTCACCTACTACAGCTGCCCTGGCTTCCTACGCGGTGGCGTGGGCGATGAGTGGCCGCTCGCCGCGTTGGCGCAGGTCGGCATCGCAGCGCTGTGCATCAATCAGCTGCCCGGCTACACCATGGATGCGGTGGAACGGCACGGCGAAGGGCTGGCGGCGGTGGAAAGCGCGGTGGCGTTGTTGTCGTCACAGGCCGGCATCGATCGCACGCGGGTGGGCATGGGCGGGCTGAGCTTCGGCGGTGCGGTGACCCTGTGGACGGCCACCGAGTCGAACCTGCTGGCCGCCGCTTCGGTGGCCAACCCGGTGGTGTCGCCGTCGTACTACCTGTTCGGCAGCATGAAGGGCGAGCCCTTCCTCAAGGGGCTGCGCGACATGTGGGGCCTGGGTGCACCGGAGCAGACACCCGAGCGGTGGAAGGTGTTGTCGCCAGCGTTCAAGCTGGAGCGGATTCGTGCGCCCATCCTGTTCCAGCATTCCGAGCAGGAGTATCTGTACGCGCTGGATTACCTGATTCCCCTGCTGCGTGCGCAACGCGCCGAGCTGTACGTGTTTGCGAACGAGCCGCACCAGAAGTTCCAGCCGCAGCACAAGTTGGCCGTGTATGCGCGCAACGTCGATTGGTTCCGCTTCTGGTTGCAGGACTACCAGGACCCTGCGCCGGAAAAGGCCGCGCAGTATGTGCGCTGGCGTGCAATCAAGGCGGCACTGCCGGCGCGTGGGGACTAGCGTGTGTGGCGCAGCTGACGCGTGGCACGTTGGCATGCGGGCGCCACGCACCTACACAGTGCAGGCAACCTCAGCGCTGATGACGGACCCAGTTCTCGACCGCACACAGGTCAAAGATGCGCATGACGCTGTGGTCGCCGTCGGCCACTGTGTGGTCGAAATGGTGGCGCAGGGCATCGGCGTCCAGCAGCCCCTGGCCTGCAAGCCGACCCTGCAGCAGATAATCGCGGATCTGCTGCCTGCCCCGACGATAGACCGCGCCGGAGTAGTTCATGAAGGTGCCTTTGCTGCGGCGATGCAGAATCTGCGCAGGCAGCACATCCGCAAACGCATCGCGTGCGACGGCGCGATTGCGGCCGCCAGCGATCCACATCCAGCTCGGCACTGTCAGGCAGGCCTCCACCACCGGTTGCGAGAGCAGCGGCATGCGCAGGTGCCAAGATGCACTGCGCGCCAGTCCATCACGGAACACCTGGGTGCCGGCCAGATCGACGATACGTTCGCGGTCGCCGGGCAGGCTGTCGGGTGGGGCATTGAACCAGGGATGCGATTGCAATGGAATCTCAGCCTGCGTGCCTGGCAGGAACGATCGCTCCGGCTTGCGTGGAGGTCCGGCCTTGGCGAGGAGTTTCTTGATCGTCAACCTGCCTGCTTTCCACAGCGTGCATTGGTGCAGTTCGGCAAGTGCATGGACTGCGCTGAAGCCGGCGCGCAGGCCGCCTGCACGGAAGGCGTCTGCGGCGGGCGCGGCGGTTCTGGTGTTGCAGAACACGGTGTCGCCACCGCCGCCGGAAAAGAAACTGGTGATGGCCAGCTGCGTGCCGATCGCTTCTTTCAGCGCATTGGAGGCATGCTGCAGAAACCAGGTGCTGGGCGCGACCGCATGTGCCGGCGGTGCGAAATCGACTGGTGCAGCGTCGAACCCCAGCGTGCGCACGATCAGCTCGGTGCCCAATAGATCGCTCATCTGCCGGGCATAGTGCCGCTCGTCGGCGCCAGGCACCGGCGTGACCAGATTGCAGCACGCCACGCGCGCGGTGGTGTCTTTCAGGCATGCGGCGAGGATGGAGGAGTCCAGGCCGCCAGAGAGTTCCAGCAGCACGGACGCATCGGTCCGCGCCCAACACGTGACGCTGGAGGCCACCGTCTGACGCAGCTGTGCCTGTGCGTCGAGTGGGTCGTGCCGGCGCCGAGAGGCTGCGACGAAATCCCAGGGGTTCCAGACTTGCTCGACACGGCTGTGGTTGGACTGTAGACACAGCTGGCTGCCCGGCAGCAATTCGCGTACGCCGACAAGCCCGGTGCGCTCGGTCTTGAGGTGCGGGTAGTGCAGATGATGGGCGATGGAGTCCCAGTCGATCTCACGCGTGTACACACCGGCATGCGTGGCGATCGAAATATCTGAAGTGATGAAGCCATGCTGTAGCGCGTAAACGCATGCCACGCCGCCGGAAGGCTCGCGCATCACGGTGATGGCGCTCGGGTCCGCGCGCGGTGCATGCAACAGCAGGTACTCGCCCCAGTGCGTCTCGATCACGTGCCGTGTCCGTTGTGCTGCGGACAACGCATGCAGCGATGCGCCGTCCAGCAAGGGGGCGTTGTCGCGCTGCGAAAAGACATGGCCGATCAGTGCGCCACCACCAGGCAGGTCGAGCACGGGCGTGTCGTCTGAGGCATACAGGTCGATGTGCCCAGCGCGTTGCCGTAGCTGTAACCCGATCTGGCGCAACGACGCATCGACGCCGGCGCGTTCGCCATCGCGGTGCACCTGCGCATGGTTGAACAAGGCGATGTAGCGGTACATCACACCACCCGGATGGGGGTATGCGCGTGGACGTTGCCGACCGTGTCGTTCAGGACCAGATCGCCTGTCTGTACCCAGCAATGGGCCGAAAACGGATCGAGTGCGACTCCGAAGACAAGCTGGGCGTCGAGCTGGCGCCTACGCAGGAATCTTGCCAATGCGACTGAATCGAGCAGGCAGCGCATCTCGACCGGCACCCACACGCGTGCTCGCTGGAAGGTGGACGCTGCATCGGTGAGCCGTTGCTCGAGTCCGGCGAGCGAGCGTTGCTGCATCCCCCGACGCTGTGCTCCAGCGGAGAGGCTGCCAAGTACCCTGCCAAGCGGGGTGCGCTTCAATGCCAGGCGTGTGGACAGCACAAGTGCCAGCACCTCGAGCTTTTCAAGCAGCTGTGGTCGTCGCGCCGGTACAGCCATTTCCATCGCGCTACGCAAAACAGGCATGACGGGAAGCTGCGGGCCGGCGGTCGCTTGCGACCGCTCCATCAGCAAGCCCCGTTCGACAAGGTCGTTGATCTCCAGGTCCGACACCGGGTCATGTGCCAGGTAGGCGAGCAGGGAGTGCTCCAGTGCCTCGGGCAGACGGAAATAGCGGTCGTTGCCGACATCCAGGAACACCAAGCGATCGCCAATGCGGCAGAACGCTAGGTCGTCGCGCAATGTGTAGCGGTGCATGGCGCTGTCCTTGAGAGGGAGAAGGGGCGCACCGTTGCAGTGCGCCCCGTGGCCTGGGAAGTTGCTCACCGGCATGTACAGCCGAGTGGCGACCGCCGCGCGTTGGCAGCGCCTAGTCCTGGCTGATGCCCAGCGTGGTGCTGCCACCCATTTCTTCGCCTGCCAGTGGCCCGCCCTGCGTGTCCAGGCTTGCGATCCCAAGCACGATGAGATCCTGACCAAACGTCGTGGTGTGCGCGTCGTTGTTGCTGGTATCCATGGTCTCTACTCCTGGTGGGAGAGGCGTGCACTCAGGCACGCCTCGGGTTCACTCTTCGGAAATGCCAGGCACGTTGAAGCCGCCGATTTCTTCGCCAGCGAGCGGGCCGCCTTTGGTGTCGGTGCTGGCAACGCCAAGCACCGTGATCTCGCTGGATGCATCGCTGTAGGTGGTGTCATTGATGTTCATCGCTGTCTCCTGGTTGTGTCATGGGGATCCATGACGCAGACACGTTAGGAAACAGGTGTATTGATTTTCAAATTATTAAGTCGTAACACCGTCATAATTAAATGCACTATGTGACCGTCGTCGAAGATGACCACAAACCTGGCCGGTGGCGTCGCATCGTACCTTCGCGCCGCATCAGGCACAGGTTGCCGGCAGCTCGCAAGCACAGCATGCAGATCCCGCGATGTGCTGCGCTGACGACACTCAGTCGCCGAAGCTGGAAGCCTGATTGATGCGCTCATTCATCGCCGCCACGATGCGAGGCACGGCCTGGATGCGGCGTACGTGATAGGCATGCAACGCTGTCTGCAACGCGGCAAGGTTGCGCTGCTGCCAGTGCAGCGTGAGCTCTGCCAGTTCTTCTTCGAGAGAGTCGAGCAGGCCATGTTTGGCACGTCGCACCGGTGCCAACCGGTCGTTGGTCTGCCTGACGGCATGATGCAGCGACCAATGCGCCGTGGCATGGGCGATGGCGTCGAAGAGCTTCCAGGTCTGCTTGACCACGTCCGCAGGCGCAGTGGTGGGCTCCAACTCGCCAGCGGCGTGCGGTGTCGGTGCAACGCCGATATCGCAGGCCATCCGCAGCAGGCGGTCCATCCAGTCGTAAAGATCCCGAAGTGCGACCTCGGTGAGCAGCGGCACCTGCAAGCCATAGCGTGCGTGATCGATGACCAGGCCTTCGCCGACCAGGCGATGCAACGCAAGGCGTACCGGCGTGGGGCTGACCTTGAACTCGGCAGCCAACGTTGTCGGATCGATGCGCTGACCGGGTCGATACCGGCCGGATTGCAGTGCGTGCCTGACCTGCGTATAGGCGATGGTAGTTTTGGAGTGGATCCCATGCATGGCGAACTCCTTGTCTGACCGCGACTCCTCCCCTGGCCGGATCGTACATGCAATGGCTGCGGCAGGAGTTGCTGCGGTAGTCCTTTTTAGTCCCAGGCCTGTCCCATCGTGCTGCCTACGAGGCAGGCTCGGAGCCAATACCCTGTCCCGACAGTAATAGTTTTGATAACGCACAAACTAGGTATTTAAAAAAAGGCCGCCTGGTATGCCAGGGCGGCCCTCGTGTGGAAGTTATCTGTTCCTGCCATTGCGTGGCACTCCCGTCGTGCCAGACGCTGTGCCTTGGTTAGCGGAACGACTCGCGCAGCCGCTTGCCTGCGTACTCCTGTGCGGCCTTCGCCTTGGCAACGACTGCGGCGCAACCGAAGAACTCGTGCGTCACGCCGGTGTAGACCTCACGCTCGACCGGTACGTTGGCGTCCTTCAGCGCATCTTCCAGCTTGGCGCCATCGCTGCGCAGCGGGTCGATGGTGGCGTTGATGATCGTCACCGGTGCCAGGCCGCGCAGGTTGGCGTTGACCAGGTCCAGACGCGTATCCGACTTGTCGGCGTCGCCGCGGATCAGGTGCCCCACGAACCATTCGATCATGGCCTTGTTCAGGGGCTTGGCGATGGCGTTTTCGATGTAGGACTCGGTGTGCAGACTGCCGGTCTGCCCGACCGGGTAGACCGCCAGGATATGCGTCGGTGCCGGCAGCCCCTTGTCGCGCGCGGCTACTGCCGTGGCGATGGCGAGGTTGCCGCCGGCGCTCTCGCCTGCAAGGGCGACGCGCTGCGGGTTGCCGCCGATGCTTGCCGCGTTTGCCAGCACCCATTCGTAGGCGGCGAGCGCGTCGTCCCAGGCGGCGGGGAACTTGTGCTCGGGTGCCTGGCGATAGTCGACCGAAACCACGATGGCGCCGGTCTCCTTGGCGAGCCCGCGCGCGCCGCCGTCATAGACCTCGGCATTGGCGATCACCCAGCCACCGCCGTGGAAATAGACGATGACCGGCAGTGCGGTGCCCCCCTGTGGGGTGTAGACGAAGGCCGGGAGATTGCCGGCGGGCGTTTCCAGCGTGTGGGAGGTGCGCTTGACGCCGGGCACCAGCGCCTCCGGGTCGGCGGACCTGCCCTGGTCGTGCAGGAGCTTCTTGACCGCATCGGCAATGGTCGGCTGCTGCCGGGCTTCGGCCGGCGTCAGCTTCTCGATGGCCTTGGGTTCGAGCGCATCGTGGGCCTGGGCCAGGTCGTGCATGTCGTCATCGGCACGGATGGCGCCGATGACGTTGGAGAGGGTGTCGATGATCGGGTTGGGCTTGCCGTGCTCTGTCATGTGGGCGTCTCGGTTGGTTGACCGTGACGCTAGCGGCGGTGCAGTCAATGGGGCGACAAGGGAGCTCGGCCGTTATGCACATGGCGGCAACATTTGCAGCAGGCGCCGGTGCAGGCACCTGCCGATTGAGAGCTCTTACCAATCCGTCGGCGCATAGTCCTTGAGGAACTGCCCCCACACATGCTCGCCGGTGTTGGCGCCGTGGATGATGGGGTCGACGATGCGCGCGGCGCCGTCGACGATGTCCAGGGGCGGATGGAAGCGTTCCTGCTGGACCTTGAGCGCGGCGATGTCCGCCGGATCCTCGTCGGTGACCCAGCCGGTGTCGACGCTGTTCATGTGGATGCCGTCGTTCTGGTAATCGGCCGCCGAGGTGCGCGTCATCATGTTCAACGCGGCCTTGGCCATGTTGGTATGCGGATGCCGGGTGGTCTTGAAGTTGCGGTAGAACTGCCCTTCCATCGCCGAGACGTTGACGATGTGCTTGTCGCGCTCGGGCGTGCGCAGCATCAGCGGCTTCAGCCGCGCGTTGATGATGAAGGGCGCGATGGCGTTGACCAGCTGGGTTTCCAGCAGTTCCACCGAGGGCACTTCGTCCATCAGCAGGCGCCAGGAGTTGCGCCCGCGCAAATCCACCTGCTGCAGGTCCTGATCCAGGCGTCCATCCGGGAACAGGTGCTGCTGGCCGACCAGTTCGTCGTCCAGCAACGCCACCTGCGACAGCTCGGCGGCGCGGGTGAGACCGTCGGCGCCGTCCAGGCCGCGGCCATGCACCGCCGGCAGCGCCATTGCCGAGGCATCGCGCAGCAGTTCGGGCGTGCGCAGGCCTTCGTAATGGCCGACCAGGTTGCGTACGGTTTCCGGCAACTCGTGCAGCGCGGCGGTCTCGCCGGCCATCATGTGCGCGTAGAACTGCGGCGGGCGGCGCACCGTCTGGCAGGCGTTGTTGATGATGAAGTCCAGCCGGTCGCGGGTGGCCAGCAGCTGGCTGCAGAACGCTTCTACGCTGGGGGTGTGGCGCAGATCCAGGCCGAACACCTGCAGGCGATGGCCCCATTCGCTGAAGTCCGGCTCCTGCGCATAGCGCGCAGCCGAATCGCGCGGAAACCGCGTGGTGACGATCAGTTCCGCGCCGGCGCGCAGCAGCTTCAAACCGGCCTGATAGCCGATCTTGACCCGTCCGCCGGTCAGCAGCGCCACGCGTCCGCGCAGGTCGGCGGTTTCGGTGCGCTTGAAGTAGTTCAGCTCGGCGCAGGCCGGGCACATCTGGTCGTAGAAATGATGCAGCTGGGTGAACTTCTGCTTGCAGACGTAGCAGTGGCGCAGTTCCGGCGAATGCGTGGGCTCCGGTGCGGCAGTGGCGTTCTGGCCGTTGTGCGCGTCGTGCAGGCCGGCGGCATGCGGCGGGAAGAAGTTGGGCGTGCTGAACACCGGTTTGCGCCGCAGCGCGCGGATGCCGCGCTGCTCGAGCAGCGCTTCGGCCTTGCGCACCTTCTCCTGGTGCCGCTCGCGCTCGCGCTGCTTGAGCAGCTGCCGCCGCGCCTTGGGCTCGGGGTGATAGACCCTGGCCACCACCTGGTGCAGCCGCACGCGGTCGGCCTCGGGCAGCGTGTCGAGCACGCTGCGGTCGGCCTCGATGGCCTCCAGCAGGTCCAGCGCCGCGCGCAGGCGGTCGGTCAGGGGCAGGTCGTCGGCGGGCGGGGGTGGGACGTTGGTGTTCAAGATGGATCCGGAAAAGAGCGACAGAAGGCGGAGCGCATGCAGCGGGCGGCGCGGTGGACGCGATGGATGGCGGCCAGCGGCCACGCTGGCCTGGACCGCTGCCGCCGCAGGCCGGAGCGTCCGGACCGCAGCTATTTTCGCCGATCCTTGGGTGCGCGCGCCAATGACAGGGCTGGATGGGCTGCGGCAGTGCGGGCGTCGCTGCCGGGGATGCATCCAATCGCCGCGCAGGGCGTGCGCCAGGTTCAGCTCTCAGCACGCGGCTGGAAGGCCTGCGTGCACGCGCTTGCATGCAGCGACGTGTTGCCGCCCGTCATGCGGGAGGCCGGGGTGCGATCGCATCCCGGATTGGATAATCTTTCCCCATACCGGAGGGGCCTCACGCCCGTCCATTCAAGGGGACATTGATGAAGAATTCCATGCTGGCTTTCGGGCTGGCCGGCTTGCTCTGTGCGTGTACGGTGGTCTCGCCTGATCCGGGACAACAGGCCGTGCTGGTGGATAAACCGCTGTTCTTTGGCAAGGGGGGCATCCGCCTGGACGATGTGCGTGATCCCGGGCGCACGTACACTTGGTTGACCACCTCTGCGTCGTATGTGGATGTCACCCCGCAAACCGTGCAGGTGGCCTTCGACGATTTCTCCTCCAGCGACAATATCCTGTTGGACTTCTCGACCCAGATCCAGTACCGGATCACCGCCCCGGCCTTGCTGCTGTCCGGGTTTGGGCAGGACTGGTTCAAGAACAATGTCGCCAGCCAGTACGCGTCCATCGTGCGCGATCAGGTCAAGCGCTACGACATGACCAAGATGATGAGCGACCCGGATACCGCCAGGAAGATCGACGATTCGGTCACCCAGAACGTCAGTGCGCTGGTCAAGCAACAAGGCTTGCCGATCCAGATCCAGAACATCACGCTCGGACGCGCGCGCCCCAATCCGGACGTGTTGCAGCAGATGAACCTCACCGCTGCGCAGCAACAGCGTGTCAAGACGCTGGTCGAGGCGACGACCGCAGAGCGGCAACGCGAGCAGGAACAGGTCGCCAAGGCCGATGCCGACAATGCATACCGCAACCGCATGGGCCTGACGCCCGAGCAGTACCTGGCCAGCCAGATCGCCGAGCTCAATGCCGATGCCTGCAAGAAGGCGCAGGCCTGCTACATGGTGCCTTCCGGCACGTCGGTGATTGCCAGGTAGCGTGCGCTGCCGGCCGACGGCAACGCGGCGCTCCTGTTGCCTTGCAGCGGTGGGTCTTCGGTCTGCAAACGCTGCTGGCTGCTCGCGTCCGCTCACGCCACCACGGTCGCTCACGCACTCTCCAGACCGGCTGGGCTAGGGTTGCGGCCTATTGTGGTAGCGGAGAAGGCAGCATGGGCCTGTTGGTCGATGGCAAGTGGCAGGACAGTTGGTACGACACCGACAAGAGCGGTGGGCGTTTCGAGCGCTCGCAGTCGCAGTTCCGCAATTGGGTGACGCGCGATGGCAGCCCCGGCCCGCATGGGGACGGTGGCTTTCAGGCCGCTCCCGGGCGCTATCACCTGTACGTGTCGCTGGCCTGCCCGTGGGCGCATCGCACGCTGATCTTCCGGCGCCTGAAAGGTCTGGAGTCGATGGTCGACGTGTCGGTGGTGCACTGGCTGATGGGCAAGCAGGGCTGGACGTTTGCGCCAGGGCCGGGCGTGGTGGGCGATGCGCTCCACCAGGCGCAGCATCTGTACGAGGTCTATCTGAAGGCGGATCCGCAGTATTCCGGGCGCGTGACCGTGCCGGTGTTGTGGGATCGCGAGCGCAACACGGTGGTCAGCAACGAGTCGGCCGACATCATCCGCATGTTCAATAGCGCCTTCGACGCGGTCGGCGCTGCGCCCGGCGATTTCTATCCGGCGCCGCTGCGCGAGCAGATCGATGCGATCAATGCGCGTGTGTACGACACCGTCAACAATGGCGTGTACAAGGCAGGCTTTGCCACCACGCAGGCTGCGTACGAAGAGGCGGTGGTGCCGCTATTCGAGAGCCTGGATTGGCTCGATGCGCGCCTGGGCCAGCAGCGCTACCTGTGCGGCGACCGGCTCACCGAAGCGGACTGGCGCCTGTTCACCACGCTGGTGCGTTTCGACGCGGTGTATGTCGGCCATTTCAAATGCAACCTGCGGCGCATTGCCGATTATCCGCAGTTGTCCGGCTACCTGCGTGAGCTGTATCAGATGCCGGGTATCGCAGACACGGTGAATTTCCAGCACATCAAGCATCATTACTACCAGAGTCACGACATGATCAATCCCACCGGCATCGTGCCGCTGGGGCCGGTGCTGGATCTGCAGGCGCCGCACGGGCGTGGCGGCTGATGCAGCTGTTCGCCGAATGCTGCCGGATATCCACGTGCTGCCCTAAGCTGTGCGCCTTCGATACGAACAGGAGTGATGCGTGCTGAATCATGTGATGGTGGGATCGAACGATATCGCGCGATCCAGGCAGTTCTACGATGCGGTGCTCGGCGGCGTCCTGGGGGCCGCCGAACCGCTGGTCAATCCTGCCAACTCGGGCCATATGCGCCTGTTCTATCGCCACGCCGGCAGTACGTTCGTTGTCAGCGAGCCGATCAACGATGCGCCCGCGACCAGCGGCAACGGCACCACCGTGGGCTTCAGCTGCGGCTCGCCCGAGCAGGTGCAGGCCTTCCACGACGCTGCGGTGGCGGCAGGTGGCATGTCCATCGAAGATCCACCGGGCGTGCGTGAGAGCCGCATGGGGCCGGTCTGGCTGGCCTACGTGCGCGACCCGGACGGCAACAAGCTGTGCGCGGTCTACCGGCCTGCGTAGGCTGTGAGACTTGCGCTGCTGCAACTGCCGCAGCGCGAACGCGCACCGAGTCATCGGTTCGCTATGGCGACGGCCATTCCACCGTCGCCATAGCGCGCCCTGTGGTTGCAGCGCGCGACAGGCTTAGGTGAGTGACGTCGCTAGTGCTTGGCCGCGTCGCGCATGATCAACGTCGCTGCGCCCACCGTGATCGCGTCTTCGACCACGCCGGTGCTGGTCTGGCCGTAGCGGTCGATCGCACGCATGCGCAGGTTGAAGGTGAGATAGGCGGCCGCCACTGCGGTGGACGCGCCCAGCAGTGCGGCGACGCCGCGCTGGTGGCGCGGAGCCAGGGCCGCGCCGACGATCACGCCGGTGGCGATGCGCGCGATCATGCCGGGCAGCACGATGCGGTCGGGCGCGGTTTTCATCTTGTCGCCCGCCAGCTCGCCGCCGGCAAGCGCGAGCATGCCGGCCGACGCCAGCGGATTGGCTAGCAGCGGCGGTGCGCCGTTGTCGGCAGGAAGCTTGCCGGTACGCGCAGCATTGGTCACCGCTGCCAGCGGCGTCATCGAGCGCATGCCGGCGACGGCGCCCATCAGGATGGAATGAATCAAAGCCATGTACACCTCTGCGTGTGCTCAACAATCGCAGGCGGAATGCACTGCGTGCGGCACGCTGTATGGATGTGCACACACTAGGCCGGCGCATGTATGGGCGTTGGCAAGAGCTTGTGCATGCCGTGCATTGGCGGCGCCCGCACGGCACTGGATGCGCTTGCGATGCGCTGCCGGGAATGTATCGGCTTGCGCCGCGCAACCCGGCGCGCGGCATTGAACTCAGGGAGCCTTGGTGCTCAACAGGAACTTCAGCCCATGGGTGATGCCGCGCGGTGCGACACTCAGGTGATCTTCGTCGTTGAGCACCTCCAGCTCCAGCTGCAGCGACGGATACTGTCTCGCGCGCAGCGTCTGCACCAGGTTCCTGGCATCGATCACCATGTCGTACTGCTTGTTGTAGCGCACCTGCTCGTATTCGCCGACATACATGTAGACCCGTGCCGGCGCATCGGTGTGTACCGCAGCGAAGCGCTTTTCCTGCGCGGCCGTGGCGTGCTCGCCGTACCAATACGAGGGGCTGCCAAGCAGATAGCCGGAAAACATCTGCGGTGTGCTCAACAGGATCTGGGTGCCGAGCAGGCCACCGTAGGAATGCCCGAGAAACAGGCGCTTGCCTTCGTCGGTTCGGTAGCGGCCGGCAATGAAGGGCAGCACCTGCTGGCGCAGGTAGGACGCGTAGGCCGTACTGCCACCGTGGGTTGCATTGGGCGGTGCGGTGCCGCCATTTTCCAGTGTCGGGGTGTAATCGCGCCGCCGGCTGGGCATTGGCTCGTCGCCCACCGCGTAGGACAGCCCGACCAGGATGAAGTCCTCGATCGCCGGCCCGTCGCCGTTCAAGCGGCGCGCGATCTGCCGCACCACCGGGAACGCATAGTCGCTATCGGTGACGTAAAGAACCGGATAGCGACGCTCCGGGTGGTCGGCGTAGCCGGCCGGCAAGCCGACAACGACCTGATAGCGGCGGCCTGATGCCGGATCCGGGACATCCCAAACCTGGCTGTCGACAATCTCGTACGGCTGGCCTTCGCCGCGTTGCCCAGCTAGCGCGGTCGCCATGGCCGCTTTGGCAGGTGCCGGTGCTTGCTGCGGCACAGCCGCCTTTTCCTGCGGTGCGGGTGGTGCATTGATGCAGCCAACCAGTGACAAGGCGAGCAGCCCTGCCGGCAATGCCTTGTTCAACGTTCTCTCCTGACCACGCGCGGCATTCCCGCGCATCAATTCAAACGGCCGACATACGCCAGCACGGGAGCAGCCGCCATATCGTTCGGGTTGGTGCCGGGCAGGCCTTGCGGCACGTCCATGCCCTTGCTGCGGTAAAAGTCGGTCCAGTACTGCGAGATCTTGCCGGTCTGCAGGTTCTTGAAGTTCATCGGTTGCAGGACGAACACGTGTTGGGCGCGAAACGCGCGTTCGATGAAGTCCGAGCAGTAGTAGCTGTTGTCGTCCTGCACGTAGGTCTGGTTGTAAGGCTTGCCGAGCATGCGCCGTGCCTGTGCGATGGCGCCGGGGATCGCATTGCGCTGTTCTTCCGTCAGCCGGTACACATGGATCTGCCGATGCTTGGCGTTGGCTTCTTCGACGAATGCCTGCAGCGGCTGCTGCCGCGAGCCTTGTTCGTCTGCGTGCAGCAGCACCTGTCCGGTAGCGTCATGGGCGAGCAGTGCCACATGATCGAAGCTGGGGGCATCCTGCCTGGCGGTGGCATCGTCGATGGCACCGCTCAGGCCGGTGCGGGCGGCGGTGACGAACAGCAAGTCGCCGTCCTGCAGCTGTACGGCGATGGAGGTGGTGGGCAGCAGTGCCAGTGCAAGCACGGCGAGCAAGAAGAGGGTGCGCATGGGAGGCCGGCAGATGGTGCAAGGGCCACCATTATCGCCAGGAACGCGGGCCGGCTGCCGATGCGCGATGCGCTCTGTAGAATGCAACTGCCAGCGGGCGTCGCCGCCGCCATCGCGTCGCGGCAATCCCTGTCCGTCTGGAGTGTTGCATGCGTGCTTCTTCTGCGTTGTCGCCGATCGGCCGGCTGTTTGCGGTGGCCGCCTTTATCGAGGGGCTGACCTGGGCCGGGTTGTTGCTCGGCATGTTGCTCAAGTACGGCACGCACACCACCGAGCTTGTGGTGTGGCTGTTCGGGCGCCTGCATGGCGCGGCCTTCCTGTTCTATGTGGCGGTCAGCGTGCTTGCCGCGCTGCGCCTGCGCTGGCCGTGGTGGGCGTGGGCGCTGAGCCTGCTGGCCGCGTTGCCGCCGCTGGTGACGGTGCCGCTGGAAATGTGGTTCCGGCGTATCGGTCTGTTGGGCCCGCGCGCACGCGCCGGTACCTGAGCATGTCGGCGCAGGCCAGGCAGCATTGATGCCGCGTGCTTTGCATGGCACCGCGCCAGACGATGGACTCCACAAACCGCCTTTGCCACCATAGGCGGACCAAGGAAGAGGCGGAGTGTCGCAATGCATTATTGGATGAGGGTGGCGACTGCCGCGCTGGCAGTGGCAATGACCATCACAGTGCCGGCTCGCGCGCAGACGCCGTCGCAACCGCTGGATCTGACGCCCTATCTCAAAAGCGACCAGTTCGAGCGGATCAAGATCTCGCCGACGGGTGAGTATTTCGCGCTCACCATGCCGTTGGAAGATCGCACCGTACTGGGCATCGTACGGCGGCAGGACAAGGTGGCCACCGCGAAAGTCACCGGTGGCGCCAATAGCGTGGTGGACGATTTCTGGTGGGCCAGCGATGACCGCATCGTGGTGTCGATGGCGCAGCGGCTGGGGTCGCGCGACGAGCCGATGGCGATCGGCCAGCTGCATGCCATCGACGCCGATGGCAAGAATGGCCGCCTGTTGGCCAGCCCCTATGGCACCAATCCGGATATCAACGGCGTGCAGTTGAAGATGGACCTGGAGCCAGGCACGTTCATGCTCGATACCTTGCCGGGCGATCCGCGCAACATCCTGGTGTCGACGATCCCGTTCGTCGGCGACCCGAACATCCGCATCGACAAGCTGGACATCCAGACCGGCCGGCGCAGTACCGTGGCGACCTCGCCGGTGCGGCGCGCAAACTTCGTGACCGATCAGCAGGGACGCATCCGCTTCGCCAACGGCGCCGACGTGAGCAACGTCAGCAAGCTGTATTACCGCGACGACGATGCCGCACCGTGGCGGTTGGTCAATGATGCCGCCAGCAGCGGGCATCGCGAATTTCCGCTCGGTTTTGCGGCCGATGGCAGCCAGGCCTATCTGCAGGTGGAACAGGCGAGCGGCACCGATGTGCTGGTGGGATGGGACCCGGCCAGCGGCAAATCCACGCCGTTGTTGCACGACGACACCGTCGACCCCTACCGGATCCTGCGCGATCTGGACGGCACCACGCCGATCGGCGCGTCCTACATGAGCGACCGGGTGCGCAACCGCTTCTTCGACGAGAAGTCACCGACGGCCAGGCTCTATCGCAGCCTGGAAAAAGCCTTCGACGGCAACGCGGTCTACATCACCTCGGCCACCCGCGACCGTCGTCTGGTGCTGGTGTATGTGTGGAGCGATCGCAATAACGGCGACTATTACCTGTTCGATACGGTCAGCAAGCATGCCGACCGCGTGTTCAGCCGCCGCGAGTGGTTCCCGCCCGATGCCGTCCCGGCGAGCAGGCAGGTAAGTTTCCAGGCGCGCGATGGCCTGCAGTTGCACGGCTATCTGACCCAGCCGCTGCATGCCGAGGCTGGCACGCCGCTGCCGTTGATCGTGATGCCGCACGGCGGGCCGTTCGATGTCTTCGACAAATGGGAGTTCGATGACGAGGCGCAGCTGCTGGCCGCCGCGGGCTACGCGGTGCTGCGCGTCAATTACCGCGGTTCGGCCAATTACGGGCGTGCCTTCACCCAGGCCGGCGCCAGGGAGTGGGGCGGGCGCATGCAGGACGATCTCACCGACGCCACCCGCTGGGCGATCGCGCAAGGCGTGGCCGATGCCTCGCGCATCTGTCTCTACGGCGCCAGTTACGGTGGCTATGCTGCGCTGATGGGCGTTGCGAAGGAGCCGACCCTGTATCGCTGCGCCGCCGGCTATGTCGGCGTCTACGATCTGGACATGATGGCGCGCGACACCGCGCGCTACGCGCGCTGGGCCAAGAACTGGACCGGCGACTGGCTGGGCGCCCGCGACACCCTGGCGGCACGCTCGCCGGTGATGCTGGCCAGGCAGATCAAGGTGCCGGTGTTTCTGGCGGCAGGCGGCAAGGACGAGCGTGCGCCGATCGAACACACCAAGCGCATGGAGCGCGCACTGAAAGGCGCCGGCGTGCCGGTGGAGGCGCTGTATTTCCCCAATGAAGGCCACGGCTTCTACACCGAGCCGCATCGTCGCGAATACTACACCCGCTTGCTGGCGTTCCTGAGCACGCAGTTGGGTGGCAGTACGGCGAAGTAGGTGGGTGGTGGTTCCATCCGGCGTTGTCCGGATGGAACGTGCGGCCAAGCTGCGCAGCGATCGGTGAGTGTCGCGGCCGGGGCCGCTCCTACGTGGCAGGGGCCTTCAGGTCGCCGGCTGCCATGCGTGCGTGCGCTCAGTTCTTGGGCATCGGTTTCATCTGGTAGTCGGCCGGTGGCGTGGCACCGAGCAGGTGTTGCACGAAGTAGTCCCAGCGGCGGCGGCTGACATACGGGGTGAGCTCGCCATAGCCGTGCTTGGCATTGGGCAGCATCAGCATGTCGAAGGTCTTGTTGGCCTTGATCAGGGCATCGGCCACCAGCAGGGTGAGATACGGCGGCACGTTGTCGTCCAGGGTGCCGTGCACCAGCATCAGCTTGCCCTTGAGTTTGCTGGCGTGGGTGGCGTTGGCCTGGTCGTCGTAGTTGGAGCTGCCGTCCTTGTTGACGATGTGCTCGCCGTGATACTTCTCGGCCCAGTCGTCCTCGTAGCCGCGGTTGTCGTGGTTGCCGCTTTCCGACCAGGCCACTTTGAAGAAGTCCGGGTAGCGCAGCATCGCGGCGGTGGATGCATTGCCGCCGCCGGAGTGGCCCCAGATACCGACGCGGCCCAGGTCGATCCACGGATAGCGCTGGCCGAGTTCCTTCAGGCCGGCCACCTGGTCGGGCAGGGTGTTGTCGCCCATGTTGGCGTACCAGGTGTCGTGGAAGGTCTTGGAGCGCCACGGTGTGCCCATGCCGTCGATGGCGACCACGATGAAACCCAGCTCCGCCAGCGATTGATTGTCGCCATGGCCGGCAAGGAAACTGCGGCCGCGGACCGAACCGGTCTGCGGGCCAGGATAGACGTAATCGATGATCGGGTACTTGCGCGCCGGGTCGAAGTTGCTGGGCTTGAACATCAGGCCGTACAGCGTGGTCTTGCCATCGCGCGCCTTGACCGTGATCGGCTCCGGCGGCACCCAGCCGGCGGCCTTGAGGCGGCTGATGTCGGCAGTGGCGATCGTGCTGACCGTGCGTCCGTCGCCGGCATCGCGCAGCAGCGTGACCGGCGGCGTGACCGAGGTGGAGTAGGTATCGACAAAGCGGGCGCCATCGGGTGCCAGCGCAATGCTGTGATCGGCGACTTCTGGCGTGAGCAGCACCGGCTCACCACCGTCCAGGCTCACCTTCCACAGCTGCTGGTAATACGGGTCCACGCCCGGGCTGCGGCCGACGCCGACAAACCACGCGGTGCGCGTCACCGGGTCCACGCGCAGCAGTTCGGTGACGTTGCCCTCGCCGGTGGTGATCGCGCGCTTGGGCTTGCCGGTGGCCAGGTCGTAGAGATACAGCTGGCCCCAATCGCTGCGCTCGGAAAACCACACCGCCTCGTTGCTGCCGGGCAGGTACGCCCAGTTGGCGGCGACCTGGCCGCTTTCGTAATAGGTCTTGGCGGTTTCGTCGAAGGCGGTGCGCACGTCGCCGGTGGTGACATCGGCAATGCGCAACCAGGCCTGCTTGTGGAAGCGCGAAGTGGACACGAAGGCCAGCGTCTTGCCGTCCGGCGCCCACTTCACATCGTCCCACAGGCCCGGCGAGCAGCTGACGTCATCGCACAGGGTGGAGCGGTGCTGGTCGGGCGGCAGTTTCAGCCGCAGCACGCTGCGCGTGGGCACGTCGATGACCACGCGCTCGATCATGGTCACGTCCTTGTCGCCGGCCAGCGGGTATTTCCACGACTGCAGTTCCGGATGCCCGAGCTTGGTGCTGACCAGGTACATGTCGCCGGTCTTGCGCTGGTCCTGCTGGAAAGTGGCGATCTTGCGTGAGTCCGGCGACCACGCAACGATGGCGTTGTCGCTGTGCTGCCAGCCGGCGTTGTCGGTGGCATAGCCGAAGTTTTCCACACCGTCGCGGGTGAGCTGGGTCTCCTGGCCGCTGGCGAGATCGCGCACCCACAGGTTCCAGTTGCGGATGAAGGCTTCGCTGCGCTTGTCCGGCGACAGCACGCCCGGCTCGGCCTTGTCCTTTGCGTACAGCTTGCTGCAGCGCGCACGCGCATCGCAGACCACGGCAGTGTCGCGCACGTTGAGGCGGTAGCGGCCATCGGCGGTGCGCTTGACCGCTGGGGCGAAGGTGTCGGCCTTGAGCGGCTTGTCGCCGGTCTTGAGCAGCGTATTGAGCGAGGCGACCAACGCGGACTGCTTGAAGATCGGCGCGCTCTTGCCGGTGGCGGTGTCCAGCTGCAACAGTTGGTTGCCCTTGGCATCGTGATCGACATAGACCACGTGGGTGGCGTCCAGCCAGTCGATGCGGGTGGCCTGGTGATCGACCAGCGGTTGCGCCAGATAGCTGGTGAGACGCTCGGCGCGGGCGTAGTCGGCCTCGGTCACGGCAGGCGTCTGTGCGCTGGCGAGTGCCGGCAGGGTGACCAGGGCGATGGCGGCGAACAGCTGCCGCAACGGCAACGGGGTGGGCATGAAAGACTCTCCGGGACGAAAGGAGCGCGCAACGCGGTCGGCGCGACCGTCCGATGCTACCGGCCATGAGGGCCGGGTGCCTCTGCCAGAAGTCGTGCTCGCGCCATTGTCGACCGGGGCGGACCGCACGCGTTTCGGCGGCCGACGCGGGGCGGGCCTGTGGTGGAGCGGTTGCCGAGCGCATCGCCCGGTCCGGCACCGCCACAGCGTGACCGATGGGGTTGGTCGAGCGCGATGCCCATCGAGGGAGATCACACCCGTGGACCGCACGCACGCCGGTGATCGGCCAGCCACTGACTGCGGGAATGTCCCGGTATGAACTCCGCTTCTCGGCGTCCACACAGGGCCATGCGGCACGATTTGGGTTTACTGCACGCACGCAACGTTGACTGGAGGCCGTCTGATGTCATGGTTCCGCCGCTTGGCACTGTCCCCCTTTATCAAGGCACACCCGCCGCGCAAGACGCAGCCTGCCCCGGCGGACCTGATTGCCGCCTATGCGCCGGTGCTGCCTGCCAGCCTGCTTGAACTCTGGCGCCAAAAAGGACTGGGGCACTATGGCGACATGCAACTTGCGCTGATCGACCCCCGGCAATGGCAACCGGTGCTGGATCGCTGGATCGTCTCGCCACCCGATGCGGCGCGGCGTATTCCGATCGCGCTCACCCCCTTCGGCGCGCTGCTGTACTACCGCAAGCTGACCGCCACCGACGAAGACGTGGTCTACCTGGACCCGGTCTCCAAAGACGCCGCTGACCTGAGCTGGAGCCTGGACGACTTCTTCAACCAGTCCCTGTGCGAGGCGGAATTCTGCGACTCCCTGATCCCACCAGCCCTGCTTGCCGCCGCACGCAAAGAGTGCGGGCCGCTCGCGGCGGGCGAGGTCTACGAGATTGATCAGATGATGTTTTCGATGCAGATGTTGCGGGTCAACAAGGTCGATGCGTTGGCGCTGCACACCCGGCTTCGCGATGCTGTCGACGGCCCTGCAACCGTTGCCGATGCAGCGACGACCAATGGTGAGGCGCTACCCGCAGCGCAGCGCTCCATGTTCGAGGGCCTCTTCAACGCGCCACAGTCCGGCAACGACCTGCACGGCGTGTACCTTTCGTCGTATATCGATTGGCATCGCATGCTGGCGCTCGAGCCCAACGGCCAGTATCGCCTGCTGTTTTGGAAAATCGATCATCGCAGCCTTGCACGCACCGATGTGCGTGCGTATGCGGGCCGCTATGCGGTGACGCAGACCGAGATTGGCGACGAACAGGTGACGCTCGATATTCGGTTGCGCAGCGACTCCAGTGGTAGCGATGCCAACGATGCGCAGCTGGTGGTCATGCGCTCGGGTACCGACATGTTTCTGCTGCGCGCCGACGAGCTGGCAGACATGGCAACGGCCATGGATGGCTCGAAAACGCTGGGCCGCAGCGAGTACTACTTTCGCAAGGTGGGGTTGGGCGATGCATTTGTCGAGGAGCCCTCCGGTGGACGCGCTGCGCCCCCGCTTGCCGATCTTCCACGCGCGTTACAGCAACGGGTGACTGCCGAAGCGATCATCGCCACCATCACCCATGTGGACGACGTCGACCCGGATGCTGAAGACGACGGCGCCGGCACCGTCATGTGCACATTGGACCGAGGCCAGGACGATGGGCTGCGCATGAACATGCCGCTGCGCTCGCCGCCAGACACCGGGCGCGCCCTGTATGGCTGGGTCTGGGAGATGCACCCTGCCGCGTGTCGGGTCGGCATCAACTATCAACGCGGCAGCGATGGCAAGGTGGAACATGGCCCTGTTGTCGGCGATGTGTTGACCAGTCGCCTGAGCGGGGAATGAGATGGCGGTGCGCAGCGCAGGCAGTGCTCGCAGCGCGGCAAGCCAGTCGCTTACTTGCCCATGCAGCGCTTCCAGCGCTCGTTCACGCGTTGCGCGAACCAGGCGGTGGTGAGGGTGCGGGTGATCTTGGGGCTTTCCAGCGTGATGCCGGGCAGCACCGCGCGCGGCAGCGGCTTGCCGGCACTGCGCTCGGCCAGCGCGAAGACCTGGCGATACAGCGCGGTGTCTTCGAAATCGGCAGAGTTGCCGGCTTCCAGGGCGCGGCGTAGCTGCCGGTCGCTCATCGCCAGCTGGCTGCCCAGGGCGCGTGCGGCGCGTTCGGTGCCGCCGGGCGCATCCAGGCTGGCACCCGGTGTCAGCAGGTCGCCGTCCAGGGTCAGCGCGATGCCGCTGGCCCTGCTCAGCGCCGCCTGGAAGGCGGCATTGCGGCTGGCGTACCAGCCGGCATTGAAGTCGGCAAAGCGGTACAGCAGGGCGTCGTAACTGGCCGGGTACCCGAGCAGGTGCCTGGTGCCGAACCACAGCCCGCCGCGACGGCTGAACACCTCGTGGCGGATCGAGTCGCCGGGCGGATACGGGTAGCGCTCGGCATGCTGCTCGGCAAACGCGATGCTGACCTGCATCGGCCCGGCGGTATGCACCGGGTTGAGCCCGTCGAACAAACGCGCGCCCAGCGGCACGCTGCCGGTGAAGTCTTCGAAGATGCGGCTCAGCTCCTGCTCGGTGCGCGCGCTCGCGATGCGCGTGGCATAGCTGCGGCCGTCGGGCGAGTCGATGCGCAGGGCGGCATCGACCATGAAGCCGGGGATGTGATGCGCGCTGGCGCGGCGGTCGATCTCGGCACGCGAAATCTTGCCGAGATTGGGTACCACCGGGTTGGCCTGGTAGGTCGACTCCTGCTCGGTCACCGCCAGCACCGCGCAGATGTGCTCGGCGCTGGTGTCCAGCCCCTGCGAGGACAGCGCCACGTAGACATCGTCGGCCCAGCCGTTGCGATCGCCCAGCGTGGCCGGCAGGCGCCGCGCGATGTCGGCCTTGACCGCGTCCGGGGAGCGCTGTGGCGCACGCGGCGCCTGGGTGGCGCAGGCCGACAGCAAGGCGACGGCGAGCAGCGTGAGCAGGCGGGGCAGGCGGGATGTCACGGCGTCTCCAGGATCCAGGGGGCGGCGGCAGGTGCCGTGTCGCAGTTTACGTGGCTGTCGCGGGGTGGTTGCATGCGGCGATGTGCAGCAGCCGCGACGGCGCGGGTCGCCCGCCGGGGCGCAGCGCTTGCCAAGGAGCACGGCCGCAGGCCGCGGTCATGCGATCTGCAGGCCGATTCAAGCCCGCTGCATGCAGGCCGCTATCGATCTTGACGCATAGCGTGGCGATCACATGACCTGCCGTGTTCGCCGGTCATCATGACCGCGTGTTTTTGCATCGAAGTGGCGTCAGTCAGACGCCGACATCGCCCCGATTCCACTGCCAGCCAACCATGGGAGAGCTCGAGTGCCGCAGCAGCCAGCAAACCCGATGCGGGCCGGGCGGCGCTTGCTGTGCACGGCAGCCATGCGGTGTGGCTCATCGTCGCCGTGAGGTGTCGATGAGCAGTGCGACGCCACGCTGGCGGCGCATGGCCGTGGGGATGGCTGCAATGCTGTTCAGCGCGATGCTGTGGGCGCAGCCGCAGCCGTGGAAGAGCATCGAGACCGCCGCGATCGACGACCCCAGGGCCGCCCTGCAGGCCGCCCAGGCCGCGTTCGAGCGTGCCCGCAGCGATGGCGACGCCGATGCGCAGTTCTGGGCCTTGCTGGCGCAGGCGCGGGTGCTGATTTCGCTGGAAGAGACCGAGCGCCGCCAGACAGTCCTGGCCCAGGCGCATGCGATGCTGGAACGGGTGCGCGGCAACGCGGCGCAGGCGCAGCTGTGGCTGGCGATCGTGCAGGCGCTCAGCGATGTGCGCGAGAGCCCCAACCGCGGCATGCTGGCGCGGCTGGAAGCGCTGCGTCAGCAGGCGCGCGCGCTGGGGCGCAACGATCTGCTGTGCGAGATCGAAGCGGTCGACATGTGGAGCATGCTCGCCTCCGGCAGCAGCGACGAGGCCTGGAACGCGGCGCAGGCCAGTTACCAGTGCGCAGTGCGCGAACACAGCTTGAGCCTGGAGCTGGATGCCCTGACCCAGCTCGGCTCGCTGGCCAGCCGCGTGGGTGGTCGTTCGGCAGAAGACAACGACGCCGAAGACTATCTGCTGCGCGCCCTGGCGCGCCTGCGCGGCCAGCCGGCACGCTTCCAGCGCAGCCTGATCGAATACGAATACGGCACCTCGCTGGCAGCGCAGCAGCCGGACGCGTCGCTGCTGCATTTCAGGCGCGCGCTGGCGCTCAGCCGCGAGCTGGGCGATCAGGCCGGCGTGGCCGCGGCATTGACTAGCGCCAGCGAGGTGCTGATCGACGCCGGCGATGCCGCTGCAGCACTGGCAATGGCGCGCGAGGCGCTGCCGTTGATGCAACGCCAGGGCAATGTCGGCCGCGTGGCCGCCTGCCATGCGGTGTTGTTGCAGGCATTGACCGCGCTCAAGTCCGGCAGCCTCGGCATGGAGATCATCGCGGCCCGGGCAGCGGACGACCCCAATCTGCCGTTGGTGCGGCGCGCGCGACTGCTCGATGCCATTGCGCAGGCACTGGCAGCGGAGGGGCGGCATGCCGAGGCCTACCAGGAACTGCAGCGCGCCAACACGCTGCGCGCGCAGAGCCTGGATCGCCAGCGCGATACCGTGATGCTGCGCCTGCAGGCGCGTTACGAAGATGCACGCCGTGGCGCGGAAACCGCCGAGCTGCGCCGCCGCAGCGAGACCGCGCAACTGGCGTTGCAAGCCCGCGAAGCCGGGCAACGCGCCTTGTGGATTGCGCTATGCGCGGCCTGCCTGCTGTTGCTGGGCGCGCTGGTGGTGCTGGCCTTCGGTGCGCGCCATCGAAGGCAACTCTCGCGGTTGGCGATGCGCGACGAACTCACCGGCCTACCCAATCGCCGCGCCATTCGCGCCGAGGCGCAGCAGCAGGTCGAGCAGGCGGTGCGCTCGCAGGTCCCGTGCATGCTGGCATTGATCGATCTGGACCACTTCAAGCTGATCAACGACATGCATGGCCACGCCGCCGGCGATGCCGTGCTCAAGGCGCTTGCCAGCGCCTCCAGGTTGGCGCTGCGCACGCAGGATCGGCTGGGCCGGCTGGGTGGCGAGGAGTTCCTGCTGGTGCTGCCGGGCTGCAGCGCAGAGGAGATTCCGGCGGTGTTCGCACGGCTGCGCAACGCGGTTGCCGCGATCGAGATCGCCGGCCTGCCCGCCAACCAGCCGGTGCGCTTCTGCATGGGCGCGGTGAGCGTCACTGCGGGGAGCGGCCTGGATGTGCTGCTGGGGCAGGCCGATCTTGCGCTGTACGCCGCCAAGACCGCCGGGCGCGATCAATGGGCGGTGGTTTGACTGCCGCATGCGCGGCTGCGCGGCGCCGGCTGCGACATCTGCGCGGGGCTGCGGCACAATCGTGCGGTGGCGCTGCCACGTTGCCTTCCGTCGATTGAGCGAACCGAGACCGCGTGCGAACCGATAGCCGCCTTTCCCGCATGCTGCATGTGCTGTTGCACATGGCCAGAAGCCAGCAGCCGATGACCTCCGAGCAGATCGCCGGCATGCTGTCGACCAATGCGGTGGTGGTGCGTCGGACCATGGCCGGCTTGCGTGCTGCCGGCTACGTGCAGTCGAGCAAGGGCCACAACGGTGGCTGGCATATCGCGTGCGACCTGACCCAGGTGACATTGCTGGACGTGCACCGTGCAGTGGGCGGCCCGCATCTGTTTGCGATCGGCGCCGATCACCCCAACCCGCAGTGTGGCGTGGAGCGCGTGGTCAACGCAGCCATCGCCGACGCGCTGGCCGAGGCCCAAACCGTGTTGCTGCAGCGCCTGGGCACGGTGACGCTGGCAACGCTGGCGGACGAGTTCGATGCACTGTGCACGGCAGCCGCGCTGCCCGCCGGTTCACCGACAGGCAAACGCAGGCGCTGACGCACACCAGCTGTTGCATACGCTGTTGTACATGGCGTGCAGCCGGGATGGCAGGCGCGCGGTGTGCCTGCGCTTGCAGTCCCATGCGGCATACGCATGCGCTTTGCGGCAGCTGGTCGGCATCGATCGCAGACAGGGCGCACTTAGCCAGGCGCAATCGCCAGGACGCTGTCGTTCCCGACATAGCGTGTATGTGCGCATCCGCGCAGCACCGCCACGCCGCACTGGCAAACAATGCATTCCTGCAGGTGACGACGCGAACCGCCGCCGATCACGGCAAGCGTGACAGCAGGCAGCGCATCAACCCTCGTTAGCACACGCAACCCGTCAGCCATCAAGCAGGTAGCAACGTCAGTACAGCGCGGTTGAATCGCCGGTCTTTTCATGTAACATCGAAAAGTACATAAAGCGGATTTCAACCGGGAGCGGACATGCAGCACGACGTGATCATCATTGGCGGCAGCTATGCCGGACTGTCGGCCGGGCTGCAGCTGGCGCGTGCACGGCGCGCAGTTCTGGTGATCGATAGCGGCCAGCGCCGCAATCGCTCTGCCACCACCTCGCACGGGTTTCTCAGCCGCGACGGTGCGTCGCCTGCGCAGATTGCCGAGACCGGACGCGCGCAGCTGCTGGCCTATCCGAGCGTGCAATGGGCCGACGGCCAGGTGATACAGCTACGCGGCGAGGCGGAAGCCTTCGAGGTGACGCTGGCCGATGGCTCCACGCATACCGCGCGTCGCCTTGTCCTGGCGATGGGGGGGGTCGATCGTCTGCCGCCGCTGGCCGGCCTGGCGCAGCGCTGGGGCACGCAGGTGTTCGTCTGCCCGTACTGTCACGGCTATGAGCTGGGCCAAGGCCGCATCGGCGTGCTCGCCACCTCCGCCTTTGCGGTGCATCAGGCGGCCATGCTGCCGGACTGGGGCGCAACACAGCTGTTCTTGAACGACGCGGTGGTGCTGGACGAGGCGCAGCACGCGCACTTGCAGGCACGTGGCGTGCACGTGGTGGGCGGCACAGTGGCGGCGCTACAAGGCGACGGCGACGTGCTGGAGCTGGTGTTGCGCGATGGGCGGGTCTGCGCGCTGGATGGCCTGTTCATCACCACCCAGACCGAGCTCAGTGCCTTGGTCGCATCGCTGGGATGCAGCACCAGCGATGGGCCGCTGGGCCGTCACATCGCGGTGGATGCCATGCAGGCCACTTCGGTGCCGGGTATCGCTGCCTGCGGTGATGTGGCCAACCCGGCGGCATCGATCGCCTTTGCGGTTGCCAGCGGCGCAATGGCCGGCGTGGCAACGCACCGCTCGTTGATGTTCGGTCTGAGCAGCTGAGCGGCGTGTTGCGATCGCCCCTGCAGACCATGCCGGCCTGCAGGGTTGATCGCGGCTGCGCTGCTTATTGGCTGACTTCCTGCATCGCAATCTTGTGCTGCTTGGCGTACGCGCGCTGCGCGGTATTCAGCGCTTCCATATCGGTGTTGAGCTGGGTGGACGCGGTCTCCAGATCCTTGGCCAACGGCGCCAGCTCGGCGTTGCCGTAGCCGTTGGGCAGGGCCGCCACGCGTTCGAGCGCGGCCATCATCGCGTCGGCACGCTTGAGGTAGGCCGACAGCTTGCCGTCCAGGTCCTTGGCGTTGTCGGGCACGCCCGCGGCCATGGCGGTATTGGCCTGCGCGTTGGCGGCCAGTGCCTTGCGCTGGCTGCCCAGTGCGGTCTTGTAGCTGTCCAGTGGCTTGTGCGCGATGGCATCGGCCACCAGGCTCTGCCCGCGATCGCCCGACACCCATGGGTCGATGATGGTGACTGCGCCATTCCAGACCGAGATGTTGTGCAGCAGGTAGTCGCTGGAGGAGAGCTTGGAGGCGCCGGTGGTGGTGCCGCCACCGCAGGAAGCCAGCAGCAGACTGAGAGAGACAAGCAGGAAAGTGGTGAACGTCTTCAAAGCGAAAGATCCTTGGTACGAGGCCGTTGTCGCCACTGCATGGCGAAGACGGCAAAAAGCCCAAGGAAGCGCCCGGACAATCCATGTTGCACTGTTGCTGGCCATCTTCCCTGAGACGAATGCAGCGTGGAGCATTCCATTCACTCTGAGCGAGTGCGCTGCGCCGTCAGTATAGCGGCAGCGCTCAGGCGGCAGGTGCGTGGCATGCGCTCGCTGCGCGCCCACCAGGTGTTGCATGCGTGCGATGGATGGCCTCGGCCGGTTGCGCTGCGCGTACACTGCGCCGCCACCATCGAACCGATGCCTGCGTGAAAAAGAAGCGGCCCAAATCACCGCCACCTGCGCCAGCTCCCGCAGCGTCCCGGATCCACGAATGGATCATCGGCGGGGGAGCCGTTGTCGTGGCAATCGCCTGCTGCATGCGGCTGTGGCTGGTGCTGGAGGCGATCGTCACGGGGCGCTATATCAGCGTCATCCGCGGCCGGCCGACCAGGATCTTTTACGCGGATGCAGACCCGCAGCGGTTCTGGATCGCCGTCTGCTGGGATGCGTTGCTGACCAGTGTGCCGTTGGCGATCATCGCCTGGTTCACCTACGTTGCCTGGACCACGTACCGACGCGGCAGGCGGTGACCTGCGTGGTCGTTCCACAGCATGCGCAACTGCGGTGCCGCGCTGTCGACGACGCGGCTGCGCAGGCGTGCGGCAAGCCGCTGTTGAGTACACGGTGTTGGTCAGCGGTCGGGTCACAAGGCCGTGGCAACCGTTTGCACCGATCGATGCCTGCGCATCATGCGGCCATCAGGGCTGTGTCTGCTTTTGCCTTTGCCTGCGTGATGGCGGCTGCGTCTCGCGCTTGGGCCAGGTGTCATAGCTGTAGACGAACTGCTTCTGATCGGCTCCCATGGTCGGGTCGCAGTGCCAGGAAGTGGCGACGCTGCCGGGTTCCAGCACGCCATCGACTTCGCGCACGGCCTGCGCTTCGAACGCGCAGATCGCCCCGTACAGCTTGATATCCCAGTCCGGCGCAGAGGTGGGGTGGGCGTGTTGCACCAGCACGATGTCGCTGCCGTGGAAGTGGTGCACCTGGGCGCCGTATTCGCGATTGATGCTGAAGTAGCACGGTGCGCCGATGCCCAGCGGGAGCACTTCGTCATCGCGCAGGATCGCGCACTTGCCGGCGTGTTCGCCCAGGCGAATCGTACGCCCGGCAAGGACCGCGGTGGTTACCGGATGGCGGGTGGTGACTTCGGACATGGGCTGCGGCGGCGGCGACGTCTGCGGCGCGGTCTGCGCGTGTGCGCCGGTCATCACCAACAGCGCGGCGAGCAACCAGGTCGGAAAGCGGATGCGCATGCAACGTCCTTGTCGTGGGCGCTGCAGTATCGCAGATCCGTTTGCTGGTCAGGCGTGGCTGGCACACCGGCTGCACTCCAGTCAGACGGAGGCGGCCAGCGCCCGGGTCGGCATCTGTCTGCTGCATTGCGGCTTCGCGTGCAGCGCTGACCTGCAGCTGGCGGCGACCGATCTGCGCGTTTTCAGTTGCGGCAAACATCCTGCAATCAGCGCCGCGCCGGCAGCGTCGCCAGCACACCATCCAACGCCAGTTGCGTGCTGAAGCCGGCCTTGCTCAGGCGTTTGCTCACTTCGTTGGGCACATCGCGCCCGCTGGTGAGCCGGTTGGGCGCACCGGTGTAATGGAACAGGCGCCCGCCACGCCGCAACACCCGCGCCAGCTGGTCGTAGAACAGCTGCGAATACAGCTCGCCGGCAATGCCGAAGCGCGGCGGGTCGTGCAGGATGGCATCGACCGAATCGTCTGCCAGCGTGGCGATGTGCTGCGAGATATCGGCGTGGGTCAGCTGCAGGCGTCCGCCGTAGGCGGCATCGTCCGGGTCCGGCGACCAGGGATTGAGCGTGCGCAACCACAGCACGTCGGCATTCTTTTCGAACGAGTGCAGCTGCGCCACCCCGGCTTCCAGGCTGCAGGCGGCGAAGTAGCCCAGCCCACCGCAGGTATCCAGCACGATCTTGCCGCGCGGGTCGACCAGCGCCACCTTGCGGCGCGCATCGTCGAACGGCGACAGCTGCGCCGACGGTAGCATCTTGATGCCATCGATCTCGAAGGTGGGCGCACCCCATTCGGTGGGAACGAGCTTGATCAGCGCACCGCTGAAACGCGAGATCGGGGCGAAATCGTCACCGTCCCAGAAGTACAGCGTGCGCTCCTTGAACTTGCCCGGATACGGGTAGCCCCTGCCGCGCCACTGCCAGGTCTGCGCATCCAGCTGCGCGGTGCCGGTACTGCGGCCCAGATCCAGCGAGCCGGTCCATTGGGTCAGACCGCTGCCGCGCGCGGCAAGCAGCGCCTGGGCATCGGAGGAAATGAGTAGTGGGCCGGAGTAGTGGGGCACGAGTCGCTGGTCTGGTGGGCGCGCGTCACGCGCGCTGCGGGTGCGAGGGATGGACTGGCATCGTAACCGACCCCATCACGCATGCGCATCCAGCGCAGCGCCGGCATGATGGCGCGGTGGCGCAGCGGCGCTTATCTGCAGCGACACGAGCCGCCGGGTCGTCTGCGACGGTGACGGTGCGACACATGAGCCGTCGTACCCGGATGCGTGCGCCGATTCCTCTGACGCACGCCGCACCGCATACTGCGCACTTGCCCCCATCGACATGTTGTCCGATTGGCGCCAACTGTGGAGGATCGGCAATGCTGAAGGGTGTGTTGTTGGGGTTTGCCTGTTATGCGGCCTATTCGATCAGCGATGCGTTCGTGAAGCTGCTGGAAGGCACGCTGCCGGTCTACGAAGTGCTGTTTCTCGGTGCGCTGCTGATGCTGGTGGCTGTGCCATTTTTGAAGAAGCCGGACGACCGGTTGCGCGAACTGGTGATGGCCAAGCAACCCAGCCTGTGGCTGTTGCGTGCGCTCACCGGTGCCATCGGCAATCTGACCTCGGTGATTGCGTTCACCACCTTGCCGATGGCCGAGGCGTTTGCATTGATCTTCCTGATGCCGATCTTCGTCACCGTGCTGTCGGTGGTGTTCCTCAAGGAAGAAGTGCACTGGCGGCGCTGGTCGGCAGTAATCGTCGGCTTCATCGGTGTATTGATCGTGCTGCGCCCGGGCTTTCGCCATCTCACCCACGGGCATGTGGCTGCGATCGTGTGTGGCCTGGTCGGTGCGATCTCGGTCATCACGCTGCGCATGGCCGGGCATAGCGAAAAACGCCTGACCTTGTACGGCGCCGGGGTGATCGGCCCGTTGGTGATGGGCGGGATCATGATGTTGCCGACCTTTGTCTGGCCCACGCTGTATCAGTGGGGGTTGTTGGCCGGCTACGGCCTGCTTGCCGGCCTGGCAGCGATCTGCCTGATGTACGCCACGCGCATGGCGCCGGTGAGCGTGGTTGCGCCCACCCAATACAGCCAGATGCTGTGGGCGATCGCCTTCGGCTACCTGCTGTTCCACGACCACCTGGACTGGCCGATGGCGGTCGGCATCGCACTGATTCTGGGCGCAGGCCTGTTCACGCTGATCCGTGAGGAGCAGGTGTCGCGGTGGTGGCGGCGGACGAAGATTGTTTGAGAGCGGGGATTGGGGAGTCGGGATTGGGGATTGGGGATTGGTAACGGCGTCAAAGCGTGTTGTCGCTGGTGTCACTTGCCGCTGCCAATCCCCAATCCCGACTCCCCAATCCCGGTTTTTACGGGGGCGCAGTGGATTCCTTGCGTGGCGCGCGCCAGGTTTCAACGATGCGCGCGTACTCGCCGCTGGCCTTGCTCAGGTGCAGCCACTGGTCGACGTACGCTTTCCAGGGCTGGTCGTTGCGCGGTAGCAGGAAGGCTTTTTCGCCGTATTGCAGCGGCTGCTCCGGTGCGATTGCGCACAGGCTGGGCAGGCGTGCCTGCTGGTGGAGCGCTTCGGAGGCGTCGGTGATCATCACGTCCGCGCGCTGCTGCAGCAGCTCCTGGAAGATGGTGGTGTTGTCGGCGAACAGGCGCAGGTGCGCGCGCGGCAATTGTTGGCGCGCGAAGGCCTCGTTGGTGCCGCCGGGCGGTTCGATCACGCGCACCTCGGGTCGGTTGAGTTGCGCCAGGCTGCGGTAACGCGCCTGGTCGGCGCAGCGCACCAGCGGAATCTTGCCGTCCACATCCAGCACCGCACTGAAATTGGCCTGGCGTTGCCGTTGCAAGGTGACCGAAATGCCGCCGACCGCGATATCGCAGCGATCGGCGAGCAGGTCGGGCATCAGTTGCGGCCAGCTGGTGCGGACGAACGCCACGCGCGCGCCCAGGCTGCCGGCCAGCGACTGCGCCAGGGCGATATCGCTGCCCTCGAACTGCCCGTCGGCACGCAGCAGCGAATAGGGGCGATAGTCGCCGGTGGTGCAGACCCGCAGCACGCCGGATTGCAGCACCGCATCCAGGCGTGAGGCAGGCTCGGGCGCGGCTGCGTGCGCAAGGCCGCAGCTGAGCAGGAACGCAAGGCAGATGCGATGGCGCATGGCGTGGCCTCGAAAAATTGCGGCCATGATAGTCGTGGCCGATGTGGCGTGGCCGACGTCAACGGCATGTCAGCACGATCCTGCCCGGGATCACGGTGCGGTAGCGCTGCGATGCGCACTGTCGGTGCTTCATTCGAACCGATCGGAGTCACCTCATGCAGCTCAATCCACGCACTGCGCGTCCGATGACCACCGCCATTGCCGGGCTGTCGGCACACGGCACGCCCGATCCGGATACCAATGAAGACGAAATCCCGCTGGAAGAACAGACTCCGCAGCAAGGCGGTTTGCGCGAGGAGGTGGGCGATCTGGAAGAAGACGACGATCAGGCGTTGCCCGGCCGCGTCGGTGGCGGGCTTGCGGGTGGTTGATGCGGGGGGTAAGAGCGGCTAACCAAGCACTTGAGTAGCCACCAGGCGTGTGCGGCCGACACTGAGATTCTTCAGCATCGTCTGGATGCTCCCAAGCCGGATGGTCGAGGGCGCGATGCCCCCGTCAAGGGAACTGCACATGCCCGGGTTCGAAGTACACCGGCTTGTTGCCGTCTTCGGGCAGCGCGGGGATCGTGTCCAAGATGGCCTTGCCGCGGATATCGGTGATCCGAATGGACAAGGGCTGGTTGCCGAGCTGCTCGCCGAGGAAGTGGTTGTAGTCCATCTTCTGCAGGCTCTTCCAGCTGCTGCCTTGTTTCACTTCGAACTTGACCACCGGGTAGGCGTGATTGCGCACCTGGATCGCCGCCCACCAGCGCGAGCTGCCTTCCTTGATGCGGTATTGCACGTTGCCGGTGGTGGGTGCGCGCACGATCTTCCAGCTGATCGGGATGCGCCCCTGCACGGTGTCGCCGATGGCCGCGAAGGCGTTGGGCGATAGATCCAGGCCGCCCGATGCGCCCTCCGGGTATAGGTCGGTGACGTAGACCACGGCCTTGCCCTTGGGCCCGGTCACTTCCAGATAGGCGCCGGCCAGTGCGGCCCTGACCCCGCCGAAGTTCATCTGGGTGGGGTTGAGCGCGGTGATGAAGGCATTGCTCGGAATGGGATCCAGCAGCACCGCGCCGCCGGAATAGCCGGAGCTGGTGTAGGTCGCGGTGCCGGTGAAGGTGCTGTTCCAGCCGGTGGCCTTGCTGGCATCCGCGGCAGCGGCCGTCTTCGCCGACGGCGTGGCGGCGCTGGCGCTCGTCAGTCCCCAGGCCTGATGCAGGACCTGCAGCTTGTCGGCACGCGGGTTGCCATCATTGGCGAGCAGGCCACCGTTGTTGGCATTGCCCACCTCCCAACTGCCGAGCACGGCACTGCGCATGCCGGTGTTGCGCAGATACCCGCTCAGTGCGTGTTGCCATGCCCGGTCGCGTGGATCGCCATCGCCCAGGCCTCCGCCCAGGCTCACCGGCAGCACCGCGTGATTGGCCGAGAATTGTCCGAAATCGCGCTGCCAGCTCGCCGGCAGGCTGCGCGGAAAGTCGGCCGCTGCAAACGCGTCCGCCGCGTCGCGATCCGGCCCGGCCAGCTTCGGCATCAGCAGCAGATGTGCGCGCGGAATGCGCAGCGGCACGCAGGCGAGCGGCTGCAGATTGCTGCCGGCGGCCTTGCGTGCGGAATCGCTGCAGAGCGCGTCGTTGCCCACGCCTTCCACACCGATCACCCAGGCCGGCGCCTGCTTCAGCACCGCGGCCGCTGCCCGCGTAGCGATGCGGTTCCAGTCGGTGTCTGCCGTATTGCCCGCCCAGTTGGCATTGCGGTAGCCGCTGCTGCCCAGGTCGATCCCGAGCATGCCCGCGGTGCTGCCGTAGCGGCGCGCGAGCAGGCCCAGGCCCTCCATCCAGGCGTTGTGCTGCGTGCCGAGCTGCGGCGCCGCGTCATCGCAAGCGCCATCGGCGAAAGCGAGCAGCACCTGCATGCCGCGTTGGGTGCTGGCGCGCACCACGGCGTCGAGCAACTGCAGGGAAGTGAGGCCAGCCAGCGCGGGGTCGCCGGCCACCTCGGCGGCGGCCACCGGCCTGGCTTGCAGGGTTGCCGCACAGATCGGCACGCGCACGGTATTGATGTCCGATGCCTGCATCTGATCCAGCAGTTGCTGCAGCGTATTGCTGCGCAGTCCGGTGGCCGCCAGCGCTGCGCGATCGAAGCCGGGCCAGGTCACGCCGCGTACCTGCAGCGCCTGGCCGCGCGCATCGGTGAGGTGTCCGCGTGTGTCGACCTGCACGGCCAGTGCGGTCACGGGAGTCAGCAAGGCCAGGCCAAGCAGTAGATGCGTATGCGCGCGCATGGGAGTGTCCTGAGGAATGGCCTGCGCAGGAGACCAGCGATCGTCATCTGCGGTCCGTGCGCCGGGTCAAGGAAGCGGGCAGGAGTGTGGGAGCCGCGGCAGGCGAGCGGCCGCAATGCAACGGGGGTCGCGGTTTGTGCGGGATGCTTGATGCGCCGCCGCTGTCGGCGGTATGTACTTGATGCATCGCCGACCAGCGGTGGCCATGTTGCGCTGCGCGGGTGACGGACGTAGCGGCAGGCATGCTGCGGACGTGGTCGACCGGCTATGCTCGTGCCCTGGTAGTGCATGTGCGTGCGCAGCGCGAGTGGACAGCATTGCAACGCGGCAGTGCCAGGCAGGGCGATGACTGCTCCGGCGATGCGGTGCGCGCATCCCCGGTGGCTGTGGTTCCTCAGTGAACGCAGCGGTGGACGCGAAGATATGCAGCGCACCACGATGGGGCAAGCCAACCACCCTTCGCCGGCGCACGCTGCGGCCTACCCGGCGCGGCAGCGCAAACCGCTGGTGCGCGCTGCCGCGATCTCGTATTTTTGACTGCTTGTTCACTTGCCGGTGCCGTGCCCCATGTCCGATCCGTCCGCGCCCGATCATCTGCAACGCAGTCTCTCCAATCGCCACCTGCAGCTGATCGCCATCGGTGGCGCGATCGGCACCGGGCTGTTCATGGGCTCGGGCAAGACCATCAGCCTGGCTGGCCCGTCGATCCTGTTCGTCTATCTGATCATCGGCGCGATGCTGTTCTTCGTGATGCGCGCGATGGGCGAGCTGCTGCTGTCCAACTTGGAGTACAAGTCCTTCATCGACTTTTCCACCGATCTGCTCGGGCCGTGGGCCGGGTTCTTCTGCGGGTGGACGTACTGGTTCTGCTGGATCATCACCGCCATCGCCGACGTCATCGCGATCGCCGCCTATGCGCAGTTCTGGTTTCCCGGATTGGCGCCGTGGATCCCGGCCATCCTGTGCGTGCTGTTGCTGCTGAGCCTGAACCTGGTGACGGTCAGGTTGTTCGGCGAGATGGAGTTCTGGTTCGCACTGATCAAGATCATCGCCATCTGCGCCTTGATCCTCACCGGCGCCGGGCTGGTGGCCTGGGGCTTCCGCTCGCCGTCGGGCAATGTGGCCTCGCTGTCGAACCTGTGGAACGACGGTGGCATGTTCCCGATGGGCATTGGCGGCTTCTTTGCCGGGTTCCAGATCGCGGTGTTCGCCTTCGTCGGCATCGAGCTGGTCGGCACCACCGCTGCGGAAACCGCAGACCCGCGCCGCAACCTGCCCAAGGCGATCAACTCGATCCCGGTGCGCATTTTGATTTTCTACGTGCTGGCGCTGATCGCGATCATGGCGGTGACGCCGTGGCGGCAGGTGGTGGCCGACAAGAGCCCGTTCGTGGAGCTGTTCGTGCTGGCCGGCGTGCCGGCGGCGGCGAGCCTGATCAACTTCGTGGTGCTGACCTCGGCCACCTCGTCGGCCAACAGCGGCATCTTCTCCACCAGCCGCATGCTCTACGGCCTGGCCGAGGAGCAGCACGCGCCCAAGGGTTTTGCCAAGCTCTCGCGTGCGGCGGTGCCGGCACGTGGCCTGCTGTTCTCCTGCCTGTGCCTGTTGCTGGGCGCGATGCTGGTGTACCTGATCCCCAACCTGGTCACTGCGTTCACGCTGGTCACCACCTTGTCGGCGGTGCTCTTCATGTTCGTGTGGTCGCTGATCCTGTGCGCCTACATCGCGTACCGGCGCAAGCGGCCCGAGCAGCACGCGGCCTCGGCGTTCAAGATGCCCGGTGGCGTGTTGATGTGCTACGTGTGCCTGGCGTTCTTCGCCTTCGTCATCGTGCTGCTGACCTTGCAGGCCGACACGCGCCAGGCCTTGCTGGCCAGCCCGGTGTGGTTCCTGATCCTGGCGATCGGTTATGCGGTGAAGCGGCAGCAGACGCGCAGCGGCTGAGCGCGCGTACCAGCCAAGACATCCACCGAAGACCTCATCAAGGCCCCGCACCGCGGGGCCTTGGCGTCTGTGGCTGCACGGCGCTGCGATAAAGGCCACTGGCAGCTAAGCGCGTTTTGCGCGCGACGTTGACGCGGATCGGGTGGAACGGGATGCTCGCCGCCATCCATCGCCACGGCCCATCGCATGATCACGACGCACCCGATTGCCGGAACACAGCACACGCAAGGTTGCTGGGTCGACCTGTGCCAGGCCAGCGCGCAGGAACTGGCGCAGGCCGCAGACAAGGTGGGCTTTGCGCTGCCGGATCGCGCGGCCATCGGCGAGATCGAATTCTCCAGCCGGGTGCGGCGCCAGGGCGAGGTGCTGTTTCTCAACGTGCCGCGCTTTCAGGACGACGATGGCCCGACTGCGCCGCTGGGCTTTGCGTTGTCGCCGACCATGCTGGTGACCCTGCGCGAGCAGCACATGGGCTCGCTGGATGCGGTGGCCGCGCGTCTTGCACATGAGCCCTGCCATAGCGCCGACGACCTGCTGTTGCGCATCTTCGACCAGTTGGTGGGGCGCCTGGCAGACCGGCTGGAATCGCTGGAAGCCGAGGTCACCGACACCACCCGGCAGGTGTTCGACAACCCGCACAAAACCAAGGACCTGGAGCGCATGCTGCATCAGGTCGGAGGCATGGGCCGGCGTCTGGGCGGGCTGCACAATGCGGGGCAAGGCCTGCTGCGCCTGGTCACCTATCTGGATGACGCCGCGCCGGACTGGTTCGGTGCCGATGCGGCCAAACGCATCGGCTTGCTGCACAAGGACCTGACCACCTTGAGCGAGTTCCAGCAGCACATGGACGACCGCATCGAGTTCCTGCTCGACAGCGTGCTGGGCATGATCAACATGGACCAGAACAACGTGATGAAGGTGATGGCGGTGGCCTCGGTGGTCGGCATTCCGCCCACCGTGCTGGTCGGCATCTGGGGTATGAACTTCGCCTACATGCCCGAGCTCAAGTGGCACGACGCGTATTACTGGGCGCTGGGCGTGATCGTGCTGAGCATGCTGGTGCCGCTGGCCTGGTTCCGCAAACGTGGCTGGGTGTGATGCATCAGAGCCGGAAACCGTAGGAGCGCACCAGGGCGCGATGCGGCTTTACCGGGACGACGCGGCGTTACCGGGAAGGCCCTCGCGCCCAGGGGCGCTCCTACGGGGTGCCGTCAACGCAATCATCTGTTGCCTACGGTTGCGTGACTACGCAATGCCAGGCTAGGGCAGCCCGGTAGCTGTGCAGCGCGCGGCAGACTGCAGGAAACCCGTAGGAGCGCACCTGGGCGCGACGCGGCGTTACCGAGACGACGCGACGTTGCAGGGAAAGCCCTCGCGCCCAGGGGCGCTCCTACGAGGAGCCGTCAACGCAATCATCCTTTGCCTACGGTGGCGTGACTACGCAATGCCAGGCTAGGGCAGCGCGGTAGCTGTGCAGCGCGCGGCAGACTGCAGGAAACCCCGTAGCAGCGCACCTGGGCGCGATGCGGCGTTACCGGGACGACGCGGCGTTACCGGGAAGGCCCTCGCGCCCAGGGGCGCTCCTACAGAGTGCCGTCAGCGCAATCATCCTTTGCCTACGGTGGCGTGACTACGCAATACCAGGCTAGGGCAGCGCGGTAGCTGCGCAGCGCGCGACAGACTGCAGGAAACCCGTAGGAGCGCACCAGGGCGCGATGCGGCGTTACCGGGACGACGCGGCGTTACCGGGAAAGCCCTCGCGCCCAGGGGCGCTCCTACGAGGAGCCGTCAACGCAATCATCCTTTGCCTACGGTGGCGTGACCACGCAATGCCAAGCTGGGTCAGCGCGGTAGCTGTGCAGCGCGCGGCAGACTGCAGGAAACCCGTAGGAGCGCACCTGGGCGCGATGCGGCGTTACCGGGACGACGCGGCGTTACCGGGAAGGCCCTCGCGCCCAGGGGCGCTCCTACAGGGTGGGCTGGGATGCGCAGCTGTCACTGCGCACTGCGCCGAGACCGGAAAACTGCCCAGCTGCGTAGCGTGCAACCAGGCGAGACGCATTGTTGATTGCTGCCGGGCGGCCTGGATCAGCCCTTGGCCTGGAAGCTGGCTTCCTCGTACGGCTGCACCACCACCCAGCCTTCGCCGGCAAAACGCATCTGCAGGCTTTCACCCGAGCCTCGGCCAAACAGCGTGCCGATCGACACGTCGGTGACCAGCTCCGGGGACAGCGTGCCCGACCAGGCCACGGTGGCATTGGGGTCGGTGAACACCGGGCCGCTGGCGGCGGTGACCGGCAGGGTCAGCGGCTCGTAGTGCGAAGTGATCGCCACGATGCCGTGGCCGCTCAGGCGCACGTTGAACAGGCCGCCGGACAGCATGCCGGCCACCTTGCGCATCATCGTGATCTTGTGCTCGACGCCGGATTCGAACGCCAGCACGTCGTTGCCGTTGACGAAGATCGCGTCGCCATTCAAACGCAGCAAGGTCACCAGCTTGCCGAGGTCGGCCAGATACACCCGACCCTGGCCTTCGGCCTTCATCAGCTGCATGCCTTCGCCGCTGACCGCCTTCTTCAGCAGGTTGCCCAGGCCCTGTTCCAGCAATCCCTCGCGGGTGAACTTGACGTTACCGGTGCGCGCGACCATGGCGCCAGCCTTGGACCACACCATGCCGTCGAGGCGCACCTCCAGCAGGTGCGGATTTTCCAGTTCGAACGGATCGGGGCTGACGTCCTTTTCCTTGGAATGGGCGAGAAATTCGTTGAGCGTGCGTACGGCCATGGGTCCGTCCTGGAGGGTGAAAGAGTGCGCATGATACGCGGCAGGCCTGTATCTTCGAAGCATACTGGTGTGCGCGTCGCTGTGCGTCTGCACAGATGGCGCGCCGATGTTGCGGCGCACATGGTGCTCAGTCAGCGCGTCGCGCGCGATGACTGCTACAACCAGGCGACCCTCCATCAGGATCTATGCGTGGTGGCGAAGTGGTACTGCAGCTTTTTGCAGCGTCATGGATGCGGGTTGGCATCGACGCACTGCACGGCGATGAAGAGATGACGCCGATACGCCACTGGTGCAGTGACTCTGTGCGCGCCACGTTACGACGTATGCAATCCCAGCTGCATTACACAGTTCGGCACGAAGGCACGTCGCAAATAAAACAACCGCTCGGTTTGCACAACGCTTCTGAGATCGGCGTCGGATTCGTGGCATTGTTGCCGGGCTAGATTGATCCTACAGAAAACGTCTTTACGTTGTTCAAGGAGTGGGGCGATGGGCGTTGTGGGTGGCAGTCGAGTGGAAGGTGGCTGGTCTGGAATGTCTCTGCGTAGTCGCGCGATTGCGTCGCTGTTGGTCCTGGCTGCTGCTGCCACTGGCTTGCATGGCGCGCCCGCGCAAGCGGCAGTGGGGCCGGGTGTGGTGAGCGGCGACACCATCGTGCACGACCCGTCGATGCTCAAGCTGAGCGATGGGCGTTACTACATCTATGCCACCACCGGCGTGGTCACCAGTACCGACCGCACCAAGTTCAGCAATGCGGGCGCGATCTTCAGCAGCATGCCGAGCTGGGTGCGCAGCTACAACCCGGACAACCAGCTATGGGCGCCGGATGTGTCCTTCCATGGCGGCAAGTATCTGATGTATTACACCGCCTCCAAGTTCGCCACCAATACCTCGGCGATTGCGCTTGCCAGCAGCAGCACCGGCAAGCCTGGCTCGTGGAAGGATCAAGGCATCGTCTACACCTCCAAGAGCAGCGACGACTACAACGCCATCGACGGCAATCTGGTGGTGGACGGCAATGGCAAGTGGTGGTTGGCGTTCGGCTCGTTCTGGTCGGGGATCAAGCTGATCCAGCTCGACCCCGGCACCGGCAAGCAGCTGTCCGGCAACACGACGCGCTACAGCCTGGCGAGCCGGCCGTCCCCGGGCGCGGTGGAGGCGCCTTTCATCCAGCAGGCCAATGGCTGGTACTACCTGTTCGTGTCGTTCGATGCGTGCTGCAAGGGCGCCAGCAGCACCTACAAGATTGCGGTGGGGCGTGCGCGCTCGGTGACCGGGCCGTACCTGGATCGCGCCGGGGTGGACATGCGCAACGGCGGCGGCACGGTGATCCAGTCCGGGTTGGGCAGCATGCATGGGCCGGGCGGGCAATCGGTGTTCCGCGATGGCGACGGCGACATCCTGGTCTACCACTACTACGACGACCGCGGCGACGCGCGCCTAGGCATCAACCGGCTGGGTTATGACGGCAGTGCATGGCCGGTGGTGCAGTAGCAGCAATCAAGCGAACACGCTGCTGCGCGCTGCACTGGCGCAGCGATCAGGCGATGTTTGTTGCAGCGATCCGCTGGCGTTGCCGACTGCCAGAACCGCGAGGCTGCCAGCGCCGCCGGGCATGCCCGGCAGCGGCTGGCGCACACTCAGCGCGTGGCCGCTTCGGGCTTGCGCACGCGTTTGACCGGCGCCGGCTTGCTCGCGGTGTCCGGATACAGGTTCAACAGCATCAAGGTGACGCCGTTGGTCCAGCCGAAGCCGTCCTGCAGCGCGTATTCGCCACCGCCACCGCCGGCGGCATCGGCTTCCAGGCCGTATTTTTCGACCAGCTTGTGCTCGCGCGCGAACAGCGCCTGCACCTGGGTGAGGAAGCGCTCGCCGATGGTGCGCGCCAGCGCGTCTTCGCCGTAACGGCGCAGGCCGTCCACCGCCACCCATTGCAGCGGTGCCCAGCCATTGGGCTCGTCCCACTGCTGGCCGGTCTTCACTGCGGTGGTGGCCAGGCCACCGGGGCGTAGCAGGCGCGCGCGCACGGTGCTGGCGGTGCGTTTGGCGTGCGCGTCGGTTGCCAGGCCGGTGAACAGCGGATACAGCGCCGCGGCGGTGACCTGGTCGCTGAGCTTGCGGGTCTGCCAGTCGTAGTCGGCGTAGTAACCGGCCGCGTTCCACAGGTGCGCATCGATGGCCTGCTTGCGGCGCAGTGCCAGCGCCGCGTAGTCCTGCGTGCATTCGGCACCCGGCTGCGCACAGGCCTGGGCCAGGGTGCGCTCCAGGTGATACAGCAGGCTGTTCAGGTCGATCGGCACGATGGCGGTGGTGCGGATGGTGCGCAGGTTCTGCCCATCGGCCAGCCAGCGGCTGGTGTAGTCCCAGCCGCTCTCGGCACCGGCGCGCAGGTCGCGGTAGACCTCGGCGGCCGGGCGGTCGCCGGCCTCGGCGGCGGTGCGGGTGTCGTGCAGCCAGGCTTCCGGGCGCGGGGTATCGCGCTCGTCCCAGTAGCGGTTGAGCAGGCTGCCGTCGGCCAGACGCACCACATGGCGCGCGGCCTGGCCGGGCTGCAGGTCTTCGCTGCCCTGCATCCAGTAGGCGTATTCCTTCTGCAGCTGCGGCAGGTAGCGCTGGTAAACCGCTTCGCCTTCCACGCCGGCCTGCAGTTCCACCATGTAGGAGAAGAACGGCGGCTGCGAGCGGCTCAGGTAGTAGCTGCGATTGCCGTTGGGGATATGCCCGTAGGTGTCGATCAGGTAGGCGAAGTTGTCCAGCATCTGGCGGCTGAGCGTGGTCTCGCCGCTCTTCACCAGGCCCAGCATGGTGAAGTAGGAATCCCAGTAATATACCTCGCGGAAGCGCCCGCCCGGCACCACGTATGGATGCGGCAGCGCCAGCAGGCTGCTGTAGGGCGGCACGTGGGTCTGGCTGCGCACCAGCTTGGGCCACAGCTCGTCGATGTGTTCGCGCAGCGCGGTGTCCTGGCGGATCGCGTCGGTCTGCACCGGCGGCGACTCTTCGAAATTGGCGTCCACGAACTTGCGCAGGTCAAAGCCGGGGTGATCGTGCTGCGCCAGATAGTCGGCGTTGATCAGCGCCGGGTCGCGCAGCGGCAGGAAGTCGACGAAGTGCTTCTGGTCGTCGAACAGCTCGCCGCTCTGCACCGCCTGGAACAGTTCCGGGTAGGCCAGGTCGGGCGTGGGCGGCGTGGCCGCCGGTGCGTTGACGACCGGAGTGTCCATGGGCGCGGCGGTCAACGTGCAGGGCGCCACGAACATGCTCAGCGACAGGCCAAGCAGCGACGTGCAGCACGGGGGCGCGGCAGAACTCATGGCATCTCCAGAACGGGCAGTGACGTGCGGCATGGTAAACGACCGAAGTGGCGGGCGGGGCCGGACGACGGTGTCGGCAGGCCGACAGGCTTCGCACGGAGACGACTGGATTCAGCAAGGTGATCCGGCGCGGGGCTGCAGGTGGCTGCGCGGGTTGCGTTGCCGATTCAGGCCTATCGGCCCGGATCGAGGCAGCTTGAGCCACGTGCGGACCGCGTCGGATTGCCGACATCGCTGCAAGATGCGCGCCACAGCGCGCGGCGGGTGGGCGGCACTGCCAGTGCACGGCAGCCGGTGCGCGTGTGGACTGGCCGGTGGCAGCTCGGCCTTGCTCGCCTGACCGATTGCAGCGGCGTGGACGCACCGGTGGCACGCCGAACAAAGCCAGGCGGCTTGCTGTCCTTATGCGTCAGCCTTGGCGCGGCCGACCGGTCTGCAACAAACGCTGCAGCTGCAGCGCGTTGGGCACCGCCAGCCCGGCGGCGGTGTTGTCGAAGATCACCCAGCGTTCTGCCTGCGGATGCGTCGCGTCCTGCGCTGCGTTGCGCACCGCGTCGGCCAGTGTCTGCAGCGCACTGGCGTCGTAGCTGCTGTAGTAGATGCGCGCTGCGCCATGCCAGCGCCAGTACTGCGGGCCGGCTGTCGCACCCGGTGTGGCGGCGTCCGGCACCGGCGCCGGATCGGCGGCGCAGCGTGCGATGCGGTGGCGTGCCAGCAGCGCCTGTGCCTGCGGGAGAAACCAGCTGGCATGGCGCGGTTCGCAGACCACGCCGCCGTCCCAGCGCCGCCGCAGCATGGCGAAAGACCTGGCCGCCACCGGCGCATCGAACATAGCGCTGGGCGGCAGTTGCAGCAGCAGGCAGCCCAGTCGCGTGCCCAGCGCACCGGCCTGGGCGAGGAAGGCATCCAGCAATGCGCCGGTACCAAGCAGGCGTGCATCGTGGCTGATGCTGCGCGGCAGCTTGACCGAAAAGCGGAAATCCTCCGGCACGCTGTCGGCCCAGCGTGCGTAGGTACTGGCACGGTGCGGACGATGGAACGAGGAGTTGATTTCCACCGCATCAAAACGTGTGGCGTAGCGCTGCAAGACGCTGGCACCATCGCCGAATGCGGCGCGGTCGGCGGCCGGAATCGACCAGCCTGCGCAGCCACAGCGCACGCGCGGCAGGGCGATGGATGAACGAGCCTGCATGAGGTGTACGCAAGACGGGTGGGCAGCACTCTATGCATGCGCGCATGTCAGCGTTGCGTGTGCACTGCGCTCACGGCCGACTCACCGACGACTTCGATACTGGGCGCATGCCAGAAGGTCCTTCCCTTGTCATCCTGCGCGAACAGACCGAAGCGTTTGTTGGCCGCAAGATCCTGCGCGTGTCCGGTAACAGCAAGCAGGACATCGCGCGGCTGGAGCAGCAAAAGGTGCTGGCGTTACGCAGCTGGGGCAAGCACTTCCTGATCGAGTGTGCGCAGTTCAGCGTGCGCATCCACTTTCTGTTGTTCGGCAGTTATCGCATCGACGAGGACAAGCCGAATGCGGTGCCGCGTCTGCGCCTGGAGTTTTCCAAGGGCCAGCGATTGAACTTCTACGCCTGTTCGGTGCAGTTCATCGAGCGCCCGCTGGATGAGGTCTACGACTGGACGGCGGATGTCATGAACCCGCTCTGGGATGGCGCGCAGGCACGGCGCAAGTTACGCGCCGCACCCGGCATGTTGGCCGCCGATGCATTGCTGGACCAGACCATCTTTGCCGGCGTCGGCAACATCATCAAGAACGAAGTGCTGCACCGCATCCGCGTGCATCCGGAAAGCACGGTGGGCGCATTGCCAGCGCGCAAGCTCGGCGAGCTGGTCACCCAGGCGCGCGACTATAGCTTCGACTTCTACAGCTGGAAAAAGGCCTTCGTGCTGAAGAAGCATTATCAGGTGCATACCAAAACCAGCTGCCCGCGCGACGGCGCGCCGCTGCAGTATCGAAAGCACCTGGGCAAGGCCGGGCGGCGGGCGTTTTTCTGCGAGGTCTGCCAGCGGCTGTACCGCCCGGAGGATGGCTGAGGTACGTGCGCATACTGGCCAGCCGGCATCGACCGCCGTAGGGCGAACGACCGCCGGCACAGCCTGCAGGATCCATACTGCCGGGGCAGGGCAGTGCCTGTCGGCAAGCAGCGGGCGTCGGCCGCCACGCTCGCTAATGTGAATGGCGGCTGGCGCCTGCGGCCCAAACAACGAATTTCAAACGCGCGCAAACGCCACGCCCGCTAGATTTGCGCGTCCTGCACCGGGTTCACGGTGCGGCGTGCGCATCTCTCATCTCATCGGTCTCCCGCATTGTGATTACCCGCAGGAAGGAAACGCTTGTCCCGCATGTCGCCGCTGTCGCATGCACGGGCGCCATCCTGTTCTTTCTTGCCTGTCTGTTGCTGTATATGCCACCGCCACGCAACACGGTGCGACACGACGACAGTTTGCAGGTGTATTTCGTGCCGCGCCCGCAGTTGACGTTGCCGGCGCCGGCGCCGGCGACACCGCCGCAGCAACGCGACTCCACACCGCGCGCGGCCCCTGCCGCGGCCTCATCCGCGCGCAGTGCGCCACCGCCGACACGCACCCCACCGCCGCAGCGGCAGGTGGCGGCCGCCAACGCGCCCGCTGGCGAATCGATGGCGGCCCAGCTCTACACCCGCGAAGGCCGCTTGCGCATGCCGCGCGATGCGCAGGTCGACTCGATGGCGCAAGCCGGCGCCGCGGTGCCACCGGGCATGGCCGACGAACGCGCGCAGGCCAAGGCGCGCAACGTGATGGAACGGGTCAATCCGGTGCAATACCAGGACACGCGCTTTGCCAAGGACTGGAAGAGCGACGGCACGCTGGGCGATGTGGCGATGCAGGAAATGAATCGCGGCATGAAGAAGTTCAACGACATGCTCAACGGGCCGCAGACGCAGGTGGCCAAGGCGCGACCACCGCCGGATGTGCGCTTCAACCCCGCGCTGGCGGGCAATCAGGCCGAGATGGGCAGCGAGGCGACCGGCGATGCCTATAAGGCCGCGCCGATCGCGCACGAGACACCGCCCGATCTCAAGGGCGAAGCCAGCCGCCGCATCCGCGAGGCGCTGGCCGCGCTGGAGCAGCGCAGCGCGCGTTGCGATGCGTCCAAACGCAAATCCCTGTTGTCGCCGGTGCGCACGCACCTGGGCGATCTGGAGCGTGCCGAGCACGCCTTGAACAACGGCGCCGACCCGGTGATGGCCGCACAGATGCTGCCGCGCCAGGCCGACAGCGCCTACGATCTGGCCCGTCGCGCGCTGTGGTACGCGGACCGCCAGTTGAAGCAGTGTGCGATCGGGTGAGTGGGGCAGTGGCTGCGGTTGGGTGCAGCTGACCAGCAGTGGCGGGCAAAACCTCTCTAAGGCTGTACCGATGGCGGCAACGTATCGATCACACTCGCAGCGTTGACGTGTGACCGCGACTGAGTCGAGTGCGCAGTGCCCTCACCGCTCGCGGACACGCCGTGAGTCCGTCCATGGAGGCTCCTTGGCTGCATCCATGCCGCCAAGGGTCCCGCACCAGACAGTTGATTGGTTGCCTCGTTTAAAACCATGCACACCGACCATCTTGGCTGGTCCTTGCCTGCCCACCGTCGCGGGACCTTACGCGGCATGGATGCCGCGTAAGAGCCTACATGGACGTACTTGCGGCGTGTCCTGCGATGGTGGGCGGGCAAGGGCCCTGCAGCCGAACCTGGCGTTGGCAACTGATTGATTGAAGAAGTAAGGCAGTCTTCGTCAGGTATCGGGACTAGAGCCCCCTCCCGCCGGGGTAAGAAAGCACGGCTTTCGCGGCAAGCGCGCGTGTGTCTCGGAGCGCCCGCGACGCAAGCGCGGTTGGAGGCGCGCAGCGGGAGTTGTGAGGGCAGGTCCATGAAACGGCGGATCAGCCGGCAGCCGGACTGTCGCCCCGCGCTACATCAGGCGCTGAGGCCGTCCTGCGCCAGACTCTGGCGGTAACGGTCTTTCTCGACACTCAGCGCGACTTCCGCGCGCAGGAACACTTGCCCGATCGGCTCGTCGCCACGGGTTGCCTGCGCCTGGCCGATCAGCACCGTCAGCCCGTGCGCATGCTGCTGCTTGGCGATGTCGCGCAGGCGCTGCAGCTTCTGTTCGGCATTGGGATCGCGCAGTACGGCGATGAATTCGGCGCTGTCGGTCACGCGGTCCACACTGTCGCCGTTGACTTGCGCCTGCGCGGCCAGGGCCTGGTCGAGCTGTTGCAAGGCGCGACCCAGGAGCCGCTCGCTCTGTTTTTCAGCCAGCGCGGCCAGTTCCTGCACTTCCAGAATCACCAGGTAATAACCGGCATCGGCGGCCGCCGGTGCCACCGGCTGCAGGATCGCCTCGCGCTCGAGCTGCAGCTCGCGCTTGCGCTCGTCCAGCAGGCGCATGGTGACGCGCGCCAATGCCTGCAGCCCGGCGCGTTGAGTGTCGGTGAGCGTGCGCGGCTCGGTGTCGAGCACACAGACGGTGCCCAACGCCACGCCGTCGGAGGTGACCAGCGGCATGCCGGCATAGAAGCGCGCGCCGGTCTCGCCGGTGACGACCGAGACATCGGCAAAGCGGCTGTCCTGGGTGAGGTCGCGTACTTCCATCAATTGCTCGGGGCTGCGGATGGCGTGATCGCACACGGCCTGGCTGCGATCGGTCTGCTGCATGCCCAGACCGAGCTGGGCCTTGAACCATTGGCGGTCGCGATCGACCAGCGACATCAGTGCGATCGGCGTGTCGCACAGCGAGGCCGCCACCTGCACGACGTCCTGGTAAGTGTCCTCGGGCAGGCTGTCGACGATGCGATAGCCGTCCAGGACCTGTTGGCGGGAGGCTTCGTCAGCCGGGGGCATTTGCTTCATCGGGTAAGTCGGACAAGCGCGAGCGAGAAAGAGGCCACGATACCGGCACCATCGATAACGCCGCGTGGATTTGCCATGCGCCCGAGCACAGCCTGCAGGGCGGATTCAGATCCGCATCCGCCGCGCTGCGCAGGCTAGGGGACATGCAACCGGCGGACTGAAGCGCCGGCGCGAGATTTCAAACCCAAGTGTGATGCCTGCGCATTGCACGCAGGCACCGGCGACTCATACGCGCACGCACCGTTGCGTACGCGGATCTGGCAACGGCGCGGCTCGAAAGCCGCGCCGTCGGTGTGCGACTGACCAGCCTCAGCGCTTGACCGGCTTGCCGTCCACGTCCAGCACCTGCACCTCACCCAGCTTGAGCGCACGCACCGGGGCTTCGATCTTCTTCAGGTCGCCCACGATCACCCAGGTCATCGCGTTGGGCGCGATGATTTCCTTGATGGCCTTCTGCGCGGCCGGCTGGTCGATCGCTTCCAGGCGCGGCTTGAGCGTCTGCACGTAATCGTCGGGGCGGTCGAACTGCACGATGCCTTCGATCGCACCTAGCACCGCACCGATGGTTTCGAAGCTGCCGGGCAGGGCGCGGATGCGCTGGTTCTTGATCTTCTCGATCTCGTCGGTGGTCAGCGGCTTGTCGCCGATGATCGCGGTGGCTTCCTTGAGGATCTCGTTGGCCGACTCGGCGGTCTTGTCGGTCTGCACTGGCGCGGAGAACATGTACGGCCGCTGGCCCTGCGCATCCAGCATGCGGGTACCGGCACCGTAGGCCCAGCGCTTGTTCTCGCGCAGGTTCATGTTCAGGCGCGAGGTGAAGGTGCCACCGAAGGCGCCGTTAGCCACGCCGATCGCCAGATTGTCCGGCGCCTTGGTGGACGGTGCGAGCAGGCCGGCGAGAATCACCGACTGCGGCGCATCCGGGCGGTTGATCAGGTACACGCGCGGCTTGGGCTGCGCGGCGACCTGGACCAGGTTCTTCTTCGGCAACGGCGTGGCAGGCGCCTTCCAGTCACCGAAGGCGGCATCCAGCTGCGGGATGATCTGCGCCAGCGTGGTATCGCCGGCCACCAGGATGCGCAGGTTGTCCGGACGCAGCCACTGGCGGTGGAAGGCCTGCAGGTCCTGGGCGTTGAGGCTCTTGATCGCCGCCTCGGTGCCGCTGCCGGTGAGCGGGATGCCGTAGGGGTGGTTCTGGCCGAACAGCAACGGCGGCAGCGCACGCAGCGCCAGGCTGTTGGGCTGGGTCTTTTCCTGCGCAATGCCGGCCAGCCACTGGCCACGGATGCGCTCGATGTCGGCAGCCTTGAAGGCCGGGTTGCGCACGATGTCGGAGAACAGCTGCAGCGACGGCTGCAACTGGTCGTTGAGCGCATCCAGCGAGGCGCTGCAGCTGTCCAGATCGCAGCCGACCGCCGTGATGGCGCCCAGGCGCTGGCGACGCTGCGCCACTTCCACCGAATCCAGCGCGGCGGTGCTCTCGTTCATCAGCGCGGCGCTGAAGCTGGCGGTACCGAGCTTGTTGCCCTGGTCGGCCGCATACCCGGCATCGAACAGCAGCTCCACCTGGGTGACCGGGATGGTGTGGCGCTCGGCCAGGATCACCTCGACGCCGTTCTTCAACTTGCCGCGCTGCAGCTGCGGGAAGCTCAGGTCGGGGAACTGGCTGGTCTGCGGCACGCCCTTGCTGCGGTCCAGCGTGGAGGCGGTGGTTTTGTATTTGCCAGCGGCCGGCAGCCTGGGCGCCGGCTTGCCGGGTTCTTCGCCACGCGCGACCACCGCCTTGTCTTCGGCGGCGGGGTCGAAGTCCTTGCCGGCCGGCAGCACGGTGAGCAGATAGTCGCCCTTGCCGAACCAGGTGGCCGCGGTCTGCTTGACGCTGTCCACGGTGGCGGCCTGGCCGCGCTGCAGATCCTGCTTGTAGGCGCCCGGGTCGCCGCGGTAGACCTGGCCCTCGGCCAGGATCACCGCCTTGCCACCGAAGCCGCCGACCTTTTCCAGCCCGCGCACGAAGCCGGCGCGGTAGGCCACCTGCGCGCGCTGCAGCTCGTCGGCGGTCGGGCCCTGGGCAATGAACTTCTTGAGCTCCTCGTCGATGATCGCCTCGACCTTGGCCGGGTCCACGCCGTCCTTCACGTCGGCCTGGATCTGCACCTGGCTGGACAGTGCGAACGGCTGGATCGCCGCCGACACGTCATCGACCAGATTGTCCTGGTAGACCAGGCGCTGATACAGCCGCGAGGTCTTGCCGCCGCCGAGCACGGTGGTGGCCAGGTCCAGCTGGATCGCCGCATCGCTGCCCAGCTGCGGTGCGGCCCAGGTGCGGTAGATGCGCGGCTGCGAGACGTGGTCGTGCTGCACGCCACGCTTCTGCGCGGCCAGCGGGGTCACCCACGGCTGCTGGCGCGCCACCGGCTTGCCGGACGGGATGTCGCCGAAATACTGCAGCGCCTTGGCACGCGCCTGCGCCACGGTGATGTCGCCGGCCAGCACCAGGGTGGTATTGGCCGCGCCGTAGTTGTCGTTGAACCACTGTTTGACGTCGGCCAGCGAAGCCGCGTCCAGATCTTCCATCGAGCCGATGGTGTCGTGCTGGTACGGGTGGTTGGCCGGGAACAGGTTGGACAGGATGTTCTGGTCCACGCGGCCGTAGGGGCGGTTCTCGCCCTGGCGCTTCTCGTTCTGTACCACGCCGCGCTGGGTGTCGAGTTCTTCCTGGCCGATCGCGCCGAGCAGGTGGCCCATGCGGTCCGATTCCAGCCACAGCGCGGTGTCCAGCGCGGTGGTCGGCACGGTCTCGAAATAGTTGGTGCGGTCGAACCAGGTGGTGCCGTTCATGTCGGTGGTGCCGACCTTTTCCAGCGGCGCGAAGAAGCTGCCCTTGTTGTTCTCCGAGCCGGAGAACATCAGGTGCTCGAACAGGTGCGCAAAGCCGGTCTTGCCGGCCGGTTCGTCGCCGGAACCGATGTGGTACCAGATGCTCACCGCCACCACCGGCGCCTTGTGGTCTTCGTGCACCACCACGGTCAGGCCGTTGGGCAGGGTGAAGCGGGTGTAGCCGATCTCGGGAATGGCACTGCTGGCCGCGGGCTTGGACAGGCTGGCCGGGGCGGCAGCGACGGCGGGAGCAACGGTACCGGCAGCGACGCCGAGCACACCGGCGATCAACAGGGACAGCGGACGCAGCATGTGACACTCCAGAGCAGGACAATCGGCCGAGGGTAGTGGCTGCCTGTCGGCGTCGCAAATGCTGTCCGGCAGGGGGGCAGGTGCGGCTGCCGGCAGGGCGGCGTGCGACGGGACGCCCGGGCCGGCGCGAGTGGGGGTGCGGCAACCACCGGCCCGCCAGCAGGCCCGGCGCACGCGCTCAAGTTGATCATCGCCTCGCCGTTACCTGGGGCGACCTACCTTGCCCAGACGTTGCCCGCCGATCACGCCATGACCGTCCTGTTGCCGCCCGTACCCATTCCCGCCGACGACGCCCTGCGCGTGGAGGCGGTGCGTCGGTTGGGGGTGCTGGATACCGAGCCGGAGGCCGAATTCGACGATATCGCCTGGCTGGCGGCCCACATCACCGGCGCCCCGATGGCGCTGGTGTCGCTGCTGGACGCCGACCGCCAGTGGTTCAAGGCGCGTTGTGGCACCGATCTGGAAGGTACCCCGCGCGCGATGTCGTTCTGTTCCTATACGGTGATGGGGACCGAGCTGCTGGAAGTGCCCGATGCGGTGGCCGATCCGCGCTTCGCGCGCAACCCGCTGGTCACTGCCGCGCCAGGGGTACGCTCGTATGCGGGCGTGCCGCTGGTCGGCCGTGAGGGCTATGCCTACGGCACCTTGTGCACGCTCAGCACCCAATCGCGGCTGCTCGACGAAAACCAGAAGCAAGGCCTGATCCGCCTGGCGCGGCAGGCCGTCGGTCAACTGGAGGCGCGTCGCGACCGGTTGGCTGCGCAGGCGCAGCGGCAGACCCTGAGCCGTTTGCTGGAAGCCATGCCCGACGGCGTGGTGTCCTGCGACAGCGACGGGCTGCTGCATGAGTTCAACCACGCCGCACGGCAATGGCACGGTACCGATCCGCGCCTGTTGCCGCCGACGCAATGGGCCCAGCACTTCGATCTCTATAACGCCGACGGCAGTGCGCTGCTGCCCACCGAGGCCATCCCGCTGGTGCGCGCCTGGGCCGGCGAGCACGTGCGTAATGCCGAGATGGTGATCCGTGCCACCGGCCAGCCGGCACGCAGCGTGCTGTGCAATGCCGACCCGGTGGTCAGCGACCAGGGCGCGGCATTGGGTGCGGTATGCGTGATGCACGACATCACCCAGTTGCGCGATGCCTCGGCTGCGCTGGCGGGCGAGCGCGCACGCCTGCAGTCGCTGGTGGACGCCTCGCAGGATGTGGCGATCATCGCGTTCGATCCGAACGGGCGCATCGAATTGTTCAACCCCGGCGCCGAGCGCCTGTTGGGCTACGCGGCCGACGAGGTGTTGGGCCGCTGCCCGGCGCAGTTCCACCTGCCGGCCGAGCTGGAGCGGCACATGGCCACGCTGGCGTTGTCGCCGCCGTCGTACATCAAGCTGGCCGCCGCCGCTGCAGGCGACTTGCTCGAAGAAGAAATCTGGACCCTGGTGCGCAAGGACGGCGGACTGCGGCGCGTCCGGCTGTGCTTCAACATCATCCACGACGCGCAGCAGGGACTGTCCGGCTATCTGGCAATGGCCATCGACGTCACCGCCGAGCTGCAGGCGCAGGCCGCCGCGCAGCTGGCGGCCGAGCACTTCCGCGGTGCGTTCGAAACCGCCCCGCAGGGCATGGCGATCGTCTCGCTGGATGGCGACTGGCGCGACGTCAACCCGTCGCTGTGCAGCATCCTGGGATATCCGCGCGAGCAGCTGTTGCGCACCACCTTCCAGACCATCACTCACCCCGACGATCTGGACATGGACCTGCGCCTGGTGCAGGAACTGATCGACGGCAAGCGCGACAATTACAGCCTGGCCAAGCGCTACATCAGCCAGCAGGGCGCGGTGATCTGGGCGCAGCTGTCGGTGTCGCTGGTGCGCGACAGCAGCGGCGCGCCGGTGCATTTCGTCTCGCAGATCCAGGACGTCACCGAACGCCATGTCGCCGCCGAGCGCCTGGCCGAAAGCGAAGCGCGGCTGCGTGCGATCAGCGATGCCACCCCCACCCTGGTGGGACATTACGATGCCGCGCAGCGCTGCCTGTTCGCCAACCAGGCGCATCGCGACTGGCTCGGCGTGGAGCCGGCCAGTCTGGTCGGCTGCGCGATCACCCAAGTACTGGGCGAGGAGCTCGGTGCGGAGGCGCGCACTGCGCTGGCGCAGGTGAGCGCCGGGCAGCGGGCCCACTTCGAACACGTTCTGCGTGGTGGCGCGACACCGCGCGATGTGGAAATCACCCTGGTGCCGGAAATGCAGGGCGCAGCGGCGCAGGCGCAGGGATTCTTCCTGATGGCGCAGGATGTCACGGCGCACAAGACCCTGCATCGGCTGATGCACGAGCGTGCGACCCGCGACGCCCTGACCGGCCTGCCCAATCGCCACGCCTGGTCCGAGGCGCTGCAGGTTGCGGTGACCCAGGCGCAACAGCGGCAGTGCGCGGTCGCGGTGATGTTCCTGGATCTGGACGGCTTCAAACGCATCAACGACGTCCACGGCCACCGCGCCGGCGACGCGGTACTGGTCGCCTTCGGCCGCTGCCTGCAGCAGGCGGCCGAAGGCCGCTATCTGGTGGCACGCCTGGCCGGCGACGAATTCGTGGTGCTGCTGGACAACCTGCAGGATCCGCAGACCGAATGCGCCGCCGTGGCAGACCGGATCCGCGCCGCATCGGCGGCGGGCGCCATGTTCGGTGAGCAACATCTGCCGATCCGGTCCAGCATCGGCGTCGCCTGGCAACACGGCCAGCAGGCCGACGCTGCCAGCCTGATGCACGCGGCAGACGAAGCGATGTACGCCGTCAAACGCGCCCGCCACGGCAGTGCCACCGCCGGACGCGACGCCGCGCGCTGACGCAGCGCATGCAGCAACACGCACTTCTCCCAACAGGAGAAGGCACCCGCAGGGCGAGCGAGGCTACGACTTGCCCATAAAACCGCATCAACCAGAGCACTCCCTTCTCCCTCCGGGAGAAGGTGCCCGCAGGGCGGATGAGGGTACGGCCTACCCAACACCCACTGAGCGTTTGAATTAGGCATCACGCCTCAACGCCGCCGCGAGTCGAAGTCTTGGTTGCTCTAGAGCATTGCACTTCGACCGACTTGCAATGCGGATAGCTCAGTTGCAGCGCGGAGGATCTGTGACGTCGCTGCAGGGCCCTTGCCCGCCTACCATCGCAGGACACGCCGCAAGTACGTCCTTGTAGGCTCTTACGCGGCATCCATGCCGCGTAAGGTCCCGCGACGGTAGGCGGGCAAGGACCCATCGGGATAGTCGGTATGCATGGTTGTGAGCCGTGCACGTTGTGCGGCTGTCTGCTGATCTGCGGTCTGGTCAGCTTTTTTGGATTCGATGACGCGCTTGTTCTGTGCATATGCGGCTTTCGGGCACGCTTGCCCGAATCCCCGCTCCGCGCCCCAGCCCGCGTTTGCGTCACGCGCGCCAGTGGCGCGCATGCCGTGCCTTCGCGCTCGCAGGGAGAGGCGCTCTACATCCCTCCATCAAGCCGCCTGCACCACCGAGCGCCGTTGCGTCAGTGCAGCCTGCTGCGGCACCAACCGGAACACTGCCACTGCGCGGGTCAGATCCGCCGCCTGGTCTTCCATGCTGCGTGCCGCAGCGGTGGCTTCTTCCACCAGTGCCGCGTTCTGCTGGGTCATTTCATCCAGCTGCATCACCGTGGTGCTGACCTGCTCGATGCCGGCGCTTTGCTCGGTGCTGGCGGCGGTGATCTCGGCCATGATGTCGGTCACCCGCTGTACCGAACTGACCACCTCGGTCATCGTGCTGCCGGCCTGTTGCACCAGGTCCGAGCCCTGCGCCACTTTTTCCACCGAATCGGAGATCAGCTGCTTGATCTCCTTGGCCGCGCCGGCCGAACGCTGCGCCAGCGCGCGCACTTCGGTGGCCACCACCGCAAATCCGCGACCCTGCTCGCCGGCGCGTGCCGCTTCCACCGCCGCGTTCAAGGCCAGGATATTGGTCTGGAACGCAATGCCGTCGATCACCCCGATGATGTCGGAGATCCGTGCCGACGATTGCGTGATCGCCTGCATGGTGCTGACCACTTCCTGCACCACGCGGCCGCCGCTTTCGGCCACTTCGCCGGTGCCCTTGACCAGCTGATTGGCCTGGCGCGCGTTGTCGGCGTTCTGGCGCACGGTGGAGGTGAGTTCTTCCATCGACGCGGCGGTTTCTTCCAGGTTCGCCGCCTGGTGCTCGGTGCGCGTGGACAGGTCGGCATTGCCGCTGGCGATCTCGCCGGCGGCGGTGTTGATCATCTCGGCCGAGTGCTGGATGCCCTGCACGATGGTGGTCAGCTGGATCGCCGTACGGTTGGCCGCATTGGCCAGGCGGCCGAATGCGCCCTCGTAATGCGATTCCACCCGCTGCGACAGATCGCCATCGGCAATCGCGGCCATGATGCGGCCGACATCGTCCAGGCCTGCATCGGCCTGCTGCATCAGGCGGTTCAATGCCTGCACCATTTCGGCGAATGCGAACTGGTAGCGCGCCTGCTCGCCGCGTGCGGAGAAATCGCCGCGCGCGGCCGCGTCGGCCAGGCGTGCGATGTCGCTGTTGATCGCCGACAGGTTGCTCTTCACAGTGTCCAGCGCTTCGTGCAGCGCCGCGCGCTGGCCGGGCAGGCGACGCATGTCACGGCGCAGATCGCCGCGGCCGTACTCGCCCATCAGGTCCATCGCCTCGTTGATGGCATCCAGATGCTCGAACACCACCGTGTTCACGCCGTGCGCCAGGGTGCCGTAATCGCCGGGGAAATCCTCCGGAATGCGGTGCGCAATGTTCTCGCCCTGCTGCAGGCGGATCATGGTCTGCATTTCGCCGTTGAAGCGCTGCAACTGGGTCTGCATCTGCTGCATGCTGTGCATCAGCTGGCCGGTTTCGTCGCGCGACTCGACCCGGATATCGTTGTCGAAGCGGCCCGAGGCGATCGCCTCTGCGGTACGCGATGCTGCCCGCAGCGGTGCCGCCATCGCCGAGGCGATCAACCAGCACAGGCCGATCACCATCGCCACCAAGGCGCCGCCGATCAGGGTCAGGGTGCGGGTGAAGCCCCAGGCCTGCACCTGGATGTCCTCGGCGTACACGCCCATCACCAATACCCAGTTCCAGGCCGGAAAAGTTTTGGCATAGCTGATCTTGGGCAGCTGTTCCTGCTTGCCCGGCTTGGGCGCGTCGTAGTAACTGAAGCCGTTGCCGCGCTCGATCGCCGTCTTGATGTCGCGATAGACGTACTGCCCGGCATCGCTCTTGTAGTCGCTCATGTCGGTGCCGACGGCGCGCTTGGGATGCATCAGGATGCGCATCTGCGGGTCGACGATGAAGAAGTAATCCACCCCGTCGTTGGTGCGCATGTCCGCCAGCGTGGTGCGTGCAGCTTCCTTGGCCTGTTCGACCGTCAGCTCGCCGGCCTTGGCCTTGTCTGCGTAGTGCTGCATCACGGTCAGGCCCATCTCCACCTCGGTCTTGACGCTGAGCTTGCGCGCCTCGATCAGGTCCAGGTATTGCAGGCGGGCCGCGGCCACTGCCAGCAGGATCACGCCCACCGTCAACAAGCTGCACAACAGCACGAACTTGCGGGTAAGCGGGAGATTGGCAACGTGACGACGCAACAGGGAGACAACAGGCATGGCAACGGCATCCAGAACGCGCGTAGGGCGCTATGTCATGAATAGCGGCTGATTCACATGCGGGTTGAATGCTAATTGCGGCAGCGTTCGCTTGCGGCAGCTGCAATGTAGGAGCGCCCCCGGGCGCGATGGGGCGTTACCGATAATGCTTCATCGCGCCCGGGGGCGCTCCTACAAGGTCATGGGCATCGATGCAGCGATCGGTGGGTGACGCGACATTGGTGATTTGCAGACTGTCGGCAGCTTGCAAGGTAATGGCGGACACGCACCGCGTGCCCGCCGTATTGCATCAGCCGGCCGCGCAGAAGCCGAATTCGGCCGTCGCACCGGCGGCCAGGGTGCGGTTGAAGTCCACCCCGCTGGCCTTGAGCGTGCTGCCGCTCTGCGACCAGGTGACGTTCCAGGCGTTGTTGACGGTGCCGGTGACCGGTAGCGAGATCGCCCAGGTGCCGCTGGCGGTGCCGGTGTTGGTGACCTGCACGCGGTTGCAGTAGCCACCGTTCCACTGGCTGTCCACGCTCACCTTGGTGCTGAAGCTGCCGCTGGGTGTCGGCGTCGGCGTCGGTGTTGGAGTTGGCGTGGGCGTCGGAGTGGGAGTCGGCGTCGGCGTGGTGCTGCTCACCGTGCCCCACAGCGTCCGCAGCAGCGCCATCTTGTCTTCGCGCACGCTGGTCCAGTCGTCGCGCAGGATGCCGCCAGTGTCGCCGCTGTTGGGATTCCACGACCAGTAGAAGCCCTCGTTGATGCCCTTGCTGCGCAGGTACTTCACCAGCGCGTCCTGCCAGACCTTGTCGCGTGCGTCGCCTTCGCCGTACTTGCCGCCAAATTCGCCCAGCAGCAGCGCATACGTGCCGGCGAACTGGCCGAAGTGGCGGTCCCAGATCGCCGGCATGTTGTTGGGAAAGTTGCTGTCGTTGAAGTACGCCTGCGCGTACACGTCCGGCCCATACACATGCGGTGCCAGCAGCAGCCGGTTGGCCGGAATGTTCAGCGGGGTGCAGGCCAGCGGCTGCAGGTTGCCGCCCCAGAAGATGCCGCCGTTGGTCGAGCAGACCGGATTGTCGGTGATCCCTTCCACCGCGATGATCCACTTCGGCGCCACCGCCAGCACCGCGGCCGAGCCGCGCTCGGCGGCCTTGTTCCAGTCGGTGGCCGCGTTACCGGTGCCCCAGGTGGCGGCACCGTGCGGTTCGTTCTTCAGGTCCAGGCCGATCACGCTGGGCACGTTCTTGTAGCGGTTGGCGACAAAGCGCAGATCGTCCAGCCACTGCGCTTCGGAATACGAGCCGGTGTACCAGAGCTCGGAGATGGCGGCGCAATCGGGGGTGTGGTGATCCAGCAGCACATACATGCCGCGCGCGTTGAATTCGTTGATCACCTTGTCCAGGATCTGCAGCGAGCTCAGGCCCTGCAGATCGGCATTGAGGCTGTAATCGATGCTGGTCGGCATCGTGCTGCTGCGCAGGGTGGCCGGGCAGAACGGCAGACGCACGGCGTTGAAGCCCAGGCCCTGCATCTGGTTGATCATGTCCTTCCAGTTGCGTGCCCACAGACCGTGCATGACATGGTTGCCGGTCTCGAAGCCGAACACGTTGACGCCCTTGAGCTGGACCACCTTGCCGCTGTCGTCGACAATCTTGTTGTTGCTGATGGAGTAGCTGAAGGCCGGTGCGGCGGCGAGCGCCAGCGCGGTGGCCAGTGCGAGCGTACTGGCAGTCCTGAAAATGGACATGGTGATCTCCCTAGCGAACCCGGCTCGACACCCGAACCCGGTGAGGGGGGCATCTTGGTCCGCGGCCGCATCGTTTGGCGTGATCCGGACCACAGAAAGGCGCATTGCCGCACCGGTCACACGCAGGCTGCGGGCCGGGTCGCTTTCGCGCACACTATCGCCGCTGTCGCCTGTCCGCAGGCTGTCCTTTCTGTCCCCGGAGTGTCTTCCAATGTCCTTTCTGCGTGCCGAACTGGCGCAATGGCGCGCCTCGCCTGCGCGCGAACTGATGGCCGGTGCGGTCGCTACCTTTGCGCTGATTCCCGAAGTGATCGCCTTTGCGTTCGTGGCTGGCGTCGACCCGCAAGTGGGGTTGTTCGCGTCGTTCGTGATCGGGATTGTCATCGCGTTCTTCGGCGGCCGCCCGGCGATGATTTCCGCTGCGGCCGGGTCGGTGGCCCTGGTGGCCGCACCGCTGGTGGCCGCGCACGGCTTGCCCTATCTGCTGGCGGCCGGGCTGCTGGCCGGTGCGGTGCAGATCCTGTTCGGTCTGTTGCGGCTGGGCGTGCTGATGCGCTTTGTCAGCAGTTCGGTGCGCACCGGCTTCGTCAATGCGCTGGCGGTGCTGATCTTCGCCGCGCAGCTGCCGCATCTGCAGCACGCCAACCTGGCCACCTGGGGCATGTTGGCGTTGGGCCTGCTCATCATCTACGGCCTGCCGCGGCTGCCGCTGCCGGGCGTGTCGGCGATTCCTTCGCCGCTGCTGTGCATCCTGGTGCTGACGGTGCTGGGATCAGCGTTGCACCTGCCACTGGAGACGGTGGCCGATCTGGGCAAGCTGCCTAACGCGCTGCCGGTCCTGCAATGGCCGGCGGTGCCGCTGACGCTGGAGACCTTGCGCATCATCGCCCTGCCGGCGCTGGCCATCGCGATGGTGGGGCTGCTCGAATCGCTGATGACCGCACGCGTGGTCGACGAACTCACCGACACCCCGAGCAACAAGAACCGCGAGTGCACCGGGCTGGGTCTGGCCAATACCGCGGCCAGCCTGTTCGGCGGCATTGCCGGCTGCGGCATGATCGGACAGACCGTGGGCAACGTGAAATACGGCGGGCGGGGCCGTCTCTCCACCCTGTTCGCCGGGGTGTTCCTGCTGATCCTGATGGTGCTGCTCAAGCCGTGGGTCTCGCAGGTGCCGGTGATCGCGTTGGTGGCGATCATGGTGATGGTCTCGGCCGAGACCTTCGACTGGCGTTCGCTGCGCACCGTGGTCACCCATCCGCGCACCTCCAGCGTGGTGATGCTGGCCACCGTGGCGGTGACCCTGGTCACCCGCAACCTGGCCGCCGGGGTGGCGGTGGGCGTGGTGTTGAGCGGGGTGTTCTTCACCTTCAAGGTGGCCGGGCTGCTGCAGATCACGCACAGCGACGGCGACGACGGTGTGCGTACCTACCACGTGCGCGGGCAGGTGTTCTTCGCCTCGGCCGACGTGTTCATCGACGCCTTCGACGCGCGCCAGGTGCCTGGCCGCGCAGTGGTGATCGACGTCGGCCGCGCGCATTTCTGGGACATCACCGCGGTGGCGGCGCTGGACAAGGTGGTGCAGCGGCTGCGTCATCATGGGCTGGACGTCCAGGTCAAAGGCCTGAATGCCGGCAGCCGGCGCCTGATGCAGGCGCACGCGCTGGGCGACGATGCGCTGGAGTCCGCACTGCCGTAAGCGCGCTGGTGCGCCGGCCGGTCGTGCGCCTGCACATCCGTGTACGCCGGCTGGCCGTGCGCTGCGCCGGCCGGCGGGCGGACTCAAGTTCGCGCGTTCAGCGCCGATGAACCGGCATCGAGACTGCCGGTAACCCGTCGCGATGCCAGTGCGTTCCAGCCCGAGAGGTGTGCCCGCGTGCCGTGACCGGCGCTGCGGGCCTGCGTCTGCCCGCGGGATGCGGCAATGACCACGGCACCGTTGCTGGAACGCATGGTGGACCTGACCGCCATCCGCGATGCCGATCTGCTCGACCTGAGTCTGCTGCGCACCATGCGCGAGGTCTGCGCGTCCGAGGAACTGTCGTTGCTGCGTATCGCACCGGACGGCCGTACCATGGCCGAAACGCGGCTGCGCGAGGATGGCCGGCTGTCGCTGACGGTGGCCGACATCCACGACGCGCAGCTGCGCGCGCAACTGGCTGACCTGCATGGGCCGGGCGATGTGGTGCAGTTGCAGCAGGACGGCCGCGCGCTGCTGGTGTACCCGATGATGGAGGCACGCGGCATCCGCACCTGCCTGCGCGTGGGCGGCTCGCGCGCACCCGGCGCCGCCGAACAGGTGATGCTGCAGGGCTTTGCGCGCTTTTTCCAGAATTACCGCAGCCTGCTCGACGATGCCCAGCGCGATGCGTTGACCGGCCTGCGCAACCGCAAGACCTTCGACGATGTGATCCTGCGCCTGTTCGCCGGTGGTGCGGATGCAGCGGCCAGCGAAGGCGTGTGGCTGGGGATCGTGGACATCGATCACTTCAAGCGCGTCAACGACAGCTTCGGCCACCTGTATGGCGACGAGGTGCTGTTGCTGGTTGCGCAGTTGATGCAGCGCTGCTTCCGCCAGGACGATCTGCTGTTCCGCTTCGGCGGCGAGGAGTTCGTGATCGTGTTGCGCGGCGTGGACCGCGACATCGCGGTGAGCCTGTTCGAGCGTTTCCGTATGGCGGTGGCCGAGCAGGTGTTTCCGCAGGTCGGCAAGGTCACGCTCAGTACCGGCATCGTCGAGCTCACCGACGGCCAGTTGATCAGCCAGCTGCTCGACGAGGCCGACAAGGCGCTGTACTGGGCAAAGCAGCACGGCCGCAATCGCACCGAGGTGTACGCCGAACTGGTGGCCAGCGGAAGGATGCAGCAGGTCGCCCAGCAGGTCGGCAGCGTCGACCTGTTCTGAGCGGCAGTGGCGCCGGTCGGCGGCGGCGGGCATCGCTCGCCGCCGTGCACACCCGATCGAACGTCGCAGTGGCTACACTCCAGGGCTGTTCGGACACTACCTGGGTGCTGCAGTGAAGCGAGTTGTTACCAAACGCGTTGCAATGGGAATGCTGGCGATGGCGGTCTCGACCGCACTGATGGCGACGACGCCGAGCTTCGATGGCGCGCGCATCTCGCGCGACGTCAAGGAGCTGGCCTCCGATGCCTATGAAGGCCGCGGCCCGGCCACCGCCGGCGAGGAAAAGACCATTGCCTACCTGAGCAAACAGTTCGCCGACGCCGGCCTGCAGCCGGGCGGCGATCTGACCGACGGCAAGCGCGCCTGGACCCAGGCGGTGCCGCTGCGCCGCGCCGATATCGTCGGCACGCCGACCATCGCCCTGCAGCACGCCGGCAAGCCGCAGGCGCTGACCCAGGGCAAGCAGATCGCCATCCGCGCCGCGCTGGACGGCTCGTCCAAGGTCGACATCGCCAACGCACCGCTGGTGTTCGTCGGCTACGGCGTCAAGGCGCCGGAGCGTGACTGGGACGACTTCAAGGGCGTGGACCTGAAGGGCAAGATCGCGGTGGTGCTGATCAACGACCCGGATTTCGAAACCGGCAAGGGCGCCTTCGACGGCGCCGGCATGACCTACTACGGCCGCTGGACCTACAAGTACGAAGAAGGCGCCCGCCAGGGCGCGCTCGGCGTGCTGGTGGTGCACGAAACCGCGCCCGCCTCCTATGGCTGGGACACCGTGGCCAGCTCCAACACCAACACCATGTTCGACGTGGTGCGCGACAACCCGCGCGCCGCGCATCCCACCCTGGAAGGCTGGATCCAGCGCGATCTGGCCGCCGACCTGTTCAAGCAGGCCGGGCTGGATTTCGACACCTTGAAGAAGCAGGCGCAGACGCGCGGCTTCAAGCCGGTGGAACTCAAGGGCCAGGGGCTGAGCGCCAGCTACCAGGTCAAATCCGACGTGATCACCTCGCACAACGTGGTTGCACGGCTGCCAGGCAGCACGCATCCGGATGAAACGCTGATCTACAGCGCGCATTGGGACCACATCGGCGTCGGCAAGCCGGACGCACGCGGTGACACCATCTTCAACGGCGCGCTGGACAATGCCAGCGGCACCGCCGCACTGCTGGAGCTGGCGCGCGGCTTTGCCGCCGGCCCCAAGCCGCAGCGCTCGGTGGTGTTCCTGGCGGTCACCGCCGAAGAAAAGGGCCTGCTGGGCTCGGAGTTCTACGCCTCCAAGCCGCTGTATCCGCTGGACACCACCGTGGCGGTGATCAACATGGACGGCATGAGCCCGTTCGTGCCATCGCGCGATTTCGGCATCTACGGCACCGCAAAACTCGAATTGCTCGATCAGCTCAAGACCGTCGCCGGCCAGTGGAAGCTGCGCTACACGCCCGATCCCAAGCCGCAGGCGGGGTACTTCTTCCGCTCGGACCATTTCTCCTTCGCCAAGCGTGGCGTGCCGGCGCTGTCGTATGCGGCCGGGCAGGACTGGGAAGTAGGCGGGGTGGCCGCAGGCAAGGCCGCCTCCGACGACTACACCGCCAAGCGCTATCACCAGCAGGGCGACGAGTGGAAGCCGGACTGGACCTTCGCCGGTGCGGCGCGCGATCTGGGCGTGCTGTACGCGCTGGGCCAGCAACTGGCCGATTCGCGCCAGTGGCCGAACTGGAGCAACGATTCGGAGTTCCGCGCCACCCGCGACGCCAGCGAGGCTGCGCGCAAGTAACACCGGCCGATACAGCGGCAGCGCTTCCATCAGGCGGCGCTGCTGCTGTTCGATGCGGCATGTGCGCATGCCGCCTCCTGCCTGCAGCCATGTGCCCGGTGCTTGCAGGTCTGGTCGGCTACCTCAAGGCCGAGGCCGCGGGCGTCTGCGCGCGCTCGGGTGCCACGCATGCGTCGCTCGCAGAGCGGCTGATAGGAGGGTTGGTCCCTTGGGCCAGTGCTCGCTCACGGGCGAGTGACAAAGGCGCAGAGCAGTTGATCTGCGGCCTGGCTGCAGACCCTTGCCCGCCCACCCTCGCGGGACACGCCGCAAGTACGTCCGTGTAGGCTCTTACGCGGCATCCATGCCGCGTAAGGTCCCGCGAGGGTGGGTGGACAAGGACCATCGGAGATGGCCGGTGGGCATGGTGCAAGCAAGGCACGATGCATTTAACGACGCGGCTCAACGTCCGATGTCCATCGCTCGACCAACAGCTTTTCACTTGGCCGCCGACCAACTCCCTGGTGCGGTGTCCTTGCCGGCGATTACAGGCGCAACGCAGCCTTCGTGCACTGCGCTGACGTGGGCAAAGCTCGACATCGCTTATTCCGATACACCATGACGCGCGGCAGAATGCCTCAGATTCGCTCAGTTCCATTGAGGTGATCGCGCGCGCCGGGAGGCTGGCGCTGCAACCGATTGCAGGTCCTGGCACATCACTTGCAGTTGTCTGACATGACAGTGCGGTTTGCCGCCCGTGACAGCACGCGTGCCAGGCTGCAATCTGTTGGGGTAGCGTTCGGTCGCTGCGGCGTAGTCTGCCGCGCGGTCCTCGTCGGGTGGGGCGAAGACTGCAGCGCGGCCTTCGTTTCCTTTAACGGTCGATTCTTTAAGATGAGCCGCGACGTCATCGTCGCAGCCAGGAGAGCTTGTGCATCGGAGTGGTCTTAGAGCTGCTAATTCTGCGACGTGGTCCCGCACTGCCGGGCTCGCCCGGACCGCGGTGCATGCGGCGACGTCGCCACGCGTAGCGGGTAGGGATCTCCCGCGTCAGCCCACACTGCCGCGATCGTGCGGCGGGCAGCCTTGATGGACGGCACTGTGACTCTTTCCCCCGCACCAACCGATCTTCCCCCCGTTTCCGCCCTCGACGCCGGCCAGCCCACGCTGCCACCGGAAGCGCCGCTGGCCATGCCCGAGCAATCCCTGCGCGAAGGCCGTCTGCAGGTGCCGCATCAGCGCACCGCGCCGGTCGGCATCGGCGTGCGGCGCTTCTATCTGATCGGCGGCACCTTCGCCACCACCGCCGTGGCGGTGTGGGTGATGCTCAGCGTGCTGTGGCCCGATGGCCTCAGCGTGCTGGAAGGCTGCCTGCTCGGCCTGTTCGTGCTGCTGTTTGCCTGGATCGCGATGTCCTTCGCCAGTGCGGTGGCCGGTTTCGTCACCGTGGTGGCGCGCGCCGGACGCAAGCTCGGCATCGACCCGGAAGCGCCGCTGCCGACCCTGCACACGCGCACCGCGTTGCTGATGCCCACCTATAACGAAGACCCGCGCCGGCTGCTGGCCGGCCTGCAGGCAATCTACGAATCGGTGGCCGAAACCGGCCAGCTGGAGCATTTCGACTTCTTCGTGCTCAGCGATACCACCCGCGAACACATCGGCCGTGCCGAAGAACTGGTGTACAACGAGCTGTGCGACCGCGTCGGCGGACACGGGCGCATCTTCTACCGCCGCCGCGCCGACAATGCCGCGCGCAAGGCCGGCAATGTCGCCGACTGGGTGCGCCGTTTCGGCGGCAACTACCCGCAGATGCTGATTCTGGACGCCGACAGCGTGATGACCGGCGACACCATCGTGCGGCTGGTCGCCGGCATGGAAAACAACCCGGACGTGGGCCTGATCCAGACCCTGCCGGCGGTGGTCAACGGGCAGACCCTGTTCGCCCGCATGCAGCAGTTCGGCGGGCGCGTGTACGGGCCGATCATCGCCTTTGGCGTGGCCTGGTGGCATGGCGCCGAGAGCAACTACTGGGGCCACAACGCCATCATTCGCACCCAGGCCTTCGCCGATCACGCCGGCCTGCCGTCGCTGCGCGGGCGCAAGCCGTTCGGCGGGCATGTGCTCAGCCACGACTTCGTCGAGGCGGCGCTGATGCGGCGTGGCGGCTGGGCCATGCACATGGTGCCCTACCTGCAGGGCAGCTATGAGGAAGGCCCGCCCACGCTGACCGACCTGCTGATCCGCGACCGCCGCTGGTGCCAGGGCAACCTGCAGCACGCCAAGGTGGTCGGCGCCAAGGGCCTGCACTGGATCAGCCGCATGCACATGCTGATCGGCATCGGGCATTACTTCACTGCGCCGATGTGGGGCCTGCTGATGCTGATCGGCATCGGCATTCCGCTGGCCGGTGGCGGGATCGATCTGGCCGGCGACCTGCCGTTCTCGCCCGCCCGTTACTGGCATGGCAGCAGCCAGGGCAACGCGATCTGGATCTTCGTCTGCACCATGTTCGTGCTGCTGGCGCCCAAGCTGCTGGGCTATATCGCGCTGCTGCTCAACCCGCGCGAGTTGCGCGCCTGCGGCGGCGCGATCCGCGCGCTGCTGAGCATCCTGCTGGAAACCGTGCTGGCGGCGCTGATGGCGCCGGTGGTGATGTACCTGCAGTCGCGCGGCGTGTTCGAGGTACTGGCCGGCAAGGATTCGGGCTGGGATGCGCAGGTGCGCGACGACGGCAAGCTGTCGTGGCCGGCGCTGTTGCGCAGCTACGGCGGGCTGACCGTGTTCGGCCTGTTCATGGGCGCGGTGGCCTATACGGTGTCGCCATCGCTGGCGGCCTGGATGGCGCCGGTGATCGTGGGCATGGCGGTGTCGATCCCGGTCGTGGCTGTGACCTCGTTGCGCCGCACCGGCCTGGCCCTGCGCCGCGCCGGCATCTTCTGCATTCCCGAAGAGCTCGACCCGCCCAAGGTACTGGTGCGTGCGGCCGAGCTGCGCCGTGCCGCCGCGCTGGAGCCGTCGCTGATCTGAGCGCGCAGGCGGCGCATGGCTGGATCGGTGCGCGTTGCGATCTGCGCGTCTGTCGCGCCGGGGCAGCGGCGCGCACCAAGCGGCGAGAGCGGTCGGGCTGTCCGGCTCGGCCGGCCCGTGATCGGTCTGGCCGATGGCGCAAGGCATAATGCTCGGCCCGCAAGCGGAGCTGCACAATGCTGGAAGTGATCGAACGCGAGACCGGAACGAACCCGCAATGGACCGTGCTGTGGCTGCACGGCCTGGGCGCCGATGGCAGCGACTTCGCCCCGATGGTGCCGGAACTGGTGCGCCCGGACTGGCCGGCGCTGCGCTTCGTGTTTCCGCATGCGCCGATCCGCCCGATCACCATCAACAACGGCGTGCGCATGCGCGGCTGGTACGACATCGTCGGCATGGATTTCGCCACACGCGCCGACAAGGCCGGCATCGCCGAATCGGTGGCCCAGGTCGAGGCATTGATCGCCCATGAGCAATCCCGCGGCATCGCCCTCGAGCGCATGTTGCTGGCCGGGTTCTCGCAAGGCGGCGCGGTGACCCTGGCGGTCGGACTGCAGCGCAGCGTACCGCTGGCCGGGTTGATCGCCCTGTCCACCTATCTGCCCGAGCCGGCGGCGGCCGCCAGCCAGCTGCAGCCGGTCGCTGCCCGCCAACCTGTGTTCATGGCACACGGCACCGCCGATCCGGTGGTGCCGTTCGGTGCCGGCCAGGCCAGCATGCAGACCCTGCGCACGCTCGGTTTCGAACTGGACTGGCACACCTACCCGATGGGCCACCAGGTCTGCCTGGAAGAGATCGAAGCCTTGCGCACCTGGATGCAGGCGCGCTTCACCGCCGCCTGAGGCCATGGCCCAGCACGCGCCCCAGACCGCCTGGATGCCGGACCTGTGCCGGCTGCCGCGGTTGGGCGCCATGCTGGGCCTGGCCGAACTGGTGGTGCTGGTGGTGACCCTGGTGCCCGACGCCGGTGCGGCGCGCAGTATCACCCTGTCGCGCTTTGTCTCTGCCAGCGGCCTGGCGCTATGGCTGGCGCTGGCGGTCAGCGTGCTGCTATGCGTCCTGCGGCCGGCGTTGTCGCGGCTGCCGCCACGGGTGGGCGGGCTGGCCGCGCTGTCGATCGCCGCGGTGGTGGCGATGCTCGGCGCCGGAATCGTGCACGCCCTGTACGCGGCGCTCGACCAGGCCCCGCTCGGTCCCCTGGTCGGCTTCTGGCGCTTCACCCTGGGCAGCGCGGCGACGGTGGTGCTGATCACCGCGCTGGCATTGCGCTACTTCTACGTCAGCGACCGCTGGGAAGCGCAGGTGCAGGCCAATGCGCGTGCCCAGGCCGATGCCTTGCAGGCACGCATCCGTCCGCATTTCCTGTTCAACAGCATGAATCTCATCGCCAGCCTGCTGCGCCGCGACCCGGTGGTAGCCGAGCAGGCGGTGCTGGACCTGTCGGATCTGTTCCGCGCCGCGCTCGGTGCCGGCGAAGGCATGTCCAGCCTGCGTGCCGAATGCGAACTGGCCGAACGCTACCTGGCGATCGAATCGCTGCGCCTGGGCGAGCGCCTGCAGGTGCGCTGGCACCGGCAGGAGCCGTTGCCGTGGGAGCTGCCGATGCCGCGCCTGGTGCTGCAGCCGCTGGTGGAAAACGCCGTGCTGCACGGCGTCTCGCGCATGCCCGAGGGCGGCACGCTGTACCTGTCGCTGCGCCAGCGCGGCAACCAGTTGCAGATCCGTATCGTCAATCCGGCCCCGCAGCCGGGCACCCAGTTGCCGCTGGTGGCCGGGGCCGGGCATGCCCAGGCCAGCATCTCGCACCGGCTGGCGTTCCAGTTCGGGGCCGGGGCACGGATGGCGGCCAGCTGGGCCGAGGGCTACTATGCCTGTGAGATCACATTGCCGCTGTCGTGACGGGGGAGTCGCTGCAGCGAAGGGGGATGTCCATGACGGCCACGCAAGTGCGGGTGCTGATCGCCGATGACGAGCCGCTGGCGCGCGAGCGCCTGCGCCTGCTGCTGGGCGAACATCCGCATGTCGAAGTGATCGGCGAGGCCGAAAACGGCCAGCAGGTGCTGCAGCAGTGCCATCACCTGCATCCGGACCTGGTGTTGCTGGACATCGCCATGCCCGGCGTCGACGGCCTGGAAACCGCGCGCCTGCTGCGCCAGAGCCAGCCGCAACCGGCGGTGGTGTTCTGCACCGCCTATGACCAGCACGCATTGTCGGCCTTCGATGCCGCCGCGCTGGACTACCTGATGAAACCGGTGCGCCCCGAACGCCTGGCTGCCGCACTGGAAAAGGTGGCCACCTTCCTGGCCGGGCGCGCCCCCAGCGCCACGCCGCCGCCGTTGCGCACGCATCTATGCGCACGCCTGCGCGGCAGCCTGCGGCTGATCGCCATCGGCGACATCCGCTACCTGCAGGCCGAGGAAAAGTACGTCATCGTCCACCACGCCCGCGGCGAGGACCTGATCGAAGAGTCGCTCAAATCGCTGGAAGACGAATTCGCCGACCGCCTGGTGCGCATCCACCGCAATTGCCTGGTCGCGCGCGCCGAGCTGGTGGAACTGCGCCGCAGCGGCGATGGCCAGGTGCACGCAGTGCTGCGCAACGTGCCGCACCCGCTGGAAGTGAGCCGCCGCTGCGTGGCCAGCCTGCGCGAGCAATTGCGTTAGTGCGTGACCTGTCACGTGTGCTGAGGTGCGTTGCTCGGTCGCGGCACTGTGCTGCGGGCGCCGGCGTGCGCTCCAGGTAGGAGTTACGCGCCCGGTCCGTGATAATGGCCCGATGACCACGCTCCGCATCGCTACCCGTAAGAGCCCGCTCGCCCTCTGGCAGAGCGAACACGTCGCCGCCGCGCTGCGCCAGCACCACCCCGGCCTGGAGGTCGCGCTGGTGCCGATGAGCACCCGCGGCGACGAGGTGCTGGACCGTTCGCTGGCCGCGATCGGCGGCAAGGGCCTGTTCCTGAAGGAGCTGGAGCTGGCGATGCTGCGCGGCGAGGCCGATTGCGCGGTGCATTCGCTCAAGGATGTGCCGATGGAGCTGGACGCGCCCTTCGTGCTGCCGGCGATCATGGAGCGCGGCGATGCCGCCGACGCATTGGTGTCCAATCTCTATGCCAACCTGCAGGCGCTGCCGCTGGGCGCACGCGTGGGTACCTCCTCCTTGCGACGTCAGGCGCAGCTGCGCGCGGCCCGCCCGGATCTGGAATTGATCGACCTGCGCGGCAACGTCAACACCCGCCTGGCTAGGCTCGATAACGGCGGTTACGACGCCATCGTACTGGCCTGCGCCGGCCTGCAGCGGCTGGGACTGGATGCGCGCATCACTGCGCGTCTGGACGTCCCTGACTGGCTGCCGGCACCGGCCCAGGGCGCGGTGGCGGTGGAATGCCGTGGCGACGATGCGCGTATCCATGGCCTGCTGGCAGTGCTGGACGCCGGCCGCACGCGCGCCTGCGTGGAAGCGGAGCGGGCGATGAATCGCGCGCTGCACGGCAGCTGCCATGTGCCGGTGGCGGCATTCGCGCGTTGGGAAGGGCAGGGCCTGTTCCTGCAGGGCATGGTGGGCAGCGCCAGCGATGGACGCCTGATCCACGCCGAGGCGCACGGCAGCGCTGACGACACCGAGGCCCTCGGCCGCCTGGTCGCGCAAGGCCTGTTCGACAAGGGCGCCGCGCAACTGCTGGCCGAGCTGTAACGCGCCGTCGCGTCAGCCGGTAACACGACCGGTATCGACGCCAGCGCCCAGGCGCAACCTCCAGACCTGGCCGCGACGCACGCAATGCCCGCCCGCACGCAACCCCCGCTCTTCGTAGGAGCGGCCCCGGCCGCGAGAGGCTTTATCGGGAACGCCCTCGCGGCCAGGTCCGCTCCTACCGCTCGCGGTTGCGTAGTCGAATGTCTGGGCCCATTGACCACCGCGTCGCGCAGGGGCCTCTTCGGCAAGCTGCGCTCTTCGTAGGAGCGGCCCCGGCCGCGAGAGGCTTTCCCGGGAAAGCCCTTCGCAGCCAGGGCCGCTCCTACAGATTGCGGTTGCGTAGTGGAGTGTCTGGGCCCATTGACCGCCGCGTCGCGCAGGGTCTGTCCGGCAAGCTGCGCTGTTCGTAGGAGCGGCCCCGGCCGCGAGAGGCTTTACCGGGAACGCCCTCGCGGCCAGGCCCGCTCCTACAGATTGCGGTTGCGTAGTCGAACGTCTGGGCCCATTGACTGCCGCGTCGCGCAGGGTCTGTCCGGCAAGCTGCGCTCTTCGTAGGAGCGGCCCCGGCCGCGAGAGGCTTTATCGGGAACGCCCTCGCGGCCAGGTCCGCTCCTACCGCTCGCGGTTGCGTAGTCGAATGTCTGGGCCCATTGACCGCCGCGTCGCGCAGGGTCTGTCCGGCAAGCTGCGCTCTTCGTAGGAGCGGCCCCGGCCGCGAGAGGCTTTACCGGGAAAGCCTGTCGCGGCCAGGTCCGCTCCTACCGCTCGCGGGTGTTTACTTGAACGTATAGACCAGGTTGACCGTGGTTAGGGTGTCGGTCTTCTTGTCGCCGTCGCTGACCTCGCTGTTGTGGCGCATCTGCCAGGCGGCCTTGAGCGCGAAGTGCGAGTTCATGCTGACCTGCACGCCGAAATCGTTCTGCGCGTAGGTGTTGTATTCGCCCGATTCCACCAGCAGCGTGTTGATCAGGTCGGTGTTGTCAGTGACGGTGTACTTGAGGTCGAACAGCCCGCGCCCGATCAGCCCGGTCTCGTTGCGGTCTTCGTCGCTGTTGTGCGCGCGCCGGATACCCGGGCCGATCTGCGCATCCAGGTAGAAGCGCTCGGCATCGATCAGGCGCGTGCCGTAACCGATACCGAAGGTGGCCAGGCGGTCGTAGGTTGCAAAGTCATCGTGTTCGTAACGGCCGGTGGCGGTGAGCTGGCGGTGCTCGCCCAACTGCAGCGCGCTGCCGGCGCTGCCGGTGTAACGCTCAGCAGTGGTCTGGCGCTCGCGCGAGGTGCTGCCGTCGTCGTTGGTGTTGGTGTATTCGGAACTGGAGCGCAGCGCGGTGGCATCCAGGCTGTGGATCCAGTCACCGTCGGTATAGCGCAGGCGGATCCGGCCATTGAGGCTGTCGGTGGTGCTGTTGCCGTGGGCGGCGGCATAGCCGAGCTCGCCACTGCTCCCGCCCCACGGCGACGGCATCACGGCTGCGGCAGGGTCCGCCGGGGCCGGTGCGACTGCCTGGGCCCAGACGGTGGGCGTGATCAACAACAGCGGCAGCAGGGCAGACAACGGGGCACGGCGGGACATGGGCGGCTCGCTTTGGAGGACAGGGGCGAAAGAGGGTGGAAGCGATTTCATGATAACGGACTGAGCGGCTGCGTCATGAGTAAGTGAACGCCGCGCTTCAGAAGGGGTTCGGGCGTCGGCTTGCGCAACGGCAGCGGCTGGCGCATCGCAACCAGGCCCGGCCTTCGCGCGCTGCAGGCCCGCGGCCCGCCCGCCCGCGCGCAGTGGCGGCGCCGATCCAGGCATGATTGCCGGTGTACAGCGACGCTCACCCTGCCACGCAAAGACTCGGACATAATCGACGCATGGACCGCTACGAACGCATCAACTCCCTGCATCGCTTGCTCAAATCGGCACGCTACCCGGTCACGGTGGCGCGGCTGCAGGATGAGCTCAGCTGTTCCCGCGCAACCGTGTACCGCGACCTGGCGTTTCTGCGCGATGCGCTGATGGCGCCGGTGGAAGGCGACGGCGAATCGGGGTTCCGCTATCTCTCCGGCGAAAGCGACCGCTTCGAACTGCCCGGCCTGTGGCTGAGTTCGGAAGAGCTGCATGCGCTGCTGGCCTCCCAGCAACTGCTGGCGCGCACCGGTGGCGGGGTGTTGTCCTCGATGCTGGCGCCGCTGCAGCAACGCATCGAAGGGCTGCTGGCCGCCCAGGCCGGCGTGTCGCAATGGCCGGTGGACCGGGTGCGGGTGATTCCGCACCGCGGCCGCAAGCTGGACGAAGCCAGCTTCCGCACCGTGGCCTCCGGCGTGCTGGAGCGCAAGCAGCTGAGCTTCGACTACCGCGCCCGTTCCACCGACGAATCGACCAAGCGCACGGTGTCTCCGCAGCGCATCACCCACTACCGCGACAACTGGTACCTGGACGCCTGGGACCACGGCCGCGATGGCGTGCGCAGCTTTGCGGTGGACCGCATCAATCACGCACGCCTGCTCGAGAGCGTGCCGCGCGATGTGCCCGACAGCGAGCTGGACGAGCAGCTGGCGGCCAGCTATGGCATTTTTTCCGGCGCGCCCAAGGGCTGGGCGACCATCGTGTTCAGTGCCAAGGCCGCGCGCTGGGTCGCCGACGAGCACTGGCATTCCAAGCAGCAGGGCCGCTTTCTGGCCGATGGCCGTTACGAGCTCAGGGTGCCGTACAGCAACTCGCGCGAACTGCTGATGGACGTGCTGCATTACGGCTCGGACGCGGAGATCGTCGAGCCGGTCTCGCTGCGCGAGCAGGCCAAGGCACTGCTGTCGTTGGCCTTGAGCAATTACGACTGAGCATGGCCAGGCCGTGGCGCGGGGTGCGAGTCGTCATGCGACAGGTGCCCGCGCGGTGAGGGTGCTGATTCGGCGCCCCCACGGCGTGCTGACATGGCCATCGCCGGTTGCGCGCGTCGGTGTTGTGCGCTGCGTCCGGAAACCGCGCCAGGAGGCTGGCACATCATGAAGTGGAGATCGGTGCCGGCCGCGACGCCGCACGCCTGGTTTGCCCGACCGGCGCATCCAGTCGGCTGACGCCTGGAACAATCGACGCCGGCCGGGTAACCGACCGGCCCGCCAATGTCAGCGCTTGTTGGGCACTTCAAAGCCCAGGCGGTCCACCTGCTCGCGCAGCTGCGGCACGCGCTTGAGCTTGTCGGTGTAGATGGAATAGTCATCGCGCATCTTGTCGACCAGCTTGCGGTACTGGTCGCGGCTCATGTCCGGCTTGCGCGCGAAGATCCAGGCCAGGTCGCGGCCGGGGTAGGAGATCAGCATCCACGAACCGTCCGGTGCGATTTCCAGGATGCGCTGCTTGGCCGGGATGACCTTGTAGAACCATACCCGCCAGTCGCGGTTGCCGCTCTCGGCATCCACCGAGGCGCGCGCGTTGACCTCTTTCTCCGGCTCGCCGAAGCCCTCGCGGTACACATAGCGCACCGCCACCTTGCCGTCTTCGACCAGGGTGTACTCGTCGCGGCTGGTGACGTGGCCGCGCTCGACCGGGTTGGGCATGCGTGCGATCACATACCAGGTGCCCATGATCTTGGACAGATCGACCGCCGGCTCGCTGGCAGGCGCGTCCTTGGCGGATGCCACGGGCAGGCCGAGGACGAACAGAAAAGCGAGGGCGATCGTAACGGTCAGGCGCATCGCAACATCACAAAGGGGCAGTTGGAGCAGCACACTACCGCATGCAGGGGGCAAGTTCGCGTCAACGGTCGGGTCTGGCGCACGCGGCCGCCTCGGACGCGGTAACCGGGCGCCCGGGTCCGGGTGCGGAAGCGGACCCGGTTGGTGGCCTGGCGGTGGTTGTCGAACTGCGCCGCCGGCACCCGGCAAGGCGGTCTCTCCGGTTTTCGCCGCCAGGTCGCAGTCGGTGAGATGGGCGCAGGCAATCCTGCCGGCCTGTCCTGATCCTTCCTGCCACGGAGTGCCGCCATGTCGATTCGTCCTTCCCGTCGTTCCGAACGTCCCGACCCGCGCGTGCTGCGCCCGGTCCGGCAGATCGCCCTGGCCGGCCTGGCCCTGGTGCTGGTGTGGCCAGCCGCGCGCGGCCACAGCGAGTGGATCGGCTGGCTGCCGCTGTGGCTGGTCGGCATGCCGATGCTGGCCTGGTGGAGCCTGCACCGGTTCGCATTGCCGGCCCTGGTGCGGCCAGGTGCGCGGCGCGGTGCGCCACGTCGGCGCGGGCCGCAGGCGCAACGCCGACGTGGCGCTTCGCGCGCGGCAACACAGGCGCGCGCGGCCTGACCTTCGGCAGGGTCGGGCGGCGGAGGGCTATGCTACGTTCCCGGCGTTCGTTCTCCCGGAAACATTCATGTCCAAACTCGCCTCGATCTGCCTGGTTGCCGGTCTGATCACCGCTGGCGCCGTCTCTGCAGAGGAAACCGCCGTGTCCAACGATCCCTACGCCTGGCTGGAAGATGTTTCCGGCGCCAAGTCGCTGGACTGGGTCAAGGCCCAGAACGCCAAGACCGAGGCGCGCCTGGCGGCCACGCCGGCCTTCAAGCAGATGGAGACCAGCATCCGCGAAGTGCTGGATTCGGACGCGAAGATTCCCGGCGTGCAGAAGATCGGCGAGTACTACTACAACTTCTGGAAGGACAAGCAGCACGAGCGCGGCCTGTGGCGGCGCACCACGCTGGACGAATACCGCAAGCCGGCGCCCAAGTGGGAAACGGTGCTGGACCTGGATGCGCTGAACAAGGCCGAAGGCGAGAACTGGGTCTGGCACGGCGCCGACTGCCTGCGCCCGGATTACCAGCGCTGCCTGATCGCGCTGTCGCGCGGCGGCGCCGATGCCGATGTCACCCGCGAGTTCGATCTGGCCGACAAGCAGTGGGTCAAGGACGGCTTCTTCCGTCCCGAATCCAAGGGCGGGCTGGGCTGGATCGACCAGGACACCGTCTACGTGTTCACCGATTTCGGTGCCGGCACGATGACCAGCTCCGGCTATCCGCGCATCGCCAAGCAGTGGAAGCGCGGCACTCCGCTCAGCGCCGCCACGGTGGTGTACGAGGGCAAGCCGACCGACATGTACATCGCCGCGATGCACGACGACACGCCCGGATTCGAGCGCGATTTCGTCAGCCGCACGCTGGCCTTCTACAACGAGGAGCTGTATCTCAAGGGCGCCGACGGCAAGCTGGTCAAGGTGGATGCGCCCAACTCGGCCAGCAAGTCGGTCAAGCGGCAATGGTTGACCCTGGAACTGCGCGAACCCTGGACCGTGGCCGGCAAGACCTACAAGGCCGGCTCGCTGCTGGCGACGCGCTTTGACGACTTCATGGCCGGCAAGCGCAGCTTCGATGTGCTGTTCGAGCCCACCGACAGCACCTCGCTGGCAGGTATCGCCTGGACGCGTTCGCACCTGGTGTTGAACGTGCTGGAAGACGTCAAGAACCGCCTGAGCGTGATCACGCCTGGGCAGGATGGTTGGAAGAAGAGCGCCTTCGTCGGTGCGCCGGCGTTCGGCACCGTCGACGTCAGCGCGGTGGACAGCGACGACAGCGACGCGCTGTGGTTGACCGTTACCGACTACCTGACCCCGACCACCTTGTCGTGGGTGGAGGTGGGCACCGCGCCGCAGCCGCTCAAGGCCATGCCGGCGTTCTTCGATGCCGGCAAGGACAGTATCGAGCAGCACTTTGCCACCAGCAAGGACGGTACCCGCGTGCCGTATTTCCTGGTGCGTCCCAAGGCGTTGAAGCTCGATGGCAGCGCGCCGACCCTGCTGTACGGCTACGGCGGTTTCGAGATTTCGATGACGCCCAATTATTCCGGCGGACTGGGCCGTGCCTGGCTGGAGAAGGGTGGCGTCTACGTGGTGGCCAACATCCGCGGCGGTGGCGAATACGGTCCGCGCTGGCACCAGGCCGCGCTCAAGCAGAACCGCCACAAGGCCTATGAAGACATGGCTGCGGTGGCCAAGGACCTGGTGGCGCGCAAGATCACCTCGACCAGGCATCTGGGCGTGCAGGGCGGCAGCAATGGCGGGCTGATGACCGGCAACATGCTGACCCAGTATCCGGAGCTGTTCGGCGCGGTGGTGGTGCAGGTGCCGCTGCTGGACATGAAGCGCTACAGCCATCTGCTGGCCGGTGCCTCGTGGATGGCCGAGTACGGCAACCCGGATACCGACGACTGGAAGTTCATCCAGACCTTCTCGCCGTATCACCTGTTCGACCCGAAGAAGACCTATCCGCCGGTGATCTTCCTGACCTCCACGCGCGACGACCGCGTACATCCGGGCCACGCGCGCAAGATGGCCGCCAAGATGATCGAGGCCGGCAAGGACGTGACCTATTACGAGAACATCGAAGGCGGCCACGGCGGCGCGGCCAACAACGCACAGGCCGCACACATGGCGGCGCTGGCCTACAGCTTCCTGTGGGAGCGGCTGGCGGATTGAGTTGTCGACTCAAGGCAACTCCGTAGTTCGAGTTGTCTTGATCAGGTGCTGCGTTGAAGAAAGCCCTGGGCCGAATGGTCCAGGGCTTTTTTATTGGTTCCGTCTCCCATCGGCAGAAGGTGCCCGAAGGGTGGATGAGGGTACGCGCGCACGCCACGGGCTACGCCCAGCAGGGTGCCCTTGCAGCCACGCGTGGCTGCGGCGCTTGGTTCGCTTCAGGGCGAGGCAAGCCCACAAACAGCAATGCAAAAGCCGCGGCAAACAGCAGTCACGGCTGTTTACATCGATGCAGTGAACCTGCGTCCACGTCCAGGCGCTGTTCGACGAGAGGCGCCGTGCGCACTGGCGCTGGTTCGATCAAAGACGTTGCAAACCACGCGCAATCCGCTCCACCGCCTGCTCGAGGCGCGGCAGGCTTTGCGTATAGGCGATGCGGACGTGCTGGTTGGCGCGGTGGTGGCCGAAGTCGATACCGGGGGTGAAGGCGACATGCTCGGTTTCCAGGAAATGCGCGCAGAAGGCCTGGGCATCGTCCGAAAATGCGCTGATATCGGCATACAGGTAGAACGCACCCTGCGGTTCGACGGCGATGTTCAAGCCCAGTGCACGCAGCGCGGGCAGCAGATAGTCGCGGCGTTGCTGGAACTCGGCGCGGCGGGCTTCGAAGATGGCGATGCTGTCGGGCGTGAAGCAGGCCAGCGCGGCGTGCTGGGCGATCGTGGAGGCGCTGATGTAAAGATTCTGCGCGAGTTTCTCCAGCTCCGGCACCGCTGCGGGCGGAGCGACCAGCCAACCCAGGCGCCAGCCGGTCATGCCGAAGTACTTGGAAAAACTGTTCAGCACGAAGGCGCTGTCGTCCACTTCCAGCACGCTGTGCGCATCCATGCCGTAGGTCAGACCGTGGTAGATCTCGTCCACCACCAGGTGGCCGCCGCGTGCATGCAGCGCCTGCGACAAGCCGGCCAGTTGCGCGCGCGACAGCACGCTGCCGGTGGGATTTGCCGGCGAGGCGACCAGTGCGCCGACACTGTCGGCGTCCCAGCAGGCGTCGATCAGGCCTGGCGTCAGCTGGTAATCGGTGTCTGCGCCGACCGGCACCAGTTGCGCGGCGCCTTCGACCAGGCGCAGGAAATGCCGGTTGCAGGGATAGCCGGGGTCGGCGAGCAGCCAGTGTTTGTCCGGGTCGACCAACAGGCTGCTGGCCAGCAGCAATGCGCCGGAGCCGCCAGGAGTGACCAGGATGCGTTCCGGATCGATAACGCAGCCGTACCGCTGCGCGTAAAACCCGGCGATGGCGGCGCGCAGCGCGGGCAGGCCGCGGGCGGCGGTGTAGCGGGTGTGTCCGGCCGCCAGTGCGGCCTGTCCGGCCGCGACGATCGGTGCGGCGGTGGTGAAATCCGGTTCGCCGATCTCCAGGTGGATCACATCGTGGCCGGCCTGTTCCAGCGCATTGGCGCGCGCCAATAGCGCCATCACATGAAACGGCGCGATGTCCTGGCTGCGGCGGCTGTAGCGGGGGGCATGCGAATGTAGGGAGTCCATACCGAAGAGGATAGAGCAGCATGACCTCGGGCACATGACGCTCCCGGCCGGGCTCTTCCACACTCGGGTGCTGGGATGGCATTGCGTTCATCCAACGGACCCCAATCTGATGAAGCCTGTCCTCGCCCTTCTGATCGCCAGCCTGATGACCACATCTGTTCCTTCCGCCTTCGCAGCTCTCCCGCCGCCACCGGACGTGGCCAAGCGTCCGCATGTGGTCAAGGCCCCGTTCGGCGCCACCCGCAGCGACGACTACTACTGGCTGCGCGACGACAAGCGCGAGGACAAGGCGATGCTGGCCTACCTCAACGCCGAGAACGCCTACACCGACACGGTGATGGCGCCGCTCAAGCCGCTGGAAGACACCCTGTATACCGAGATCGTCGGGCGCATCAAGCAGGACGACGCCAGCGTGCCGTATCGCGAGCGTGGCTACTGGTATTACACGCGCTTCGAGGTCGGCAAGGACTACCCGATCCAGGCGCGCCGCAAGGGCAGCATGGACGCGCCGGAACAGATCCTGCTCGACGTCAACCAGATGGCGCAGGGCAAGGGCTACTTCAGCGTCGGCGATGCGGAAGTCAGCCAGGACAATCGCGTCCTGGCCTGGGCCGACGATGCGGTGGGCCGTCGCCAGTACACGATCCGTTTCAAGAATCTGGACACCGGCGAGATCTACCCCGATACGGTGGAAGGCGTGTCGGCCAACGTGGTCTGGGCCGACGACAACAAGACCCTGTTCTATGTCGAAAACGATCCGGAAACGCTGCTCACCGTGCGGGTGAAGAAACACGTGCTGGGCACGCCCTCCAAGGACGACGTGCTGGTCTACGAGGAGAAGGACGACAGCTTTTACATGGGCATCGGCCGTACCCGCGACGACAAGTACATCACCATCGGCGTGGAAAGCACGGTGTCGTCGGAGACGCGTTATGCGCCGGCCGACAATCCCGAGCGGTTCACCCTGCTGGCCAAGCGCGAGCGCGATGTCGAATATCACCCCGAGCATTTCGATGGCCGTTGGGTGATCCGCACCAATGCCGATGGCGCCAAGAATTTCAAGCTGGTGACCGCACCCACCGATGCGACCACGCGCAAGCAGTGGACCGACTGGGTGGCGCACGATGACAAGGTCTATATCGAAAACTTCGAGCTGTTCGACGGGTTTACCGCGATCGAAGAGCGCTCCGGCGGGCTGGAACGCGTACGCCTGCTCAAGGGTGATGGCAGTCATGAGTACGTCAAGGCGGACGAGCCTGCGTATTCGATGGGCCTGGCGGTCAATTCCGAGCCGGACACCGAGTGGTTGCGCTACAGCTACACCTCGCTGACCACGCCGGCGACCACCTACGAACTCAATACGCGGACCGGCGAGCGCAAGCTGCTCAAGCAGCAGCCGGTGATCGGTTACGACGCCGGCAAGTACGTCACCGAGCGCGTCTGGGTAACTGCGCGCGATGGCGTCAAGGTGCCGGTGTCGCTGGTGTACAAGCGCGGCTTCAAGAAGGACGGCACTGCGGCGTTGTTCCAGTACGCCTACGGCAGCTACGGCATGTCGATGGACCCGGCCTTCAATCTGCCGGCGATCAGCCTGCTGGACCGTGGCGTGGTGTATGCCATCGCGCACATCCGCGGCGGCCAGGAAATGGGCCGCCAGTGGTACGACGACGGCAAGCTGCTGCACAAGAAGAACACCTTCACCGACTTCATCGACGTCACCCGCGGCCTGGTGGAACAGGGCTATGCCGCCAAGGACCGCGTCGCCGCTTCCGGCGGCAGCGCCGGTGGGTTGCTGATGGGTGCGGTGGCCAACATGGCCCCGCAGGACTATCGCGTGATGGTCGCGCAGGTGCCGTTCGTCGACGTGGTCACCACCATGCTCGATGCCAGCATCCCGCTCACCACCAACGAATACGACGAGTGGGGCAACCCGGAAAAGAAGGCCTATTACGATTACATGCTGTCTTACTCCCCGTACGACAACGTGACCAGGCAGGCCTACCCGGCCCTGTTCGTCGGCACCGGTCTGTGGGATTCGCAGGTGCAGTACTGGGAGCCGGCCAAGTGGGTGGCCAAGCTGCGCGACGACAACACCGGTACCCAGCCGATCGTGTTCCGCACCAACATGGAGGCCGGTCACGGCGGCAAGTCCGGCCGCTTCCGCCGTTACCGCGAACTCGCCGAGTCCTATGCGTTTGTGCTGGATCAGCTCGGGGTCAAGTAGTTGAGGGGCGGGGATTGGGGAGTCGGGATTGGGGATTGGTAAGGACGGGACTCTTCCAGCCCTGCGTGCCGACGTCCCCCATCCGCCGTTCGGGCCCCTTCTCCCGGTGCGAGAAGGGGATGCCCGGACCATCTCGGCGCCCGCTGGCCGTATCATTTACCCATGACGCGACCGACTCGATTCCGCTGGGCCTGGTGGTTGCTGGCCTATGCCAGCCTGGCGACCGGCATCGTCGGTATCTTCGTGCCCGGCCTGCCGACGACCGTGTTCATCCTGATTTCCGCCTGGGCCGCCTCGCACGGCTCCGAGCGCCTGCACAACTGGCTGCTCTCGCACCCACGCTTCGGCCCGGCGATCGTCGAGTGGCAGACCTATCGCGCGGTCAGCCGCAAGGCCAAGTGGATGGCCACGCTCACCATGACCGTCTGCGCCGGCGTCATGCTGTGGTGCGTGCCGGTGTTCTGGGTCAAATGCCTGTCGATCGGCAGCATGGCGGTGGTGGCGATCTGGCTGTGGCTGCGCCCCGAGCCGCCACCGCGCGCGCTGCCCGCTGCGCATTGAGCGCACGGCAGTCAGGGTGTTCTGGCTATACTTCGGCCATGAGCCTCATGTCCCGACCGTCTGTTCGTCTCGCACTGGTTGGTGCGACCTTTGTCCTGCTTGCCGCCTGCGGCAACAAGGGCCCGCTGGTGATGCCGCAGAAGCCGGTGCCGGTGGAAGCCCAGCCGGTGCTGCAGCCGCCGGATGCGCCGCAACCGCTGAATGAGTCCTCGCCTGCGCCTGCGCCGGTGAACACCGATACGCAGCCCGCGCCCACCACCGACCAGCCCGCTAGCAGCGGCAATGAGCGCTGACGGCCGCAGCGGGCGTCTGCGTTTCACCAAAATGCATGGCGCCGGCAACGATTTCGTGCTGCTGGACCTGCGCGACGGCACGCCGCCGCCGGATGCGGCGCTGGCCGCACGTCTGGCCGACCGCCATTTCGGGGTGGGCTGCGACCAGATCCTGACCATCGAACCCCCGCGCAGCAGCGAGGCGGTGGCCGCGTACGGCATCTGGAATTCCGACGGCTCGGCCGCGCGCCAATGCGGCAACGGCGCGCGCTGTGTGGCGGCCTGGCTGGTGCGCGACGGCACCGCGCAGGGCGATGACTTCGTCATCGATAGCCCGTTCACCTCCCACCGCGTGCAGCGTCTGGACGCCGGCACCTATGCGGTGGCGATGGGCGTGCCGCAGTTCGAGCCCACGCAGATCCCGCTGGCCGGCTTTGCGCATGCGCGCGAGGAATACGCGCTGCCGGTGCATGGCGAAACCGTGCGCTTTGGCGCGGTGTCGATGGGCAACCCGCATGCCGTGGTGGAAGTGGGGCGGGTGGAGGCGGCGCCGGTGGAACGCGTCGGCGGCCTGTTGCAGCAGAACGCCGCGTTCCCCGATTCGGTCAACGTCGGCTTTGTGCAGGTGGTCGACCCGACGCATGTGCGCCTGCGTGTGTTCGAACGCGGCGTCGGCGAAACCCTGGCCTGCGGCAGCGGTGCCTGCGCAGCGGCGGTGGTGCTGATGCAGCGTGGCCGTGTCGAGCGCGACGTGCAGGTGTCCTTGCCCGGCGGCGAGCTGCGCATCCGTTGGGCCGGCGAACAACAGGAGGTCGTGATGTCAGGCCCGGCCGTGTTCGTCTTCGATGGAGAGTGGAACTGATGAGCGAGAACACGGACAAATTCAGCGCGCACGAAGTGGCAACCTGGTTGCGGCGCCACCCGACCTTCCTCAAGCAGTTCCCGGATCTGGCGGTGAGTCTGCTGGTGCCGCGCGACGACGGCCCCACCGCCTCGCTGGCCACCTATCAGCTGGAAGTGCTGCGCGACAAGAACCGCGAGCTGTCGCGGCGCCTGCACGAGCTTGGCCACAATGCGCAGGACAACGAGCGCCTGGCGGTACGCACGCATCAACTGACCCTGGCGCTGATGCGCCAGACCAGCGCGGCCGACACGCTCAAGGCGATGGCCGCCTCGCTGGCGGAAGATTTCAATGGCGAACTGGTGCGGCTGGTGTTGCTCAAGCCGGTCACCGGCCTGGAGGCCGACTGGCTGCAGGTCATCGCCGCCGACGATGCACGGCTTGCACCGTTCCGCGATTGCCTGAGCGACGGCGAGCCGATCTGCGGCCGCCTGCAGGCGGAAAAACACGCGCTGCTGTACGCCGACCAGGCTGCCAACGTGCAATCCACTGCGCTGCTGCCGTTGCCCGGCATCGGCCTGATTGCGGTCGGCAGCAGCGACGCCAACCGTTTCTATCCCGGCATGGGCACCTTGTTCCTGCGCATGATGGGCGAGTCCCTGGGCGTGGCCTTGCAGCGCTTCGACACATGATGCGCCGTGCAGGGTGCGCCGATGCGTGCAGCCTGCGCTGGATGGCCGCGCCGATGGTGCGGCAGCGAGGAATCTGAGGTGGCGTCGGTCGACGACTTCCTGGGATACCTGCAGGTCGAGCGGCAGGTGTCGGCGCATACGCTGGATGCCTACCAGCGCGATCTTGCCGCGTTGGTGGGCTGGGCCGGCGAACAGGCCATCGACGATGTGGCGCAGCTCGATAGCGCACAGTTGCGGCAGTTCGTTGCGGCCGAGCACCGGCGCGGGTTGTCGCCCAAGAGCCTGCAGCGTCGTCTGTCGGCATGCCGCAGTTACTACGCCTGGTTGCTCAAGCATGGCCGCATTGCCGCAAGTCCGGCGGCGGCAATGCGTGCACCCAAGGCGCCACGCAAATTGCCGCAGGTGCTCGATGCCGATGAAGCGGTGCGTCTGGTCGAGGTGCCCACCGACGCGCCGCTGGGCCTGCGCGATCGCGCCTTGCTGGAGCTGTTCTATTCATCCGGGCTGCGCCTGAGCGAGCTCTGCGCGCTGCGCTGGCGCGACCTGGATCTGGACAGCGGCTTGGTGATGGTGCTCGGCAAGGGCGGCAAGCAGCGCCTGGTGCCGGTAGGCTCGCATGCGATCGGCGCGCTGCGCGACTGGCTGCGCGACAGCGGCGGGCGTGCCGACACGCATGTATTCCCCGGCCGCGCCGGCGGTGCGATTTCGCAGCGCGCAGTGCAGATCCGCATCAAGCAACTGGCAGTGCGCCAGGGCATGTTCAAGGACGTGCATCCGCATATGCTGCGGCACAGCTTTGCCAGCCACATCCTCGAATCCTCCGGCGACCTGCGCGGCGTGCAGGAATTGCTCGGCCATTCGGATATCGCCACCACGCAGATCTATACGCATCTGGATTTCCAGCATCTGGCCAAGGTCTACGACGCTGCGCATCCGCGCGCCAGGCGCAAGAAAGCTGCTGAGTGAGTGGCGCGGCGTGTGTTGCGCTTGGCGGTTAACCACTTCTCTGAAGTACCGCCGCGTGCGAATCGCCGCTCTTGAGCCCCTATCGCATTGGGAGAGGGGCAAGAGCGCAGGCATCGGCGCCTGTACGCGCATCCATGCGCGGGCCTGCGTGGTTACTCGGGCCGGAGCGTTTGTTGCAGTGATGCGCATATGACGGCCGCGTACTGCGGTGACAGGTTTGCGCAGCAGCGTCTCCGCGCCGGCGACGATCACCCGGTTCATCCCGAAGCGCACACCACGCTCCCAATCGTTCTCGTGTGCGGCTGCTCGATGCCTGCGTACCGGTAGCGCACACGCATGCTGTCTGCCGTCTGAGCGCGCTGCATCAGTCGCCCGCGCCGCATGCGCGCAGCATGCTTGAACCCGGCAGGGGCGTCCCCACCTCATTGGAAACCCCCGGAGGACCCATGGACCCCAGCCAGAACCCCAACATCGTTCACGCCACCACCATCATCTCGGTTCGGCGTGGTGGGCATGTCGCCGTTGCCGGCGATGGCCAGGTCACCCTCGGCCACACCGTCATGAAGGGCAATGCGCGCAAGGTGCGTCGGCTCGGCCGCGAGGGTCAGGTGCTGGCCGGTTTTGCCGGTGCCGCCGCCGATGCGTTCACCCTGTTCGAGCTGTTCGAAGCCAAGCTCGACAAGCATGGGCAACTGACCCGTGCCGCCGTGGAGCTGGCCAAGGATTGGCGCACCGAGCGCCGCCTGGGCAAGCTCGAGGCGCTGCTTGCGGTCGCCGATAAGGAAACCTCGCTGATCATCAGCGGGACCGGCGATGTGATCGAACCGGAAGACGGCATCATCGCCATCGGTTCGGGCGGTTCGTACGCCCTGTCGGCTGCCCGCGCGCTGCTGGCGCACACCGAGCTCGATGCCAAGACCATCGCCACCGAGGCGATCAACATCGCCGGCGATATCTGCATTTATACCAATCGCAATGTGGTGGTCGAAGAGCTGTGAATCGGGATTTGGGATTGGGGATTCGCAAAAGCACTCCTTTCCCTGCGCCCGGACACGCATCGATCGTTCCTACTCCGCTTTTACGAATCCCCAATCCCCAATGCCAAATTCCGATACCTCAACCATGACTCCGCGCGAAATCGTGCAGGAGCTCGATCGTCATATCGTTGGCCAGCACGATGCCAAGCGTGCGGTTGCCATCGCGCTGCGTAATCGCTGGCGCCGCATGCAGCTGCCCGAAGAGCTGCGCAACGAGGTGATGCCCAAGAATATCCTGATGATCGGCCCGACCGGCGTCGGCAAGACCGAGATCGCGCGGCGTCTGGCCACCTTGGCCAATGCGCCCTTCGTCAAGGTGGAAGCCACGCGCTTTACCGAGGTCGGCTATGTCGGCAAGGATGTGGAACAGATCATTCGCGACCTGGCCGACACCTCGGTCAAGCTGTATCGCGAACAGGCCAAGGTGCGCGTGCGCAACCAGGCCGAAGAACGCGCCGAAGACCGCCTCCTGGATGCGCTGCTGCCGCGCCGTGCGGCCGGGATCGGGTTCGATCCGGAAGCGGCGCGCAACGAGCCCTCGGCGCAAGACAACGACACCCGCATCAAGTTCCGCCGCATGCTGCGCAGCGGCGAGCTGGACGAGCGCGAGATCGAGCTGGAAGTGGCGGTCAACGCCAGCATGGACATCATGACCCCGCCGGGTATGGAGGAAATGGGCCAGCAGCTGCGGCAGATGTTTTCCAACCTGGGCAGCGGCAAGTCGCAGAAGCGCAAGCTCACCATCAAGGCCGCGCGCCCGCTGCTGATCGAAGAAGAAGCCGGCAAGCTGGTCAACGAAGACGACGTGCGTGCGGCGGCGATCGAAGCCTGCGAGCAGCACGGCATCGTGTTCATCGATGAAATCGACAAGGTCGCCAAGCGTGGCGAAGCCGGCTCCAACGGCGGCGATGTCAGTCGCGAGGGCGTGCAGCGCGATCTGCTGCCGCTGGTGGAAGGTTCCAACGTGTCGACCAAGTACGGCACGGTCAAGACCGACCATATCCTGTTCATCGCCTCCGGCGCGTTCCATCTGGCCAAGCCAAGCGATCTGATTCCCGAATTGCAGGGCCGTTTCCCGATCCGTGTCGAATTGACCGCGCTGACCAAGGCCGATTTCGTGCGCATCCTCACCGAGCCCAAGGCGGCGTTGATCAAGCAGTACGAAGCCCTGCTGCAGACCGAGGGCGTGCGCCTGACCTTTGGCGCCGATGCGGTGGAGCGCCTGGCCGAGATCGCCGCGCAGGTCAACGAGCGGCAGGAAAACATCGGCGCGCGCCGCCTGCACACGGTGCTGGAGCGTCTGCTCGATGTGCTGAGTTATGAGGCGCCGGACCGCGACGGCCAGAGCGTCACGGTCGATGCGGCCTACGTCGATGCGCAGCTCGGCGAACTGGTGCAGGACCCGGACCTGAGCCGCTATATCCTCTGACGGCGAGGGCACCGCACTAGAGAGTTGGTCGGTGGCCGCGTGAAAAACTGTTTGCCGAACGTGCGTCGGACTTCGAGCCGGCGCATCAGGGTCACGGCGCGCATCACGCACTGCCCTTGCTGCTCTTAAGCAAGCACACCGACCATCTCGACTTGGTCCTTGCCCGCCCACCGTCGCGGGACCTTACGCGGCATGGATGCCGCGTAAGAGCCTACATGGACGTACTTGCGGCGTGTCCTGCGATGGTGGGCGGGCAAGGGCCTCGCAGCCAAGCCGCAGATCAAGCGCTCTGCACCCAAACCGCTGCAGTCAAACCGCTGCACCCAAACCGCTCAGTCCTCGCCGATATCCTCGTTCCACACGTCGGGGTTGGCCGAGATATAGCCGCCCAGCAGGTCGATGCATTCCTGGCTCTGCAGGTCGATGACAGTGACGCCGTGCTCGCGCAGCCAGGATACGCCGCCCTGGAAGGTGACCGACTCGCCGACCACCACGGTGCCGATATTGAACTGGCGCACCAGCCCGCTGCAGTACCAGCACGGCGCCAGCGTGGTGACCATGATGGTGTCCTTGTAGCGACGCTGCCGGCCGGCCTTGCGGAAGGCATCGGTTTCCCCATGCACGGAGGGATCGTTTTCCTGCACGCGGCGGTTGTGGCCGCAACCGAGCAGACGTCCGTCGTTGTGGTACAGCGCCGCGCCGATCGGGATGCCGCCTTCGGCCAGGCCCTGGCGGGCTTCGGCAATGGCGGTGTCGAGCAGTGCGCGGTAGTCGGGGGTGGTGATCATGCAGGCTCCTGGGTGGCGGCGTCGGCGCGACGCAGCATGTCGATGTGGGGAATGCCGTCTTCCAGATACGGTGCGGACGAGGGCGTGAAACCGTGTGCGGCGTAGAACGCCTGCAGGTGCGCCTGCGCACCGAGTTGCACGGCGCTGGCGGGCCACTGCCGGTGCACCAGCCGCAAGCCTTCCTGCAGTAATGCGTGTGCGAAGCCGTGGCCGCGCTGCGTGGCGGCAATCACTACCCGGCCGATGCTCGGCTCGGGGTAACTCACACCGGGCGGTAGCACGCGCAGATAGGCGGCCAACGCACCGTCGTCGGTGCTACCGAGCAGATGCAGCACACCCGGCAGGCTGTCCTTGCCATCCAGCTCCGGATACGCGCACTGCTGCTCCACCACGAACACATCCGAGCGCAGCCGCAGCAGCGCGTACAACTGCGTGGTGCTCAGTTGGTCGAAGCGCAGGCATTGCCAGTGCAGCGAGGGTGGGGACAGGGACGACATCACCGCATGATAGCGGCTGTGTCGCGTCAGTCGACCGCGCTGTCGGTGTCGATCGCCACCACCACCGACATGCCCGGGCGTAGCCGCGGTGCCAGCGCCTGGTCCGGATCGACGCTGATGCGCAGCGGAATGCGCTGGGCGATCTTGACGAAGTTGCCGGTGGCGTTGTCGGCCGGCAATACGCTGAATTCCGAGCCGGCGGCCGGAGAGATTTCCTGCACACGGCCGTGCAGACGCGCATTGTCCAACGCATCCACGGTGAAGCTGGCGCGTTGCCCGATGCGGATCTTGGCCATCTGGGTTTCCTTGAAATTGGCCACGATCCACAACGTGTCCGGCACCAGCGACATCAGCTGCGTGCCATTGGTGACGTAGGCGCCCTGGCGCACGCCGAGCTGGCCGAGCTGGCCATCGCGCGGGGCCAGGATGCGCGTGTTGTCCAGATTGATCTGCGCCAGTTGCACGGCCGCTTGCGCATTGGCCACCGCCGCTTCCAGGGCGGCGCGATTGACGGTGACGCTGCGTGCGTTCTCCTCGGCGGCCTGCACGGCCGCGCGCGCCTGCGCCACGCCGGCATCGGCCTGCGCACGTGCGGCGAAGGCGGTGTCGCGATCCTGTTCGGATACCAGTTTCTGCTCGGCCAGCTGCTGCGCGCGCGCATACGCCGAGCGGGTGCGGTCGCGCTGGGCCTGATTGCTGCTCAGTGCGGCGCGTTGTTCGGCGATGGTGGCATCGGCGCTATGCCGCTGCTGGTCCCAGTTGGACAGGTTGGCCTGGGCGGTCTGCAGCTGCGCCCTGGCCTGTTCGAGCTGCTGGGCATAGATGCGGTCGTCGATCCTGGCCAGCAACTGACCGTGTTTGACGTGGGCGAAGTCCTGCACCGGCACCTCGGTGACATAGCCGCTGACCTGCGGCGCGATCACCGTGATCTGGCCATGCACCATCGCGTTTTCGGTGCGCTCGACGGCGCTGACGAACGGCGGCAGGCGCCATGCATACAGCACCAGCAATACGCCGATGAGCGCAAGCCCGCCGAAGCCGATCACGCCACCGATGCGGCGCCGCCTGCGACGTTGCAGATCGGCAGGAGAGGTTGAAGCTGCAGGTGTATTCATGGGCGCGCGGTGGAAGCAGGAGAGGGGGACGCAGCGGATGGGCGCAGATAACGCCGCCACACCAGCACGGACAGGATCCATAGCCCGGTGGCGATGGCGATGCAGCCGATCAACAGGAACACGTCGTTATAGGCGAGCACATTGGCTTCGCGCGTGGCCACGCTGCCCAGGGCGCGCACGCCCTGGGCCTGGCGCAGGGCCGGGTCGCCGATGCTGCGGCCGTACAGCGCGGCATAGGCCTGCACGCGCGCGGCTACTTGCGGGTCGGTCAATGCCAGATGTTCGACCAGCTGGCTGGAATGGTATTTCTCGCGCACGACCTGCACGGTGCCGAGCAGCGCGCCGCCGAGCAGGCCGCCCATGTTCTGTGCCATGCCGAACAGCACGATGAAGCTGATCAGGTTGCCCGGCTGCGCGATGACCCGGCCCAGCCCGGCCACCATTGCCGGGCCGATGAAAAAGGTGCTGCCAAACGCGAGCAGGAACTGGCTGACGTACATCTGCTCCGGGCGGGTGAGGCTGGTGGCATCGGCATCCATGAAACAGCCGATGCAGATCGCCGCCACCGCAATGATCAGATGCTCGGCCACCCGCGCCGGATTGATCAGCCACGCGCTGGCGGCCACGCCGACCACTGCGCCCAGCAACATCAGCGCGAACAGGGTCTGCAGCTGCGTGTTGGCCAGCCCCAGGGTCTGGAGGAAGCCGATCGCGCCGGTGCTCTGCTCGGACAGCACCAGCCGGATCAGCAGGATTGCCAGGCCCAGCCGCAGCATGTCGCCGCTGGCCAGCCAGCGCGTGTTGATCATCGGGTTGCGGCGGTTGTGCTCGATCCACGCCGCCGTGCACAGCAGCACGATGGAGGCCGCCAGTACCACGCCCAGCCACGGCGTGCTGGTCCACCACAGCAGCCGCCCCAGCGACAGCACCGCCGCCAGCCCGGCCGACCCGGCCGCAAACAGGCTGAAGGTGAGGAAATCCAGCGGCTCGAACACGCGATAGCGGTCGCTGGGCGGCAGCTTGAGCGCCAGCACGCAGGCCAGCGCGAACACCGCCAGGCCCAGTTCGAACAGGTACAGGCCCTGCCACTGTGCAAATTCCAGCAGATCGGTGGAGAACACCCGCGCCAATGGCAACGCCAGCTGGGTCACCCCCAGCCCGGTCACCACCGCCTTGAGCCGGTACCTGGCCGGGAACGCCTGGATCACGTAATAAAGACCCAGCGAGCTGAGCGCGGCGCCCACCAATCCGTGCGCGGCACGCACGGTGATCGCCGAGCTCAGGCTGTGCACAAACAGATGCGCGAAGGCGATGACCGCATACAGCGCCAGAAAGATCTCGGTGAAGCGCCGCAGCCCGAACTGCTGGCGGAACTTCACCAGCAGCAGGTTGGCCGACATGTTGGTCATCACGTAGGCGGCCGGCAGCCAGGCCATTTCAGTGGCGTAGGCGCCCAGCGTGCCCTGCAGATAGGTCAGGTTGGCGGTGACCAGCGCATTGCTCAGCCCGCCGGTCAGCGCTACCACCACGCCCACCAGCCCGTACTGGATGCGCCGCCGGGTGGAGTGCAGGGGGGTGGAGGCCGACCCGGGCAGGGTGGGCTTCTCGTGGGGCTGCCAGTCGCGCTGGACGTACTTGTCGTGCACGCAGGGCTCGCAGGGCCGGTCGCAGGGAAGGCAGCGATTGTGGTCCGGTTGCGGTCATGGCGGCGTCAGCAGTGCGATAATCCGCCCATGAGCGAATCCCCCTATACCTCCGGTACCACCCATTTCGGCTTCCGCGACGTCGCTGCCAAGGACAAGCAGAAGCTGGTCGGCGAAGTGTTCACCTCGGTCGCGCGCAACTACGACCTGATGAACGATCTGATGAGTCTGGGCGTGCACCGCGCATGGAAACGCTACTTCGTGGCGACCGCGCAGGTGAAGCCGGGCGACCGTGTGCTGGACCTGGCCGGTGGTACCGGCGACATCGCCGTGCTGCTCAAGGAGCGCGTCGGCAACGAGGGCGCGGTGGTGCTGGGCGACATCAATGCCGGCATGCTGTCGGTGGGCCGCGACCGGCTGACCAACCGCGGCCTGGTGGCCGGCTTCGATTACGTGCAATGCAATGCCGAGGCGCTGCCGTTCCCGGATCAGAGCTTCGATCTGGTGACCATTTCCTTCGGCCTGCGCAATGTCACCGACAAGGACGCCGCGCTGCGCGAGATGTATCGCGTGTTGAAGGTGGGCGGGCAGGCGCGCGTGCTGGAATTTTCCGAAGTCACCGCCGACTGGTTCAAGCCGATCTACGACTTCCACTCGTTCAAGATCCTGCCCAGGCTGGGCCAGCTGTTCGCGCGCGACGCCGACAGCTACCAGTACCTGGCAGAAAGCATCCGCAAGCACCCGCCGCAGGAATCGCTCAAGGGCATGATGGGCGAGGCCGGATTTGCGCGTTGCCACTACAAGAACCTGACCGGCGGCATCGTGGCGATCCACTCCGGCTATAAGATCTGACCCGGATCCGACGCAGCGTGATCTGAGCGTCCCCTCCGGCGCGCAGCATGCGCCGGACATCGCGCGTCGGCTTTGCACGAGCACGCCATGCTCGTGTCCGCTTGCCGCACGATTGCACTGTGCGCAGGTGCGTTTGCCGACAAACTTTTGAGACTCCCGTCGCGTTGGCTCCACTGACGGTCGGCGACACTAGGCGCTCTTTTGCCGGAGACGTGGATGCGCTTGTACGCAGGGTTGTCGCGCGTGTTTCCCCGCTCCTTCAGCGCCAAGCTGCTGGCGGTGACCTTTGTCGGCATCCACCTGCCGTTGCTGTTGTTGATCGCCTGGCTGGCCGCGCAAAGCGAGTTGAGCGGGCGTCCGCTGTGGTCGGTGGTGATCGTGGCGCTGCTGGCCACGCTGGCTGGCACTGCGGCGACCCTGTCGGCCCTGTATCGCCTGCTCGCACCGCTGCGCATCGCCGCCGACGCACTGGATGCGTATTACGCCGACCAACGTCTGCCCAGCCTGCCCGAACATGGCGACGACGAACTGGGGCGGTTGCTGCGTGGCATCAATCGCAGCCTGCGCGGCATCGATGCCGGCATGCGCGATCTGAAGAAGCACGCCTTGTTCGACCCGCTGACCGAGGCCTTGAACCGGCGCGGCTGCGAGCAGGCGATGCGCGATTCGGTCACCGCCGCGCAGCGCGAAGGCTGGCCGTTCGTGCTGTTCGTGCTGGACATGGACAACCTCAAGCCGATCAACGACCGCTTCGGCCATCTGGCCGGCGATCGCGTGCTGGTGCGGCTGGTGGAATCGGCCTACGGCTGGCTGGGCGCGCAGGACTGGATCGGGCGCTGGGGCGGCGACGAATTCCTGATCGGCGTGCATGCCAGCGAGGACGACGCCACGCTCAAGCTCAATCAATGGCTGTCGATGCTCGAACGCGAGGATGCCGACGAGGCGCCGCTGCATGTGAGCGCCGGCAGCGCGGTGTGCGAGCGTGGCCTGGATGCCACCGAGCTGTATCGCCGCGCCGATGCGGCGATGTATCGCGCCAAGTTCTCCGGCGGCCGGCGTCTGGTACGCGACGGGCATGACAGCCCGCGCAGCCATCCGGTGGTCTAGGCGATCCGGCAATCACCTGGCGGCCGGGTCGCAGGCGGGTGCGCGCTAGGCACGGGTAGCCTGAGTTACGCCATTAACGCGGTTGCTGCGTAAGGTTCGCGCCGACGCGGCCAGCGACATGCACGGTGTCTCCAGCCGGCGCGGGTTGAGCGGCCGGCACGTGCTCGCCATCGGCCGCACGGGCAGGCAACGGCCCGGGGCGTTAAAATGCTCAATTCCCTCGCTGCGGTGCCGTCGATGCGCTTCCCGTTCCTGTCGCTGTCCCTGGCCGTGTCCATTGCGCTGGCCGGCTGTTCCAACGAGTCCACGCCGCCGGCCGCCAGCACCGCCGCGCCGGCCACCACTGCCAAGGCCCCCGTGAAAGCAGACGCCCGCAACCACGACGAAAGCTCCTACGCCCAGCCGCAGCTGGTGGTCATCAAGGATCTGGCGCTTGACCTGAAGCTGGATTTCGACGCCAAGCAGATCGGCGGCACCGCCACCTACACGCTGGAATGGAAGGACAAGGCCGCCAAGCAGCTGGTGCTGGACACGCGCGAGCTGAGCATTGCGCAGGTGCAGGCCGACGACGGCAAGGGCACGCTGGCGCCGCTGCAGTTCGCGCTGGCGCCGGCCGACAAGACCTTCGGCAGCAAGCTCACCATCGAGGCGCCGAATCAGCCGGCCAAGGTCGTGATCACCTACCACACCGCGCCGACCGCCTCCGGCCTGCAGTGGCTGGAGCCGTCGATGACCGAAGGCAAGCAGTTGCCTTTCATGTTCAGCCAGTCGCAGGCGATCCACGCGCGTAGCTGGGTGCCGTTGCAGGACACCCCGAGCGTGCGCTTCACCTACAGCGCGCACGTGACCTCGCGCCCGGACGTGATGGTGCTGATGAGCGCCGACAACGACCCCAAGGCCGCGCGCGACGGCGACTACAGCTTCAAGATGCCCGAGCCGATTCCGTCCTATCTGCTGGCGATCGCCGCCGGCGACGTGGTGTTCAAGCCGATTTCCGCGCGCTCGGGCGTCTGGGCCGAGCCGGCCATGGCCGACAAGGCCGCCAAGGAATTCGAAGACACCGAAAAGATGATCGGTGCTGCCGAAAAACTGTATGGCCCGTATCGCTGGGGCCGTTACGACATGCTGGTGCTGCCGCCGTCGTTCCCGTTCGGCGGCATGGAGAATCCGCGCCTGACCTTCGCCACGCCGACCGTGATCGTCGGCGACAAGTCGCTGGTGTCGCTGGTCGCGCACGAACTGGCGCATAGCTGGTCCGGCAACCTGGTGACCAATGCCAGCTGGAAGGACATCTGGCTCAACGAAGGCTTCACCACCTACGTGCAGGCCCGCATCACCGAAGCGCTGTATGGCGTCGAGATGGCCGAGATGGAGCGCGAGATCGACCAGGGCGACCTGCTGGCCGAAGTGAAGGGCATGGCGCCGGCCGACCAGGCGCTGGCGCTGCCACCGCTGGCCGAGCGCGACCCCGACGAAGCCCTGAGCCAGGTGGCCTACGTCAAGGGCGCATGGTTCCTGCAGTTCCTGGAGCAGCGCTTCGGCCGCGAGGTGTTCGACCCGTTCCTGCGCGGCTGGTTCGACGATCACGCGTTCCAGAGCGCCACCACCGACCAGTTCGTCGATTACCTCAACAAGAACCTGCTGGACAAGCATCCCAACACGGTCAGTGCGGCCGAGGTGGATGCGTGGTTGAAGCAGCCGGGCATCCCGGCCTTCGCCGCCAAGGCACGCTCGCGCAGCTTCTCGATCGTGGACACCGCGCGCATCGCCTGGAGCGGCAGCGGCACGCTGCCGAGCAAGCAGGTCACCGGCGAATGGGGCACGCAGGAATGGGTGCACTTCCTCAGCGGCATGGGCGCCATGCTCAAGCCCGAGCAGCTCAAGCAGCTGGATGAGGCCTACCACTTCACCGGCACCCCGAACGGCGAAATCGCCATGCGCTGGTATCCGCTGGCGATCCGCAGCGGCTACACCGATGCGCGCCCCGCTGCAGGCGAGTTCATCGAACGCGTCGGCCGCCGCAAGCTGGTGCTGCCGATCTACGCCGAGTTGTTGAAGACCCCGGACGGCATCGCCTTCGCCGAGCAGGCCTTCGAAAAGGCCAAGCCCAGCTACCACCCGATCACCACCGCATCGGTGGCCGAGATGATCGCCAAGGCCAAGGCGGCACCGCCGGCGCAGCCGCAGCCGTAATGGCAGCGGGAGGGCGTTGCCGACGCCCTCCCGCCGCTTTCCTTGCTGCATCGTGCAGGCAGCACCGCGCCCTGCAATCGCCGTTGTAGGAGCGCACCCGGGCGCGACGTGGCGTTACCGGGAATGCTCCATCGCGCCCGGGTGCGCTCCTACGCTGTGTGGCCGTTTGATCGCGGCTATCGTGGGCAGGCTGGTATCGTTGCCGCTGCCTTTCATGCCTTCCGGAGTCGACGATGAAGTATCTGCTGAGCGCGGCCTTGTGCGTCGCTGCAGTGAGTGGCTGTACCGACCGCGAGGCGCAGCGTCAGGCGCAGGCAAGCGCGCAGGCGCAGGCCAAGCAACAGCAGGCCGATGCACTCGCCAAGCAATACGACGAGGCGGTGAAGGCCGGTAACTGGGACATGGCACGCGCGCATGGCGCCGCACTGCTGGAAGGCTACGCCGGGACCGCGGCGGCCACACGCATCGAACCTGGCTATGCCGACATCAAGGCCAAGGGCGACCAGGCGCGCGAACTGCGCCGCATGCAGGCGTTGTGGCAGTACTCGCAGGTGCCGGCCAAGGGCGGCACGCAGCGCTCGGCGATGATCGATGCCAAGAGCCGCGTGGATGTCGACGGCAGCGGCCCCAAGCCGGTGAGCCTGGTGTTCCGCGATCACCCGCAATGGAAACGCCACAGCTATCTGGTGCTCAAGGCCGGCGACTTCAACTGCTATGGCGGCTGCAAGGTGCAGATCTCGGCCGATGATGGCGCAGCACGCCCGATGGCCGCGCACCGCCCCGACACCGATGAAGCGATCGCGATGTTCATCGACGACGACAAGGCGCTGTGGAAGCTGGTGCGCAATGCCAAGCGCATCAGCATCGCGTTCCCGGTGAAAGCCGGCGGCACGCGCACGGCAGAGTTCGAAGTGGGTGGCCTGGACACCACCCAGATGCCGGGCTGGAAGTAGGCGCACCGCCCTTGCACGGCACCAGCTGCGCAGCCGGTGCACGGCATCGGCATAGGAGCTGGTGCATTCGGGTGCGTGCGCGCGGTGTGCGTTCCCCTGACGGCTTGCGATGTTGCGTCAACCATCTTTGGAGTCTTCGCACGTATGGATGCCATGGCCATCACACAGATCTCTCCCGCGTTGTCCGGCTACCGCCATTGGGTGTTCGACATGGACGGCACGCTGACCGAAGCGGTGCACGATTTCGCGTTGATCCGACGCGCGTTGGAGATCCCGCCCGAGGCGGACATCCTGCACCACCTGGCATCGCTGCCGGCCGAGCAGGCCGCAGCCAAACACGCCTGGTTGCTCGCGCACGAGCGTGAACTCGCGCACGCCGCACAGCCTGCGCCCGGTGCAGTGGCCCTGGTGCGTGCGTTGCAGGCAGCCGGATGCCGGCTCGGCATGCTCACCCGCAATGCGCGCGCATTGGCGCAGGTGACATTGCAGGCGATCGGCCTGCACGATGCATTGCCTGGGACGACATCGTCGGCCGCGATGAGGCCGCCCCCAAACCCGCACCCGATGGCCTGCAGTATTTTGCGCAACGCTGGGCGGTGGAGGGCACAGCACTGGTCATGGTCGGCGATCACCAAAACGACCTGGCCTGCGGCCGTGCAGTCGGTGCCTGCACCGTGCTGGTCAACACGCCCGGCGATCCATGGCCCGGCCTTGCCGACTGGCGGTTGCAGGATTGCACGCAGTTGCTGGCGCAGTGGAACCGCTAGCGTGAGCTTTGGCGAGTAGGCCAGGCGCGCGAAGCATGGAGTGCGATGCGTGGCTGGCCGCGTGTCTCTGGATGACGATGGCGATCAGGACACCGTCATCGCATTGGAAGAGTGACATGCGCTCGAAAGGGCGCGGACGCTGCTGAGTCTTGCAACGCGTCATCAGCACTGCCAGACATCATGCAACTGGCCTATGCCGTACCCTCATCCGCCCTTCGGGCACCTTCTCCCGATGGGAGAAGGGAAGGCGGCAGCACCCGTTCGACGACGTAGCTGGCCTTCGGTGAGGTGTTGCCTTGCGCAAGCCACAGCAAGCTATGTCGCCTCAAGCGTGCAAGGTGCGCAGCACTGACCGACAGGCAGTCCCACCCCCGCTGCACCATCCATGTCACAGCACGCCCGGCGCAAACTGTGCCAGAACCGTGACAGTGCGCCTTGCGCAAGCGACTGCCATCACATCAAACCTTGCTGCTCCAACATGGTGCGTCGCACCAGTGCGCTGGCATGGCGTTTGCTCTTTCCCTCTCGACGTTTCCGACGTCCGCGGTGCAACTGGCGGGTGCAACGCCTGCGCTGCGGGATGTTTCAACCGACTGGTTGTTCAATCGAGAGGGGTAGACGCATATGCACCAATCTTCCTGTCGCAGCCTGCGCAGCAGTGTGCTGCTCATGCTTGCGCTGAGCGCCGCGTTGGCCGGCTGCAAGAAAGACGCCGCCACGGAAACGACAACGCCTGCACCGGCCGCCACTCCCGCAGCCGCGCCGGCCGCCGCCACCGTGGTCGATACCGACAGCGAGTTCACCACCAATGCCAGCAACCCGGATAACTGGGGCGGCATCGGGCGCGACTTCGCGCTGACCCGGCACAGCCCGCTGGCCGAGATCAATCGCGACAACGTCAAGAACCTGAAGATGTCGTGGGAAATGAAGACCGATGCCACGCGCGGCCACGAAGGTCAGCCGCTGGTGATCGGCAGCGTCATGTACATGGTCAGCGCGTATCCGAACAACGTATTCGCCATCGACCTGGCAGCGCAGGACGACGGCGGCAAGGTGTTGTGGAAGTACACCCCGCAGCAGGACGAACGCTCGGTGGCGGTGGCGTGCTGCGATACGGTCAACCGCGGCGCCTCCTATGCCGATGGCAAGCTGGTGTTCGGCAGCCTGAGCGGCGATGTGATCGCACTCGATGCCAAGACCGGCAAGGAAGTGTGGAAGCAGAAACTCGCGCACCCGGACAAGGGCGAAACCATCACCATGGCGCCGATCATCGCCGACGGCAAAGTGGTGGCCGGTATCAGCGGCAACGAGTTCGGCGTGCTTGGGCGTGTCGCTGCCTACAACCTGGCCGATGGCAAGCAGGCCTGGTCTTGCGATGCGGCCGGTACCGACAAATCGATCTGCCTGGGTGCGGATTTCAACAAGGCCAACCCGCAGCATGGCCAGCTCGGCGATCTGGGCGTCAAGACCTTTCCCAACGACGAATGGAAGCGTGGCGGTGGTGCGGCCTGGGGCTGGTACAGCTACGACCCGAAGTTGAAGCTTCTGTATTACGGCACCGGCAATCCCGGCCTGTGGAGCCCGTCGTATCGCTGCGGCAAGACCTCGCAGGAGGAATGCAACAACGGCGAGCATGACAACAAGTGGTCGATGACCCTGTTCGCGCGCAAGATCGATACCGGCGAAGCGGTGTGGGGCTACCAGAAGACGCCGTTCGACCAGTGGGACTACGACGGCATCAACGAGCCGATCCTGGTCGATCTGAGCATCGACGGCAAGCAGGTGCCATCGGTGGTGCAGTTCGACCGCAACGGCTTTGCCTACGTGCTCGATCGCCGCGACGGCACCTTGCTACGCGCACACAAGTTCGTGCCGGCCAACTGGGCCGAACGCATCGACATGAAGACCGGCCGCCCGGTCAAGGTGGCCGCGCATTCGCCGCTTGAACGCGGCAAGAAGGTGCAGGCCTTCCCGTCGGCGATGGGCGGCAAGGACCAGCAGCCGTGCTCGGTGGATCCGGCCAATGCGGCGGTGTTCTTCTGCGGCACCAACAACTGGCATATGGAGCTGGAACCGCAGGAACGCGGCAACACCATGATGGGCCTGCCCTACGTGTTCGCCAACGTGATGATGAAGCCCAACGAGCCGGGTGCACTGGGCATCGTCAAGGCCTTCGACGTGGTGGAAGGCAAGTCCAAGTGGGAGATCAAGGAGAAGTTCCCGGTGTGGAGCGGCACCCTGGTCACCGACGGCGGGCTGGTGTTCTACGGCACGCTGGATGGCTGGTTCCGTGCGGTGGACAAGGACACCGGCAAGAAGCTGTGGGAGATGAAACTGCCCTCCGGCATCATCGGCAACCCGATCGCCTACAAGGCCAATGGGCACCAGTACGTGGCGGTGTTCTCCGGCATCGGTGGCTGGATCGGTCTGCCGGTGGCCGCAGGTCTGGATCCGTCCGATCCGTATGGCGCGCTGGGCGCAGCCGGTCTGGCATTTGGTGCCGGCTTCGACAAGATCCCGCTCGGCGGCATGGTGCACAGCTTCCGGATCGATGGTGCCGGCAAGACCGTGACCGCCAGTGCCACCGCCACGGCGGCTGCAGGCGGCACCGCCAACACCGCAGCGAAGACCGCACGATGAGTTCCACGCAAGGCGTTGGACGCGCGCACTGGCAGTTCGCTGCCGGTGCGCGTGGCATGCACCGGCAGCTGTGTCGGCTGCTGGTGCTTTGCAGCCTCGGACTCGTCGCCGCAGGCTGCACCCGCGAGCCGTCCTCACCGACGGCTCGCGCTTCTGCTTCCGATGCGGCGCCCGCGACGGCGGCCTCCACTGCGGCACCGGCCACGGCCAGTGCTCCACCGCCAACGCCCGATCCGCACGTGCTGCGGGTCTGCGCCGACCCGGGCAACATGCCGCTGTCCAACAAGGCCGGCGAAGGCTTTCAGAACAAGATTGCGCAGGTCGTGGCCGAGGCCATGGGCCGGCGCCTGGAATACGAGTGGCGCACCTATTACCAACGCGGGCTGGCACGCAGCACGATCACTGCCGGCCGCTGCGATGTGTTGATGGACCTCAACAGCGATTTCGAGCAGGGCCTGACCACACGCCCGCTGTATCGCTCGGCCTATGTGCTGGTGACGCGCAAGGGCCTGGATCTGGTGCCGACGTCGCTGGACGATCCGGCGCTGAAAACACTGCGGCTGGGCGTGTTCCAGAGCTCGCCCGCACGCCAGGCCCTGTACGAGCACGGCATCAGCGGCCAGGTGCAATACCTGTTCTACGACTCGGCCACGGCGCCGGAAGAACATCCCGGCAAGCTGGTCGAACGCGTCGCCGCCAATGAACTGGATGCGGCCGAATCCTGGGGCCCGGTGGCCGGTTATTACGCGCAGCGCAGCGGCCTGGGCGTGGTGCCGCTCAATACCATCGACGATGCGGTGCTGGAGTATTCGATGGCATGGGCGGTGTCGCGCAAGAACGCGGACCTGCGCGATGCCTTGAACACGGCCATGCAACAGAGTTCAGCAAAGATCGCCGAGATCCTGCGCAGCTATCACGTGCCGCTGGTGCGCTGTGGCGACTGCGTGGTAGCCGGCGATCTGGCCGCGCACGGGCCGTATGCCACGCCGATGCCGGTGTCCAAGGCGCCAAGCCCGGCTGCGTCCTCGCAGGAGCTGGCGCAGCTGCAACTGCGCATCGCCGACGGTGCCGACCCGAACCAGGAACTGGCGCATGCGCTGGATGCAGGCGACGCGGTGCGTGCGGCGTGGCTGTTGCGGCATGGCGCCGATGCCAACCGTCCCAACCTGCTCGGCGAGCCGCCGTTGCATCAGGCCATCCGCAACCAGGAACCGGATCTGGTCGGACTGCTGCTCGATGCCGGCGCACGCCTGGATGCGCGCGATGGCAGCGGCTGGACCGCCTTGATGAAGGCAGCCTGGGCCAACGATGCCGGCAGCGTGACCAGGTTGCTCGGCAAGCGCGCGCCGGTGGACACCGTCTCCAGCGATGGCTGGAGCGCGCTGGACCTGGCGGTGTCCTACGCCGATGTCGGCGTGGTGCAGGCCTTGCTCAAGGCGGGCGCGGATGTACGGCGTGCCAATGCCACCGGTTTCACGCCGGTGATGTTCGCGGTGGCGCGCGACGACCCGGCGATGCTCGATGCGGTGCTGGCCGGCGGTGCCGACGTCGGCCACGCCAACCAGGCTGGCGTCACCGCATTGATGCTGGCGGCCGCGGCCGGGCGCGACGCGGTGGCCAAGCGCCTGCTGGCGGCCGGCGCCGACCCTGCCGCACGCAATCGCGACGGCAAGACCGCCGCTGCATTAGCGCAGGCACGCGGCGATAACGCGCTGGCCACGCTGCTTACCGAGGCCAGGCGCCCCTCCCGGCAATGACCGTGTCACCCGCCGCGCGCACGGGGTGCGCGGTGCTCCCTCCGATCAGAAAGGTTCGTTCATGCGCAAGTCCACCGTGGGTTGTTTCGATCGTTCCATGCGCGCACCGCTGTGCGCGGTGATGCTCAGCGTCGTGCTGGCGGCCTGCGGCAAGGACGCACCGCCGCCCGCGCCCGCGCCTGAGGCGGCCACCGCACCGGCTGCCAGCCCGCCGGCGCCGGCCACCGGTACTGCTGCACCTGCGGCGGCGAGCGCCGCGGTGCCCAATCCGGCCGCCGGGCCTGCGCCGGATCCGGCCACGCCGCCCGCAGCGCCGGCCACCGTGGTGCCGATCCCGAAGGGGCCGGAGGTCAAGGTCACGCCCGAGCTGATCGCCGAGGGCAAGAAGATCTATTTCTCCGCCGGCTGCAATGCCTGCCATGGCGGCACCGGTGGCGGCGGCATGTGCCCGCCGTTGACCAACGACATCTGGGTGTATGGCAGCGACGACGACACCTTGCGTACGCTGATCAGCGAAGGCACCGCCGCGATGATCACCCACGGCAAGACGCGGGTCGGGCATGAAAAGGTGGTCGGGCAGATGCCGCCGTTCGCGCCGGTGCTCAAGCCGGGCGACACCGAAAAACTGCTTGCCTTCATCCATTCGATCAACAAGACCGCGGGCAAGGCGCAATGAGGCCAGCGCCGGCCGGTTGGCAGTGCATCCTTGCAGCAACTGCGCTGGGCGCGCTGCTGGTCTTGGCCGGTTGCCGTCGCGATGCGGAGCTGCCGGCGTCCAACGCGGCGCCGGCGGCAGCGATGCCCGCAACGAAGGCCGCGGCGCCGGTGCCCGCAACGCGGCCGGTATTTGCCTATGTGCCCAACCAGCGCAGCGGCACGGTGTCGGTGATCGATACGCACACCGACACGGTGGTGCGTACGCTCAGTGCGCGGGGGCAACTGGGCAAGCGTCTGCAGCAGGTATTGCCGGGCCCGCAGGGGCATCTGTACCTGATCGATGCCGAGCATCACCGCCTGATCGAACTCGATACCGACAACGACGCGGTGCTGCGCAGCGTGGAGATCGGCGAGAACGCCGAAGGCATTGCGCTGTCGCCGGACGGCAAGCAGTTTGCGGTGTGTGTGGAAGGCCAGAACCAGGTGATGTTGATCGATGCGGCGCAGTTCAGCGTGCAACAGGTGATCGCCACGCGCGGGCAGGCACCCGAGCACTGCGCCTACACGCCGGACGGGCAGTGGCTGCTCACCAGCAACGAGGGCTCCAACGACATGGACATGATCGAGCTGGCCACCGGTCGCTCGCGCGGCGTGGTCGCCACCAGCGGCCATCCGCGCGGTATGGCGTTTGCACCCGACGGGTACAGCGTCTACATCGCGCAGGAGACCGCCAACGTGGTCGACGTGATCGACCTGCAGACGCGTCGACGCCGCGCCAGCCTGCCGGCCGGCGTGCGCACGGCCGGCGTGGCGTTGTCTGCCGACGGCACGCGGCTGTATGCGTCCAACGGCGGTGCCGGCACGCTCAGCGTGATCGATACCAACACTGCGCGCAGTCTCGCCGAGATTGCGGTGGGGCTGCGGCCGTGGAATCCGGCACTGACCCCGGCCGGCGACAAGCTGTATGTCGCCAACGGGCGCTCGAACACGGTCAGCGTGATCGACACCGTCGCATTGCGCGAGATCAAACAGATCCCCGTCGGCGAACTGCCGTGGGGCGTGGTCATCGCGCGCTGAGCGGCGGGCATGCCGCAGCGCGCCAGGGAGGCCGGATGAAGACACGCGCTGCGGTGGCATGGGGTCCGCACCAGCCGCTGACCATCGAAGAGGTGGACCTGCAGCCGCCGCGGCCCGGCGAGGTGCTGGTGCGCCTGGTCGCCACCGGGATCTGCCATGGCGATGCGCATGCATTGGCGCATGCGCAGGCGGGCAGCTTCCCGGTGATCCTGGGTCAGGAAGGCGCGGGCATCGTCGAGGCGGTCGGTATCGGCGTCACCAGCGTGCAGCCCGGCGATCACGTCATCCCGCTGTACATGCCCGAATGCGGCGTGTGCAAGTTCTGCCGCTCCGGCCGCACCAACCTGTGCCAGGCGATCCGCAGCAGCCAGGAGCGCGGGCTGATGCCCGATGGCAGCAGCCGGTTCTCGTTGCACGGCCGGCCGATCCTGCACCACATGGGCATCAGCACGTTTTCCGAATACACCGTGGTGCCGGAGATCGCGGTCGCGCGGATCCAGCCGGAGGCAGCGCTGGATCAGGTCTGCCTGCTCGGCTGCACGGTCACCACCGGCGTCGGTGCGGTGCTCAACAGCACGCATGTGCGGCCCGGCGACTGCGTGGCGGTGTTCGGCCTGGGCGGCATCGGCTTGTCGGTGGTGCAGGGCGCGGTACTGGCGCAGGCCGGGCGCATCATCGCGGTGGATATCGACCCGGCCAAGTTCGCGCTGGCGCGCGCGTTGGGCGCCACCGATTGCCTGGATCCGCGCGACTACGGCGCACCGATCCAGCAGGTGATCGTGGACCTCACCGATGGCGGCGCCGACCACAGCTTCGAATGCGTGGGCGATGTCGGCGCGATGCGCGCGGCGCTGGAGTGCTGCCACAAGGGCTGGGGCGAGAGCGTCATCCTCGGCGTGGCCGACGACGCGCAGGAAATCAGCACGCGCCCGTTTCAATTGGTGACCGGGCGGGTGTGGCGCGGCAGCGCCTTCGGTGGAGTGAAAGGGCGCAGCGAATTGCCCGGCTATGTCGCGCGCTATCTGCGCGGCGACATCCGGCTTGCGCCGTTGATCACCCGCACGCTGGCGCTGGACGACATCAATCAGGCGCTGGCGGACTTGCGTGCGGCGCGCGGCATCAAATCGATCGTGCTCTATTGAGGAGACGCAGATGGCAGCAGGCACACGCAGCACGGCAAGGTTGCACCATCACGCACTGGCAGGCGCCTGCGCCAGCGCCTTGCTCGCAAGCAGCGCGCTGGCAGTGGCGGCCGATGCGCCGCAGGTGACCTGGCTGGACCGCATCGAGGTCACCGCCACGCCGATCCCCGGCACCACCATCGATGCGGCGCAACTGCCGTACATGGTGCAATCGGCCACCAACAGCGAGCTGTCGCGCGCGCGCAGCAACAACCTCGGCGATCTGTTGCAGCGGCGCTTCGTCGGCGTGGATGGCAACGATGTGCAGGGCAGCGCGTTCCAGAACGACCTCACCTTCCACGGGTTTCGCGCCTCCGCCTTGCCCGGCGCCTCGCAAGGCGTGTCGGTGTATCTGGACGGCGTGCGTTTCAACGAACCATTCGCCGACATCGTCAGCTGGGACATGCTGCCCGAGTCGGCAATCAATGCAGTGACCCTGATGCCCGGCTCCAATCCCTTGTTCGGGCCGAACACGCTCGGTGGCGCGGTGGTGTTGTCTACCGCATCAGGCCTCACCTCACCAGGAGTGCAGGGCGAGCTGAGCATCGGCAGCGGTGCGCGCAAGCGCCTGGATGCCAGTTACGGTCTCGCCAGCCAGGACGGCTGGCATGGCTTCGTCGCGGTGACCGGTTTCGACGAGAACGGCTGGCGCGATGCCTCCGAGGGCCGCCTGGGCACCGTGTTCGGCAAGGTCGGCAAGCAGGGCGAGCAGACCGACTGGAGCCTGTCGGTGCTGCACGGGCGCAGCCGCCTGATCGGCAATGGCCTGCTGCCGGATACGCGCTACACCGACGATGGCCCCGAGCCCGGCCTGTATCGCGCCGACCGCCGCGCGGTGTACACCTCGCCCGATCTCACCCGCAATCGCAATACGCTGTTCACCGCGCAACTGGACCATCGCTTTGATGCGGACACCGCATTGCATGCACTGGCCTACGCGCGCGTGGGCCGCCGCGACACCGTCAATGGCGATATCGGCGAGGACTACGAAGAATTCGTCGAAGAATGCGCCTCCGGCTACGCCGCCGACGGCAGCGCGCTGGATGCCGATTGCGATGTCGCGCGCGCCGATGCCGATGCATTGCCCACCGGCGCGCTCAACACCACCCAGATGCGCCAGGAGGCGCAAGGTCTGGCAGTCAACCTGAGCAGTCAGTGGGGTGCGCATGCGCTCAGCACCGGCGTCACCTTCGATCGTGGTCACGTGCGCTATCAGCAATTCGCCCGCGACGGCTGGGTGCAACCGGACCGCTCGGTCGCTGCCGATCCGGATGCCGAGCGCGCGTTCTTTTCCGGCGTGCGCGGCAGCACCAAGACGCTGGGCGTGTTCGTCGCCGACACCTGGGCGCTGGACGCTGCCACCCATCTCAGTGCCGCAGTGCGCTGGAATCGCGTGGTGGTGGACAACATCCTTTCCACCGCCGACGACGGCGACCGCCCACGCGAGCGCTTCGTCTATGCCAAGGCCAATCCGTCCCTGGGTCTGACCCATCGGCTCGATTCGGGGCTGACGTTGTACGGCTCGGTCGCGCAAAACAGCCGCGCACCGACCGCGATCGAACTGGGTTGCGCCGATCCCACCCAGCCGTGTCGGTTGCCGACCGGCCTGCAGGCCGACCCGCGCCTGGAGCAGATCGTCTCCCGCACGTACGAGCTCGGCGCGCGCTGGGCGCCGTCGGCCAACAGCAACGCCAGCCTGTCGGTGTACCGCGCCGACAATCGCGACGACATTTTGTTCCTGCGTGCACCGGACACCCAGCTGGGTTACTTCGACAACGTCGGCCGCACCCGCTACCAGGGCGCGGATCTGGCGCTGCGTCTGCGCAGCGGCGACTGGCAATGGTCGGCCGGCTACAGCTTCCTGGATGCGACCTACCGCAGCAATGGCGAGCTGCTGTCCGGCGAGCGCGTGATCGCCTTGCGTCCAGGCCTGCGCATCGCCGCATTGCCGCGCCACAACCTCAAGCTCGGCGTGGAATGGCAGCACGATGCGCTGACCCTGGGCGCCGGGGTGCGTGCGGTGTCCGGGCGCGTGGCCAGCGGCAACGAGGATGGCCAGGTCGACAATGCCGACGACGACGAGCCCGCACCCGAGCGCATCGACATCGGCACCGCCGGCTACGCGCTGGTGGATCTGCAGGCGCGTTGGCAACTGGGCGCGCGGCTGTCGCTGTTCGCCCGCATCGACAACGTCTTCAACCGCCGCTACGCGACCTACGCGGCCGTGGCCGAAGACGTGTTCCCCGATGGCGAACTCGCGCGTCCGCAGGATGCGCCGGTGGAAACCGGCCCGGCAAGGTTCCTCGCGCCGGGTGTGCCGCGGCAGTATCTGATCGGGTTGCGTTGGGCGTTATGAGGCTGGGGATTCGGGATTGGAGATTAGGGATTCGCAAGGCGCAAAGTGCAATCGCCAGTCGCCCGCAGCGTTATCTGGATGGTGCCGAGCTGCGCTAGTCGAGGGTGCGGTGTCCTCACCGCTCGCGGGACACGCCGTAAACCCATCCCTGGGGGCTCGGTGGCGGCATCCATGCCGCCACACGGTCCCGCAAGCGGTGAGGACACCGCACCAGACAGTTGATTGGTTGCCTTGTTTAAAACCATGCACACCGACCATCTTGACTGGCCCTTGCCCGCCCACCGTCGCGGGACCTTACGCGGCATGGATGCCGCGTAAGAGCGTACAAGGACGTACTTGCGGCGTGTCCTGCGATGGTGGGCGGGCAAGGGCCCTGCAACCAATCTCGCAGCCAAGCCCCAAATCATCCGCTCCACAATCGCGGCATCGACACGTGGTGCATGCCGCACCAAACAACAGCGGCACCCACCTGATGGTCAAGAAGTGCTCTTGATAAATCGCTCCAAATACCAGCGCCAAGACCCCGCCTTGGCTCTAACGAATCCCCAATTCCGAATCCCAAATCCCCGCCCTCCAATCACCCGGTATCCAGGCCATGCTTGCGCAGCTTGCGATACAGCGTGTTGCGACTGATGCCCAGGGCATCGGCGGTGCGGCTGACATTCCAGCGGTGGCGTTCGAGTTGTTGCTGCAGCACCAGGCGTTCGGCCTGGTCGAGTGCGACGCGGCCGGGCATGTCGTCGGCGGCCACCGCGCCGCCATCGACCAGGCACGGTGCGCTGCCGGCATCGACGATTTCCTGCGGCAGATTCGGCAGGCGGATCACTCCGTCGCTGCACAATACCGCCGCCGTGCGCAGCACATTACGCAACTGGCGCAGGTTGCCCGGCCATGCGTAGCTCAGCAGCTTGTGCATCGCTTCCTCGCTGATGCGCACGCTGTGCTCGCTGGTTTCCTCGCGCAGCAGCGTGCGAATCAGCTCGGCCTTGTCGCTGCGCTCGCGCAGCGGTGGCAGGTGCAGCACCACGCCATTGAGCCGGTAATACAAATCCTCGCGAAACTCGCCGGCCGCCACCCGCTGCGCCAGATCGCGATGGCTGGCGCTGATCACGTGCAGCTCCAGCGGCACTGCGCGTTCGCTGCCCAGCGGGGTGACGCATTGTTCTTCCAGCACGCGTAGCAGGCGGCTCTGCAAGGGCAGCGGCATGTCGCCGATTTCATCCAGAAACAGGGTGCCTCCGCTGGCCTGCAGCAATTTGCCATGGCGGCCTTCGCGCGCGGCATCGGTGAACGCGCCGCGCGCATACCCAAACAATTCGCTCTCGATCAATGCCTCGGGAATTGCCGCGCAGTTGATCGCCACGAACGCGCCGCCAGCCCACGGCGAGCCGCGGTGCACCGCCTTGGCGAATTCCTCCTTGCCGGTGCCGGTGTCGCCGCACAGCAGAATCGACACCCGATGCGCAGCCAGCTTCAAGGCATTGGCCAGGTTGTGGCGCATGCGCGAATCCGAGCCGACATGCTCACCGGGTTGCAGCTCGGTATCCGGTGCCAGCTGCGCCGGCCCACCCACCGCCGGCAGCGCAGCGCGCGCGCGCGGCGGGCGCACCAGTGCGTAGAACCGCCGCCCATGGCAGGCGCAGCGGATCGACCACAAGGTGCCGGCATCGCTGCCGGCGCGATGCTCGAGGGTGTCGAAATCCAGCTGCATCACCTGCGCGATGTTGCGGCCCACCAGCTGGCTGCGATCGATCTTGCCCAGTTGCTCCAGCACCGCCTCGTTGACTGCCAGCACGCGGCCATCGGTATCGATCGCGATCAGTGCCTCGTGCAGCAGGCCGGCGAACTCGGGCCGGCTATGGAAGCGCAGGATGAAGGCATGGCCGAACTGGTTGAGGAAATGCGAGCGCGAGATCTGCGCCGCCGACATGCTCACCAGGGCCACGGTGTGGCGCTGGATCTGCTTGCCGTCCTGCGCGTTGGGGGTGGACGCATCCAGCACCGCCAGCAGCCCGCCATGCGGGTCCAGGATCGGCGCGCCGCTGCACGACAGCGGCAGATGGCGGGTCAGGTAATGTTCGCCGCGGTGCACGCTGACTGCGGTGCGTTCGGCGGCGCAGGTGCCCAGGCCGTTGGTGCCCTGGTGACACTCGGCCCAGCTGGCGCCGCAGAACAGACCGGCCTGGCGGAATTCGCGCAGCAGGGTCGGGTCGTGCACGCTGTGCAGCACGGTCGCCTCGGCATCGGCAAAGATCACGGCGTAGCCGCTGCCGGCGATCTGCTCGTAGAGGTTTTCCATCTCCACCTTGGCAATGCGCAGCACATCGCCCAGACGTTGCTGGCGCTCGCGCACGTGCAGCGCATCGTGCACCAGCGGCTCGGGGGCTGCCTCGGGCAACAACGCGTAATCGTCCAGGCAGCGCCGCCACGAGCGCGACAGTGGTGCGGCAAGCGGCGCGATGTCGCGCAACCGGCGGATCTGCCGGAGCGCATCCGGTTCGATCTCCGGCAGGGCGATGGACGTGGCGGCGACAACGCTTGGCTCGGACATGGGCCAGCGTTCCTCAGTGAGCGCGAAGCGTCAGTAGAGGCACAGATCGGGCCGATGCTCAAACTGCATTGCAGCAATTGCGGTGCCGACGCGCCCCTTTCCTGCGGGAGCGGGGGTGCGGTGAGGGGGCGGTGCGAAGCGTCGTGCTGTTCACACTGCACTGGGCTTCGTCCGTTCCCTCATCCGCCCTGTGGGGCACCTGCTCCCGAGGGGAGAAGGGCACAGCGCTGATCAGCGGTGGTGCCGCGTCAGAGCGCGTAGCCGAACTGCTGCTTGAACTGGTCGTTGAACTCGGCAAAGTCGAACCGCTGGTTCTGCGTGCCCGGGTGCTCCACCTTCAGCGCGCCCATCAGGTTGCCCATCCGCCCGATCGTCAGCCAGTCGTAGCCGCCCTGGATGCCGTAGATCAGGCCGGCGCGGAAGGCGTCACCGCAGCCGGTCGGGTCGACCACGCGGCGCTCGTGCGCCGGCGGGATGTCGTAGGTCTTTTCCGGCGTATGCACCAGTGCGCCCTTGGGGCCCTGCGTGGTGATGTAGGCCTGCACGCGCGAGACGATGTCCTTCTCGTCCCAGCCGGTGCGTTCCTGCAGCAGGTTGGATTCGTAGTCGTTGACCACCACGTACTGGGCCTGCTCGATGAACTGGCGCAGTTCCGGGCCGTTGAACAAGGGCATCGCCTGGCCGGGGTCGAAGATGAAGGGGATGCCGGCGGCAGCGAACTCTTCCGCATTCTGGATCATGCCCTCGCGCCCATCCGGGCCGACCAGGCCCAGGGTCACGCCCGGCACATCCTTCACGTGGTTCTCGTAGCTGCGCATCATCGCGCCCGGATGGAAGGCGGTGATCTGGTTGTTGTCGTGGTCGGTGGTGATGAAGGCCTGCGGGGTGAACAGGTCGTCGATGATCTTCACCCGCGACAGGTCGATCCCCAGCGTTTCGAAGTGTTCGCGGTACGGGCCGAAGTCCTGGCCCACGGTGCCCATCGGGATCGGCGCGCCGCCGAGCAGATGCAGGTTGTAGGCGATATTGCCGGCGCAACCGCCGAACTCGCGGCGCATGCGCGGGACCAGGAACGACACATTCAGGATGTGCACCTTGTCCGGCAGGATGTGGTTCTTGAACTGGTCCGGAAACACCATGATGGTGTCGTAGGCGAGGGAACCACAGATCAGTGCGGACATCGAGTCAGGCCTTTGCGTTGGGAAATACCCGCCAGTTGCCGGGCATGGCAGCGGGACGGCGCGCGCGCCGCGGCGCAAAGGGTAACGGCTGCGACCGATCAGGGCCACAACCGCATGCCATGCCCGGCGTGACCGGCACATGAAAACGACGCCGAAACGGCCGATTTTTCCTTGCCCGCACCGGGGGGGATTGCTAGGCTAGTGGACTTCGTTTTCTGCCCAAAATTTCGCCAGTCTGGCGGCGGGCACGCGACTTACCCAGGAACAACTCCCTCGATGTTCAAGAAACTCCGCGGCATGTTCTCCAACGACCTGTCCATCGACCTGGGCACGGCCAATACGCTGATATACGTACGCGGGCAGGGCATCGTACTGAACGAACCTTCGGTGGTGGCGGTGCGTCAGGACCGCGCAATCGGCGGCACGCGCTCGGTGGCCGCCGTCGGCGCCGAGGCCAAGCAGATGCTCGGCCGCACCCCGGGTCACATCACCACGATCCGCCCGATGAAGGACGGCGTCATCGCCGACTTCACCTACACCGAGGCAATGCTGAAGCACTTCATCAAGAAGGTGCACAAGTCGCGCTTCCTGCGCCCGAGCCCGCGCGTGCTGGTGTGCGTGCCGGCCGGTTCCACCCAGGTCGAGCGCCGCGCCATCAAGGAATCGGCGGAAGAAGCCGGTGCGCGCGATGTGTATCTGATCGAGGAACCCATGGCCGCGGCGATCGGTGCCGGCATGCCGGTGACCGAGGCGCGCGGTTCGATGGTCATCGACATCGGCGGCGGCACCACCGAAGTGGCGGTCATCTCGCTCAACGGCATCGTCTACTCGCAGTCGGTGCGCGTGGGCGGCGACCGCTTCGACGAGTCGATCACCAACTACGTGCGCCGCAACCACGGCATGCTGATCGGCGAAGCCACCGCCGAGCGCATCAAGCTGCAGATCGGCTGCGCCTACCCGCAGGACGAGGTGCAGGAGATGGAAATCTCCGGCCGCAATCTTGCCGAAGGCGTGCCGAAGATGATCAAGATCAACTCCAACGAAGTGCTCGAGGCATTGCACGAGCCGCTGTCGGGCATCGTCTCGGCGGTCAAGCTGGCGCTGGAACAGACCCCGCCGGAACTGTGTGCCGACGTGGCCGAGCGCGGCATCGTGCTCACCGGCGGCGGCGCACTGCTGCGCGACCTAGACCGCCTGATCTCCGAAGAAACCGGCCTGCACGTACAGGTCGCCGACGACCCGCTGACCTGCGTGGCCCGCGGTGGCGGTCGCGCGCTGGAGCTGGTGGACATGCACGGCAACGAGTTCTTCGCGCCGGAGTGAAGCGTTCGGGATTGGGGAGTCGGCATTCGGGATTCGCAAAAGCGGTTCCGGCCCACGGCCCGGTAGGACTGCTCCGCAGTTCCGCGAGTTCACGTTTTAGCCGCATCCGTATCGGGGGCAGCCAACCGCTCCCCGAATCCCCAATTCCGAATCTCCAATCCCGGCCCTGACAGTGCCCTCCTACGCCGGTCCTCCCGTCGCCTCCCGTCCGGGCGAAGTCACCTCCACGCTGCGGCTGCTGGTCTATCTGGTGCTGGCGATCGTGCTGATCGCGCTCGATAGCCGGGGGGGCTGGCTGAGCCAGGTACGTCTGCAGGCCAACCTGCTGATCCAGCCGATCTGGGCGGTGGCCGGGTTGCCGGGGCGGATCGGCTCGCAGGTGCGCGACAACGCCGCCACCCATGCGCAGCTGGTGGAAGAAACCCGCACCCTGCGCAATCAGTTGCTGGTAGCCAATGCGCGCCTGACCCGGCTGCAGACCGCTGCGCTGGACAATGCGCAGCTGCGCGAACTGCTCAACGTCGCCGAGCGCCGCGGGCTGGACGTGCAGCTGGCGCCGATCCTGGATATCGACCTGGACCCGACCCGGCAGCGCCTGCTGTTGGACGCCGGCAGCCGCGATGGCGTGCTGCTGGGCCAGGCGGTGATCGATGCCGGCGGGCTGATGGGCCAGGTGATCGAAGTGACCCCGCTGCATTCGACCGTGCTGCTGCTGACCGACCCCGACCACGCGGTGCCGGTCAGCGTGGCGCGCAACGGCGTGCGCCTGATCGTCTACGGCCGCGGCGACCGGCTGGAACTGCGCGACATCCCGCTCAGTGCCGGCGTGCAGGTGGGCGACGAAATCGTCACCTCCGGCCTCGGTGGCCGCTTCCCGGCCGGCTTCCCGGTCGGCAAGGTCTCCGAACTGCACCCGGACGACACCCACGCCTTCCTGGTCGGCGAACTGACCCCGGCCGCCAAGCTTGATCGCGGCCGCGATGTGCTGCTGCTGCGCGCCGGCAAGCCATTGCGGGTGGTGCCTGGGGCCGGGATTGGGGATTCGGGAGTTGGGATTGGTAACAGCAACAGCAACAGCAACAGCAACAGCAACGGCAACGGCAACAGCAACGGCGTAGCGGCGGCGGCCGGCGCGCCGGTGACTGCAACACCGCGCACGTCTGCGGGCGGTGTTTCCAACGCAGCGACTGATACCGCGCGCCCGACGGCCGCCGCGGCATCGGGCACCGGTACCTCGGCGCCTACCCAGTCCGCAGCGACACCTGCCGCGCCCGGCGCGCAGCCGTCCAGTGCGCCAGCGTCCGGCCGCCCGGCCAGCATGCCCGCCCGCCGTCCCGCATCGACCGCATCCAACGGCCCGAATCCCGATTCCCGTTCGTCCCCGCCACAGGGCGCTGCTTCCAGCCAATCCCCAATCCCCACTCCCCAATCCCGTCCGGCTCCGCAGGAGACGGACCAATGACCCGCATGCGCAACACCTGGATCCTGCCGGCGAGCATCGTCATCGCGCTGGTGCTGGGCCTGCTGCCGCTGCCGGTGGTGGTGCAGCCGCTGCGTCCGTACTGGCTGGCGCTGGTGCTGGCGTACTGGGTGATCGAGGAGCCGGACCGGGTCGGGCTGGGCATCGCCTTCGTGGCCGGCGTGCTGGCCGACCTGCTGTATGGCGGGCTGCTCGGCGAGCAGGCGCTGCGGCTGGTGATCATGACCTTCATCCTGCAGCGCTTCCGCGCGCGGATGCGCTTCTTCCCGGTCTCGCAGCAGGCGCTGGCGATCGGCGGGCTGCTGCTCAACGACCGCATCGTCTCCTCGGCCGTGCATCTGGCGGTGGGCGAGCCGACCCTGCCGTGGAGCTACTGGTGGGCGCCGCTGCTGGGCATGGCGCTATGGCCGCCGCTGTTCGTGTTGCTGGATGCGGTGCGGCTGGGCAAGCGGAGCAAGAAGTAAGCCATGCACGGGCGCCGTCATCCCAAGAACCCGCATGCGGAGGCCGAGCAGTTCCGCCGGCGCGCGGTGCTGGGCTTTGTGATGGTGGTGATCTGCCTGGTCGGGCTGGGCGGCTGGTATTTCAAGCTGCAGGTGCTCGACCACGAGGTCTATGCCACGCGCTCAGAAGCCAACCGCATCAAGCCCAAGCCGGTGGTGCCCGGGCGCGGCATGATCTACGACCGCACCGGCCGGCTGCTGGCCGAGAACGTGCCGGCCTTCCGCCTGGACGTGACCCCGGACAAGGTCGCCGACATGGACGCCATGCTGGCCGCGCTGGGCAAGGTGATCCCGATCGCGCCGGAGGATCTGGAGCGCTTCAACCGCGAGCGGCGCGCGCGCCGCAGCTTCCTGCCGGTCACCCTCAAGCTGCGCATGAGCGATGAGGAAATGGCGCGCTTTGCGGTGGAGCGCTGGCGCTTCCCCGGCGTGGAGCTGGAGCCCTACCTGACCCGGCGCTACCCGTACGGGCCGCTGTTCGCGCACATCATTGGCTACGTCGGCCGTATCGACGAGAAGGACCTGGCGGTGCTGGGCGAGGGCAATGCCGCGCTCACCCACATGGGCAAGTCCGGGCTGGAGCGCTACTACGAGCAGGACCTGCGCGGCCAGGTCGGTTACGAGCAGGTCGAAACCAACGTGCAGGGGCGGGCGATCCGCACCGTCGGCCGGGTCGCGCCGCAGTCGGGCGCGGACCTGCGGCTGTCGGTGGATGCCGACCTGCAGCGCGCGATGGTGGCCGCGTTCGGCGAGCACGAGGGCGCGGCGATCGCGATGGACCCGCGCACCGGCGAGATCCTGGGCATGGTCAGCCTGCCCAGCTACGACCCCAACCTGTTCGTCAACGGCATCTCGCATACCGACTTCAAGATGCTCAACGACAACCCGTCGCGGCCGCAGTTCAACCGGCTGGTGCTGGGCGGCGTGGCGCCGGGCTCCACGCTCAAGCCGCTGATCGCGCTGGCCGGCCTGGACAGCGGCCTGCGCCGGCCGGAAGACCGGGTCCTGTCCACCGGCATGTTCTACCTGCCCGGGGTCAGCCGTGGCTGGGGCGACTCGCACCGCGGCGGCCATGGCTGGACCGATCTGCGCAAGTCCATCGCCCAGTCGGTCAATACCTATTACTACCGGCTGGCGGTGGACATGGGCATCGAGCGCTTCGACCACTACCTGGGCGAGTACGGCTTCGGCCAGCCGACCGGGGTGGACCTGCTCGGCGAGATCGGCGGCATCCTGCCGTCGCCGGCCTACAAGTACAAAACCCGCAAGGAGCGCTGGTATCCCGGCGACACCGTCAACATCGCCATCGGCCAGGGCGACTGGAAGGTGACCCCGCTGCAACTGGTGCGCGGGGTGTCGGCGATCGCCAGCGGGCTGCTGCTGCGCCCGCACCTGGTGCTGGAGCAGCGCACCGGCTTCGATCACCCCTGGCAGCCGATGATCCAGCCGCCGGGCAAGCCGATCAGCCCGAGCGCGGCGCACCTGCAGGTGGTGCGCGAGGGCATGATGGACACCATGCGCCCGGGCGGCACCGGCTATGCGATCACGCCGGGCGCGCCGTATCAGATGGCCGGCAAGACCGGCACCGCGCAGGTGGTCAGCCGCAAGGGCGTGGCCGCGGTGGACCCGCGCAGCCTGCCGCTGCACCTGCGCCACCGTGGCCTGTTCGTCGGCTTCGCGCCGGCCGACAACCCGGTCATCGCAGTGGCGGTGGCGGTGGAGGGCGGTGGTTTCGGTACCAGCTCGGCAGCGCCGATCGCACGCAAGATCTTCGACGCCTGGTTGCTCGGCAAGCTGCCCGCCGGCCTGGAGCCGCTGGACAGCGAGCTTGGCATGACTGCGGTGGGCGTCAACCAGTTCGAAGCCGGCGCCACCGATGCGCGCCAAGCCGGCGATGCGGCCGCGGCCACGCTGGACGAGCTGCCGGTGGTGATCGGCCAGACTGCGGTGGCGTTGGACCCCAACACGCCGGCGCAGCCCGTGGTGCCGGATGTGCCCGATGCGGTCCAGGAGACCGACCATTGAGTGACATCCTGCGCTGGCTGGTGGACATGGTTGCGCGTTTCACGCGCAGCCTGGACTGGGTGCTGTGCCTGGCGCTGGGTGCGCTGATGGTGATCGGCCTGTCGGTGCTCAAGAGCGCGGGCGGCGCAGCCAACGGCGATCATCTGGTGATGGCGCAAGCCGTGCGCTTCGTCATCGGCCTGGCTGCGATGTGGGGCATTTCGCGCATGTCGGTGCTACGCCTGCGCGCCTGGACGCCGTGGGTATACGGCCTGTCGATGCTGCCGCTGCTGGCGGTGTTCGCGCTGGGCACCGGCAAGTACGGACGCCAGTGGCTAGACCTGAAACTGTTCTACCTGCAGCCGGCCGAACTGCTCAAGATCAGCCTGCCGATGATGGCCGCCTGGTATCTGCACCGCATGCCGTTGCCGCCGCGCATCTCCACCGTGCTGGTGACCGGCGTGATCATCGGCGTGCCGACCGCGCTGATCATGCTGCAGCCGGACTTCGGCACCGGCGTGCTGATCGCCGCCAGCGGTGTGTTCGTGCTGCTGCTGGCCGGCCTGCCGTGGTGGTGGGTGGCGGTGGGCGTGGGCGGCGTCTCGGCGGCCGCGCCGGTGGCCTGGTTCTGGCTGCTGCGGCCGTACCAGAAGGACCGCATCATGATGTTCCTCAACCCGGAAAACGATGCGCTGGGCGCCGGCTGGAACATCATCCAGTCCAAGATCGCGATTGGCTCGGGCGGTTTCGACGGCAAGGGCTGGGGGTTGGGCTCGCAGTCGCATCTGAACTTCATTCCCGAACAGACCACCGACTTTGCGTTCTCGGTGCTCAGCGAGGAGTTCGGTTGGATCGGCGTGGCGACCGTGCTCAGCCTGTACCTGATCGTGATCGCGCGCTGCCTGTGGATCGCCGCGCAGGCGCGCGACACCTATTCGCGCCTGGTCGCCGGTGCCACCGGCCTGGCCTTCTTCGTTTACGTGCTGGTCAATGGCGGCATGATTTCCGGGCTGCTGCCGGTGGTGGGCGTGCCGATGCCGCTGATGAGTTACGGCGGTACCTCGGCGGTGTCGCTGCTGGCCGGGCTGGGCCTGGTGATGGCGGTCAAGGCGCACCGCCCGGTGCACGGCTACTGAGCCGGCGCGTTCTGCAGCCGACGCTGACAGGCACTCACCCGTGTCGAAAGAACCAATCACACCTGGCCAGGCGCACTACGCCGCTGGCGACAGGGGCATGACACGCAGCTGACGCTGCGCAAGGCGCGCGCGGTTCTGCGCGCTGCGTTGCAATGACGACCTCCCGGCACGGGGCCGCTTCGCGCATGCGGTATCGGGTTCGCTCGCCTTCTGTGAATGGGCGCGTTGCTCCGTAGAGTCCGATGCGCCGCCGTCCTGCGCGCGGCCGGGTCGCGTTGCAGCTGCAGGTACGCGCCATTCCTCTTCCAGGTGAGCTCTTCCATGAAACTGCCAACCGCCGCGATCGGCGGTGTCTGTCTTACGTTCGCCGCACACGCCGGCGCCATCAACCTTGCCACCGGCGATACGCGCGCGGTCTCCGAGCCGGCGATTCCCGCCACCTGCCAGCCGGTGAGCGCCAGCCACACGCCAAGCGGGCGGCTGTTCGACGCCGCGCTGGAAAGCGCGCCGCCCGACACCAAAGCCATCCAGGCCGCGCTGACTGCCTGCACCGGCAAGAACGGCAGCGTGCTGCTCAAGGCCGGTACCGGCAACGCGTTTCTCAGCGGCCCGCTGACCATTCCCACCGGCGTCACCCTGGTCGTCGATCAGGGCGTGACCCTGTACGGCTCGCGCAATCCGGCCGACTACGGCAGCGGTTGCGGTGTCGCAGGCGCCAAGAGCGGCGGCTGCCTGCCGCTGATCAGCGTCAAGGGCACCAGGTCGGGCGTGATGGGCGTACGCACCGGCGGGCGTCAGGGCACGATCGACGGGCGCGGCGATCTGCCCATGCTCGGCAAGAGCACCACCTGGTGGGAGTTCGGCGAAAACGCCAAGGCTGCCGGCCAGGTGCAGAACAGCCCGGACCTGATCAAGGTGCAGAACTCCAACACGTTCACCCTCTACAACATCAATCTGATCAATGCGGCGTACTTCCATTTCTTCGCGCATATCGTCGATGGCCTGACCATCTGGGGCGTGCGGGTGAAGTCGCCGGCGACCAGCCCCAATACCGATGGCCTGGACCTGGACAGCGTGGTCAACGCCAGCCTGGTCGACAACGATGTAATGGGCGGCGACGACTGCGTGGCGATCAAGACCATTGCGTCCAGGTCCGGCAACATCAGCGTGCGCGACAACCGCTGCTACGGCACCCACGGCATCTCGATCGGCAGCGAGGTGATGTCCGGGGTCAACAACGTGCTGGTCGACAACAACGCCATCACCGCCACCGACGATGCCGGCAACCGCAGTACCGACAACGCCGGGCTGCGCATCAAGACCAGCCTCGCCAAGGGCGGCCCAGTCAGCCTGGTCACCTATCGCAATACCTGCCTATACGGGGTGACCAGCCCGCTGGTGATCAACCCGTTCTATTCGGTGGGCGGCAGCGGCACCAAGCCCAGCTTCGCCGGGGTCGTCGTCAACGGCCTGCGTACCACCGGCGATGTCGGCCTCAAGGGCAAGGGCTGGATCCTGAAAGGATTCGACGCGCAGACGCCGCTGGACCTGACGCTGGCCAATGTGGCCACCGGCAATACCGCGGTCTCCGCCAGCGATGCGCAGATCGGGCTGAGCAACAGCGCGCTCACCCCGACCGGCAGCAACGTCACCACGTCCAGCGTGCAACTTGGCGGCAGCGTACCCACCTGCTCGACTGCGCCACGCTTCCCGGCCCTGTGATCGACCAGGCGCGGCCACCCGGCCGCGCCTGACGGCCGGAGTGACATCAAAGGAAGCAAAACCTGCCACTCATGCGGTCAGATGAAGAGGCCAGAAGCAGGCCCACGGCATGCCGCAAAAACGCAAAGCCTCGCCAGCGCCTGGCCCGGTCCACCAGACAACCCCAGTCGGCACACGAGCACCCCGCACCCCACAATTCCCGAATCCCGAATCCCGAATCCCGAATCCCGAATCCCCATTCCCCATTCCCCATTCCCCATTCCCCATTCCCCATTCCCGCGCAGCGCCCAAACCAATCCCCAATCCCCCCTCCCAAATCCCCGCCGCCCAGAGCGGCAAGTTAAAGCTCTTTCCTTTCATGGTCTTATTGCCAGAAGTTCATCTGTTCTCTGTTACCCTCGGCCGATGATTCGACGCACTCTGACCTGCCTGCTCACCCTCGGCCTTGTCGCCTGCGCGACTCAGCCCAGCCCTCCGACCCCGCCGCCGGCCGCCAGCGCGCCCCCGGCCAAGCCGCCGAGCGCCCCGGTCGCGCCCGTCAGTGCCGCCGCCGAAGCGCCCGCGCTGCCGCCGGTGGACCTGACCCCGGTGCCGTTCGAGATCGCCCGCGCCAACTTCGTGCGCGACACCGCCGCCAAGTACGGCATCGACGCCGCACAGATCGAAGCAGTGCTGGCGCAGGCGCAATTCAAGGACGCCATCGTCACCGCGATGTCGCGCCCGGCCGAGCGGGTCAAACCGTGGAACGAATACCGCCCGATGTTCATCACCCAGGCGCGGATCGATGGCGGCCGCAAGTTCCTGGCCGAGCATCGTGCCGAGCTCAGCAAGGTCGAAGCGGCCACCGGCGTGCCGGCGCAGGTGATCGTGGCCATCATCGGGGTGGAGACCAGTTACGGCAGCAATGCCGGCAAGTACCGCGTGCTGGACGCGCTGTACACGCTGGCGTTTCGCTACCCGCGCAGCGGCGACCCGGCCAAGCTCGAACGCGAAGTGCGCCGCGAGCTGTTCTTCCGCGATGAACTCGGCCAGCTGTTCGCGCTTGGCAAGGAAGAGCAGCTCGATGTCACCACGCTGATCGGCAGCTATGCCGGCGCGATGGGCATGGGCCAGTTCATGCCGTCCAGCTACCGCCAGTTCGCCGTCGACGGCGATGCCGACGGCAAGCGCAACCTGTTCACCGACCACAACGACGTGTTCGCCTCGGTCGCCAACTACTTCGTCAAGAAGGGCGGTTGGGTGCGCGGTGGCCAGGTCGCGGTGCCGGCCACGCTGGCCGCCGGCCACGAGGAATTCAATCCCACCGACTGGTCGCCGGTGTACACGCTGGCCGACCTGTCTGCGCGCGGCTATCACCCGAATGCGCCGGTGGTGGCTGGCAGCACCGCCACCCCGATCACCCTGGACGATGCCAACGGCAAGCAGTACTGGCTGGGCTTCCAGAATTTCTACGCGATCACCCGTTACAACATTTCCAAGATGTACGCGATGGCCGTGTTCCAGCTGTCCGAGGCCATCGCCGGCAAGGAGTTACCCCCGGCATGAACAGCACGACAGGCCCCAAGTGGCTGATCCCGATGGCGCTGATGCTCGGCCTGGCGGCCTGTAGCAGTGCACCGAAGAAAAGCGCCGGCACCGGCGGCAGCGGCGCGATCAAGGGCGTCAAGGTCGACGGCAAGGGGCCGGCGTATGTGGCCACCGGTTGCCCCTCGACCTCGCCCTACGCACCCGCCAAGGAAGACCCGTCCACGCGCGGCGACTACACCGCCGGCGGCCTGTACAAGCCCGGCGTCAAGGACACCACGCCGGACCACGTGCCCAACGTGGCCTGCATCCCCGAACCGCTGGTCACCAACGAGCCGCGCTCGGCGGTGGGCAACCGCTCGCCGTATGAGGTGCTGGGCAAACGCTACGTGGTGATGGACAACCCCGGCGACTATGTCGAACGCGGGACCGCCTCGTATTACGGCAGCAAATTCCACGGCCGGCTGACCTCCAACAAGGAGGTCTACGACATGTACGCCTTCACTGCCGCCCACAAGACCTTGCCGTTGCCCAGCTTCGCCCTGGTGACCAACACCGACACCGGCGACTCGGTGGTGGTGCGCGTCAACGACCGCGGCCCGTTCCACGATGGCCGCGTGATCGATCTGAGCTACGCCGCAGCGGTCAAGCTGGGCATCACCGGCAAGGGCACCGGCAACGTCGAGGTACGCGGTCTGACCGAAGCCGACAACGGCAATCTGCTGGCCAAGCGCCGCAGCGGCCGCGCGCCGGTCAGCACTGCGGTGGCCGCCGCACGGCCGGCCGCCAGCGCCAGCCAGATCGATGGGTTGGTGCAGCGCCTGCCCACCCGCACCGTGCCGGCCGCCGCCCCGCGCGCAGTGGCCGCCAGTGCCGCCGCTCCGGTGGCCGCCGCAGCGGCAGGCAGTGCAGGGGCTGCTGCGGTTCCCGCGGGCGAGCGTTGGCGCTACCGCGTGGCCGATTCGCGCCAGCCCGGCAACGCCGACAACTTCGATGCCTGGATGAAGTCGCAGGGCGTGCGCGTGGCCACCGGCAAGCCGGCTGCCGCCGCGCCGCGGCCTGCCTCGGCTGTCCCGGTGGCGGTCGCGCCAGCCGCCCCGGTCGCGGTGGCGGCAATCAAGCCTGCCGACAGCGCGCCGGCACGTCCGCTCAGGAGCGAACCGGTACCGGTCAAGGCGCCGAGCGTGGCCGAGGCGGCACTGGGCGACATTCTGTTGCAGGTGGCCAGTTTCGCCAGCCGCGAAAACGCCAACCGCGCGCTGTCGCAGCTTGCCTCGGCCGGGATCGCCGGTGCCAGCGTCAGCGACATCGTCAGCGGCGGTCGCACCTTGTGGCGGCTGCGCGTCAATGCGCGCGATCACGCCAATGCCTCGGAAATCGCGCAGCGCATCGCCGGCCTGGGCTTCGGGCGCCCGCAGATCGTCGCCAACTAGCCACGATCGATCCGGCAGCCAAGGCGTCGGTGGGTAGGCCGGCGCCCGCTATCGACAGGTAGTGTCGGGCAGCCGCGATCACGACGCGCCCCATGCAGCTTGCTCGATCGCCCAGTGCGTCAGCCACGTTCGGCGCGTCGTCTGCCCCCATCGCTGAACTGCGCAGGCGCGCGCAGCATCGCGTGCGTCGCCCTGATCGCCGTGGCGCCTTACAATTTCGCATTACCCAGCCTTCGGGCCCGTCAGGAGTCGTTCTTCAATGAAATTCCGCTTCGCCGCCGCTGCGGTGGCCACGTTTGCCTTTGGCCTGGTCTGCGCGCAGACCCCTGCGCCGCAGCCGACGCCTGCCGTTGCCGCTGCGCCGGCCGCCGTCCCGGTTCCGCCCGCACCCGCGCCGGCGGTGTCCAAGTCCTGGATCCTGATGGATTACGCCACCGGGCAGGTGCTGGCCGGTGAAAACATCCACCAGCAGCTGGCGCCGGCCAGCATCACCAAGGTGATGACGTCCTACGTGGTCGCTGCCGAAATCAAGAATGGCAAGGTCAAGCGCGACGACCAGGTCATGATGAGCGAGCGCGCCTGGCGCGAGGGCGGTGCCGGCACCGACGGCAGCTACAGCGGCTTCCCGGTCAACCAGACCGCGCGTCTGGAAGACATGGAAAAGGGCATGGCGATCCAGTCCGGCAACGATGCCGCGATCGCACTGGCCGAGCATGTGGCCGGCAGCGAAGAAGCCTTCGCCTCGCTGATGAACAGCTACGCCGCCAAGATCGGCATGAAGGACTCCTACTTCGTCAACGCGCACGGCCTCAGCGCCGAAGGTCACCATTCCACCGCCTACGACCTGGCGATGCTGGGCCGCGCGATGGTGCGCGATTACCCGGAGACCTATGCCTACAACAAGATCAAGGAATTCCAGGTCGGCAGCATCAAGCAGAACAACCGCAACCTGCTGTTGTGGCGCGACCCGGCGGTGGACGGCATCAAGACCGGCCACACCTCCGAGGCCGGCTACTGCCTGCTGAGCTCGGCCAAGCGCGGCGACCAGCGCCTGGTGGCGGTGGTGATGGGCGATTCGTCCGAGCGCCAGCGCGCCGACGACAGCCTGGCCCTGCTCAACTGGGGCTTCCGCTTCTTCGAAACCCACAGCCTGTACGCGCCTGGCAAGGTCGTGACCAAGCAGAAGGTCTGGAAGGGCCAGCAGGACGAAGTGCAGCTCGGCGTGGCCCAGCCATTGCTGGTCAGCCTGCAGCGCGGCCGCTACAACGACCTCAAGCCCAGCATGGAAGTGGCCAAGAACCTGCAGGCCCCGATCAAGCAGGGCCAGCAGATCGGCACCGTCAAGGTCAGCCTGGACGGCAAGATCATCGCCCAGGCCCCGCTGGTCGCCATCAACGCAGTCGAGGAGGGCGGCTTCTTCAAGCGCCTCTGGGATGCGTTCTGGATGTGGTGGGAATCGGAGTGATCCAAAGAAAAAGCCGGCGAAAGCCGGCTTTTTCTTTGCGGGGATTGGGAATTGGAGATTCGGGATTGGCAAAGGCGAGAGCAGCAGCGAAGCATCAGCAGCCCGCTGTTGCGAATCCCCAATCCCGACTCCCCAATCCCAGCCCTCAAAGCATCCGACTGATCGTGAAACTGCCATACACCGGCGTTTCGCGCTGGGTGTCGAATTCGCGGGTGCGGTGGTAGCGGGCGATGGCGAACTTCCAGCGGCCGTACATCACCGCCAGGCCGTAGCCGACGTCGCCCACGAACGGGCGCTTGTCTACGCTGTGGCTGTTGCGGAAGGTGTTGCCGTCCAGGGTGATGTCGCGCAGCACCCAGCGCGCATCGGTGGTCAGGAACAGATGGCCCGACCAGCCGCTGGCGCGTCCGAGCCGGCTGGGGGCGGTGTTCTCGCCGGCCGGGCGGGTCGGGGTGCTGCCGAAGTCGTCCGGCAGCTTCCAGCCGAAGCGCACCTCGCCACCGGCATTCAGATGCGTGGCCATGTTGCCGACCGCGCCGCCCCAATGCGAGATGAAATCCCAGCCGAAGCCGTCCGCATTGACTGCCGCATCGCCCGGCCAGCGGCGCATGCGCTCGTGCACCAAGTTGATCAGCGGCTCGTTGTGCAGCTGGTTGTCCCAGCCCTGGAATTTTTCGTCGCCCAGGACATCGTGGATCGCATCCTGCGCTTCCTGCGCAAATGCCCACGGGCCGACTACGCCGACCTGCAGCTGGGTGGTGCGCAGATGCGCATCGTTGCGCGCGTTGTAGCCGAAGCTCGCCAGCAGGATGCCCGCATACGGGCGATCGTCCGGGATCACATCGCGGCGGGTGGGATCGGTGGGAGTGAAAATCGCCTGGCCGATCGAGAACACCATGTTCTGCTGGTCGAACTCGCCCGGATGCAGACGCTCCAGATAGCCGTTGACCCAGCGCGCGGTGCGCGGCAGGCAGGGGTCGTCGGTGTAGTCGACCAGGTTGGGCGACACCAGCGTCAGCACCGCGCCGTTGGAATAGCCCTGGTCCTGATCCTCTCCGCCGAACAGGTCGTTGTCGACCCGGAAGTTCACCGCCGGCGGCGTCCGGCTCATTCTGCTGGAATCGCACTGGTCGGCAGCCACGGCCGGCATCGACAGTGCGGAAAGAGAGAGCAGCAGGGCAGCGGACAAGGCGCGCGGTCGAAGCATGGAGGGCCTGGAAAGGTAAGGAGGGGCGATGTTCAGCAAAGGTGCCTGCGGCCGCTGCTGCGCCGCGTGAATGTGCTCCGGGATCATGCCCGAGCCGCCCGGATGCAGCGGCAGAGCCTGGAACACCAGTCCGTTCCATTTGCGGTACGGCGGCCATGAAAAGCCCGCGCGAATCGCATATGATCCGCCTCCGGGGGAACTAGCCCCAAGGAACGGCGGCCTTTCTCAGGCCGTTTCATCACCAACGGATCGCGTTTGCCGACGGCAGCGCAGGTGTCAGGGGAACAAATATGAGCAAGACGATTTCTGTGAGCGCAGCGCTGTTGTCCAGCGTGTTGGGTGTTGCACTGGTCAGTGTCAGCGCGCCGGCCTCGGCCGGACTGAAGGATGCCTTCAAGGGGTCTGCACAGGATCAGCGCAAGGAGGCCGTCGCGCAGATCCCGGTGTGCGCCAAACCGCTGGGCAGCCTGTCGGTGCTCGAGCCGGAGGATGCAGTCAACTGGTGGTCGGGTCAGCAGTTGCCGGCGCCGTCCAAGCTGATCAAGGTATTCGTCAACCGTTCGCGCTGCTTCACCCTGGTAGACCGTGGCGCGGGCATGGCGGCATCGCAGCGCGAGCGCGACATGGCGGCAAACGGCGACCTGCGCGCCCGCTCCAACGTCGGCAAGGGCCAGATCCGCGCAGCCGACTATGTGATGACGCCGGACCTCATTTCGCAGAACCACAATGCCGGCGGCAGCGCCATTGCCGGCATGCTGGGCGGCCTGATGGGCGGCAATGCCGGCAACCTGGTCGGTGGCCTGAACCTCAACAAGAAGACCGCCGACGTGGTGCTGACCATCACCGATGTGCGTTCCTCCGAACAGGTCGCCATGGCCGAAGGCAACGCCAAGAAGACCGACCTGGGCTGGGGCGCGCGTGGCAACGTCTTCAGCGGCGGCGACTACGGCGCCGCCGGTGCCGGCGGTTATGCCAATACCGAGATCGGACAGGTGATTACCCTGGCCTATCTGCAGGCTTACACCGACGTCGTCACCCAGCTCGGCGGTCTGTCCGGCAATGCGGCTGCATCCAATGTGCAGCAGGCTGTGACCGTGACCCGCGCGGGGCGTCTGTTGGGCAATGCCAAGGGCACTGGCGCGGCCGTGCGTACGCTGGAGCCGGGCATGATGCTGTACCCGACTGGCACCAAGGAAGGCGTCATGTGGGAAGTCGAAGACGAAATGGGCAACCGCGGCTGGGTGTCGTCGGCCATGCTGGAACTGTCCAAGTAAGCAGTTGGCCAGACCCACGCTGGGCATGACGCGTACGGCGTGAAACAACGGGGCCCCTGCGGCCCCGTTGTGTTGTCCCGCGCGCGGCGGGCTTGGGTTTGTCCACCATCGTCCCGATAATGGGCGGATGGAAATCAGCACCGACAACCCCGATCACGGCTTCCAGTTTCCCGGTACCTTCGAGCTCAGCGCAATGGGCGCGGCCGAGCGCGGGCTGGAAAGCGAACTTCCGCGCCTGCTCGCCGCCACCGGTGTGGAGCTGCTGGAGGAAAGCATCAGCTGGAAGCATTCGTCCAGCGGCAAATATGTCTCGGTCAAGATCGGCTTCCGTGCCGAGAGCCGCGAGCAGTTCGACGCTGCGCACCAGGCGCTGCGCGACCACCCGGAAGTGAAGTGGACGCTGTAGCGATCCAGGCTGCGGAAAGCCCTGTCCCCGTCCTGCCGGCGCAGTTGCGCGATCTCGGCCGACAGGCGTACGCGCCAGTTTGGCGTGCGATGCAGCGTTTCACCGATGCGCGTGATGAGGCCACGGCCGACGAAGTGTGGGTGGTCGAGCATGCGCCGGTGTTTACGCTGGGCCAGGCCGGCAAGCCCGAGCATGTGCTGGCGCCGGGCGAGATTCCGGTGCTGCAGGTCGATCGCGGTGGCCAGGTCACCTATCACGGCCCCGGCCAGCTGGTGGTGTATCCGCTGCTGGACCTGCGTCGGCTCAAGATCGGCGTGCGCGATTACGTGTGCAAGATCGAGCAGGCGCTGATCGACACGCTGGACGAATGGAATATCGTCGCCGAGCGCCGCGAGGGCGCGCCGGGCGTGTACGTGGGCGGCGCCAAGATCGCCGCGCTCGGGATCCGGGTGCGGCGCGGCTGCACCTTCCACGGCCTGTCGTTCAACGTGGCGATGGACCTGGAGCCGTTCCACCGCATCAACCCCTGTGGCTATCAGGGCCTGCAGGTGACCTCGGTGCTAGACTTGGGCGGCCCCTCCGGGATGGACGCCGTCAAGGCGGTGCTGCTCGATCAGCTGGCGCGCCAGTTCGGTCTCGTCTTGCAGCCTGTCTCCGCGTTGCCCGACCTTTCGCTTCCGGCCTGAGCGCCCGTTACTGCCATGACCCAGCCTATCGCCCGTTCCATCCCCTTGCAGGTCGTCTCCGGCGACACCGCCGCACCTGCGCCGCTGCAGACCGGCGTCAAGCAGATCGGTGGCGACAAGATCAACCGCTCGCCGGTGCAGTTCGTCGATGCGCCGGTGTTGCGCAAGCCGTCGTGGATCCGGGTGCGGATTCCGTCCGGCAATGCAGTGCAGAACCTCAAGGCCAAGCTGCGCGAAAACCGCCTGGTCACGGTCTGCGAGGAAGCCAGCTGCCCGAACATCCACGAGTGCTTCAGCCACGGCACCGCCACCTTCATGATCCTGGGCGAGGTCTGCACGCGGCGCTGCTCGTTCTGCGATGTGGCGCATGGCCGGCCCAAGCCGCCGGATGCAAACGAGCCGGCCAGCCTGGCCACCACCGTGGCCGACATGGGCCTGAAGTATGTGGTGGTGACCAGCGTGGATCGCGACGACCTGCGCGACGGCGGTGCCCAGCATTTCGTCGACTGCATTTCGGCCATCCGGGTCAGCTCACCCAAGACCCGCATCGAGATCCTGACCCCGGACTTCCGCGGCAAGGGCCGCATGGACCGCGCGCTGGAGATCCTGGCGCTCAGCCCGCCGGACGTGTTCAACCACAACATAGAAACCGTGCCGGACCTGTACCCGAACGTGCGTCCGGGTGCTGACTACCAGTGGTCGCTGACCCTGCTGCAGCGTTTCAAGGCGCAGCATCCGTCCATCGCCACCAAGTCCGGCATCATGCTCGGCCTGGGCGAGACGATGGAGCAGGTGCAGGCCACGTTGCGCGACCTGCGCGCGCACGATGTGGACATGATCACCATCGGCCAGTATCTGCAGCCGACGCCGCATCACCATCCGGTGATGCGCTACTGGACGCCGGAGGAATACAAGGCGCTGGAGGACTACGGCAATGCGCTGGGCTTCAGCCACGTCGCCTCCGGGCCGATGGTGCGCTCCTCGTATCACGCCGATCGTCAGGCCGCCGGCGCGGGCGTCGCTGCTTAAGCCAGCCGATCACGCCTGCGCCCACGCTCAGGCGGGCGCGGCCGCCGGTGCTGGCGTCATCTGATGCCGCAGCCGGCCGCATGCCGATTGCATGTCGGCGCGAACTGCTCGCGACCGCCCGCGAGTAGCTCCGATGATTTCGAGCTAGAACGACCCACACGACCCCGCACACCGCGGGGTCGTGTCGTCTCCGGCCGCTGCTCTCGGCTTGCAGGGTACGGTCGCGTTCACAATCCGCTACAGGCCCGGCGCTAGGCTGATTCAGCCAGCGGATGACAACGCCAGCAACTTTCGGCACTGTCATGCTGTCTGATCCGTTCACCGCCTTTCTTTCGTCGGCCCTGTGCCGAGAGCCATTCGATGACCTACAACGTTTCTGCGTCCATGAAGGCCGGCCTGCTGGCGCTGGTGTTGACCACTCCGATGGCATTGCTCGCACGCGCCGACACGGCGTTGCCGGCGGCAGCCACGCCCGATCAGGCCACAGCGACCAAGCTGGTCTATGGCCTGCTCTCCGACAGCCGCTACGCCTACCGTCCGCGCACGCTGGACGAGGCCATGACCAAGGATGTGTTCAAGCGCTATCTGGAAACCCTGGACGGCAGCAAACAGTTCTTTACCCAGACCGACATCACCGGCTTCGCACCGTTGGAAGCGGGCGTGGGCGACGCGCTGCGCGGGGGCAAGCTGGATCCGGCGTTCCAGGTGTTCTCGGTCTACAAGAAGCGCGTCGACCAGCGCGTCAAGTACGCGCGCGACCTGCTCAAGCAGGACTTCGATTTCACCGGCAGCGACAAGTTCGAGTACGACCGCAAGGACGTGCCGTGGGCTGCCGACGACAAGCAGCTGGACGTGCTGTGGCGCCAGTCGGTGATGAACGACTGGCTGCGCCTGAAGCTGGCCGGCAAGAAGCCCGAAGACATCCGCAAGACGCTGGACAAGCGCTATGCGGCGCTGGCCGATTCGGTCAACGAGTTGAAGGCCGAGGACGTGTTCCAGTTCTTCGTCAACGCCTACACCAACGCAGTCGATCCGCATACCGACTACTTCACGCCGCGCACGGCCGAAAACTTCAATCAGCAGATGTCGCTGTCGTTGGAAGGTATCGGTGCGCAGCTGCAGAAGCAGGACGACATGGTGGTGATCCGCGAGGTCATCCCGGGCGGTCCGGCGGCGGTGGATGGCACGCTCAAGCCGGGCGATCGCATCGTCGGCGTGGGCCAGGCCAAGAACGGCGCGATCGAGGATGTGATCGGCTGGCGCATCGACGACGTGGTCGCCAAGATCCGCGGCAGCAAGGACACCCAGGTGCGCCTGGAATACATCCCGGCCGAGTCGGGCATTGACGGCAAGCACCGCACCGTGACGCTGACCCGGCAGAAGGTGCGTCTGGCCGAGCAGGCCGCCAAGGGCGAGACCATCACCCTGCCGGCCAAGGGCGGCGAGCCGGAGCGCCGCATCGGCATCATCAAGCTGCCGGGCTTCTATCAGGATTTCGAAGGCCGTCGCCGCAACGCGACCGACTATGCCTCGGCAACGCGCGACGTCGCCAAGCTGCTGGCCGGCTTCAAGACCGACAAGGTCGACGGCGTGGTGCTGGACCTGCGCAACAACGGCGGCGGTTCGCTGGACGAGGCGATCGAGCTCACCGGCCTGTTCATCGAGCAGGGCCCGGTGGTGCAGGTGCGCGAATCCGGCGGCCGGGTCACCGTCAATGGCGACAGCAATCCCAAGGTGGCCTGGGATGGTCCGCTGGGCGTGCTGATCAACCGCGGCTCGGCATCCGCCTCGGAGATCTTTGCCGGTGCCATCCAGGACTACGGCCGCGGCCTGGTGATCGGTGAAACCAGCTTCGGCAAGGGCACGGTGCAGAACATCGTCGACCTGGACCGCTGGCCGGCGGCGGAAGGCCAGCGCTACGGGCAGGTCAAGCTGACGATCGCGCAGTTCTTCCGCGTCAGCGGCTCCAGCACCCAGCACAAGGGCGTGGTGCCGGACATCGCATTCCCGGCCAGCGTGGATGCCACCGAGTTCGGCGAGAGCACCTACGACAACGCGCTGCCCTGGACGCGCATCGCCGCCGCACCACACACCCAGTACGGCAACTTCGCGCCACTGCTGCCCAAATTGCAGGGCCTGCACACCGCGCGTATCGCCACCGACAAGGAATTCCAGTGGTGGGAAGAGGACGTCAAGCAGTTCCGCGATGAGAAGGCCAAGAAGTACATCTCGTTGAATGAAGCCGAGCGCGTCGCCGAGCGTCAGAAGCAGGATCAGCAGCGCAAGGATCGCCAGCAGGTGCGCAAGCAGCTGGGCCTGCCGCTGGACCCGCTTGCCGAAGACAGCGACGACGGCCTGACCGGCAACGAGCGCGATATCGTCAAGGACACCGCGCGTGAGAAGGCCGCAGAAAAGCGCCCGGATCCGTTGCTGCACGAATCGGCCGCCATTCTTGCCGATGCGCTGGGCCTGCTGTCGCAGGACCAGCCGCTGTCGGCGCAGGTGCTGCCGCAGTCGACCGCGCCGGGACGTTGGGCCGACTGATCGTTCGTCGAACAGCTGGCGACGACATCAGCGTTAAGTACAAGAAACGCCACCGCATCGCGGTGGCGTTTTTATTGGCCGACCCTTTCATGTCTGGCACGACGTCGCGAGCGGATTTGACTGACGATCGATTGCCGGCTGCCGTGCCTGCGTGTCGTGCGACGCCCGTTGTACTTACGCCAGTGCCTGCCAGACACCTTGCAGACCGAGCACCAGCAAGGTGGTGAAAAAGAAACGTCGAAACGTCTCGGCAGAAATGCGGTTGCGCACCCAGGCGCCCAGCCACATGCCGATGGCGGTGGGTAGCAGTGCCCACAACGACGGAGCGATCGCCGCGCGGGGTAGTGCGCCGTGCCAGGCCAGTGCACTGGCAAGCGCCAACGTCGCCACGCCGAAACACCAGCCCAGGGAGCGGATCAACAGCTCGCGCGGTAGTTGCAGGGCGGTGAGGTAGGGCAGTGATGGCAGCACGAACATGCCGGTGGCGCCACTCAGCAGACCGGTGGCCAGCCCGGCCAGTGGCCCTGCCCACGGTTCGTGACGTGCCTGCATCGTCCAGTGTCGACGGGCCAGCCCAAGCAAGGCGTACAGCGCCAGCAGTGCGCCCAACCCGGCGCGGACCAGGCTAGGGTCGGCGCCTGTCAGCACCCCAGCACTCAGCCAGGTGCCCAGCGTCACGGCGGCCAGCAATGGCCACAGACGTCGCAACAGGGGCGCCGTGTCCGGTCCCCAGGCTTGCTGCACGTTCGTCACAAGCGAAGGCAGAACCAGTAAGGTCGCTGCCTCGGCAGGCGTCAGCCACAGACCCAGCAGCCCCATCGCAACGGTCGGCAAGCCCATCCCGGCCACGCCCTTGACCCAGCCTGCCAGCAAAAACACGCCTGCGATCAGATACCAGTGGGTGTGCAATGTCTCCATGCAGCCAAGGATCCGGGCTTGTTCCGCGGCAGACAATGCGTGATTGTTTGATGCAGGCTTCGGCAGCGCCGAAGGCTAAGGCGGGATGCCGCGCGTGCAGAGGCCCCTGGCTTGGCTGGCCTGTCCTGTCGGTGGCGAGCGCATGTCGATGACTGCACGTGCTTGTGGAGCGCTCATGCATCTGGAATTTGTCGATTTACGGTTGTTCATCGCAGTGGTCGAGACCGGCAGCATTACTGCCGGTGCACAACGCGCGGCGTTGTCGCTGGCCGCTGCCAGTGCGCGGATTCGTGCGCTGGAGCTGCAGGTGGGCGCCGTACTGCTGGAACGCGGGCGCCGCGGCGTCAGTCTGACTCCGGCCGGCGGCGTGTTGCTGCGGCACGCACGGCAATTGCAGCGGCAGGCCGAGGTGCTGCAGCTGGAGCTGGGCGGCTACGGTGGCGGTGGCCAGGTGACGCTGCGGCTGGCGGCCAATACCGCGGCGCTGTCGGCATGGTTGCCCGAACGGTTGGCGGATTTTCTCATCGCACATCCGCAGCTGGATCTGGCATTGACCGAGCAGGGCAGCGACGAAGCTGCCGATGCGGTGCGCGAGGAACGCGCCGACATCGCCGTGGTCGCGGGTCATGCCGATCTCAGTGGGCTGCAGGTGCTGCCGTTCCGTGAGGATCGACTGGTGCTGGTGATGGCTGCAGCGCATCCACTGGCCGGTGCCGCGACGCTGCAATTGAGCGAGCTCGCGGGAATGGACATGCTGGGGCTGGCCGGCGACAGCGCCTTGCAACGGCATCTGCGCGTGCACATGAACCGCGCCGGCGTGCAGGTGCGCATGCGTGCAAAGGTACAAGGCATCGACGTGTTGTGCCGCATGCTCGCACAAGGCATGGGCGTGGCGATTCTCCCGCACGCCGCAGTGCAACGCTCATGCGTGCGCGATCAACTGGCCACGGTGCCCCTGGATGCAGCCTGGGCACCGCGGCAACTTTCGATCGTGCTGCGTTGCGAGCCTGCGCCGTCGACCATGCTGCAAGCGCTGGTGGATTGGCTGCAACACGACTGAGCTGCGTAGCGTCAGAGCGGCCGGCATCGTGACAGCGTCACGTCGCCGGCGCGCTCAACGCGGCCAGGCGAATTCGGCCAGCACCGGATAGTGGTCGGACGGCACTACACCGCCGGGACGCTGATCCAGCGTGGAAAAACGTGTCGGTGTCAGGCCACGGAACAGGATCCAGTCGATGCGACGGGTCGGTTGCGTGGTGAAGTCCTGGAAGGTTTTTTCCGGGCCTTGCGGCTCGGGAACACGAGCGCGTGCATCGCCAAGCGTGGCGGTGAGCACGCGGTAGGTGCCCTGGTCAGGATCGCTGTTGAAGTCGCCGGTCAGCACCACCGGAATGTTTGCCGGCAGCGCCGCGATGCGCGACAGGATCAGGCGCGCGCTGTGCTCGCGGGCGGCCTCGTCCTGGTCGCGGTGGGCGAAGTGCGTGTTGAGCAGATAGAAGCGGCGCTTGTCGCTGCGGCGCTCGAACAGGGCCCAGGTCACCATGCGCGGCAGGTCGGTGTTCCAGCTGCTGCTGCCGGGGACCTGTGGCGTTTCCGACAGCCAGAAATCGCCCGATTCCACCAACGACACCGCGCGGCTGTCGTAGAACACGCCCATGTGCTCGTCGCCGTCGTCGCCGCGGCGGCCCTTGCCGAACCAGCGGTAACCAGGCAGTTGCGCAGCCAGATATTGCGCCTGCTCCTGCACCAATTCCTGCGTGCCGAAGACATCCGGGTGCACTTGTTCGACCAATGCCGCCATCGCCGCGCGGCGCACGCTCCAACGCTTGTCGCCATCGGTATCCACCGGCACGCGCACATTGAACGACATCACCCGCAAGGGCGCAGGCGCAGGTGCAGGTGCAGACAACGCAGGCAAGGCGATGCACAGCAGCGCGAGTGCGGCGAACAGGGAACGTGAGATGGCGCGAACGGACAGGCGTGACATGCAGGCGGATTCCTCAAGGACCGATCGGCGAGTCTAATCGGCATGCATGACCGAAATGTCATCGACATACCGCGCCCGCTTGACGTCGTCGCACATCGGCGTAGCATTTGCACCAAGCCATCGGATAGACCGATGGCTGCCTACTCAACCGTGAGGGATTCTCATGGCACCGCAGTACGACTATCTCGTGTTTATCGGGCGTTTCGAGCCCTTTCACAACGGCCACGCCGCCGTCGCCCGCCACGCGCTGGGCAAGGCGAACAAGCTCATCGTGTTGATCGGCTCTGCCGACACGCCTCGCACCATTCGTAATCCGTGGACCGTCGCCGAACGTGCGGTGATGATCGAGTCCGCGTTGCCGGGCGAGAGCCAGCGGCTGATCCTGCGCCCGTTGCGCGACCATCTGTACAACGAAAGCCTGTGGATTGCCGAGGTGCAGCGCCAGGTCGCCGAGGCCGTACAGGCCGATGGCGGCACGCCCGATGCGCGCATCGGGCTGATCGGCATGGACAAGGACGCCAGCAGCTACTACTTGCGCGAGTTTCCGCAGTGGCCGCTGGAAGATGTGCAACATACCGCCACGCTGTCGGCCACCGAGTTGCGCCGCTATCTGTTCGAGGCCGGCGAGATCGGTTTCCACGGTGGGTTGCTGATGCTGCGCGGCAATGTGCCGGCGCCGGTGTACGACATGCTGGAAGCGTTCCGGCGCAACTCGCCGAGCTATGCGCAGCTGGTGGCCGAATACCGTTTCATCGAGCAGTATCGCGCCGCCTGGAAGGATGCGCCGTATCCGCCGACCTTCGTCACCACCGATGCGGTGGTGGTGCATTCGGGCCACGTGCTGCTGGTGCGTCGTCGCGCCGAGCCGGGCAAGGGCTTGTGGGCATTGCCGGGCGGTTTCGTCGGCCAGGACGAAGGGCTGCTGGACGGCTGCCTGCGCGAGCTGCGCGAGGAAACACGGCTGAAGGTGCCGGTGCCGGTGCTCAAGGGCTCGTTGCGCGGGCGCCAGGTGTTCGACCACCCCGAGCGCAGCCTGCGCGGGCGCACCATCACCCATGCATTCCATTTCGAATTTCCGGCCGGTGAGTTGCCCGCGGTGCGCGGCGGCGACGATGCCGACAAGGCGCGCTGGATTCCGCTTGCCGAAGTCATGGCGATGGGTCCGCGCCTGTACGAAGATCATCTGCATATCCTCGAATTCTTCCTGGGTCGCGGCTGAGGCCGACAACGATTGCGTGCCGTCATCCACCAAATGCGTCCGCGCGCAATCCAAGATCGGCTTGAACCGTAGCCTCCCCGCCGGCGGACAGACCGCTGGTTCATTCGACGCGAAGGAGCTTCCGTCATGTATTACCTCGATAACCTGCTGCTCAACACCGACAGCTACAAGGCCAGCCACTGGCTGCAGTATCCACCCGGCACCGATGCGGCGTTTTTCTATGTCGAATCGCGCGGTGGCGTCTACGACCAGACCGTATTCTTCGGCCTGCAGTCGATCCTGAAAGAGGCCATCAACCGGCCGGTGACGCATGCCGACATCGACGATGCGAAGGCCTTGCTGGCCGCGCATGGCGAGCCGTTCAACGAGGCCGGCTGGCGTGACATCGTCGATCGTCTCGGCGGGCAACTGCCGATCCGCATCCGTGCCGTGCCCGAAGGCACGGTCGTGCCCACGCACAATGTGCTGATGACGATCGAATCCACCGATCCCAAGGCGTTCTGGGTGCCGTCGTACCTGGAAACGCTGCTGTTGCGCGTGTGGTATCCGGTGACGGTGGCAACGGTGAGCTGGCAGGTGAAGCAGGTGGTACGCGATTACCTGCAGCGCACCAGCGACGATCCGGAAGGGCAGTTGCCGTTCAAGCTGCATGACTTCGGCGCGCGTGGGGTGTCCAGCCTTGGTTCGGCCGCGCTGGGCGGTGCCGCGCATCTGGTGAACTTCCTCGGCACCGATACCGTGTCGGCGTTGCTGCTGGCGCGTGCGCATTACCACACTCCGGTAGCCGGCTATTCGATTCCCGCTGCCGAGCACAGCACCATCACCAGCTGGGGCCGCGAGCGCGAGGCCGATGCGTATCGCAACATGCTGGCGCAGTTCGCGCGCCCCGGTTCGCTGGTGGCGGTGGTATCGGACAGCTACGACATCTACCGCGCGATCCGCGAGCATTGGGGCACCACCTTGCGCGAGGAGGTGATTGCCTCAGGTGCGACGGTGGTGATCCGTCCGGATTCGGGCGACCCGGTGGATGTGGTCGAGCAATGCCTGCTGCTGCTGGACGAGGCGTTCGGCCATCAGCGCAATGGCAAGGGCTACAAGGTGCTCAACCATGTGCGGGTGATCCAGGGCGATGGCATCAACCCGCAGTCGCTGCGCGCGATTCTCGAACGCATCACTGCTGCCGGCTATGCCGCCGACAACGTCGCCTTCGGCATGGGCGGTGCGCTGTTGCAGAAGGTGGATCGCGACACCCAGAAGTTCGCGTTGAAGTGCTCGGCCGTGCGCGTGGACGGGCAATGGATCGATGTCTACAAGGACCCGATCACCGACAAGGGCAAGCAGAGCAAGCGCGGTCGGCTGACCCTGCTGCGCGACCGTGCCGATGGCAGCTATCGCAGCGCGTTGCTGGATGAAGTCGACGCGCATGCCGACAGCGAAGATGCGCTGGTGACGGTGTGGGAGAACGGCGTCATGCAGCAGGAGTGGACCCTGGAGCAGGTGCGCGCACGTGCCGACGTCGCGCGCCGCTGACGTTCGCCGCGCGGATAGCGGCATGCACGCCTCCCTCGACGAAGACTCGTTGCTGTCTGCATCGCCGCTGTTGGCCGGGTTGCGCGCGGCCGCGCCCAGCCTGCGGCGGCGTGTGCCGCAGCAGGACGAGAGCAGCCGATGGCATGCATTGCGCATCGGCGAGCGCGCGTATCGGGCAGCGTTGCCGATCACCTTGACCCCGTATGCCTCGGTACGGCCATGTTCGGCGCGCTGCGGCTTCTGTTCGGAAAACCTGCGTCAACACCGTGGTGGCCCGGCGGCAGCGATGTTGCGGCCAGGGCCGGACTACTTTGCGCAGTTGCGCGCTGCGTTGCAGCTGCTGCACGGGGTGCCGTTGTCGTACTCCTTGTCCGGCCTGGAGATGACCGACGACCCGGACTGGTTGCAGGACTTGCTGCAGACCCTGGCGACGACGCCCGACGGCCCGTGCGTGGAGCAGCGTGTGCTGTACAGCAATGGTGCCGGCCTGGCGCGCGCGCAGGGGGCACAGTTGCTCGATGCCCTGGTCGACTTCGGCCTGTCGTGGATCGAGCTGTCGCGTCACCACCCGCTGCAGGCCGGCAACGACGCGATCATGCGCTTTCGTCCAGACGAGCCCATTGCCGATGCGGCCATTTTCGCGCGGACGGCGCAACGCATCGCAGCGCGCCTGCCGGTGCGGCTGGTCTGCATCGTGCAGCGGGGCGGCGTGGACTGTGCCGATGGCGTGGCGCAGTACCTCGCGTGGGCGCGTCGCTGTGGCGCCACGCAGGTGATCTTCCGCGAGTTGTCGCGTCTGGACGATGCGTACCGCAACAATGGCACCTGGCGCTATATCGCGCAGCATCGCATCGGCATGGAAAGCCTGTTGGCGGACTGCATGCAGCAGCCGTGGTGGTCGCATTGGCAAGCCGACGGCATGACCGAGGGTTATTACTTCTGGAATCTGCGCATGCGCAGCGAGGACGGCCTGGAAGTGGTGTTCGAAAGCGCCGACTACGCGGCCATGCACGCACGCCACGCCACCGGCGACCTCTACAAGCTGGTGTTCTTCGCCAATGGCCGCCTGTGTGCGGGCTGGGACCCGGATGCCGATGTGCTGTGGGAGCCGGCCGATGGATGAACTCGATCAGCGCAGCTGGTGGACGCCGGCACCGGATGAGCCGTCCTGGGCATTGCCCGAGGATCTGCGCGCAGCCGATCCGCTTGGCGGGCGCGACTGCGGCTGGGTGAATCAAATGCGCCCGTTCGTGCGGCACTTCAGCGTGCCGGGCGCACAGGTGTTCGATCCGTTCTGTGGATTCGGCAGCACGCTGCTGGCGGCGACGCTGGAAGGGCGTGGCGCGCATGGCATGGAGATCGATGCCGCACGTGCGCAACTGGCACGCACGCGCCTGCAGCGGCACGGCGTGCAGGCGCCGGTCGTGGTCGGCACGCTGGTCGACACCGCGCCTGCGGCGGCGATCGATCTGTGCCTGACCAACGTGCCGTATTTCGGTTGCCACTGGCGCGGTGCGGCACTGCCGGGGCAGTTGTATGCCAGTGCCGATTACGCAGGCTATCTGTCCGGCATGCGGGCGGTATTGCATGCCTTGCGCAAGCGGATGCGAGTGGATGGCTTCGGTGTGGCGATGGTGGAAAACGTCGTCGTCGGCGGGCGGGTGATTCCGCAGGCGTGGGATCTGGGGCGGATCCTTGCCAGCCTGTTCACCCTGCGCGAGGAGCGGGTGCTGTGCTACCGGCGGCCGGGCGCAGCGCTGGCGCCTGCAGGCACGCACAGCAATCGCAGCCACGAGTACGCGCTGATCTTCCAGCACTGCCGTGCGCAGTTGGACCTGCAGCAGGCAGCGCTGCTGCTGCAGGCGCTACGCGCAGACGGCCTGCCGGTGCAGGTGCACGGCAGCTACGCGCGCTGGCTGCAGGCACCCGAGTCGGTGCCGGAGGGGCCGGCGGATCTGGACCTGATCCTGCAGGCGGAGCAGCCGCTCTGGGACCGCCTCACCGTCTGGCTGCAGGCGCAGGGATTCGCCTTGAGCCTGTGGGGCGAGCCATGCCGGGCGCCGGTCGCGTTGGCGGCGGTGCGTGCCCACCACTATCTGCGCGCCGAGCGCATCGGCGCAGACGGCGGCCGCCTGCAGCTGGACCTGCAACTGCCAGCGGATGAACCGCCGTTGCCCTGATCGGCCAAGCGACGCCGCGCGCACACCGGTTGCGGCTATGCTCTGTGCCGGTTTTGGATGCCGGAATGTCTCCATGTCTTGTTCTTCCCTGATTGCGCGCGGTGCCCTGCTTGGCGCGCTGGCAACCCTGGCTGGTTGCGGTGGCAGCAAGGGCGACACCATGCTGATGCGTGAGTCGTTCAATTCCGACGACACCTACTCGCGCAGTGTGGCCTCCACCTCGCCGCAGGCCTGCGAGGCCGCGCGCCGGGTGTTGTTGAGCCAGGGCTATGCGGTGACGCGTGCCGATGCCGCTGCGGTGGAAGGCAGCAAGAACTTCCAGCTCAAGGAAGCCGACCAGAGCGAACAACTCAATCTGCGCATTTCCTGCGCCACGCAGGACGGCGGCAAGGCGCAGGTGTTCGTCAGCGCATTGCAGGACCGTTACGCGCTGAAGAAGAGTTCGACCTCGGCCAGCGTCGGTGTCGGTGTGCTTGGTTCGTTGTCGTTGCCGGTCGGCAGCAGCGGCGATTCGCTGGTGCGCGTGTCCAGCACCACGGTGCAGGACGCGGCCTTCTACAAACGCTTCTTCGACCGTCTGAATTCGTACCTGCCCAAGGTCACCGAAGCGGTGCCTGCACCTGCAACTGCTGCTCCGCCACCGCCACCGCATGCGATATCACAAGCACCGGCTCCGGTGCCTGCGGCCGCTCAGGCCAGCGAGGCGGCCACTGCTCCCGCCACGCCAGCAACAGCTGCGCCGCAACCTGCTGCAACGCCTGTCGCACAGCAGCCGGTGGCGCCATTGCCGGTGGAGGCGCAGGACCCACCGCCGACACCAGCCGAGCTGCCGCAAACCGAGCCAGCAAGCCAACCGTGACGAAGCGATTCAGGCTCTGCTCCAGAGCCTGAATAGCCGGTTGCACGCTTCACGTCGCGTTCTCGACCAAGTGGCGAAAGTGCAGCCATGACTCGCCAAGGGGCGAGATGGAGACAGACGATGAAGATGCGCAATTCCCTCGTGGGTATGTCCCTGATCGCGTTGATGGCAACCAGCACACTGGCGCAGGCGCAGACGCGTTCGTACCAGCAGCGTTACACCGAAGCAGATGAGGGCCGCAAGTTCGGCGATGGCACGCGCGTGCGCTGCCGCAATGTCGAAGTGCAGAAGAACTCGACCGATCCCAATCGCATCGGCGGGACAGTTGCCGGCGCGGCCATTGGTGGCCTGCTCGGCAACCAGGTTGGTGGCGGCAACGGCAAGAAGCTGGCAACCGTGGCCGGTGCAGTTGCCGGCGGCGCAGCGGGCCGCACCATCCAGGGCAACCGCCAGCAAGCCAACGGTAACCGTCAGGTCGAGCGCGTCTGCGAACGCCGCTGAACTTGATGCAGTGAATCCTACGAGCCCCGGTCCTGCCGGGGCTTTCTACGTCTGAGGATGCAGCAGCTTGCTGCCGATCTACACCACCTTGTACCGATGAGTGCGTTCCAGAAGCCCCGCCCGCAGCGGTGGACGGGAGTGATGCGGCCTGCGTCAGTATCAGTATTCGCGCCGCACCGACCGCGCCGCCGCCTCTCCGTGCGTCTATGCGCGATGGCGCTGCTCGGTGTGCAGCTGTTGCAGGCTGCCGCGGCCGCGCCGAGCGAGACCGCACGCAAGGCGTCCGTTGACTGTGTGGATGCCTTGCTGCAGAAGCTGGGCTGGAGCATTCGCAGCGCCGCAGTGGGTGCGCCGGTGATCCAGCGCGGCGAGCCGTGTACGCGCGGTTCGCTTGCGCAGGCGCGTGCGGCCGGCGATCTGCAGCTGACGCTGCCGGCCAGCTGGAACGCGCAGCAACGCGGCGCCGCGCTCAGGGCCTTGCTGGACGACAGCGCCACCCAATGCGCATACGCGTTCGAACTCGGTGCGGCGACGCGGCGTGCCACCACGCAGCTACAGGACAACCCGGGCTACCGGTTTTCGGCGCTGCAGCTGGGCTGGATCGGATTCGGCTGGCGTGGCGCGGCCTCGCAGGGCTGGAGCGGCTTTCGCAGTTTCGGGCGCGGCTATCAACCGCGCGGCAGCAATGCGCAGGCGCTGGATGCGTTCTATCGCGGCCAGGTGCGCTCCGAATGCGGAGTGGGGCGGCAGGTGGCCCAGCTGGCCACCCAGCGTGAGTTGTATGGCGATGCCGGATTCGATCAGGTGTTCACCTCGGGCGAGTTGTCGATCGGCACGTTTCTGACCCTGCACGACACCGACAGCATCCTGCTGGGTGCGAATGCCGGCGAGTTTTTCGCCGACGGCAAGGCGGCCAGGACCGCGCAGCTGGGGCGGCAGGCATTTGTCGGCGCGCCGGGGTTTATCGCGCATGTGTTCGACAAATCCTTTCTGGACGACATCCACAACCAGGCCGAAAACTTCGTGGTGGTGGACGTCAGCGATGCGGCGGCGCAGGCGCTGGCGCAGCACGGCGGCTTTGCGCATTACGACGCGCGCAACCGGCAGATCTGGGAGCTGGCCAGGGAGCTGCGCGGGCCGGGCAAGCGTCGCTTCGAGCGGTTGCTGTACGAGCGCGATGCCGCGCTGCGTGCCACGCTCGACCCGCAGCAACAGGCACGCCTGCAAACGCTGCAAGGCCTGCTGGATGACCCGTTCTACCAGGGCTTTCTGGTGTACGTGCATCCCAAGGGCATCAAACCGATCGGGTACCACGTGGCGCGCCTGCTCGATCGCAATCCGCGCACGCCGTATGCCATCGACCTGACCCTGCACAATCTGCGAAGCACCTTGTACTGGCGTTGGATCGACTGGCAGCTGCAACAGTGCGGCGCCGGCACCGCGGCGGAACAATCCATTGAGAATTCCGCCACGCCAGCGTACGCCGGGCGTGGCACCCTGCACTGATCAGATCATGAGGAGCGATTATGGAACTGGGTATGGTGGGTTTGGGCCGCATGGGCGCCAACATGGCCGAGCGCCTGGTGCACGGCGGACACCGCGTGCATGGCTACGATCCTGGCGAAGGTGCGCGTAGCAGTGCGCAGGCCAAGGGCATTGTCACCGCCGATGCGCTGGCTGCACTGGTGTCCGCGCTGCCGAGCCCGCGCGTGGTGTGGTTGATGGTGCCGGCGGGCAAGATCGTCGACGACACCCTGGCGCAGCTGCTGCCGCTGTTGCAGGCCGGCGACATCGTCATCGACGGCGGCAATTCGTACTACAAGGATTCGCAACGCCGCGCCGCGCTGCTGCATGCCAGTGGGATCGCCTTTGTCGATTGCGGCACCAGCGGCGGCGTCTGGGGCCTGCAGGAAGGCTACAGCTTGATGGTCGGCGGCGACGAAGCGGCGGTGACCACGCTGCATCCGGTCCTGGCCACGCTGGCGCCGGCAGCGGACAAGGGCTGGGGCCGCGTCGGCCCGAGCGGCGCCGGCCACTTCACCAAGATGGTCCACAACGGCATCGAGTACGGAATGATGCAGGCCTATGCCGAGGGCTTCGCGCTGATGCAGCACAAGACCGACTTTGCGCTGGATCTGCACCAGGTCGCGGAGATCTGGCGCGATGGCAGCGTGGTGCGTTCGTGGCTGCTGGATCTCACCGCCGATGCGCTGGCGCACAATCCGACCATGGCCGGTATCGCACCGTTCGTGGCCGATTCGGGCGAAGGGCGCTGGACGGTGGCCGAGGCGATCGACCTGGAAGTGTCGGCGCCGATCATCACCTTGTCGCTGATGGAGCGGCTGCGCTCGCGCGACAAGGATTCGTTCACCGACAAGCTGCTGGCCGCAATGCGCAACCAGTTCGGTGGTCACGCGGTCAAGACCACCACGGAAGCCGCGCCGACGATCGGCAGCAAGGACGTCTGAGCGATGCCGATTCCTGCGCGTCTGCATGGCGCGCAGTGCAGGTCTGTTCCATCACGTCTGTGTCTGGCGACTGCCGGCGTGCCCGCTGACTGATGGCAGTGCGCATCGATGCAGTGCCTGGGCGTGGCAGCGCAGAACGCGAGCGCGCCATTGCAGATGCCAAATGTCGGCTGGGCGCCTGCACCGGCGCCCGGCCGTGCATCAGTCGCGTGAAGCTGCGTTCGCGCCTTCCAGCCATTGCACCTGGCCCGAGGCGGCGCTGCGTTGCGCGAGCTCCAGCAGCTCCATCACCTGCACCGCGTCGGCAGCGCTGACCGGTGCCGGGCCGGCGCCGGCCAGGGCATCGCGAAACGCGGCGTAGCACTGGCGGTAGTCGCCCGGCGTGGTGTCGGGTTGATGGGTATGCACGCGGCCTTCGTCGTCGACGCGGGTCAGCGTGCCCGGAAGCGGGTCCACGCCCCAACCGGCGGTACCGGGGCGGCGCCCGGCGCGTAGCTGGTCTTCCTGGGTATCCAGCCCATGCTTGAGGTAACTGCCACGGGTGCCGTGCACGGCAAAGCGCAGGCCGCTGTCGGCCACCAGCGAGCCGGCGTGCAGGATCACGCGCAGCCGCGGGTAACGCAGGGTGACGTGGAAATAGTCGTCGCTGCGCGCCTGGTTGCGCTGGCGCTGCAGGTCCGCGCCGATCGCCTGTGGCGTGCCGAACAGCTGCAGCGCCTGATCGAGCAGATGCGGCCCCAGGTCGTACCAGAGACCGGCGCCGGGAATGTCGCTTTCGCGCCATCGGTCGCGCACCTGCGGCCGGAAGCGGTCGAAGTGCGAATGGAATTCCACCACCTCGCCCAACTGGCCTTCGTCGATCAGCCGGCGCACGGTGAGGAAGTCCGCATCCCAGCGCCGGTTCTGGAACACGCTGACGATGCGCCCGGCCGCCGCCGCCGCAGCGACCACTTCGCGTGCCTGTGCGGCGTCCAGTGCAAAGGGCTTGTCCACCAGCACATGCTTGCCGGCGGCCAGGGCCTGCAACGCGAACGGTGCGTGGGTCTGGTTGGGGGTGGCCAGGACCACCGCATCCAGCGCCGGGTCGGCCAGTGCCGTTTCCAGATCGGCCAGCACGGCGACATCGGGGAAGTCGGCCTGCACCTGCTGCGGCTTGGACGACACCACGCTGTGCAGGGCCAGGCCGGGGGTGCCGGCGATCAGCGGGGCATGGAAGGTGCGGCCGACATAGCCATAGCCGACGACGGCCAGATTGAACGGTTTAGGCATTGAAAACGGTTCATCGCAACGACGGAGGAGGCCTGCATGGTATTGCACCCACCCGTGTGCGCCGGGTTCACAACCCCTGCATCCGGCAGTCACGTGTGCACGACGAGCGCCACTGCAGACTGCGGCCACATTCACAGGAGGGTACATCCGATGAAGAACATCACACATGCACGCAAGTTGCTGGCCCTGGCGCTGTCGCTCGGTCTGACGCTGGGTGCCTCGCAGGCATTCGCTGCGCCGCAGGAGCACGCCGCGCACAAGGATCACGCTGCCGACAACATGAACGAATCCAAGAAGCCGGTGACCGACACCTGGATCACCACCAAGGTGAAGGCCGATCTGCTGGCCACCGACAATGTGTCGGGCACCGACGTCAAGGTCGAGACCAAGAACGGCATCGTCACCCTGACCGGCACGGTTGCCACCAAGGCCGAGCACGACAAGGCCGTGGCAGTTGCCAAGGGCATTGAAGGCGTCAAGAGCGTCAAGTCCACCGGCCTGAAGGTCGTCGCTGCAAAGATGTAACTGCAGCGGTAGCGAATGCCGGGCCAGCCGAGGCGAGGCGGCTGAACCGAGCACAAGGCGCACTCCATGGGGTGCGCCTTTTTTGTTGCCTGCGCGCACGACGGGCACGCCGACGGGCGGCCGGGCGCTCGCGCCATTTTCACGTTTACTGCACTTATGATATGCCCATTCAGCTATGTCGCCGTGGGAGTGATCAGGCTGAATCGTTAATCTCATCCCGAGCCTGATCGGAGACAATGCCGACTTGCCTTCGGGGCCTTGGCAGCGAGCGGATACAGACCTAGCAATGCAGACAACGGTCCAAGAAGACAGATGGGATCGCTGGCGCCTGCCATTACTGGCGGTTGCCGTGTTTCTGATTGTGGTGGTGCCGTCGCTGCTGCTGCAGCAGATGGCGCACAACGCCAACCAGGCCGCGGTGTGGGTGTCGCATAGCCAGGAGGTGCAGGAGACCGCCCAGCGCCTGGAAGCGGCGATGCGCGATACCGAATCTGCGGCCTTGATGCGCTCGCATGGCGTGCAGCGCCCGGCCCTGCTGGAGCGCATGCGGCGCGGCCGGCGCGAGTCGCTCGCGGCGGTGCAGCGGCTGATCGTGCTGACCAAGGACAACCCCGCACAGCAGGTGCGGATGGGGCGTATCCAGAGCACCATCGAGCGGCGCCTGTTGCTGGCCGAGCGGATTGCCGTGACCACCGCGCCGGAGCAGATCCGTCTGCTGATCAACGACATGACCCTGAACAACCCGATCCGCGTGCTGATCGACGAGTTGCAGGACGCCGAGGGCAAGCTGCTGGAGTTGCGCAGTGCGCGCGCCGACACCGAACGCACGCATTACGCGGTGTTGAGCTGGGGCACGCTGGTGGTGCAGTTGCTGCTGCTGGGCACGGTGACCTGGTTGCTGCAGCGGCAGATCCGTCGCCGCCTGGCGGCCGAGCAGGAATACCTGCGCGCCAACGGCCGCGCGTCGTCGGTGCTGCAGACCGTGCGCGAGCCGATCGTGCTGCTGGATTCCGACCAGCGCATCCTGCTGCACAACCCGGCGTTTGCCGAGTTGTACGGGCTGGACGAGCGCGGCAACGAATCGATGCCGCTAGAGGACGTGGGCGATGGCGTCTGGCGCGATGCGCAGATCCATCAGCGGCTGGCCGACGTGTTGCTGCGCGGCCGCGAGTTGTGGGACTACGAACACGAGCAGCGCGCCGCCGATGGCGTGCAGCGCACCATGCTGATCAACGCGCGGCGCATGCCGCTGCCGGACACCAGCGACGAAGACGTGGTGCTGATGACGGTTAGCGACATCAGCCTGCAGAAGGCCTCGCAGCTGCGCATCCAGGAGCTCAACCGGCAGATGGAGGGCAAGGTGGAGCAGGTGTCGGAGGTCAATCGCGAGCTGGAAGCCTTCAGCTATTCGGTCTCGCACGACCTGCGCGCGCCGCTGCGCCATGTGGCCGGATTCTCCGACAAGCTGGCGCGCCACCTGGGCGATGCGGCGGACGAGAAATCGCGTCACTACATGGAAGTGATCAGCAGCTCGGCGCGGCGCATGGCGTCGTTGATCGACGATCTGCTGGTGTACTCGCGCCTGGGCCGCAGCGCGCTGCGGTTGCAGGCGGTGGACATGCAGTCGCTGGTGTCGGAAACCCGCGCGATCCTGGATTCCAACGTGCAGAGCGAGAACACTGGTCACCGTGTGGACTGGCATATCGCGCCGTTGCCGGTGCTGGTGGCCGACGAGAACATGATGCGCCAGCTGTGGATGAACCTGCTCGGCAACGCGGTGAAATACAGCACCAAGCGCGAGGTGGCCAGGATCGAGGTCACCTACACGCCGATGGCCGACGGCGGCCACCAGTTCAGCGTGCGCGACAATGGCGCCGGCTTCGACATGGAATACAGCGCCAAGTTGTTTGGCGTGTTCCAGCGCCTGCACAAGGCCAGCGAATATCCCGGGACCGGTATCGGCCTGGCCAGCGTGCGGCGTGTGCTGACGCGTCACGGCGGCCGGGTCTGGGCCGAAGGCGCGGTCGACGAAGGCGCCACGTTCTATTTTGTGCTTCCTCCTGCGCTTGAAGCGCCCAACCAAGAGTTCAATGTATGACCGCCATCCGTACCATTCTTCTGGCAGAAGACAGCCCGGCCGATGCGGAAATGGCCGTTGACGCGCTGCGCGAAGCCCGCCTGGCCAACCCCATCGTGCACGTCGAGGACGGCGTGGAGACCATGGACTACCTGTTGCGTCGGGGCATCTTCGCCGATCGCGAGGAAGGCCTGCCGGCGGTGTTGCTGCTGGACATCAAGATGCCGCGCCTGGACGGGCTGGAAGTGCTCAAGCAGATCCGCAGCGAGGAGTCGCTCAAGCGCCTGCCGGTGGTGATCCTGTCGTCCTCGCGCGAGGAGAGCGATCTTGCCCGCAGCTGGGACCTGGGCGTGAATGCCTACGTGGTCAAGCCGGTGGACGTGGATCAGTTCTTCAACGCAGTCAAGACGCTCGGCACCTTCTGGGCGGTCATCAATCAGGCACCGGAGCTGGACTGACCCATGCTGCAAGAGGGGGGCAAACTGGAGCAGCTGAAGATCCTTCTGGTGGAAGATTCACCGGAAGACGCCGAGCTGTTGTCCGATCAGCTGCTCGATGCCGGGCTGGATGCGGCGTTCGAGCGTGTGGACAGCGAGCCGTCGCTGCGTGCCGCACTGGATGAATTCCAGCCGGACATCGTGCTGTCGGACCTGAGCATGCCCGGTTTTCCGGCCATCAGGCGCTGCGCCTGGTGCGCCAGAGCGGCGCCACGCCCTTCATTTTCGTCTCCGGCACCATGGGCGAGGAGACCGCGGTCAAGGCGCTGCAGGACGGCGCCAACGACTACATCATCAAGCACAACCCGACCCGTCTGCCGAGCGCGGTGATTCGTGCGATCCGCGAGGCGCGCGCCGACCTGGAACGCCAGCGCGTGGAGAGCGAGCTGATGCGCGCGCAGCGGCTGGAAAGCCTGGCAATGCTGGCGGCCGGGTTGAGCCACGACCTGCGCAACATCCTGCAGCCGTTGCTGATCGTGCCCGACCTGCTGGCCGGACGCACCGACGATCCGCAGCTGCGCCAGCTGGCCAACGTGGTGGCCGAGTGCGGCCGGCGCGGGCACGAGATGGCCGAGTCGATGCTCTCGTTCGTGCGTGGCTCCAACAAGCCGCGCGAGCAGGTGTCGATCGCCAGCCTGTTCCAGGCCGTGCAGATGTTGCTCAAGAGCAGCCTGCCCGACGGCGTGCGCCTGCAGATGGACACGATCCCGCTGGATCTGACCATCGAGGCCAACTACACCGAGTTGCAGCAATGCCTGCTCAACCTGGGCCTGAATGCGATCCAGGCGATGCCGGGCGGCGGGATGCTGACCCTGTCGGCCGATCGCCACGACGGCACGCGCGTGCGCATGAGCGTGGCCGACACCGGCGTGGGCATGAACGAGGATACCCGCGCACGCCTGTTCAGTCCGTTCTTCACCACCAAGGCCGATGGCACCGGCCTGGGGCTGATTTCCTGCAAGCGCATCGTCGAAAGCTACGGCGGCAGCATCGTGGTCGACAGCCGCCTGGGCGAGGGCACGCGGTTCGACATGATCGTGCCGATGCGTGCGGCCGCGGTGACGATTGCCGACACCGAGCCGCCGCTGGCGTTGGGGCATGGGCAGCGCATCCTGCTGGTGGATGGCGAGGCCACGCGTCTGTCGCTGCTGGGCAATGCCTTGTCCAGCCAGGGCTATCAACCGCAGCTGGCCACCGATGGCGCGGCGGCGCTGCAACTGGTGCAGCAGCACGCGATGCCGGACCTGGTGATCATCGACAGCGACATCATCCAGCTCTCGGCGGTGAGCGTGTTGTTGAGCATGCAGGAGCTGGGCTACCACGGCCCGGCGATCGTGCTCGAGGATGTCGGCGCGCCGCTGCAACGTTCGCACTTCCCACCGGATATCCCGGTGCATGTGCTGCGCAAACCGCTGGAAATGCGCCGGGTGTTCCGCGCGGTGGCGCATGCGCTGGAAGCGGCCTGAGGCCAGGGTCTGGCGCGCTGCGGGCGGGCAGGCTCAGATGCGGCACGATTGCAACAGTTGACGCCCACGCTGGCCGCATGCGCGAATAACGCATGACCACCGTGCTTCTCAGCCTAGGCAGCAACGTCCAGCCGACCCACTACCTGCGCCTGGCCGTCGACGCCTTGCGCGCACGCTTCGGCCAGCTTGCCGTCTCGCCGGCGTACCGCACGCCGGCGGTGGGCTTCGACGGGCCGGACTTCGTCAACAACGCCGTGGCGCTGGACACGGACATGGAGCTGGCTGCGCTGGACCACTGGCTGCATGCGCTGGAAGATGCGCACGGCCGCGATCGCAGCGGCCCGCGTTTCAGCGACCGCACACTGGACGTGGATGTGGTGTTCTTCGGCGATTGCATCATCGAAGGCCCCGGCCATCTGCGCATCCCGCGGCCCGAGCTCAAGCATGCCTTCGTGTTGAAGCCGCTGGCCGATATCGCACCCGACTTTGTCGATCCGCTCAGCGGGCAGACCCTGGCCGCGCTGTGGCAGGCGCACCCGCAGCACGGCATCGCGTTCATGACGGTGGCGCTGGACGCGGTCCCGGCGCTGGACGTGGCGCGCTAGCGCCGTTGCAGCTCAACTGAGCCGGCGGCCGCCGTCCACATGCAGGGTGTGGCCGGTGACGAAGCCGGCGTCGTCCAGCAGCCAGCGCACCGCCTCGGCGATTTCCTCCGGCGTGCCGATGCGGGCCAGCGGCGTGCGTGCGAGCAGCGCCTGCCTGGCCGCTGCGGATTTGCCCTCCTCCGGCCACAGGATCGCGCCGGGCGCGACCGCGTTGACGCGTACCTCCGGTGCCAGCTCCAGCGCGAGCGAGCGGGTCAGCATTTCCAGCGCACTCTTGGACGCGCCGTACAGCGGGTGATTGCGCATCGGCTGCTGCGCGTGCAGGTCGGTGATGTTGACGATGGCGCCGCGGTGCTGGCGCAGCTGCGCGGCGGCAGCCTGGGCGATGAAGAACGGTGCGCGTGCATTGACTGCGAACAGCTCGTCCCATTGCGCGGCTGTCGCTGCGCCGAGCGCGGTGGGGTAGAACGCGGAGGCATTGTTGACCACGCCATCCAGGCGGCCGAACGCGGTGATGCAGTCGGCGACCAGCTGCGCCGGCGCCTCCGGCAGGCGCAGGTCGGCGTGCAGGGCCTGCGCGCTGCCGGCGCGCAGGGCGCACAGCTCCGCTACGCGCGCGCCGAGCGCCGCGCCGGAGCGGTGCGCATGCAGGGCAACGCGGTAGCCGGCCGCATGCAGCGTGGTGGCGATCTGCGCGCCAATCCGGCGACCTGCACCGGTGATCAACACCACCTTGGAACTGTCTGTCATGGCGTACTCGCTCGGCGTTGCAAAGGGCTCGGCTATCCTGTGCATTGTCCCCGCAACCGGTGCCCGCATGCACGCCGACCTTCCTACTCCCGATCCGGACGCCCTGGCGCATAGCGATCGGCTGGCCGCGCATCTGCGCGCCGAGATCGCCGCCGCCGGTGGTGCAATTCCGTTCTCGCGTTTCATGGAGCTGGCGTTGTACGTGCCGGGTCTGGGCTATTACAGCGCCGGCTCCAGCAAGTTCGGCGAGGCTGGCGATTTCGTCACCGCACCGGAGCTGGGGCCGTTGTTCGCGGCCACCGTGTCCGGTGCGCTGGCACCGGTGCTGCAGCAGCTCGGGCCGCAGGCGCGCGTGCTGGAAGTGGGCGGCGGCAGCGGTGCATTTGCCGAAGTCACGCTCAAGCGCCTGCTTGAGCTGGATGCGCTGCCGGAGCGCTACGCGATCCTGGAGCCCAGTGCCGACCTGCGCGAGCGTCAGCGCGAGCGGTTGGGACGCAGCCTGATCCCGCCGGTGTTCGATCTTGTGGAGTGGCTGGACGGGCCGTTCCCGGACGATTGGGACGGGGTGCTGTTCGCCAACGAAGTGATCGACGCATTGCCCACGCCGCGCTTCACGCTGCGCGACGGCGAGGTGTATGAAGAAACCGTGGTGCTGGATGCGCAGCAGCAATTCGCGCGCGGCGAGCAGCCGGCCGATGCCTTGCTGGGCGCGGCGGTGCGGCATCTGGAACGTTATCTGGAGCAGCCCTTCGCCGATGGTTATCGCTCCGAGCTGCTGCCGCAGCTGCCTTACTGGATCCAGGCGGTGGCTGGCGGTCTGAAGCGCGGCGCGATGTTGTTTGTCGACTACGGTTATCCGCGTGGCGAGTTCTATCGTGCGCAGCGCGAAGATGGCACCCTGCGCGCGTTCTATCGCCACCGCATGCATGAGGATTTGTATCGCTGGCCGGGCCTGCAGGATCTGACTGCGTCGGTGGACTTCACCGCGTTGGCCGAGGCCGGCACCGGAGCCGGTTTCGAGTTGGCCGGCTACTGCACGCAGGCGAGTTTTCTGCTCGGCAATGGCCTGGATGCGTTGTTGGCGCAGGCCGACACGCGCACCGACGAAGTAGGGCGCATGCGGCTGCGCGAGCAAATCAAGCGGCTGACCTTGCCCAGCGAAATGGGCGAGCGCTTCCAGGTGATGGGTTTTGCGCGCGACGTCGATTTTGCGCCGGCATTCCTGGCGGGCGATCTCACGTGGCGGCTGTGACGCAGACGCTGCGCCCGTTTCATCGGCCGCGGTTGTGGGTGGGGTTATGGATCGCTGCGATCGTGGTGGTGATCGCGGTCTGCCTGGGGCCGCCGCCGGAGATTCCGGAGCTGCCGGATAACAGCGACAAGGCCGAGCACTTTTTGACCTTCGCGCTATTGTGCTGGGGCGCGGTGCAGTTGTTTGCCACGCGCCGCGCGCAGCTTGGTGCGGCCATCGGTCTGGTGGCTTTAGGCGTTGGCATCGAGATCGCGCAAGGCGCACTGACCACCAACCGAAGCGCCGACCCATACGATGCGCTGGCCGACACGCTGGGCATTGCTGCAGGCCTGTGCCTGGCGTGGACGCCGTTGTGTCTTGTGATGTTGCGGATCGACCAGCGCCTGTTCGCGCGGGGTTGAGTTGCGTGTGCGCATGCGTGTACGAATGCGCGTGTGCGCCAGGCACTGCCGTTATCGGGCGGTTTACTTGCGATGGCGCATTGACGCATCGGCAGCGGGTAGCGGGATGTCGTGGCAGCTGCCTGCAGTGTGTGGAGTCCCGGATCCGGCGCATGGCTGCATCGGGTAGCAGCCACGCGTACATCATCGGATGAGACGTCGATCGCAGCCTGTGGATGCGCGGGTTACAGCTTCATGTTCAGGCCAAGATAGAGCTGGCGCCCTGACGCTGGCGAAAACATCGGCTGCGCCTGCGTCCAGAAGAAGCTGTCGTACCACACGTAGGCATACTCGCGGCCGGTGGCATTGCGGACCTGCAGATCCACGCTCCAGGCGGGGTTGATGGTGTATCTGGCGGTGAGATCCAGGATGGCGAAGCCGCCGTATTTGCCGGCCAGGTTGCGCTCCTCCAGATAGTAGTCGCCTTGCGCGCGGCCCTGCATTCCCAAGCGCAGCGCAGCGGTCGGGCGGTACTCGACGCCGACGTTGCTGATGTAACGCGGCGTTGCGGCCACTTCGCGGCCGACCAGCGACACGCTGGCATCGCGGTCGTCGCGTTCGATCTTTGCCTCCTGGTATGCGTGCGATGCCCATAGCGTCCACCTGTCGCCCAGCTGCGCATTGATCTGCGCATCCACCCCACGCCTGCGTGTCTTGCCCAGGGTGACGGTGGTGCCGGTGGCGGGCATGTTGGAGACTTCGTTGGCCGCATCCTGTTGCCACACCGCAATGCGCGCCTGGCCGCCCTGGAACGGGCTGAATTTCATGCCCAGCTCCACGCCGGTATTGGTGGACGGGCGGACGTCCGCCTGCCCGGCGGTGAGGTAAGCCGGCGCCGTGGAGCCGGTCAGCACCTGGAAGCTGCGGCCCCAGTTGGCATAGACGTTGGTGGTCGGGGTGAAGGCGTAGACCAGGCTCAGTTTGGGCTGCTCGATGGTGCCGTAGCGCTGCAGCGGCGCGCGAACGCCGCCGGGCAGTTGGGTGTCGCCGTCGAAGCGGTCCACACGGTAGGCCGGCACGATCTTCAGCGCCTCGGTCGGCTGATAGATCGCCTGCACGTAGGCGCCCCAGTTGTCGAAGGTATGGCGGTCGTCGTTCTGGATGCGTGCCGGCGTGGCATTGAAATTAGTGGGCTCGGCGTAGCTGAAGCGCTCGCGTCGGTAGGCGTTGTCCTGATGCTCGTAGTTGATGCCGCCTTCCAGGGTGAGCGTGTCGCTGCTGCGCCAGGTCAGCGTGTTGAGCATGCCGACCTGGGTCTCGTCCCAGATGCGGCGCTGGCGTGGCGCATTGCCGGTGGGCAGGTCGCTGAAGGTCACCCGGCGGTCGTCGTGATAGCGGTTGGAGTAAAGCTTGGTGCCGAAAAACAGCCCGTCTGCCAGCTTTAGATCCAGATGGACGCCGAACTGGCGCATGTCGCGGTCGTCGCCGTCGTTGCGGTTGCGCAGGTCCGAACTGCGACGGTCTGCCTGCATTTCCGCTGCGGTCATGAAGCCGGGTTCGTCGGCCTGGTTGTGATAGACGCGTGCGGTCAGGCCGATGCGCATGCCGTCGTCGAGGTTGCCGTAGAACCATTTGCCGCCCAACGAATACTTGCTGGAGGTGTCGTGGTCGCGGTAGCCATCGGAGGCCTGCACGCCGACGAAATAGTTCTGCGCAAACCCGTCGCGTTCGCGTCCCACGGCCAGCTGCGCATCGCGGGTGTTGAAGCTGCCGTAGGTCAGGCGCGCGTCGGTGTAACTGCCGCCCTGGCGCGTGCCGAAATTGATGTTGCCGCCGATATTGTGCAGGCCGTAGCGCGGATCATTGGTGCCGCGCACCACTTCGATGTAATTGATTTCCAGCGGGAACAGCATGTCGATGAAGCGCTGGTTGCCACTGTTGACGTTGCTGGGGATGCCGTCGATCAGCGTCTTGATCGCATTGAGGTAACCCTCGCCGTTGAAGGCGCGAAAGCTGACCTTGCCCGATTCGGCGCCTTGCCGGGTTTCGGTGAGCTGGATGCCGGGCATCTGCCCGAGCAGCTCCCAGCTATAGGACACGTTCTTGTCCTCGATCTGATCGGCCCCCAGCACGTCCACCGAGGTCAGTACCTGATGCGCGGTGAGTTGGCCTTCGCCATGCTGGTGGACATCGACCTTGCCGAGCGTCAGCGCTGAATCGGACGACTGTGCGCGTGCCTCAGGGAGCAGCAGAACGGCGCCGACGGCCGCCGCGAGAATGTGGATCTTCATGGATCGGACAGCACCAATGCGAAGTGGGAAACCGAATGTGGCATCTTTTGCAATATTATAACATAAATGACAAATCTTCGATCCGAGCCGCAGGGCGCTCGCGGTGCGCGTGCGCTGCCGGGGGCTGGATCGCGGCAGCCAGAGCGCTTCGCACCGCGCTCAGCGGTGGCTGCGATCAGCAGGATTGGAGGCCGGCAGCAGCTCCGGTGACCAGGCGTGGCTGGCCTGGTGCAACAGGCTTGGGTGGCAGGCGGCAGGGGGGGGCGGTCGCGTCGGTACGTGCCGGCCGCTGATGCCGGTGTTCTGCAGAGCGTTAGCCGGGCATGCGTACCGCGCGTTCGCGTAACCACTTGGTCGCCACCCACTTTTCGCCGGCCAGGACCGGTGCGCCGGCATGCAGGCTGCGTGTCATTGGATGCGGGCGGTCGTAGCTGAAGAACACCGCATTGCCTTTGACGGCGGCAACGTCCAGGTGCGCATCGGGAAAGCGCGTGGCGCCGCCGCGTTCCGGCGTGTTGAGATACATCACCAGCGATGCGACGCGTTGGCCGCCGGCCTGCAGCAACACCGGCGTGCCGGCGGCCGCGGGGTCGAAGTAATCGTAGTGCGGTTGATACTCGGCGCCGGTGGCATAGCGCAACACCTGCAGTCCTTCGCCGTGGTCCACGGGCCAGTCGAGCAGGCGGGCGATGCGTGCTTCGATGCGTTGGCACAGCGCATCCTGCCCCAGCTGCAGGCACATGCTGTGGCTGGTGCGTGCGGCATGCACGATCTGCGCGCCGTTGTCGTTGTCCACCGTGCGCGAACGCGCCAGGCGTGGCTGCGCCAGTGCGATCAATGCCTCGCATTCGGCATCGGACAGGAAATCGTCCAGCACCACCACGCGCGGCAGCAACAGGCTGACCAGCACGCGCACCTGGCGATCGCCCAGGTCCAGCAACGAGGCATCGTTGTGCTGCAGCACTGCCGGCACGCGCACCGGCACCGGCAGGCCATGCGTCTGCGCGTGCTGGTGGATGTGGTCGCGCAGCAGGGCCTCGACTGCATCGATGGCGTCCTGTTCGTTCCAGCCCTGATCCAGGAGCGGCTGTAGCGCTTGTTCGGGCGGCTGGCCGGCCATTGCCTGCGCAATGATCCAGTCGCCCAGGGCAGCGGGGATGGGAGGCGGAGTCATCCTCCTACAGTGCATGTCAATGTGTGGCAGGCATGTGTCAATTGTGTCGTCGTAAGACAAATGAAACAGACAGCCCCTATAAAAGTGACGGGGATCTTGAACGTGCTCGCCACTGCAGTGAGCGGAACGCAACCAATTCTTGACGACTCCTCTTCATACCGGACCTTCCTTGACCTGGAGATCAGCCGCATGTCCGTTCGCAATAGCAGCAAGACACTTCTCATGACCTTTGGTACCGCGCTGGCCTTGTCGGCCTGCGGTGGTGGTGCCGATCGTGTCGCCTCGCCCGGCGAGGGCGCATTTCCGCCGGCACCGACGCCGGCTCCCGCACCGACCCCGGCGCCCACGCCTGCACCGACGCCCGCTCCGGCACCGACCGGCCCGGCCGCCGATTGCCCGACCGGTTTCTCCAACGTCGGCACCATCGCCAACAACACGCTGCGCGCCTGCCAGCTGCCGGACACCATCAACGGCAACCTGGTGGTGCCGGCACGTGCGGGCACGGCGTATTCGATCAGCGGACGCGTCAACGTGGGCACCGACCGCGGCGGCAACGCCATCGCACCGGCCGCCGGCAGCACGCAGGGCATCCTGACCATCGAGCCGGGCGTGACCCTGTTCGGTTCGGCGGGTAGCGACTACATCGTGGTCAACCGCGGTTCGCAGATCTTTGCCGAAGGCAGCGCCACCGCCCCGATCGTGTTCACCGCGCGCCAGGCGCTGGAGGGCCAGGTCAGCGCCAACACCATCGGCTTGTGGGGCGGCATCGTGGTGCTGGGCCGTGCGGCCATCAACAACTGCCCGGGCACCACGGTCTCCGGTACGCCGGAATGCCAGGCGCAGGTGGAAGGTACCAATGCGTTCTACGGCGGCAACAGCGCCACCGACAACAGCGGCTCCATGCGCTACCTGCGGGTGATGTATTCGGGCTTCGAAATTTCGCCCAACAACGAGCTGCAGGGCATCACCCTGGCCGGCGTGGGCAGCGGCACGCGCCTGGATCATGTGCAGATCCACAATAGCTCCGACGACGGTATCGAATGGTTCGGTGGCACCGTCAACGGCAGCCACATCGTGATCACCGGCGCCGACGACGATTCGCTGGATACCGACGCCGGCTGGAACGGCGCCCTGCAGTTCGGCATCGTGGTGCAGCGCGCCGGTGGCGGCGACCGCATGAACGAGTGGAGCAGCCTGCGCCGTCAGCCGTATTCGCGCCCGAAGGTGGCCAACTTCACCTACGTGGGCAATGCGCGCGCCGGTGCGGCGATCATGCTCAACCAGGGCACGCAGGCCGCGTTCTACAACTCGGTCGTCACGCGTACGGCCGGTGGCAGCGGTGATGGCCTGGTGTGCTTCAACCTGGCCGATGCCGACACGCTCGGGACCTTCAACTCGGTGTTCTTCGCCTGCCCGACGGCCTTCGGCAGCGACGCGCGTGCGGCCACCCAGTTCGCGGCCGGCACCAACAACGTCACCAACGGCGTGTCCACGTTGCAGAACACCTTCGTCAATGGCGCCAACGAAAGCGCCGTGCCGGCCTTCCAGGGCTTGAACGGGGTGAGCAGCTTCTTCCAGCAGGTGAACTACATCGGTGGCGTGCGCGATGCCAACGACACCTGGTGGCAGGGCTGGACCTGCGGCCTGACCGCCGATCGTCCCTGCTGAGGCACAGCATCGCAAGGCAGCCAACGCGGCTGCCTTGCGATGCGTCCAGCTTCATTCTTCAGTTGCCAGGGCTCCCACGATGCGAACCTCCGCTGTCGCCCGTCTCTCGCGGACGGGCCTGTCTCTTTCCATTTCCACCTTGCTGTTTTCCGGCGCTGCGCTGGCGCAGTCGACCACCACCGATGCCGGCTCTGCCAGCGGCAGTAGCAGCACCGCCACCAGTGCGCCCAAGCAACTCGACCAGGTCGTGGTGCGCGGCGAGTACATTCCCGAGCCGATGCTGCAGACCTCGGAGGTGGCATCGTTCGTCACCCGTGAGGACATGGAGCGCACCGGCGACAGCAGCGCGGCGGTAGCGCTGACGCGTGTCACCGGGCTGAGCCTGTCGCGCGGCAAGTATGTGTATGTGCGCGGCCTGGGCGAGCGTTATTCGTCGGCATTGTTCAACGGCTCGCCGTTGCCCAGCCCCGAGCCGATGCAGCGCGTGGTGCCGCTGGATCTGTTCCCCAGCGACGTGCTGGCCAGCGTGACTGTGCAGAAAACCTATTCGGCCGATTATCCGGGCGAATTTGGCGGTGGCGTGATCGATCTGCAGTCGATGGCGGTGCCGGACAAACCGTTCCTGTCGCTGACTGTAGGTGGCGGCGTCAACAGTGTCAGCACCGGCGAAAAAGGCCTGACCTATTACGGCTCCGGCGATGACGAATGGGGCTACGACGATGGCACCCGCAAGCAGCCTGCCGCGTTGCGCGATGCGATCCAGAGCGGCCGGCGCGTGGATCTGGGCAGTTTCTCGCGCGAGGACATCCGCCGTATCGGCCGCAGCTTGAACGACGCCAACCTGTATGTGCTGCAGGAAAAGGACAGCATCGCCCCGGACGTCAATGTCGGCGGCAGTGCTGGTTACAGCATGGACGTGGGCGAGGCCAAGCTGGGCATCATCGCGGTGGCCAGCTACGACAACGAGTGGCGCACGCGCACCGGCAAGCAGCAGGACGGCATCTTTGTCGGCGATACGGTCGAGTTCAATTCCAACTACGACTTCGCCACCACCCGCAACAACGTGCGCACCAACGGCATGCTGGGCCTGGGCTGGGAGTACGGCCGCCACACCATCGGCTGGACCACCTTGTATGTGCACGATGCTTTGAAGGTGGCGCGCAGCCGTGCCGGCCGCGATGAGCTGGCCGGTTTCGATGTGCGCGACGACAACACCGAGTGGTACGAGCGCCAGCTGATCAACAACCAGCTGCGCGGCACGCACGCGTTCGGCGAGTACGACGATCTCAAGATCGAATGGCGCGCAGCGGTGGCCAATGCCAGCCGCGATGTGCCGTACGAGACCGGCATCCGCTACGAGTTGCTCGATGGCTATTGGGCGCACGATGCCTCGCGCGTGCAGAACTACACCCGCTTCAGCAAGGTCGACGACAAGGTGGCCAGCGGCGGGGTGGATGTGACCTGGCGTTTGCCGATCGAGCACGACTTCACCGTCAAGGGCGGTCTGGCCTATCTGGACAACGATCGCAGCGCGTGGAGCCGCGAGTTCCGCTTCCTGGCGCTGGACGGCCCGCTGCCGTTCTACAACCAGTTCCAGCGTGTGGATTACCTGATCTCCGATTACAACCTCAGCAACGATCTGCTGCGCCTGCGCGAGACCACCGGCAGCTTCGGTGCGGCCGCGTACGATGCGACCCTGAAGGTCAAGGCGGCGTATCTGCAGGCCGAGGGCGAGATCGTGCCGACCCTGCGCGCCACCGTCGGTGTGCGCTACGAAGACGCCACCCAGGCGGTGCATCCGTACGACATCTTCACTGGCGTACGCCAGGACAGCGTGGCACCGCTGGAGAACAGCTACGCGCTGCCATCGGCCACGGTGACCTGGAACTTTGCCGAGAACCAGCAGCTGCGCTTTGGTGCGTCCAAGACCATCGCGCGCCCGCAGTTCCGCGAGATGGCGCCGCAGCAGTATCTGGACCCGGATATCGATCGCCAGTTCTTCGGCAACCCGTTCCTGGTCGATAGCGAGCTGGTCAACCTGGATGCGCGGTACGAGTGGTTCTTCGAGCCGGGCGAGTATTTCACCGTCGGCGCGTTCTACAAGAGCATCGACAAGCCGATCGAAGCCATCGTCAACGATGCGCCCGGCGGCGGCATCGTGCAGAGCTTCATCAATGCGCCCGAGGCCACCTTGTACGGCATCGAGCTGGAGGCCAAGAAATATCTGGACCTGCCGATCGCGGCCGACTGGTGGGGCGACAAGCGGGTGTTCGTGTCCGGCAACTACACGCGCACCAAGTCGGAGGTGAGTGCCAGCGATGGCGACACCGTGCAGCCGTTCGGCTTCACCGCACCGGTGCAGGCGACCTTGTTCATCCGCGATGGCTCGGCCTTGCAGGGGCAGTCCGATGACATCGCCAACCTGCAGATCGGTGTGGAAAGCGAGAGCACCCATAGCCAGGCCACCTTGATCGCCAACTATGTCGGCGAGCGGGTGTCCGCGCGTGGCCGGCCGGGGCAACCGGATTACATCGACAAGCCCGGCACCTCGCTGGATCTGGTGATCAAGAAGGGCCTGGTGTGGTCGGGCAATACGCTGTCGTTGAACTTTGCCGCACGCAACCTGCTCAAGACCAAGTACCAGGAATATCAGAGCCTGGGCAGCAATCGGGTGGACCTGTACGAGTACCAGCCCGGCGTGACGTATGACCTGAGTGTGACAGCGCGCTTCTGATTCGACGCCCGCTGCCGGTATCGCAAACGCCCGCCCTGCCTCGCATGGCGGGCGTTTGCATCTGGGTCTGTGTCGCCGTGTGTCGGCCTGTGTCATCACTTTCTTCGAACTGACACATTGCTGCCGCATTCTGTCATCCGACCGCAATCCTGAGACGGATGTCCGCTTTGCAGCGCGCTTTGCCCTCCTTGAAACCCCTGATGTCGGCGCGCGGCCGCAGTGCACTGGCCTGCGTGCTGCTGGCCTTGCTCGCGCTGCAGTGTGCGCGCGTGGTGTGGGTGATGATCACCCCGATCGGTCCGTTGGGCACCGCCCAGGTCGCCACGCCTGCACAGGCGGAATTGCCGGCACTGCGCCGCGATGTGTTCTATCGCAGCGTTGCGGAGGCGAATAGCGACGGCATCGTGTTGCATGGCGTACGCGCGGGTGGCGCGCAAGCGGCTGCGTTCCTGAGCAACGGCGACGGCAGGCAGGGGGCGTATCGCATTGGCGATGGCGTGGTGGCTGGGGTGACGGTGCAGGCGATCGCGAGCGATCACGTGCTGCTGCGTACCGGTAGCGGCGTGCGACGTCTGGCCTTGGTGGAATCCACCGCGTCTGCGGCGGCCACATCGCCGGCAACGACCACGACTGCAGCAGCGGGCGGCGCACCTGCGGTGACGTCGAATGTCGGCACTGCGGCTGGCACGGCCACGGCGGCGGCCGTTGACCCGCAACAACTGCTCACCACCGCCGGGCTGCGTGCAAGCGAAGACGGCAGCGGCTTCACCGTGATGCCGCGCGGCGATGGTGCGCTGCTGCGCCAGGCCGGCCTGGCGCCGGGCGATGTATTGACCCAACTCAATGGCCGCACGCTCGATGCCGAACACCTGCGCGAGCTGCAGGACGAACTGCGCGATGGCCAGGCGGCCACGCTGACCTACCGCCGCGACGGCCAGACCCACACCATGACCTTGAAGCGCCCGCAATGACTGCTGCCCGCCCCAGATGGCTGTTTTCGGCCACGTTGTTGCTTGCCCTGCCGGCGGTGCCGATGCTGTCGCTGCATGCCGCCGATGCGCCGGCCGTACGCCTGCAGGATGTGGACCTGCGCGCCTTCATCCAGGATGTGTCGCGTGCCACCGGCATCACCTTCATCGTGGACACGCGCGTGCAGGGCACGGTCAACGTGGCGCGTGCGCAGGCGATGTCGGAACAGGATCTGCTCGGCATGCTGCTGGCGGTCTTGCGTGCCAATGGCTTGATCGCGGTGTCCAGTGGGCCGTCGACCTATCGCATCATTCCCGACGATACCGCTGCACAGCAGCCGGCCAGCGCCGCCAACGGCAACCTGGGATTTGCCACGCAGGTGTTCACCCTGCAACGCGTGGATGCGCGCAGTGCCGCGGAGATCCTCAAGCCCTTGATCGGGCGCGGCGGCGTGATCATGGCGATGCCGCAGGGCAACAGCCTGTTGATTGCCGACTACGCCGATAACCTGCGCCGCGTGCGCGGCCTGGTCGCGCAGATCGACACCGACCGCGCGGCGATCGACACGGTGAGCTTGCGCAATAGCTCCGCGCAGGAACTGGCGCGCACGCTGACCTCGCTGTTCGGGCAGGCGGGCGAGCGCAGCAACGTGCTGTCGGTGCTGCCGGTGGAAAGCAGCAATTCGCTGATCGTGCGCGGCGACCCGGCGCTGGTGCAGCGGGTGGTGCGCACCGCGGTGGATCTGGACGGGCGCGCCGAACGTCGCGGTGATGTCAGCGTGGTGCGGCTGCAGCATGCCAGCGCCGAGCAGTTGTTGCCGGTGTTGCAGCAGCTGGTCGGGCAGACCCCGGGCAACGAGGCACAGCCCGGGCAGGACACGCGCTCCAGCGCGGTGGATGTGGCCGCCGGCGCTACGGGCGCTGCACAGACGCAGGTGATCACACCGGCCGCCGGCAAGCGCCCGGTGATCGTGCGCTACCCCGGCTCCAACGCCTTGATCATCAATGCCGACCCGGAAACCCAGCGTGCCTTGATGGATGTGATCCGTCAGCTGGACGTGCATCGCGAGCAGGTGCTGGTCGAAGCGATCGTGGTGGAGATCTCCGACACCGCCGCCAAGCGTCTGGGTGTGCAGCTGCTGTTGGCCGGGCGCAATGGCACGGTGCCGTTGATTGCCACGCAGTACAGCGGCGCCTCGCCGGGCATCGTGCCATTGGCCGCGGCAGCGGCCGGCACGCGCAGCAACAACGGCGACGACGATTCGGTGCTGGAACAGGCGCGCAATGTGGCCGCGCAATCGCTGCTGGGCCTGAGCGGCGGCCTGATCGGGCTGGCCGGCCAGAGCAACGATGCGGTGTTCGGCATGATCATCGATGCGGTCAAGAGCGACACCGGCTCCAACCTGTTGTCGACCCCGTCGATCATGACCCTGGACAACGAGCAGGCGCGCATCCTGGTCGGGCAGGAAGTGCCGATCACCACCGGTGAAGTGCTGGGCGCGGCCAACGACAACCCGTTCCGCACCATCCAGCGCCAGGACGTGGGCGTGGAGCTGGAAGTGCGCCCGCAGATCAATACCGCCGGCGGCATCACTCTGGCGATCAAGCAGGAAGTCTCGGCGATTGCCGGGCCGGTCAGCGCGCAGTCGTCGGAGCTGGTGTTCAACAAGCGCCAGATCGAAACCCGCGTGGTGGTGGAAAACGGCGCCATCGTCGCGCTCGGCGGCCTGCTCGACCAGAACGACCGGCAGACCGTGGAGAAGGTGCCGCTGCTGGGCGATGTGCCTGGGCTGGGAGCGCTGTTCCGGCACAAGTCGCGCAATCGCGACAAGACCAATCTGATGGTATTCATCCGCCCGACCATCATCCGCGACGCGGCCGATGCGCAGCGCATGACCGCGCCGCGCTACACCTATCTGCGCGATCGCCAGTTGGCCGATGGCGACCCGGAAGCCGCGCTCGATGCGCTGGTGCGCGACTACCTGCGTGCGCAGCCGCCGCAGCTGCCGGCCGCGCCATCGTCGGCCGTACCCGCACCGGCAACAACGCCTGCGCCCGGCGCGCGTCCCGCGCAGCGCTGATGCCATGAACACCGCGCGCGCCAGCATTTCCTACGCGTTTGCCAAGCGCCACGGCGTGGTGCTGCTCGGCAGCGACAGCGCCGCGCAGATCGGCCTGCGCGAAGGCGGCGACGTGCAGGCGCTGATCGAGCTGCGGCGTGCGCTGGGCATGCCGTTGCAGGTGCGCACGCTGGCGCCGTCGGTGTTCGACCGGCATGTGTCGGAGATCTACGCCGATGCCGGCATGGAGCAGGGAGTGCAGGTCGAGGCGCTGGACCTGCACGGCAGCCTGGATTCGTTGATCGACGACATCCCCACCGCCGATCTGCTCGACAGCCAGGACGATGCGCCGATCATCCGCCTGATCAACGGCATCATCGCCGAGGCCGCGCGCCTGGGCGCCTCGGACGTACATCTGGAATCCTACGAATCGCGGCTGCGCGTGCGCCTGCGCGTGGATGGGGTGATGCGCGAGGCGGCCACCTTGCCCGGACGCATCGCGCCGTTGCTGGTGTCGCGGGTCAAGGTGATGGCGCGGTTGGATATCGCCGAAAAACGCATCCCGCAGGATGGCCGCGTGTCGCTGGTGATGGGCGCCAAGGCGCTGGACGTGCGCGTGTCCACGCTGCCGACGCGCAGCAGCGAGCGGGTGGTGCTGCGCATCCTGGACAAGGAGCAGGGCACCTTGTCGCTGGCCCAGCTGGGCATGCCACCGGCGGTGATGCACACCGTGCAGCGCGCCCTGCAGGTGCCCAACGGCATCGTGCTGGTGACCGGGCCGACCGGCTCGGGCAAGACCACCACGCTGTATGCGGCGCTGAGCCTGCTCAACGATGGCTCGCGCAACATCCTCACGGTGGAGGACCCGGTGGAATACGCCATCGACGGCGTCGGCCAGACCCAGGTCAATGCACGTGTCGGCATGACCTTCGCGGCCGGCTTGCGCGCGATCCTGCGCCAGGATCCGGACGTGGTCATGATCGGCGAGATCCGCGACGCCGAGACCGCGCAGATCGCCGTGCAGGCCAGCCTCACCGGCCACTTGGTGCTGTCCACCGTGCACACCAACGATGCGGTGGGCGCAGTCACGCGGCTGCGCGACATGGGCATCGAACCGTTCCTGCTCGCGTCGAGCCTGCGGCTGATTCTGGCGCAGCGCCTGGTCCGTCGCCTGTGCACGCAGTGCCGCGCACCGCGCCTGATGGATGCCAGCACGCGGCAGATGTTGCAGGCGCCCGACGATGCAACCATCTACGCCGCCGTGGGCTGCGCGGCCTGCCACCACAGCGGTTATGCCGGGCGCGTGGGCATCTACGAAGCCATCGCGGTGGACGATGCGATGCGCCGCCTGATCGGCGACAACGCCGACGAGGATGCCCTGGCGGCAGCGGCCTTCGCACGCGCAGCGCGCCTGGGTGATGCCGCGCGCGCCGCTGTGCTGCAAGGCCTCACCACGCTGGAAGAAGCGCTGCGGGTGACCCGCCAGCAGGACGATGCGCATGCCAAGGTTTGACTACACCGTGCTCGACCTGCATGGGCACAGCCGTCAGGGCGTGATCAGCGCGGACACGGTACATGCTGCGCGTGCGCAACTGGAGCAGCGGCAGTGGGTGCCGGTACGCGTGGAGGCGGCGGTGGCGGCCAGCAGCGTGCGTCCGGCGCGTTTCAGTGGCAAGGATCTGGTGCTGTTCACCCGTCAACTCGCCACGCTGGTGGAAACCGCGCCGCTGGAAGAAGCGCTGCGCACCATCGGCACGCAATCCGAACGGCGCGGCGTGCGCCGGGTCACCGGCCAGACGCACGGGCTGGTGGTCGAGGGCTTCCGCCTGTCCGATGCGATGGCGCGCCAGGGCACTGCGTTTCCGCCGCTGTACCGCGCGATGGTGGCCGCGGGCGAGAGTGCCGGGGCGCTGCCGCAGGTGCTGGAGCGCCTGGCCGACCTGTTGGAGCGGCAGGCGCAGGTGCGCAGCAAGCTGCAGTCTGCGTTGGTGTATCCGGCGGCGTTGGCCCTGACTGCCGGTGCGGTGGTCATCGTGCTGATGACCTTCGTGGTGCCCAAGGTGGTGGACCAGTTTGATTCGATGGGCCGCGCATTGCCATGGCTGACCCGCGCAGTGATCGGCGTGTCGAATTTCCTGTTGCATGCAGGCATTCCGTTGCTGGTGGCACTGGTCATTGCGGTGATCGCAGCGCTGCGCCTGCTCAAGCGCCCGGAGGTACGCCTGGCGGCCGACCGTGCGGTGCTGCGCGCGCCCTTGCTCGGCCGGCTGATTCGCGATCTGCACGCCGCACGCATGGCGCGCACGCTGGCCATCATGGTCAACAGCGGGCTGCCGTTGATGGAAGGCCTGATGATCGCCGCGCGCACCGTCGACAACCGCGCCTTGCGGATGGCCACCGACAACATGGTCACGGCAATCCGCGAAGGCGGCAGCCTGGCTGCGGCGATGAAGCGCGCCGGCGTGTTTCCACCGACGCTGCTGTACATGGCCTCCAGCGGCGAAAACAGCGGGCGCCTGGCGCCGATGCTGGAGCGCGCCGCCGATTATCTGGAGCGCGAGTTCGAGTCGTTCACCACCGCGGCGATGAGCCTGCTGGAGCCGGCCATCATCGTGCTGCTCGGCGGCGTGGTGGCGGTGATCGTGCTGTCGATCCTGCTGCCCATCCTGCAATTCAACACCCTCGCGCTTGGTTGAGCGCGGACGCTTATCCCTGGAGATCCTCATGCAGTCCATCCCTTCTCGCGCACGTCCTGGCTCGCTCACTGCGCGCGCGCGCCTGCGCGGCTTCACCCTTGTCGAGTTGATGGTGGTCATCGTCATCATCGGCCTGCTGGCCACGGTGGTGATGATCAACGTAATGCCCAGCCAGGACCGCGCCATGGTTGAGAAGGCGCGTGCCGACGTGGCGGTGCTGGAGCAGGCGCTGGAGACCTATCGCCTGGACAACCTCAGCTACCCGAGCACCGAACAGGGCCTGCAGGCCTTGCTCAATGCGCCGAGCGGATTGACCCGGCCCGAGCGCTATCGCCAGGGCGGCTATATCCGCCGCCTGCCGGAAGATCCGTGGGGCCATGCGTATCAATACCGCCGCCCGGGCCGCAGTGGTGGCTTCGACGTCTACTCGTTCGGTGCCGATGGTGCCGAAGGCGGCGACGCCGACAATGCCGATATCGGCAACTGGCGCTGAGTCGCAACAGTGCTCGCGCAAACGGACATGGCAAGGCGAGCACGGGCATGTGCGTCGCGGGCGCAGGCGCGCGGCTTCACCCTGCTCGAACTGCTCGCCGTCCTGGTGATCACCGCACTGGCCAGTACGCTGGTGGTGCTGACCTTGCCCGATGCGCGGCGCGACCTGCACGACCAGGCCGATGCATTGGCCAGTGCCTTGCTGCACGCACGCGACGAAGCCATCCTGAGCCTGCGCATGGTCGAGGTGACCGTGGATGCAGGTGGCTACAGGTTCCGCCGCCAGGCGCAGCAACGCTGGGTGCCGCTGGATGAAAAGCCGTTCGCCGCGATGCGCTGGCCTGTCGGCGTGCAGACGCAGTTGCCGGTGGGCGGGACGCAGTTGAGCGTGCGCTTCGACCCCACCGGTGCGGCCACGCCGCAACGCATCGCGCTGGCCGACGGCCAGCAACAGCTGCAGGTGGTGGTGGACGCCGCCGGCGTGGTGCGGGTCGATGCGCCCCTGCGGTAAGCCCCATGCCTGCGGCGGGTTTTCGCTGCTCGAACTGATGGTCGCGCTGGCGATCTTCGGCATGGCCGTGGTTGGCCTGCTGAACCTGTCCGGCGAAAGCACGCGCACCGCGGTGGTGCTGGAAGAGCGTGCACTGGCTGCGGTGGTTGCGGAGAATCAGGCGATCGACGCGATGCTGGCGCCCACCGCCGCAGCAGTGGGGCCGGCGAACGGGCAGGAAAGGCTGGGCGGACGCAGCTGGGACTGGCAGCGCACGTCAATGCCGGCCGGCAGTACCGGCATCGTGCGCATCCAGGTGCAGGTGCGCGCCGCAGCGCAGGCGCAGGAAATCGCCAGCCTCAGCGTCTTGCGGAGCGCCGAATGATCCGCACACCTCGCAGCGCAGCGGGCAGCCGTGGCAGCGCGGGCTTTACCTTGATCGAACTGTTGGTCGCCCTGGCGGTGTTCGCGCTGGTGGCGGTCGCCGCGGTGGTGGTGATGCGCCAGAGCATCGACCAGCGCGATGCGGTGCGTGCACGTTTGCAGCAGGTCCGCGAGTTCCAGCTTGCACATGGCCTGTTGCGCAGCGACCTGCAGCAGGCCGCAGTGCGGCGCACGCGCAACAGCGAGGGCGGCGCTGCACGCACCGCGTTCGTCGCCAGCCCGCCCGGTGTGCCGGGGCCGCTGTTCGGTTTTGCGCGACGCGGCTGGAGCAATCCGGATCAGGCGCCGCGCGCGTCGCTGCAATACGTGGAATACCGGGTGGTCGATGGACGCCTGGAGCGCAGTGCACGCCCCGCACTCGACGGTGCAGTCGCCGGTCCGCCGCAGGTGGTGTTGCGTGGCGTGCGCTCGGCGGTGGTCGGGTTCCATTATCGCGCGCAGTGGAGCGATGGCTGGAGCGGCGGGCTCGACGCACTGCCGGATGCGATCTCGCTGGAGCTGGACCTGGAGCAATGGGGCCGCGTGCGCCAGTTGTTCCTGCTACCGGAGGGGCGCGGATGAAGGCCTTGAACGCACGCAGGCAGCAACGCGGCGTCGCACTGCTGACGGTGCTGTTGCTGGTGGCGGTGATGACGTTGCTGATGGTCGCAGTGCTGGACGATCTGCGCTTTGGCCTGCGCCGCAGCGGCAATGGCGAGGCGATGACGCAGGCGCAGTGGTATGCGCTGGGCACCGAAACCATCGCCCGGCAACGCCTGCAGGCACTGGCCAGGCGCGACCCGATGCGCACCACGCTGGAGGGTGGCTGGAACGATCAACCGGTGACCTTCCCGCTGGACGACGGCGCAGTGAGCGTGCGGCTGCGCGACCGCGGCGGCTGCTTCAATCTCAACAGCGTGGTCGCCGGTGCGCCCGAGCAATGGCAGCGCAGCGACGACGGCGCAGCGCAGTACCGCGCCTTGCTGGAGGTGCTGGGCATCGCACCGCAACAGGCGCAGGCGCTGACCGATGCACTGGTGGACTGGATCGACAGCGACAGCCAGCCCGGCGCGCAGGGCGCCGAAGACGATCGCTACCTGCAATCGGCAGTGCCGTTGCGCAGCGGGGCGACCCTGCTGGCGGGCGTCAGCGAGCTGCGCGCCATCGCCGGCTACACGCCGCAGGTGATCGCGCAGTTGCGGCCGCATGTGTGCGCACTGCCGGAGGCGCGGCTGTCGCCGGTCAACATCAATACGTTGCGTCTGCAGGATGCGCCGGTGCTGGTGGCGCTGACCGAAGGCGCCCTGGAATTGCCGGCCGCGCGCCGCGTCATCGCCGCGCGGCCGGCCGGCGGATGGCGGGACGTCAAGACCTTCCTGAGCCAGCCAGCGCTGATCCAGGCCGAGCTTTCCAATGCAGTGCTGGAACAGATCGAATTACGTAGCCGTTATTTCTCCCTCTACAGCCAGGTCGACCATGCCGGCGCGCAGGTCGTGCTGGACGCCTTGCTGCAGCAGGATCCTGCCGGGCGCGTGCGGCTGGTGGCGCGCCAATGGAGTTCCGACGAATGAGTACCACCTTGCTGTTGCTGCCCGCCGATGCCACCGCGCACGCGATCGCCGTGCGTGTGGACGCGCATGGCCAGGTACTGTCGCAGCGCGTGGCCAGCGCGCCGTACGAACCGTCCGCACGCAGCGTGCTGGTGGTGCCGGGCGTGGATGTGCATCTGCGCTGGCTGAGCCTGCCCGGCCGCAGCATCGCGCAGTCGGTCGCGGCCGCGCGCCTGCAACTGGCCGAACATCTGGCTGTGGAGACGCCGGCCCTGCATGTGGTGATCGCCGATCGCAGCGAGGCTGATGGCACGCGCCTGGTCGCTGCGGTGGATGGCGCAACGATGCAGCAGTGGTTGGCGCGCGCAGCGCAGCTGGGCGTCGTCCCCGATGCGGTGGTGCCCGATTGCCTGTTGCTGGAGCCCGGCGCGGACGCTGCGGCGGCAGTGGTGGACTGGGACGGTCGCTGGCTGATCCGTGGCGCAGGCCTGGCCTGCAGCCTGGAGCCGGAGGCCGCGCGCATGCTGCTGGGCGCGCGCGCGCCGGCACAGCCGCCAGCGCAGGACACCGCGCACGCCATTGCCTGCCTTGCGCAAGGCGCCACGCGCGCACCGATCAACCTGCTGCAACACGCGTTCGCTGCGCGGCCGGCCGCTGCGCGCACGGTCACTACGCGCCGTCTTGCGGCGCTGGCCGCGCTGGTGCTGCTGTCGCCGCTGGTGCTGGTGCTGGCACAGACACTGCGCTACGAAATCGGCGCGCGCCTGCTGCAATCGCGCGCCGCCGCGCAGTTGGGCGTGCGCGATGCGGCGGCGGTGCCGGCCGCGCTGCAGGCACGCCGGCATACCGGGGCAGCGGCCGATCGCCTGGCCATGCAGCTCGGCGACTTGTTCGCAGCGGTCGATGCCATGCCGGCGGCGGAACTGGATCAGATCGACTATCACGCCACACAGCCGCTGCGCGGCACCCTGCTGCACGCCGATGGCGCCAGCCTGCAACAGTTGTCCACGCGTCTGGCCGGGGAGGGGTGGCAACTGCAGCCCGGCAGCAGCCAGGGCGAGGACGATCGCCTGCGGACGTCATTCGTGCTGGAGCCATTGCGATGACTGCACCTATGCAACGCGGCGCGCAGTGGTGGCAGGCACGTGCGCCGCGCGAGCGGCTGATGCTGGGCGTGATGTGCGCCGCCGTGGCTGCGTTCGTCGCCTGGTATGCGCTCTACACCCCGTTGCGGCACTGGCGTGCCCAGGCGCAGGCGCGCTATGCCGCTGCGGCGCAGCTCGTGCTCGATGCATCTGCGCATGCATCGGCGAGCAGGCGTACGGCTGCTCCTGGTACGGCGGCACTGAACGAGCTCATCGCAAGCAGCGCACGCGATGCCGGCGTCGGCATCACCGCCCAGCAGCGCAACGCAGCGGGCGGGGTGGACGTGCAGATCGATGCGGTCAGCGCCGCCAGCCTGTTCGGCTGGCTGGAGCGGCTGCGCCAGGCGCATGACCTGGCGCCGACGCAGCTGAGCATCGTGCGCGACCAGGGCCAACTGCAGGTACGCTGCGGGTTTACGGAGCCTGCACCGTGACGCGCCTGCGTTGGATCCTGGTCTTTTTGTTGATGGTGGGCGTTGCGCTGCTGGCATGGCTGCCCCTGCGCCTGGTGTTGCCACGCGAGGGCTTGCCGTTCTCGGCGCTGGACGTGGAGGGGCCGGTATGGGCAGGCACCTTGCGGCAGGTGCAATGGCAAGGCATCGCCTTCGGCGATGTCATGGTGCGGCCGCGCATCTGGCCGCTGTTGCGTGGACAGCGCCAGGTGCACCTGCAGGCCCCGCAGCTGCAACTGCTACTGGTGGATGGCGCGCAACACGGTATCGGCGATGCGCAGGGCCAGCTGCTGTTGCGCCAGCCGGCGGGCATGGCCTTGATCGATCTGGCGGTGGAGCTGCAGCAGGTGGATCTGCTGTTCGATGCCACCGGTTGCGTGCAGGCAGGTGGCCGGGTCGGCCTGCAACTGCTGGCGAGCGGGGCGGGCGAGCTGCCCGGTCTGCCGCCGTTGCGCTTGTCCGGGCAGCCGCGGTGCGTGGATGACAGCGCCGTGCTGAGTCTGCTGCCCGATGCACCGTTGCCTGCCGGCGTGCAGGCCGATGCACAGCTGCAAGTGTGGCGCGATGGGCGTTGGCAATTGCAGTCACGCATCGATCCGGGGCAGGACGCAGTGTTGGGCGTGGGCCTGCAGTTGCTGGGCTTTGCCGCCACCCCGGAGCGCAGCTTGTTGCGCATCGACCAGGGGCAATTGCGCTAGGACTGCTGTTACGCGGGGCGCGGCGAGAAATCTTTCGTCTGCACCATTAGCGTGCATGCCTGGTGGCTGGTGTCTTCATCGTGGCCGCTGCGAAGGCACAGTTCATTGATCCGTTGACAACGTTGTCGACGTAGGACCCTGCGTAGTCATTGCGCCAGTTGCTGGATTGCTTCGATAAGGCAGAAGTGCTGCTTCCGATACACGGGAGCGTGCGGTATGGACTGTGATCCAGCCCGCAACGCGTGCGCTGCGGCCCACACATTCCGGATCCACCGGAATTGGTCTGGTCACCGGGGATTGGTCAGCGACTGGTCCTGTGACAACGATGCCCGCCACGCACCCGAATGATCCTTTGTGCACCGTCGAAGGTCTTGAAAATCAGGGCTTAGACGCGTTCGCAGCCGCCGGTCAAACACTTTCGGCAGTGACTGTTGACAGGATCTTTTAAAGACCATAAGAATCAAATCCACTGAATTGGTATTTGCCAGTCAGGGCCGTTGATCAGCAATGGCATGCGATGTCCGTCCTGGGAGGGAGGCGGCATCGGCACCCACGGGGGGCCGTACGGGGTGCTCGCAGACAACAGATCGCAGGCGGTTCCGCACGTCCGGAACTGGTGGCCTGTGCGCGTGTGGGTGGGTTGCCCAGCGTCGTGATCTGTCTTTGCTGATCGATCGGAATGCCAGCCGCGTCGTCGTCCAGCCATTCCACCTCAGGATCTCCCATGTCACCTGTCCCGCGTGCCTCGTTGTGTTGTTGTTCGCCCTCCTCGCTGTCCGTCGCCATCGCGATGTCGCTGCTTGCCTGCGGTGCCAGTGCGCAGACGCAGCAATCGCCGCCGCCGGCATCGGCGCAGATCTCCCAGCTCGATACCGTCAAGGTCACCAGCTCCTACCAGAAGAGCCTGATCACCGCGATGGACAACAAGCGCGACGACGTGCGCATGACCGATGGCATCTCCGCACAGGACATCGGCAAGTTTCCTGCCGAGAACATCGCCGAAGCGATCCAGCGCATCCCCGGCGTGCAGATCTCCACCATCAACGGGCGCGGCTCCACCATCAGCGTGCGTGGTCTGGGCCCGCAGTACTCGGCCACCACCATCAACGGCCAGGTAATCAAGAGCGCCGACTTCACCGACGGGTTCCGCTACGACATCATCCAGCCGGAAGTGGCCGCCGGGATCGAGGTGATCAAGTCGCCGTCGGCGGACATGGATGCCGGCGGCCTGTCCGGCACGGTCAACATCAACACCACCAAACCGCTGGACTACCAGCAGACCAAGCTGCTGTTCTCGGCCAAGACCCAATATGCGGAGTTCGCCGGTGGCTCGCCCACGCCCAAGGGCGTGCTGACCTATATCGACCAGTTCAAGTTCGGCGGTGGCGATCTGGGCGTGTTCCTCAGTGCCGGCTACCAAAAGCTCAAGGACCGCGCCGATTATCTGTGGATCGACCGCTGGTACACGCAGGATACCGACGCCGGCACCTTGTACATCCCGCGTCGTCCGCGCTATCGCTCGATCGAGCGCGAGACCACGCGCAAGATGTTCAATGGCGGCCTGCAATGGAAGCCCAACGACCAGCTGGAGATGAACCTCACTGCGCTGTATTCGCAGGACAAGACCGCCAACGACATGAACCAGCTGGTGTACTCGTTCGAGCGCACTCCGCTGACGGTGCTGCAGACCAACGGGTTGACCGCCACGCAGGTGTCGGCATCGGACTACTGGCTGGAGAACAACCGCCAGATCGAACAACACGATCTGTCCACACAGTTGCTCACCTACGACTTCAAATGGAAGCGCGATGCCTGGACGCTCAGTGGCGCGGCCAATTACACCCAGGGCAAGACCGACGAGAACGAACGCGCCGCGATCCTGGGCCGGATCCCCTCGGCGACGCTGCTGGATACCTCCAATCCCGACGCGATCTCGCTGACCACCGATGCCGACGCCACCGATGCCAGCGCCTGGGACAAGCGCAATCTGGTGCGTAGCGAGTACCCCAACGGTTCCATCCAGTCGCTCAGCAACAAGGAATGGTCGCTGCAGCTGGATGCCGAACGGTATCTGGAGCTGGGTGCGTTGAATGCGGTGCGCTTCGGTGCCAAATACCGCCGCGAAACCTTCGAGCGCGACGTGCGCCGGCGCGACTTCCTGTACCTGCTCAGGACCGGTGCGGTGTCGGGCTTCGACATGTTCCCGGAGCTGTCGGCCGCCAACAGCACGGTCAGCAACTTCCTCGACGGGCAGCTGGCCTCGCAGGACAGCTGGGTCACCCCGGACATCGCCGCCTACGCACGCTCGCTGGCGGCCGCCGGCATCAGCGTGCCGGTGCTGTTCGCACCGCAGAGCAGCTACAGCATCGAGAACGACATTTCCTCGGCCTATGCGATGGCGCGCATCGATACCGACATCGGCAGCATGCGCCTGCGCGGCAACCTCGGCCTGCGCTACGAAAACACCAAGCGCACCACCGACACCTACCTGACCCAGGCGCAGGCCGCCAGCGACGATGCCAATGTGGTGATCGGCACCGCGCGCGCGCCGTACGAGTATTCCAACTGGCTGCCCAGCCTGAATCTGGTGCTGGACATGCGCGACGATCTGCTGCTGCGCTTTGCCGCCGCCAAGGTGCTGGTGCGGCCGATCCTGGACAGCAACACCGCCATCGCCTCGACCATCTCCACCGGCACCAATACCGGCGGCACCACCACCTATCTCGTCACCCAGGGCCAGACCGATCTGAAGGCACTGACCGCCGACCAGGCCGACCTGAGCCTGGAGTGGTACTACGGCAACGGCGGCGCGCTGACCGTGGCTGGCTTCTGGAAAAACATCAAGAACGGCACCTTCAACAGCATCGTCTGCCCGGCCGCCTTCAACGGCACCGCGCTGTCCAGCAACGCGGCCGGCGACTGCGTGGACAGCGGTGGCGATATCTACGAGATCACCGCCACCACCAACGACCCGAGCAAGGTCAAGATCCGCGGTTACGAGCTGGGCTGGACGCAATCGCTGGATGCCTGGCTGCCGATCGACGGCTTCGGGGTGACCACCAACTTCACCCGGGTGATTCCGCAGCGCGATACCGATTTCCAGATCCGCAACCTGTCCGAGCAGACCTGGAACGCCACCGCGTACTGGGAGAGCGCGCATTATTCGGCGCGCGTTTCGCTCAACCATCGCAGCGAGTACGAACAGGACAGCAGCGACAGCTTCTTCGCGCGCGAAGGCCACACCATGAAGGCGCGCACCCAGCTGGATGCAGTGCTCGGCTACCAGGTCAACGACAGGCTGAGCTTCCAGCTCGGTGGCCTGAATCTCACCAACCGCACCGAGGAGGCGTACAAGGACATCGCCAGCCGCTGGCAGATGACCGGCGTCACCGGCCGCAGCTACTACCTGTCGATGCAGTGGGACATGCTGTGATGCCGGGCCAGCGAGCACTGCGCCGGCAGGCACCGCTGCGGGTGGCAGCCAGCAGCGCAGGCAATGCCGCAGGTGTGATGGACGCGCGCCATGCAGTGGTCACGCGCGCGCCGCGTGCGTCACGGAGCGCGCCTGCGGTGCAGGCTGGCGGGCGCCATCATGCGCAGGCGTGAGTTCCTTGCCGGCAGCGTCTGCGCCTCGTCGCTGCTTGGCGTGCCGGCGCTGCTGCCGGGCGCGGCGAACGCTGTAGCGACACGCGCGGGCAGTGGCGGCACGCCGCGTCCCGCGCCACCGCCAGCGGGCACCGATGGCGCAGGCCAGTGGCTGGACCTGGACGAGGGCTGGCGCTTCCATGCCGGCGATCTGCCGCCGCCGCGCCTGCTTGCGCAGGACGAGACTTACGACAACGCCAAGGCCGGCCGCGCCTGGGGCGCAGCGGCGCCGGACTACGACGACACCGGCTGGCGACAGCTGCAACTGCCGCACGACTTCGTGGTGGAGCAGGCGGTGCGCGCCGACGCCAACATCGCGCAGGGCTATCGCCCGCGCGGCATTGCCTGGTACCGGCGCACGCTACGGCTGGACGAGTCCGTGCGCGGCCAGGCGGTGGAACTACGTCTGGACGGCATCGCCAGCCATGCCACCGTGTGGGTCAACGGCATGCTGATGGCGCGCAGCTGGAGCGGCTACAACGGGCTGGTCATCGATCTCACGCCGGTCGCGCGCTACGGCAATGCCGTGAACAGCATCGCCATCCGCGTCGATGCCGAGGCGATGGACGGCTGGTGGTACGAAGGCGGCGGCATCTACCGGCACACCTGGCTGGTGCTGCGTGCGCCCTTGCATATCGCCGGCGATGGCCTGGCGGCGGTGCCGCGCGAAGGCCCGGGCGATCTCTGGCAGCTGACGGTGCAACTGGACCTGGTCAACAGCGGCGAACAGCCTGCCGAGGCGTGGGTGGATGTGGCGCTGCGCGACCCAGACGGTGCTGTCGTGGCGAGTGGCGAGACGCAACTGCGCGTGGCTGCATTCGGTACCGTGCAGGCGGCCATCAGCATGTCGGTGCCGCAACCGCAGCGCTGGAGCGTGGACACGCCGGTGCTGTACCGCGTGCAGGCCAGCATGCGTGGCGCGGACGGCCGCAGCGACCATGCCGAGTGCGAGATCGGCTTTCGCAGCCTGCGCTTCGATGCCGACCACGGCTTCTTCCTCAATGGCCGCCCGCTCAAGATCAAGGGCGTATGCCTGCATCAGGACCATGCCGGCGTCGGGGTGGCGCTGCCCGATGCCTTGCACGCGTTTCGCCTGCAGCGCTTGAAGTCGATGGGCTGCAATGCCATCCGCCTGCATCACGCGGTGGCACCGGAACTGCTGCAGGCCTGCGACCGGCTCGGCATGCTGGTGATGGCCGAGAACAGGCTGTTCAATCCCGCACCCGAGTATGTGGCGCTGCTGCAGAACATGGTGCGGCGCCAGCGCAACCATCCCAGCGTGTTCCTGTGGTCGCTGCTCAACGAGGAGCCGCTGCAGGGCACCGCCACCGGTTACGCGATCATGGCGCGCGCCGCCAGCGCCGTGCGCGCGCTCGACGACAGCCGCCCGATCACCGCCGGCATGAACGACGGCATGTTCGCCACCCGTGGCGCGGCCGATGTGGTGGACGTGCTCGGCTTCAACTACCGCCAGTTCAACTACGACCGCGTGCATGCGGCGCGGCCGCGCACGCCGATGCTGTCCAGCGAGGACACCAGCGCGTTCCAGACCCGCGGCGCGTGGTTCACCGACCTGGACGCGCACGTGGTGGCCGAAGACGACAGCCTGGCCGCGGACTGGGGCAATACCCACCGCCGTGCCTGGCAGCTGATTGCCGAACGCCCGTTCGTCGCCGGCAGCTTCGTCTGGACCGGCTTCGATTATCGCGGCGAACCCACGCCGTTCGAATGGCCGTCGGTGGGCGCGTTCTTCGGCATCATGGATCAATGCGGATTTGCCAAGGGGGCCTACTGGTTGCGCCGCGCGCTGTGGATCGACGACGCGCCGGTGCTGCACCTGTTGCCGCACTGGAACTGGCCCGGCCGCGAAGGCCGGCCGATCAAGGTGATGGCGTTCTGCAATGCCGCGCAGGTGGAGCTGTGGCTCAATGGCCGCTCGCTGGGCAAACAGGCGGTGGATCGCGCGCAGATGAATCAGTGGCAGGTGGACTATGCGCCGGGCGTGCTGGAAGCGGTGGCCTGGCGCGACGGCCGCGAGGTGGCGCGTACGCGGGTGGAAACCACCGGCGCAGCGGTTGCGCTGCGGCTCACGCCCGACCGCCCCCAGCTACGCGGCGATGGCCGCGATGCGCAGCCGGTGACGTTGGAAGCGGTGGACGCGCAGGGTCGCCACGTGCCCGATTGCAATGCAATGCTGACGCTGCAGATCAGCGGCGGCCGCTTGCTGGGGGTTGGCAATGGCGACCCGAATGCACACGCCGCCGATCGGGGCATGCAAGTGGCCCTGTTCAACGGGCTGGCGCAGGCGATCGTGCAGGCCGAGCGTGGCGCAGGCGTATTACGGCTGCAGGCGCGCAGCGCAGGCGTGCGCGATGCGGTGATCGAGATCGCGTGCGTGGCGGTGCCGCTGCCGGCCGCGGTGCCGATCGTGGCGCCGGTGATGGTGGTCGAGAGCTGGCGCCACACCGCCGCCTTCGCGCAGCCGCCGGCACCGGATCTCTCGCGCCGCCCCAACGACAACAACAGCTGGAGCAACACGTTGCCCGGCACCCTGGAAACCGCGCCCGAACGCGCCGGCTACGTGTTGTACCGCACCCGGTTCACGCCGTGGCAGGGCGTGCAGGCCCACGGCGGCATGCTCGACCTGGGCCGCCTCAGCGGGCCGGCGCAGGTGTTTCTGGATGGCCGTGCAGTGACACAGGCGGCGGCCGGCACACCGATCAAGTTGGCGCTTGCACCCGCGACCGGCGCGCGCACGCTGGCGGTGATCCTGCAGGTCGCTGCGGATCAACCGTTTGGATTCCACGACGTCGTCACCGTGCAGTATCGGAACTCGCCATGATTACCTCATCGTTTTTCCCGTCGTCGCCCGCGCGGCTGTTCGCCGGCGCAGTGCTGGGCGCCTTGCTCGCCATTCCCCTCACCGTGCTGGCTACACCGCCCGCACAGGCGGTGCTGCAACGCCTGATCGGCGCACGCGCCACCCAGTTCGAGATGCGCGTGGCACCGCGCGGCGACGGCGCGGACTGGTATCGCATCGATGCCGGCGGCGACACGGTGCGCATTGCCGGCTCCTCGCAGGTGGCCTTGGCGCGTGGCGCCTACGCTTATCTGGGCCAGGCCGGTGCGGCCTCGATGAGCTGGGAAGGCGACCGCGTGGCGCTGCCGGCGCAATGGCCGGCCTACAGCAGCGGCCAGGTGCGCACGCCGTTTGCCCATCGCGCCTATCTCAACACCTGCACCTACGGCTACACCACGCCGTTCTGGGACTGGCCGCGCTGGCAGCGCGAGATCGACTGGATGGCGCTGCACGGCATCGACATGCCGCTGGCGATGGAAGGGCAGGAGGCGATCTGGCAGGCGCTGTGGCGCGAGTTCGACGTGGGCGATGACGCGCTGGCGGAGTATTTCTCCGGCCCCGCCTTCACCCCGTGGCAGCGCATGGGCAATATCGAAGGTTATCGTGCACCGTTGCCGCAGCAATGGATCGACAGCAAGCGCGTGCTGCAGACGCAGATCCTCACCCGCATGCGCGAGCTGGGCATGCAGCCGGTGCTGCCGGCGTTTGCCGGCTACGTGCCCAAGGCATTCGCGCAGGCGCATCCCAACGCGCGCATCTACCGCATGCGCGCCTGGGAAGGCTTCCACGAAACCTACTGGCTGGATCCACGCGATCCGTTGTTCGCCCAGGTCGCGCGCCGGTTCCTGGAGCTGTACACGCAGGCCTACGGTGCAGGCGAGTTCTATCTGGCCGACGCCTTCAACGAGATGCTGCCGCCGGTGGCCGACGACGGCAGCGACGTGGCCGCCGCCAAGTACGGCGACAGCATCGCCAACTCCGATGCCGCACGTGCCAAGGCGGTGCCGGCGGCGCAACGCGATGCACGCCTGGCCGAATACGGGCAGGCCTTGTATCGCTCCATCGCGCAGGTCAATCCGCAGGCCACCTGGGTGATGCAGGGCTGGCTGTTCGGTGCCGACCGCGAGTTCTGGCAACCGCAGGCGATCGCCGCGTTTCTCGGCAAGGTACCCGACGCGCGATTGATGGTGCTGGACATCGGCAACGACCGCTATCCCGGCACCTGGAAGGCGGCGCAGGCCTTCGACAACAAGCAGTGGATCTATGGCTACGTGCACAACTACGGCGCCAGCAATCCGTTGTACGGCGACTTCGCGTTCTATCGACACGATCTGCAGGCTTTGCTGGCCGATCCGGACAAACGCAACCTGCGCGGCTTTGGCGTGTTTCCGGAAGGGCTGCACAGCAACTCGGTGGTCTACGACTATCTCTACGCGCTGGCCTGGGAGGGCCCGCAACAATCCTGGTCGCAATGGCTCACGCAATACACCCGCGCGCGCTACGGCCGCAGCGATGCGGCCTTGCTGCAGGCCTGGTCGGATCTGGAAGCGGGCATCTACCAGACCCGCTACTGGTCGCCGCGCTGGTGGAACAAGCGCGCCGGCGCGTATCTGCTGTTCAAGCGGCCGACCGCCGACATCATTGGCTTCGACGACCGCCCCGGCGATCCGCAACGCTTGCGCCGCGCCATCGACGCGTTGCTGCAGCAGGCCGACCGCTATGCCGACGCGCCGCTATACCGTTACGACCTGATCGAAGACGCACGGCATTACCTGAGCCTGCACGCCGACCGTCAATTGCAGGCGGTGGTGCAGGCCTACGACGCCGGCGAGTTCGCACGCGGCGATGCGCTGCTGGCGCGCACCACGCAAGTGGTGCAGGGGCTGGATGCACTGGTCGGCGGCCAGCACGAAACCCTGGCCGACTGGAGCGGCCAGGCCGCTGCGGCCGCCGGCAACGATGCCGCACTGCGGCGTGCCTATGTCGGCAATGCACGTGCGCAGGTCAGCATCTGGGGCGGCGACGGCAACCTGGCCGATTACGCGTCCAAGGCATGGCAGGGCATGTACGCGGATTTCTATCTGCAGCGCTGGACGCGCTTTCTCGGCGCATACCGCGCCGCACGCAAGGCGGGCACACCGTTCGACGCAGCGGCAGTCAACGCGCAGCTTGCCGCGTGGGAGCGCCAATGGGCCGCGCAGGACGAAGTGCCGAAGCGACAGCCACCCCGCGACCCACTGACCTTGCTGCGCGGCTTGCTGGCGCAGGTGGACGCGCAAGAGGGTTTGCAAAGCGCCATGCAACGCAATGTGCAAGGCAGTACGCACAGTGCAACGCAAGGCATTGCCCAAGGCGACGTGCACGGCATGGCGCACGGTGCCATTCGCGGCACCACGCAAGGTACTGCCCAATGAGCAGATCCATATTGCACATCGCGGCCCTCCATGAGCGCTTCCGTACCGAAGCAGCGACACTCGCCACGGGCAGCACGCTTCCCCTGCAGTCGCTGGGCAAGGAACTGCAATGAGCGCACAAACACTCCCTGCTGCAGCTGGTGCCGCAACCGCAGCACCCAGGCGCGAACGCTTCCTGTCGCTGGACGTGTTCCGCGGCCTGACCATCTTCCTGATGATCCTGGTCAACACCGCCGGGCCCGGCGCGCAGCCATATGCGCAGCTGACCCACGCGGCCTGGTTCGGCTTCACGCTTGCCGATCTGGTGTTTCCCTCGTTCCTGTTCGCCGTCGGCAGCGCGATGAGTTTTGCGCTGGCCACCGGCACGCCGCACCGGCAGTTCCTCGCCCGCGTGAGCAAGCGCGCCGCGCTGATCGTGATGTGCGGCGTGCTGATGTACTGGTTTCCGTTCTTCCACCCGCAGCCCGATGGTGGATGGGCGTTCACTGCAGTCGATCAACTCCGCCTGACCGGCGTGCTGCAGCGGATCGGCCTGTGCTATCTGCTCGCAGCGCTGCTGGTGCGCTATCTGCCGCCACGCGCTATCGCGCCGGTTTGCGTCGCGCTGCTGCTGGGCTACTGGGCATTGCTGTACGTCTTTGGCGAGCCCGGTGCGGAGCTGAGCAAGACCGGCAACGCCGGCACCCGGCTGGACCTGTGGCTGTACGGGCATGCGCATCTGTATCGCAAGGATGGCGGCTTCGACCCCGAGGGCCTGCTTGGCACGCTGTCGGCCACGGTCAACGTGCTGGCCGGCTATCTGGGCGGGCGCTTCATGCAGCGGCACGGCAAGACCGGTGCCGCCACGCGCAGCCTGTTGCTGGCGGGCGCGGGGCTGGTGCTGCTGGCGTTGCTCTGGCACCCGGCCTGGCCGCTGTCGAAGAAGCTCTGGAGCGGGTCGTTCGTCGCTTGCACGGTAGGCCTGGATCTGCTGGCGCTGGGCGTCCTGGTCTACCTGCTGGAGTTGCGCGGCTGGAGCGGCGGCAGCGGCTTCTTCACCGTACTGGGGCGCAACCCGCTGGCGATCTACCTGTTCTCCGAACTGTTCGTGGTGGTGCTGCGGCTGCTCCCGGCCGGCAGTTCCGGGCTGGACCTGTACGCCTGGGCCGGCATCCGCGTGTTCCAGAGCATCGCGCCGGGCCCGCTCGGGTCGCTGCTGTGCGCGCTGAGCTACACGCTGCTGTGTTGGTGCGTGGGCTGGTGGATGGATCGGCGGCGCTGGTATCTGCGGCTGTGATTGCCCGACCCGGCAACCGGTGACGCAGCCCCGGGGCGCGGACAGTGCCGCACCGGCCTGATCATCGGCATGCATCCCGCCCTTGAGCGCGGTGGACGCCTGCGTCAGCCAGGGCCTGTCACCGCTCCCGACGATCCACAGCCGCTAATGCGCTGCAGGCAAATTGGTACTATATTGGACCTAACGAATCCAAGTCGGTCCGGAGGACAGGCAATGGCCAAACCGAAAACCGAAGCCAGGACGGACACCGACCCCCGGATGGACGCGCTGACGCTGGACGCCTCCGCGCCGACGCCGCTGTATCTGCAACTGGCGAGCAAGCTGGACGAGCAGATCCGCGGCGCGCAGTGGAAGGCCGGCGAGGCGCTGCCGGCCGAGCGCCAGCTGTGCGAGCGGCTGCAGATCTCGCGGGTGACGCTGCGCCAGGCCGTGGACGTGCTGGTCGAACAGGGTTTGGTCTCGCGCCGGCAGGGCGCCGGCACCTTCGTCACCACGCAGATCCAGCACCAGCTCAGCGGCCTGACCAGTTTCAGCGAGACGCTGCGCATCAAGGGCTACGAGCCCGGCACGCGCTGGCTGGAGCGGCGGCTGCGCCCGGCGCATGGCGAAGAGATCCTGCGGCTGGGCCTGTCGCCGGACGCGGCGGTGGCCTCGCTGACCCGCCTGCGCAGCGCCGACGACCGGGTCATGGCCTACGAGCATGCAGTGTTGCCGCAGCGCATCGTCGCCGACCCGCAGCAGATCGGCGATTCGCTCTACAGCTACCTGGATGCGCAGGGCACCCCGGTGGTGCGCGCGCTGCAGTACTTCCGCGCGATCAATCTGCCCGCGCGGCTGGCCGAACACCTGCGCATGAAGACCGGCGAGGCGATTCTGCATGTGGTGCGCGTGGGCTATGCGCGCGACGGCAGCGCGATCGAATTGACCGACACCTATTGCCACAACGATTTCTACGATTTCGTCGCCGAACTGCGTCGCTGATCCAGCGCGGCGCCCCCCAACCGACAACTCAAGAGCCAGCCGATCCATGACTACCGCCAGGCCCGCAAATCCCGTTGTCTCGATCGCCATCGTCGGCGTGCTGTTCTTCATCATCGGCTTCTTCACCTGGATCAACGGGCCGCTGATCACCTTCGTGCGGCTGGCGTTCGACCTCAACGAGGTCAACGCCTTCCTAGTGCTGATGGTGTTCTACCTGTCGTATTTCTTCCTGGCGCTGCCGGCGTCGTGGATCCTCAAGCGCACCGGTATGAAGAAGGGGCTGGCGCTGAGCCTGGTGGTGATGGCGGTGGGCGCGGCCGGCTTCGGCCAGTTCGCCACCCAGCGCTGGTATCCGGGCGCCTTGGGCGGCCTGTTCGTGATCGGCAGCGGCCTGGCGCTGCTGCAGACCGCGATCAACCCGTACATCAGCATCCTCGGGCCGATCGAGAGCGCGGCGCGGCGGATCGCGCTGATGGGCATCTGCAACAAGATCGCCGGCATCCTGGCGCCGATCCTGATTGGCTCGCTGGTGTTGCACGGCATCGGCGATCTGTCCGCGCAGGTGGCCAGCGCCGATGCGGCGACCAAGCAGCAGTTGCTCACGGCCTTCGCCGCCAAGATCCACGCACCGTATCTGGTGATGTCCGGGGTGCTGCTGTTGCTGGCGATCGGCGTGCTGTTCTCGCCGCTGCCGGAGCTGCGGGCCTCCGAGGCCAATGCCACGCCCGGCAGCGCGGTTGGCGTGCAGAAGTCCAGCATCTTCCAGTTCCCGCACCTGTGGCTGGGCGTGTTGTGCCTGTTCGTCTACGTGGGCGTGGAAGTAATGGCCGGCGATGCGATCGGCACCTACGGCCACGGCTTCAATCTGCCGCTGGACAGCACCAAGATCTTCACCTCCTACACGCTAGGCGCGATGCTGGTTGGCTACATCGTCGGCCTGGCGTTGATTCCGGGTGTGATCTCGCAGGCGCGCTACCTGAGCGTGTCGGCGGTGCTGGGCGTGCTGTTTTCGCTGGGCGCGCTGCTGACCCACGGCTATGTGTCGGTGGGCTTCGTGGCCGCGCTCGGTTTTGCCAACGCGATGATGTGGCCGGCGATCTTTCCGCTGGCCATCCGCGGGCTCGGCCGCTTCACCGAGATCGGTTCGGCCTTGCTGGTCATGGGCATTGCCGGCGGCGCGATCATTCCGCAGCTGTTCGCCATTCTCAAACAGCACTACGACTTCCAGGTCGTGTTCGCTGCGCTGATGGTGCCGTGCTATCTGTACATCCTGTTCTATTCGCTGCGCGGTTACCGTGTGGGCCTGCCGGCCCAGGCCAAGTGAACCAGGCAGCATGATGCGTTCCGACGAACAAGGCATACCCATGCGCAGGCCCACCATCAAAGATGTCGCCGAGCGCGCCAAGGTCTCGTTGAAGACCGTGTCGCGCGTGATCAACAACGAACCGTCGGTGATGCAGGCCACGCGCGCGCGCGTGCTGCGCGCCATCGCCGATCTCGACTACGAACCCGATCCGTCCGCGCGCAACCTGCGCAGCGGCACGCCGTTCGTGATCGGCCTGGTCTACGACAATCCCAACCCGTATCACATCATCGGCATCCAGAACGGCGTGCTGGCGGCCTGCCGCGAAACCGGCTTCGGCCTGCAGATCCATCCGTGCGATTCCACCTCGCCATTGCTGGCCGAAGAACTGGCCGAATGGGTGCAGCGCTCGCGGCTGGCCGGCGTGGTGCTGACCGCACCGATGTCCGAGCGCCCCGAGTTGATGGCCGGCCTGGCTGCGCGCGGCATCAAGAGCGTGCGCATCATCGCCGCCACCGACGATCCGGGCGACGGCCCCTGCGTCTATATCGACGACCGCGCTGCCGCCTACGAGATCACCGAGCATCTGGTCCAGTTGGGCCATCAGCGCATCGGGTTCCTGTGGGGTGGCCCGCAGCACCGCTCCAGCGGCGAGCGCTACGCCGGTTACGAGGCGGCGTTGAAGGACTACGGCATCACCCTGGACAAGCACCTGGTGATTCCCGGCGATTACACCTTCGACGACGGCTTCCGTGGCGCGCGCCGGCTGCTGTCGTTGCGCGAGCCGCCCACCGCCATCTTCGGCAGCAACGATGAAATCGCCGCGGGCGTGCTGGCCGCAGCCAAGTCCACCGGCATGAACGTGCCGTATCAATTGTCGATCGCCGGTTTCGAGGACAGCCCGTTCTCGCGCCAGTCCTGGCCGGCGCTGACCACCGCCAAGCAGGCCACCGACGACATCGCGCGGCATGCCGCACGCCTGTTGATCAGCCAGCTGCGCAGCGATGCCTACGACGACCAGCCCGCGCAATTGCAGAACCGCGGCTTCGTGCCGCAGCTGGTGGTGCGCGGTTCCACTGCACCGGCGCAGACGCCGTCCGCCAAATCCCTTCCTCCCGAATCCGCCTGAGCACGATGAGCCTTCCCACCGAAACCGAGACCTTGATGTTCCGCGAGGCGGCGCAGACCGCTGACGTGGTCGCCGCACAGTTCGCCCGCAATGCCGACACCGTCGCCGCCCTCGCGCAGTCGCTGCGCGATACGCCGCCGCCGTTCGTGGTGACCTGCGCACGCGGCAGTTCCGATCACGCAGCGACCTACGCCAAGTATCTGTTCGAAACACAACTGGGCATCGTGACCGCCTCTGCATCGCCGTCGGTGGGCTCGGTCTACGCATCGCCGCTGCAGTTGCGCGGTGCGCTGTACATCGTGATTTCGCAATCGGGCAAGAGCCCGGACCTGCTGCGCAATGCCGAGGCCGCCAAGGCGGCCGGCGCGCGCGTGGTCGCGCTGGTCAACGTCGAGGATTCACCGCTGGCGCAGCTGGCCGAGGTGGTGATTCCGCTGGGCGCAGGCCCGGAAAAAAGCGTTGCCGCCACCAAGAGTTATCTCGCCTCGCTGGCTGCGCTGCTGCACCTGGGCGCGGTGTGGAAGAACGACCCGGCCCTGCTCGCGGCGGTAGAGGCACTGCCGCAGCAGTTGCGCGCCGCCTGGCAGGCCGACTGGTCCGCGCTCACTGCCGGCCTGGTGCCGGCACACAACCTGTTCGTGCTCGGTCGCGGCCTGGGCCTGGGCGCGGCGCAGGAAGCGGCGCTGAAGTTCAAGGAAACCTGCGGCCTGCATGCCGAGGCGTACAGCTCGGCCGAGGTCAAACACGGCCCGATGGCGCTGGTGGGGCCGGGCTTCCCGGTGCTGGTGTTCGCCCAGCCCGACGAAACCGGCGCCGGCACGCGTGCGCTCGCGGCCGAATTCCGCGCGCGTGGCGCGCAGGTGTGGCTGGCCGCCCCCGACGGCGACCTGCCGCTCGTGGATGCGGCGCACCCGGCCAGCGCGCCGCTGCTGACCGTGCAGAGCTTCTACCGCGCGATCAACGCGCTGGCCCTGCAACGTGGCAACAATCCCGATCTGCCGCCGCACTTGAACAAGGTCACGGAAACCGTTTGAACATGGATGCTTCCCCGATTCAAGCGTTGTGCAATGCACGCGTGCTCACCGACGATGGCTTGCAGGATGGGCTGGTGGTCCTGCTGGCCGGCACGCAGATCCAGGCGGTGGTGGCGGCCGACGATGCGCGCGTTGCGCAGGCGCATACGCGCGTGGATCTGGGCGGCGCCACCTTGCTGCCCGGCTTCATCGACATCCAGGTCAACGGCGGTGGTGGCGTGTTGTTCAACAATGCGCGCGACCCGCAGGCGCTGGCCACGATCGCGGCGGCGCATCGCCGCTACGGCACCACCGGCATGCTGCCGACATTGATCAGCGACACCGCCGAGGTGATGGCCGAGGCGATCGCCGCCACGCGCCAGGCCATCGCGCAAGGCGTGCCCGGCGTGCTCGGCATTCATCTGGAAGGCCCGTACCTGAGCCCGGCCCGCAAGGGCACGCACGACGCGCACAAGTTCCGCCTGCCCGACGCGCACGAGATTGCCGTCGATACCTCGTTGGACAACGGCGTCACCCTGATCACGCTCGCACCCGAGCGCGTGCCGCTGGACGACATCCGCGCCTTTGTCGCCGGCGGCGCGACCGTGTTTGCCGGCCACACTGCGGCCAGCTACGAGCAGGCGCGCGACGGCATTGCCGCCGGCGTCAGTGGTTTCACCCATCTGTACAACGCGATGTCGCAGCTGACCGGGCGCGAGCCCAGCGCGGTCGGCGCCGCGTTGGAAGACCCCGATGTGTGGTGCGGCATCATCGTCGATGGCGTGCACGTGCACCCGGCCAGCCTGCGCGTGGCGCTGGCCGCCAAACCGCGCGGCAAGCTGTTGCTGGTCACCGACGCCATGCCGATGGTCGGTGCCGACAGCCCCAGTTTCGACCTGTACGGCGAAACCATCACCGCCGTGGACGGCGTGGTACGCAATGCCGACGGCGCACTGGCCGGCTCGGCGCTGGACATGGCCACGGCCGTGCGCAACAGCGTGCAGTGGCTGGGCGTGGACCTGGCCGAAGCCGCGCGCATGGCGTCCACCTATCCGGCGCAATGCATCGGCCTGGGCCAGCGCCTGGGCCGCATTGCACCCGGCTATCAGGCCGACCTGGTGCTGGTGGATGCCGACGTGCAGGTACTTGCCACCTGGGTGGCCGGTCAGCGCGAGTAAGTCCGCGCGCCGCCGCACGAACCCGTTCGTGCGGCGCGATGCGCTTGAAACCTTGTTTGCAGTCGTGTCTTCGGTGAACCGCCATCGTCGGTACGCTGCAGCATGAGCGTGCGTGCGTGCGCGAGTGCAGGGCGTGCTTTCGCCAAGCTCCGGAAAGGCATCAGTGTTGAACGCTGGAGCAGCCAAGCAGAACCCGGGCGCTTTCGGCGTCACGCGACACGTAGTGCAACCGACGCGCTTTCCGTTGCAGTAGACGCTCGACGATGACTGCAGCCGCATGCGCTTGCCGCAGGTCAGCAATGCGATCGCGGTAGTTTGGCAATGCACTGCGTACACCATCCACCACAACAAAGCCTGCAACACACTCTGCATCGCAACATCCGGCTGCGCAGCCTTGTGGCATCAGGCCGCTACGCGCAGTGGTCTGCATCGTCGATGCATATGAGTGCGAACACGATCACGCTGTCATTCCAATATCTGCGTCGTCGGTGCGGTTTCAGGCATGAAACTGGGCTTTTGTGGCAGCGAGTTGACAGCCCCGGCTGCGAAAGGCACCTTCGCTGATAACGTTGTCAGCGAGCAGGAGCCACTTCTGAATTCTTGAAAGCGTTGTCGTCCGGCCGCTGGTCGGACTGGCGCTGACCCGCACGCCGCTACGGCAGTGCGGGACGCTGCTCGCATCCGGCACAGGGGACGGAGTGCGGGCATGTCACGCGCATCGCGCGTTGTCGTGCAACCACATGGTTGCCACCTGACATCCGTCAAGAGGTCTACGCAATGCCGTCTTCCCGTGTGTTCGAGTTGTCCCGTCACCTGTTCTGTCATGCGCACCCGCTGCGTCGTACCCCATTGAGCACTGCAGTCCGCGGCCTGTTGATCGGTGGCGCTACCCTGGCAGGTCTTGCCGCGTTGCCCGCAGGTGCGCAGGAGCAGGCTGCAGCCCCGCAGGAACAGGCGCCCGCGCAAACCAATCCCTCGGTATCCACGCTGGACGAGGTCAAGGTCGTCGGCTATCAGGCCAGCCTCGGCAAGGCACTCAACGTCAAGCGCAATGCCGATGCGATCGTCGATGCGATCAGCGCCGAAGACATCGGCAAATTCCCAGACACCAACGTCGCCGAGTCGCTGTCGCGCCTGTCCGGCATCACCGTGGATCGCCAGTTCGGCGAAGGCGAGAAGGTCAGCATCCTCGGTACCGACCCGGCACTCAATCGCGTGCTGCTCAACGGCCAGACCATTGCCTCCACCAGTTGGGGCGGCGATCCCAACGACCCGGATAGCCGCTCGTTCAACTACAGCACGCTGGCGCCGGAAGTGGTCGGCCTGATGGAGGTCTACAAGACACCGGAGGCACGCATCGACGAGGGCTCCATCGGTGGCACCGTGATCGTGCACACGCGCAAGCCGCTGGACCTTGAGCGCAACACGCTGACCGGCACGCTGAGCTACGGCTACAACGATCGTTCCGAGGAGGGCAAGCCGAATGCCTCGGCGCTGTACAGCTGGAAAAACCAGGATGAAACGCTCGGTGTGCTCACCTCGGTGATGCATTCGCAGCGCGTGTTGCGCCGCGATGGCGTGGAGATCTTCGGCTACGACAATGTGCAAGGCGCAGGGTTCCCGGCGTCTGTGGTCGGCAACAACACCGGCGTGTTTCCAACCTCGATCAACACCGCGTTGTTCCAGCAGACGCGCAAGCGCGACGGCGTCAGCGCGGCGTTGCAGTGGAAGCCGGATGCCGATTTCGAGCTCAACCTGACCGGTTTGTACGTCAAGGAGAGTTTCGACAACTACAACCAGAGCCGCTACGGCTACTGGGGTTCCACCCCCGGCGATGCGCAGGCGCTGGGCTTCGAGAACGGCGTGGCGACCTCGGGTACGTTCGGCGACCAGTCCAACACCTACCTGGACGGCTACCTGCGCAACAGCGAGGTCAGCACCGGCAGCATCCATCTACGCACCGACTGGCATGGCGATGGTTGGAATGCGTCCAGCCAGGTGGGCTACACCAGTTCACAGGGCGGTGCCGAGCGCATCTACGGCATCCAGTTCCGCAACCTCGCCGGTTACAGCTACAACATCGACGGGCGTCGTACCGCGATGGACTACAGCACCGACCCCACCAACGCGGCGGCGATGCAACTCAACAACGCCTCGGCCAGCCACAGCCCGCAATACGACAAGGAACGCTACCTGCAGCTGGACTTCGACCATGCGGTGGAGTGGGGGCCGTTCACCCAGATCCTGACCGGCATCAAGCTGACCAATCACGCCACCGGGCAGTCCTCCTACAGCCGCACCTGGACCCCGAACGACGGCAGCACGCTGGCCGCGTTCTCGCCGGGCACCACGCCGTCGGGCTATCTGGACGGCTTGTCGACCAGCGCCGACATGCAGCGCTGGTCGACCATCAACAGCGGCGCCATCAGCCAGTACATCGGTGGCCTTGAAGGCGATGACGGCTTGCCGATCAGCTACGCCGGCAACTACAGCATCGAAGAACAGAACCGCGCCTGGTTCCTGCAGGGCAACTTTTCCGGCGAGCGCTATCGCGGCAACGTTGGCGTGCGTTACGTGCACACCCGCGATTCCACCGATGGTTTCAGCTATGCGCCCGGTGGCGGCTATACGCCGGTCAACTTCCTCAACAGCTACGGCAAGTGGTTGCCGTCCTTCAACATCGCCTACGACCTGCGCGACGATCTGATGCTGCGCTTTGCTGCGTCCAAGGTGATCGCACGGCCGCGCTACACCAACATGACCCCGTACGTGGCCACCGACGACACCACGCTCACCGCGTCCACGGGCAATCCTGGATTGAGTCCGTACGAGTCCACCAACCTGGGCACATCGCTGGAGTGGTACTTCTCCGACAGCAGTCTGCTCAGCGGCGAGTTCTTCTCGCGCGATATCTCCAACTACATCCTGACCACCGTGGAAGACCGGGTGTTCTTCAACAACGCCACCGGCGGCTCGAGCACCTATCAGACCTCCGTGCCGACCAACGCCGGCGATGCCACGGTGCGCGGCGTTGCGCTCAACCTGCAGCACAACTTTGGCAACGGGTTCGGCGTGGTGGCCAACTACACCTATTCCGATTCCAAGACCGACGGCGATTACAGCCTGCCGTACAACTCGCGCAACGCCTACAACATCAGCCCGTACTACGAGCAGGGCAAATGGAGCGCGCGGGTGAATCTGGGCTGGCGCTCGGAATACTTCACCCAGATCGGCCGCCTCAACGGCCAGCAGATGACCGATGCATTCACCCAGGTCGATGCCTCGTTCGGCTACCAGGCCACCGAGCGCCTGCGCGTGGCGCTGGAAGCCACCAATCTGCTGGACGAAACCTACTTCAGCTATATCGGCAACAAGAACCAGCCGTACTACATCTACAAGAACGGCCGCTCCTTCATGCTGAGCCTGAATTTCAAGCTGTGACGTCGGCCGGGCGGCTGCTCTCGGGCAGCCGCCTTGTTGCAATGGCGGCGGCTCGCGGTTGCAATTTCGACCCGGGGATCTTTCGCTAGTCAGGATCTGAGCGGCAACGCTTTGCTTGGCACGGCTACATCCCTGTCGTGTTGCGACAACGGTATGCGCGATGCATCGGCTATGTGCCGGCCTTTCTTGCGGCCGCAATCGCCGCAATCCGCGCCTTCGCCAATGCCTCGCCGATCTGCGGGCCTTGCAGGCCTTGTGCGGCTAGGTCGCGCGCATTGATGGCCAGCGCAGCGGCGTGCAGGTGCTTGAACTGTTCGCCCTGCGGATATGCGGCGTCTTCGCTGCCCAGCCGGCCACGCTTGTCGGCTTCGCAGACCAGCGCGAGTTGCGCGATGCGCTCGGGGCGGCGAAACGCGTCGCAGCGCACCAGCAGCTCGTGCACGGTGCGGTCGCGCAGTTCGGCCAGGCGATGCACGTTCAAGTGTTCGCGGCAGGCGGTGATGGCGAGCTGGCGATAATCCTGTGGCACCTTGAGCCGCTCGCACAATGTCTGCAGCGGGGCAACGCCGCGCTGTTCGTGCATGATGTGGCGCGGCCATTCTTCCGCCGGCGTGAGCGCCTTGCCCAGGTCGTGGGTCAATGCGGCAAAGCCCACCAGCGCGTCGCCGGGCGCAAGTCGCGCGGCCATGTCGCTGACCATTTCCTGGTGAATGCCGGTATCCACCTCCGGATGAAACTCGGCACGTTGCGGCACGCCATACAGCGCATTGATCTCGGGCAGGATGACGCGCAGCGCATCGGTGTCGTGCAGCGTGCGCAGGAATGCCGACGGCTGTGCACTCTCCAGCACGCGGCGCAATTCCTGCCACACACGTTCGGGCACCAGGCTGTCCAGCTCGCCGCTGGCGGCCATCTCGCGCATCAGTGCTGCGGTCTCTGGCGCGACTGTGAAACCAAGCGGTGCCAGGCGTGCCATGAAGCGGGCAGCGCGCAATACGCGCACGGGATCTTCGACAAAGGCCGGCCCCACGTGCCGCAGCACGCGCGCCTGCAGATCGCGCGCGCCGCCATAAGGATCGAACAGCTCGCCAGTGTCCTCGTCACGTGCGATCGCATTGATGGTGAAGTCGCGGCGCAGCAGATCCTCTTCCAGCGTCACCGAAGGATCGGCATCCACCACGAAGCCGCGATAGCCGCGCCCGGACTTGCGTTCGGTACGCGCCAACGCATACTCCTCACCGCTGCGCGGATGCAGGAACACCGGGAAGTCCTTCCCCACCGGTTTGAAGCCCAGGCGTTCCATCTGCGCCTGATCGGCACCGACCACCACCCAGTCGCGGTCGCCAGCGGGCTGGCCAAGCAGGGCATCGCGGACTGCGCCGCCAACAAGATAGATCTTCATCGCGACATGATGCCCGATGCGGTGCGTGCGTCGTAGGGCGACTGATCCAAGGCTTGGCTGCAGGGCCTCTGCCCGCCCATCATCGCGGACATGCCGTAAGGCACAGCGGACGACCTACGGCTTTGCGGATAGATCAGCCGTAGAGCCGGTGCGGTGTGGCTTTGCTGCAGGGTCCTTGCCCGTCCACCATCGCGGGACATGCCGCAAGGCAGTACGGCTTTGCGGATAGATCAGCTGTAGAGCGGGGTGATGTGTGGTTTTGCTGCAGGGCCCTTGCCCGCCCACCCTCGCGGGACACGCCGCAAGTACGTCCCTGTAGGCTCTTACGCGGCATCCATGCCGCGTAAGGTCCCGCGACGATGGGCGGGCAAGGACCAGTCGAGATGGTCGGTGTGCACAGCTAAGCGCAATGCTTGATGCGCGTTGCTTGATGCCGATGCGCCGGCTCAATGCGCGATGCACTTCGAGCGGCAACCAGTCGGGACGTCTGCTGCGCACGGGTAAGAGCAGCGCGTGATGTGCATTTCGGATAGTGATGTACTTGCCCGGCCCAACGGCCAACGTCCAATGCACGTCGTGTAACAAGCTACTTTCACGTGACTACCGACCAACTTTCTGGTGCGGTGTCCTTGCCGGTTGCGGGACCGTGTGGCGGCACGGATGCCGCCACCGAGCCTCCACGGACGGATTCACGGCGTGTCCCGCAAGCGGTGAGGGCACCGCGCCCTCGACGACCCGAGCCTTCGATCCACCGAAACAACGCAAGGAAGGGAAAGGCTTGGTTGGCCTCACAGCCTCACAGCCTCACAGCCACAGAGCCACAGAGCTTCAAGCCTAGGAGCGAACGAAAGGCAAGTACCAGAGCGGCATCGCCTAGCTTGCGCCCCAGGCCAAGACAACCACGCGCAACCGCGCAAGCACGATCACCTCATCCGGCCGCCATGTTCGGCGGCTGACTGGGAGCTCAGTCCTGCGCCGCGTTATTGGTCGCCTGGCCTGGCGTGCACACCGGTTTCAGGCGCTTGTCCACCAGCTTGCCCATCAGGCGATCGCTCAGCGGCAGCATGTCGCCGTTGAGCCGCCAGTCGTAGATCACGCTGAAAGCCAGCACACGCGCGACGTACTCACGGGTTTCCTTGTAGCTGATGGTCTCGATCCAGAAGTCCGGCTCGAAGTTAGGCCGTTGCGATTGCCAGCGCCCGGTCGGCCCCGGGCCGGCGTTGTAGGCGGCGATGGTGAGGTAGGGCAGGCCGTAGGTATTGAGCAACTGGCGCAGATAGGCGGTGCCGATGGCGATGTTGGTGTCCGGCTCGTACAGGCTGGTGGCGCCCGCATAACCGGGCAGGGCGATGCCCTTGGCCACGGCCGCGCCGGTGCCCGGCAATACCTGCATCAGGCCCATCGCGTTGGCAGGCGAGCGCGCGCGTGGATTGAAGATGCTTTCGGCACGGATCTCCGCTGCCACCCAGGCCGGGTCGATCGCGTTCTTGGCCGCTTCACGGCGAATGCTGTCGTCGTGATGCAGCGGAAAGCGCAATGCATACAGGCGTTGTTCGTCCGGCTGCTTGCCGAGCGCGAACACTGCGCGATCGAACCAGCCATTCTCGCTGGCCACCTGCACCGCCAGCCGGCGCTGGGTGTCGTCGAAGCGGCTCGCGGCATCGTTCCACTCGGCCACGGCCCAACCGGGGCGGTCGATCTGGAACAAGGCGATGGCGCGGAGCAACGCCGGATCGCGCGCGACGGCGGCCTTGGCCTGCGGGGTGTCCTTGGGCTCCCACGGACACAGGCGATATGGCTGCTGCAGACGATCGGCGGCCAGGAAGCCGTGGAAGGTCGGCGATTGCGCGGCTGCGCGATACAGCGGCTGCGCAGCCGCGGCCGCGCCGGTCTTCTCGGCCAGGCGCGCCTCGAAATACTGCCAGCGCGAATCGCTGCGCTGGGTGGCGGGCATCTTGCGGATCGCCGCCAAGGCGGCCGGCCAGTCGCCGCGCGCCATCGCCTCGCGCGCACGCCATTCGTGCAGGCGCTCGTCGTACGAGGCATCGGGCACTGCATTGAGGCGACGCGCCGAATCCGGCAGGTACGACGCCACCGTCCACAGCGCGATCTGGTACAGCACCTGGCCGCGCTGCGCCTCGCTGAAACCGAGCGCGCTGGCCAGCTGCGGCAACTGCTGCTCGGCCGCATCCGGGTCGCTCTTGGCTAGCTTGGCCAGGCCATCGACCGCGATGCGCCGGCTGCGCTCGGTTCTGGGCCAGCTCGATGCACGCGGATGCACCTTGTCCAGAAACGCGGCGTAGTCGTTGGCCAGGGCCAGATCGGCTGCCGGCAGACCGCGTGCGGCCGTGCGCATCACCGCGGGCAGTTGTGCATCGGCGGCCGCCTCCACGCGCTCCCAGCGCAGCGCCGGAATGAGCTCGCCGCGCGACTCCAGCCCGGCGACCACCGGATCGCAGGCATCGGGCAGGCCCTTGCCGGTACGCCATAACGTCAACGCATCGCGACTCCACTGCGCATCCAGCTTGCCGGTTGCCTGTCGCGCGGTCAGCTGCGCACAGCGCAGGCCGACGTTGTCGGTGGGTTTCCAGTTGGCCAGCAACGTGGTCCAGTCCTGGCGCCGCGCCACCGCCGGCAACCAGGTGCTGCGGAAGCTTTCGGCCACCGGCTGGCCTGCATAACGCTGCAAAAATCCCTGCGCCTGCGTGTTGGAGACGTTGTCGATGTTGCGCTTGAGCGTGGCAAATTCCAGCCAGCCATAGAGCGGGTGACGGCTCAGGGCACCGAGCTGACCGGCATCGGACTGGCCGCGCTCTGCAGCGGCGATGGCATCGCGCATGGCGGTCAGTTGCGGGTCGAGGCTTTGGGCATGCAGCGTGGTGCTGCCAAGGCACAGCAGGCCGACGAAAACAGTGGCAAGACGGGGGGCATAAGTCATTGCGCGATGATACCGAAGCGCGCCCGCGCGCCTGAGTGAATACGTGCAGGATCGACGCCCGTCAGCGCTGTCGGCAGCGACCTGCGCCGCGAGGCGCAGATGCGTCCCGTTGGCGCGCGGTCTTGGTCTGCGGCCCGGCGCGCAATGGGAAGCGTCTCTCACTGCCTGCATGGTTGGCTTGCGGGGCGTTAAGGTTTCGTTTAAAAGTTGGGGCGGACCGCAGGGCACGGGGGCGTGCGGACACTTAGCAGTCCTTCTGGAGAGAGAAAGGATGAAGCGTCTGATTGGCTCCCCGCGGTCATGCCTGGCCGTGCAGTTGTCGTTGTGTCTGGTTCCCACACTCGCCTGGGCGCAACAGCCCGAGGCCGCCCCGAGTACGCGCACGCTCGACAGCGTGCAGGTCACCGGCACCCGCATCAAGACCGCAGAATTGCAGGGCCAGGTGCCGATCCAGACGCTCAACCGCGCCGACATCGAACGCACCGGCCTGACCTCGATCGGCGAGGTGCTGCAGGAACTCACCGCGTCGGGTTCGGCGCTCAACGCCAAATTCAATTCGTCCGGCAACTTCGGCTTCCCGCCCGATGGCGGCGGTGTGGGCGCCGGCTCGGCGCAGGTGGATCTGCGCCATCTCGGCTCCAAGCGCGTGCTGGTGCTGGTCGATGGCATCCGCTGGGTCAACGAGTCTTCGGCCTCCGGCGTGGGCTCGTCGACCGATCTCAACACCATTCCGCTGGCCATCGTGGAGCGGATCGAGGTACTCGAAGACGGCGCCTCGTCGCTGTACGGCTCGGATGCGATTGCCGGCGTGGTCAACATCATCACCCGGCGCAGCTTCGACGGTGCGCAGGTCACGCTCAACTACGGGCAGTACGGCAAGGGCGACGGCGCCAACCAGGGCATGGACCTGGCCTGGGGCACCAGTGGCGAGGATTTCAGCCTGTTTCTGGGCGCCAGCTACGTCAAGCAGGATCCGATCTACGCACGCGACCGCGCGCAGGCCCGCTTCCCGATCCCGGGCACCGGGCTGACCTTTGCCAGCTCGGCAACGCCCGATGGTCGCTTCCAGTTCGTCGACCCCAACACCGGCGTGCGCCAGAACCTCACGCCCAACGCCGGCGTCGGCACGCCGCAATACGATGGCAGCGCCGGCTGTACGCGCAGCGACGACTACCACTGCTTCGGCACCGCAGACCGCTACAACTTTGCAGAACAGAACCTGTTGCTGACACCGTCCGAGCGCAAGGGCGTGTTCGCGCAATTCCGCTATTACTTCAACGACGACGTGCAGTGGTACGTCAAGGCGCTGGGCAACCGGCGCGAGTCGACCAACCAGGCGGCGCCCGAGCCGATCTTTCTCGGCCCCGATGCCGGCACCGGCAATCCGCTGGCCGACAACATCGTGATTTCCGCGCTCAATCCGTTCAATCCGTTCGGCTTCGAGCTGAACTCGGCTACCAACCTGATCCAGATCGGCCGCCGCCCGGTGGAAGGCGGGGCGCGCCGTTTCGAGCAGCAGGTCGACACGCAATACTTCGGCACCGGTCTGGTGGGCACCTTCGAAGGTGCGGCGCGCACCTGGTTCTGGGACATCAACGGCATGTACAGCAAGAACAAGGCCGAACAGACCAACTACGGCAGCTACAACCTCTACAACATCAACCTTGGCCTGGGCGATCCGGCCGCGTGCGCGGCGGTGGCCGGCTGCGTGCCACTGGATATCTTCAGCGGCGCCGGCAGCATCACGCCGGAGATGTTGCGCTGGATCCAGCCGGTGGTGCGCGACCGCAGCCAGAACGAGTTGAGCCTGTTCACCGCCAATCTGAGCAGCGAGCTGTTCCAGCTGCCCGGTGGTGCGGTGTCGTTCGCCACCGGCTACGAATACCGCAAATACGAAGGGTCCTACCAACCCGATCCGCTCACCGTGGCGGGGCGCTACAACGGTGTGCCGTCGTTGCCGACGTCAGGCAGCTACGACGTCAACGAGGCCTATCTCGAACTCAATATCCCGATCTTCGCCAATTCGTCGTTGGGCGACAAACTCGACCTGAATATCGCCGGTCGTTATTCGGATTACTCCACTTTCGGTGGTGAGTTCACGCCAAAGTACGGCTTGCGTTGGCAGGTCACCGATGAGCTGGTGCTGCGCACCAGTTATGCAGAGGGCTTCCGTGCGCCGACCATCGGCGAGCTGTTCGGTTCGGCCGCGCGCGCCGATCTGCAGTTGTCCGATCCGTGTTCGATCGGGCTGGGCGGCACCGCGCCGCGCGGCAGCGCCGCGAACTGCGCATCGCTCGGTGTGCCGGCCGGCTATCAACAGGCCAACCAGCAGATCTCGGTCACCACCGGCGGCAACGAGCAACTGGATCCGGAACGTTCGCGCAGCTTCAGTGCCGGCTTTGTGTTCAGTCCTGGCTTTGCCAGCAATGCCAGCTGGTCCGACCGCCTCGACCTGGAGATGACGTTCTATCGCCATCATGTCGATGGCGCGATCCAGGCGATCAATGCGCAAACCCAGCTGGATCTGTGCGTGGATACCCTGGACGCACTGTATTGCAATGGCATCGGGCGCGCCTCCACCGGCGGCATCAATGCGTTCAACAACCGGTTGACCAATCTGGGTTCGATCAAGACCGACGGTTGGGATGTGGACCTGTTCTGGACCTTGCCAGAGACGGCGCTTGGCCGTTTCAAGGTGTCCTGGCAGAACACCTTCGTGGGCCGCTACGAGGCACTCGGTGCAGCAGGGCAGCGCCAGCCGCAGGGGCCAGGTATCGAAGTGGTGGACAGCGCGATCCCCGAATGGACCAGCAACGCGGTACTGGACTGGTCGCTGGGCAACTGGACCGCGTCGTGGACGGCGCGCCACATCTCCAAACTCACCGAGCAATGCGGCGATGCAGTGGAATTTGCGGTGTGTTCCGATCCTGCAGTAGGCACCAATCGCCTGGATGCGATCACCTACCACGATGCACAGCTGGGCTATCGCGTCGACTGGCTCAAGGGGCTGCAGCTCACGGCCGGCTTGAACAACGTCTTCGACAAGGACCCGCCGCTCTGCCTGTCGTGCTCACTCAATGGCTACGACGCCTCTACCTACGACATCCCCGGTGGACGCTTCTGGTATGCGCGGGTCGACTTGAAGTTTTAGTCCATCAGGTCGGGTCGGGCGTAAAGCGGAGAGCGGCTGATCTGCGGCTTGGCTGCAGGGCCCTTGCCCGCCCACCCTCGCGGGACACGCCGCAAGTACGTCCCTGTAGGCTCTTGCGCGGCATCCATGCCGCGTAAGGTCCCGCGACGGTGAACGGGCAAGGACCATCGAAGATGGTTGGTGTGCATGGTTGCAAGCAGTGCATGACGTGCGTTGCTCGGTAATGGCGCATCCGATCAGCTTCCCGATTCAACCCGAGTAACAAGCAGCTTTTCACACGACCACCGATCCACTCTCTAGTGCGGTGTCCTCGCCGATTGCGGGACCGTGTGGCGGCATGGATGCCGCCACCGAGCCTACAAGGACGTACTTGCGGCGTGTCCCGCGAGCGGTGAGGGCGCCGCGCACTCGACTAGCTAGCGTTGGACTGCATCTCAGGACGCTACTACCCGAAAATCTCGGTTGTCTTGAAGTGATTGGAGAGTGCGGATAGATCAATTGCAGAGCGGTTGATCTGTGACCTCGCTGCAGGGCCCTTTCCCGCCCACCCTCGCGGGACACGCCGCAAGTACGTCCCTGTAGGCTCTTACGCGGCATCCATGCCGCGTAAGGTCCCGCGACGGTGAGCGGGCAAGGACCAGTCGAGTTGGTCGGTGTGCATGGCTGCAAGCACTGCATGACGTGCGTTGTTCGGTAATGGCACATCCGATCAGCTTCGCAACGCAACGAGATCAGAACACGGTCTTCTAGCAAGCAACATGCAAATTTTCTGGTGCGGTGTGCTCACCGGTTGCGGGACCGTGTGGCGGCATGGATGCCGCCGCCGAGCCTACAAGGACGTACTTGCGGCGTATCCTGCTAGCGGTGAGGGCACCGCGCACTCGACCCAGGGTAGCGCACTGCGTTTTCTAGCATCACCCGCGCACAGGCGCATCGCCGGCCACGTAGTAGTCGGCGGTGCTGCGCGGCAGTGGCGTGCGGCCACGCATGCGGTCGGCGATCTTCTCGGCGATCATGATGGTGGTGGCGTTGAGGTTGCCGGTGATGATGCGCGGCATGATCGAGGCATCGATCACCCGCAGGCCCTCCATGCCGTGTACGCGGCCCTGTCCGTCGACCACCGCCATGTCATCGGTGCCCATCGCGCAGGAGCAGGACGGGTGATACGCCGTCTCTGCGCGTGCGCGCACGAAGGCATCCAGCTCGGCATCGGTCTTGCAGTCTGCGCTCGGGCTGATTTCGCGGCCACGATAGGCATCCAGTGCGGGCTGGGCGATGATCTCGCGGGTGATGCGGATCGCATCGCGAAATTCCTGCCAGTCCTGATCGGTGGACTGGTAGTTGAACAGGATCGACGGATGCTGGCGCGGGTCGCGCGACTTGGCATGCACGCGCCCGCGGCTGGGGGTGCGCATCGAACCCACATGCGCCTGAAACCCATGTTCCTTCACCGCATTGCTGCCGTTGTAATTGATTGCCACCGGCAGGAAGTGATACTGAATATTGGGCCAGTCGAATTCTTCGCGCGTGCGGATGAAGCCGCCGGCCTCGAACTGGTTGCTGGCCCCGGTGCCGGTGCCGGCGAACAACCACTGCGCGCCGATGGCGGGTTGATTCCACCATTGCAGCGCCGGATACAACGACACCGGCTTGGTGCAGGCGTACTGGATGTAGACCTCCAGGTGGTCCTGCAGGTTCTGGCCGACGCCGGGCAGGTCGTGCACCAGCTGCACGTCGAGTGCGCGCAGCAGATCCGGCGCGCCGACACCGGAGCGTTGCAGCAGCTGTGGCGAGGCAATTGCGCCAGCACACACCAGCACTTCGCGGCGTGCATGCGCGTCGATGCCCTCGCTGCTGTTGCCGACCAGGTAATGCACGCCGATCGCGCGCTTGCCGGCAAACAGGATGCGGTCGGTGGTGGCGTGGGTGACGATGTGCAGGCCATCGCGCGGACGTGCCATGTCCAGATAGCCGCGCGCGGTGCTTGCGCGACGCCCCCGCGGCGTCACCGTGCGGTCCATCGGCCCGAAGCCTTCCTGCTGATAGCCATTGAGATCGTCGGTGCGCGGGTAACCGGCCTGCACGCCGGCGTCGACCATGGCATGGAACAGCACGTTGTTGTCGTTCTTCGGCGTGGCCACGCTGACCGGGCCTTCGCCGCCGTGATAATCGTTGGCGCCGATGTCGCGTGTCTCGGCCTTGCGGAAGTACGGCAACACGTCGCGGTAGCTCCAGTCTTCCAGGCCCGGCCGCTTGGCCCAATGGTCGAAATCCAGTGCATTGCCGCGGATGTAGCACATGCCGTTGATCAACGACGAGCCGCCCAATCCCTTGCCGCGCCCGCATTCCATGCGTCGGTTGTCCATATGCGGCTCCGGCTCGGTCTCGTAGGCCCAGTTGTAGCGACGGCCCTGTAACGGGAACGCCAGCGCCGCCGGCATCTGGGTGCGGAAATCCAGCCGGTAATCCGGCCCGCCGGCTTCCAGCAGCAACACGCTGACGCCCGGATCTTCGGTCAGGCGCGCGGCCAGCACGTTACCTGCCGAGCCGGCGCCGATGATGATGTAGTCGTATTCGCGTTGCATGGGGTTCTCCTTGTTGCGGTGCCGGTGTGAAGCGGCTTTCAAGACGATTGCGCGGTGGGCGGCTGTTCTTGTTCGAAATGGCGGCGTGGTCTACAGGCTTCAGCTCGCGCAGCTCGCCGGTATCGCCGGCGACGGCTGCCAGGTGGCGGCGGCCGGTCAAAACACCGACGCGTAGCGTTCCAGTTCGACCTGGATGGATTTGGTGCGGGTATAGGCCTGCAGCGTGGCCAGGCCGTTTTCGCGACCCACGCCGGATTGCTTGTAGCCGCCCACCGGCATCGCTGCCGGCGACTCGCCCCAGGTGTTGATCCAGCAGATGCCCGCCTGCAGGCGATGGATCAGGCGATGCGCGCGCGCCAGGTCGGGCGTCACCACACCTGCGGCCAGACCGTAGGTGGTGGCATTGGCGCGCGCGATCGCTTCGTCTTCGTCGTCGTAGGTGAGCAGGCTCAGCACCGGTCCGAAGATCTCTTCGCGCACGATGGTCATCACGTCGGTGCAGTCGCTGAAGATGGTCGGTGCGACATAGCAACCTTGTGCCAGCGCGCCATCGCGCAGACGTTCGCCCCCGCACAGCAGGCGCGCTCCCTCGGCCTTGCCCTGTTCGATGTAGTCCAGCACGCGCTGCATGTGCGCGGCGCTGACTAGCGGGCCGAAGGTGGTGCGCGCGTCCAGCGGGTCGCCGATGTGGATGCGTTGCACGCGTGCCAGCAGCCGCGCCTCGAAGGCGTTGCGCAGCGCGCGCGGCACGAACACGCGGGTGCCGTTGGTGCAGACCTGCCCGGAGCTGTAGAAGTTGGCCATCATCGCGATGTCGGCGGCCAGATCCAGGTCGGCGTCGGCGCAGACGATCAGGGGCGACTTGCCGCCCAGTTCCATGGTCACGTCCTTCAGCGACGAACTCGAGGCACTGGCCATCACCTTGCGCCCGGTCGCGGTGCCGCCAGTGAAGCTGATCTTTTCGATCTGCGGGTGTTCGGTGAGCGCGGTGCCCACGCTGGCGCCGTCGCCGGGCAGCACGTTGAACACGCCATCGGGCAGGCCGGCCTCGGTGAAGAGTTCGGCCAGCTTGAGTGCGGTCAGTGGTGTCACTTCGCTGGGCTTGAAGATCATTGCGTTGCCGGCTGCCAACGCGGGCGCGGCCTTCCACAGCGCGATCTGGATCGGGTAATTCCACGCGCCGATCGCGCCGACCACGCCGAGCGGCTCGTGCCGCGTGTAGAAGAAGCTGCCTTCGCGCAGCGGCACCTGTGCGCCCTGCAGCGCCTGCGCCACCCCGGCGTAGTACTCCAGCACGTCTGCGCCGGTGACGATGTCCACGCTGCGGGTTTCGCTCAGCGGCTTGCCGGTGTTGAGCGTTTCCAGCTCGGCCAGCGCATCGTTGCGCTCGCGCAGCAGCGCCACCGCACGCAGCAGGATGCGCGCGCGTTCCACCGCGGTCAGTGCCGCCCATTGCTGCTGGCCGGCCGTGGCGCTGTCGACCGCGGCATCCAGGTCGTCGGCACCGGCGTTGTGCACATTGGCCAGCACCTCGCCGGTGGCGGGGTTGACCACCTCGAAGGTGTGGCCGCCGCGGGCGGGAACGTAACGGCCGCCGATATACAGCAACTGGTCGGGAAAACGTGGCATGAAAAACCTCCTGTGGGGCGCACGCGGCAGCGGCGGCACCTCAGCGAGTGAGATGCAGGAACTGCAGGTGACGCTCGTATTGATCGATGATGTCGTTGATGATCTGCTCGCGGCTGTAGCCGACCAGGTCGTAATCCTGGCTGCCTTCGTACAGATACACTTCGGCGCGGTAATAGCGTTGGTTGCGCAGGCGTTGCGCGGCGAAAGACGGCGTCAGGTAGCCGCGCATCACCACCTGGTAGCGGAAACTCTGCTGCTCGCCGTGGTCGACGCTGATTTCCATGTCGTCGTCGTCCAGCCGGCTGCTGACCTGCCAGCCTTCTTCCTGCAGCTGCGCGGTGACCGCTTCAATCGCCGGGCGCACCTGGTCGTGCATGAAGCGATAGACCTCATCGCGTGCCGGGAAATGCATCGCCTGGCCCAGGCGCTGACGCCAGCCGCGGTGATGCCGCGATTGCCCGATCAGCGGGCTGGGGCTGTAGAGCTGCGCACGTTTGCGTTGCGATTCTTCGCTGAGCGCGCGCGACAAGCCCCAGGCCATCAGCAACAACACCGCAGAGAACGGCAGCGAGGCCAGCACCACGGCCGATTTCAATGCGTCCATGCTGCCGGCCAGCAACAGGCCGCCGGTCACCACCGCGGTGAGCACGCCCCAGAACACGCGCAGCCAGCGCGGGCCATCGTCGTGCGGCTCGCCGCCGTGCGAGGACAGCGTGGACAACACCACCGTGCCGGAATCGGCGGAGGTGACGAAGAACACGAAGCTGATCGCCACCGTCACCGTAATCACCGTGCGGCTCCACGGGTAGCCCTGCAACAGCGAATACAGCACCGTCTGCGGCGCATCGATGGCCTGCTGCGCCAGCGCGCCCTGGCCGTGATGCAGCAGCTGGTCCAGCGCGCTGTTGCCGAAGATCGACAGCCACGCCAGGGTGAAACCGAGCGGTATCAGCAACACGCCGAGCACGAATTCGCGAATGGTGCGGCCGCGCGAAATGCGTGCGATGAACAGGCCCACGAACGGCGCCCAGCCGATCCACCACGCCCAGTAGAACACCGTCCAGTTGCCGAGCCAGTCACTGCGGCCGCCGTAGGCGTACACATCGAAACTCTTGTTGACCACACTGCCCAGGTAGTCGCCCAGGTTCTGGATCAGCGCGTTGAGCAGATACTGCGTGGGACCAGCGAACAGCATGAACAGCAGCAGCGCGATCGCCAGCAGCATGTTGATGTCCGACATCCAGCGCACGCCTTTCTCGACGCCGGACACCGCCACCACGATCGCCGCGCCCATCATCGCCACGATCAGCGCGACCTGCACCCAATGGGTATGCGGCACATCCATCAAGGTGCTCAAGCCGGCGTTGAGATGCAGCACGCCAAAGCCCATGTCCGCGCCCAGGCCGAACACGGTGGCCACGATGCCCAGCGCATCCACGGTGTAGCCGATCGGCCCGTTGATGCGCTTGCCGATCAGCGGATATAGCGCCGAGCGCAGGGCCAGCGGCAGGTTGTGGCGGAATGCGAAATACGCCAGCGCCATCGCTGCCAGCGCAAACACGCCCCAGCCATGCAGTCCCCAATGCAGGAACAGCAGCTGCATCGCCTGCCGCGCGGAAGCTTCGCCGCTGCCGGTGCCGCCCTGCGGCGGTTGCAGATAATGGGTGAGCGGTTCGGAGACGCAAAAGAAGAACAGCGTGATGCTGATGCCCGCGGCGAACAACATGCCGGCCCAGGAGAGATAGCTGAATTCCGGTTCGTCGTGATCGGCGCCGAGCTTGATGTTGCCGTAGCTGGACAAGGCCACGCCAAGCACAAACACCAGATACACCGTCATCGCCAGCAGGTAGTACCAGCCGACATTGCGCGAGGCCCAGGTCTGCGCGTCCAGCAGCACGCGGCCCGCTTCGAGCGGAAACAACGACACCAACAACGCAAACGTACACACCACCGTGGCCGCCAGCACGAACACCGGGCGCAGGGTGCGCACCGGCAACAGCTGCGGCTCAACCGCACTCATGCCGACACACTCATATGACGCGTATCACGTGCTGTGCTCCCAACGAAAAACCGCCTGCGTTATCGCACAGGCGGTGTCGAGGGGGTGTCATCGGTCGAGTCCGCCAGTGCGAACCCGTAGCCACTTTGCGTGGTGGCTAACGCAGCAGCTGCAGTGGCACGCGGATATCCATGCCCACCGCAAGATGGTCGGAGAACGCGGCGGGAATCGCTTCGATATGCTCGATGGTGAGGCTGTCGCTGACCAGGATATGGTCGATCGCCCGGTCCGGACGCCAGCTCGGAAACGTATGCACTTCGCAGCTCGGCGGCTGCAACCGCGTGTGCCGGTACAGCGCCTGCATTTCCGGCCGGTCGGCCATGCAGTTGAAATCGCCCATCAACATCGCGTTGGGATGCTCGGACAACAATTCGGCGATAAAGGCCAGCTGCGCCATGCGCGAATTGGCGCCCAGCGACAGATGCGCCACCGCCACCGCCAGGCCTTCGCGCCCCTGCCCGAACTTGGCCAGCAGGATGCCGCGCCCACCGATCCGGCCGGGCAGGGCGTGGTCCTGCACTTCCAGCGGTTCCAGCTTGCTGAGCAAACCATTCGCGCTGGAGGCCACCCCGCCCATGCGGCGGTTGGGCTGGTGGCTCCAGTAATGGAAGCCGGCGCGCTCGGCCAGATAGTGGGTCTGGTTGGTAAAACCCGAGCGCAGGCTGCCCGGGTCGGCCTCCTGCAGGCCGACGATGTCGCGCTCGCCGGCCAGCTTGGCAATGCTGTCCAGGCTGGTGCGCTTGCTGCCCAGCGGCAACGCGTGCGACCAGCTGCGGGTAACGTAATCGCTGTAACGGCGGGTGCTGGAGCCGGCCTGGATATTGGCCGTCAGCACCCGCAGGGTGCGCGAATCCGAAGCGTTCACAGGGCGGCGATCGACAGGGTCACTTGGCCAGCGTGGCGCGTTCGCGCGCAATCAGGTGATCGGCGATGCGCAGCATGTCCGGGAAGCTCTGGCCCTTGACCAGGTACTTGCCGTTGACGATCAGCGACGGGGTGCCGGTGAGCTTGCTGCGGGTGGCGAACTGCTTGGCGCGGTTGGTCTTGGCCGACACGCCGAAGCTGCTCATGGTGTCGATGAAGGTCTTCTGGTCCACGCCGTACTTGGCGTAGAACGCGGCGATGTCCTGCACCGAATCCTTGCCGCGCTCGCCCTTGAGGGTCTGCTCGGTGTGGATGGCCTTGTACAGCGCTTCGTGGGTCTTTTCCTGCACGCCCAGGGTTTCGGCGGCGTAGAACGCACGGCCGTAGTCGTCCCACGGGCCGCCGAACATCGCCGGCACGTAGACAAAGTGCACGTCCGACGGCAAGCCGGCCTTCCACGGCCCGATCAGCGGCTGGAACGCGTTGCAGGCGGGGCAGACATAGCCGAAGACCTCGGCCACTTCGATCTTGCCGGCGGCCTGCTGGTACGGCTGGCCGCCTTCGATATCCAGATAGTCGGTGCCGGCGACCGGCTCGGGGCCGTTCGGCGCGCGCGGTGCGGCGCTGGGGGCGGCGGCCGGCGGGGTGCTGGCGCTCTCGCCAACTGCAGGCGGTGCGGCGGGATCGGCGGCCGGCGTGGCAGCGGCCGGAGCAGGTGCCGTTTCGGCAGCCGGCGTGGTGGCGGCAGGTGCGGTGTCGGACGAGCCGTCCTGGGCCTTGCAGGCGACCAGGATCGGCAGCAGCGCCATCAGCGTCAGGGCGAAGCGGGTCTTCATCGGATTGGATCTCCAGCGTGGGGCGAGGAAAGGGCCGGACGGCCGCGGGGCGCATGATGCCACGGGCGGCCGTCGGTGGCGGTTACGCGGTTCAGCGCTTGGCAGGCGCAGCGTGTTCGCGGGCGATCAGGTAGTCGGCCACGCGCAGCATGTCCGGGTAGTTGCGCGCGCCGATCAGATAGCGCCCGTTGACGATGATCGCCGGGGTGCCGGGCAGCTTGCTGCGCTTGGCGAACTCGCGCGCGGCATCGAGCCTGGCGTCGACCGCCTGGCTCTTGTAGGTCTCGATGAAGCGCTGCTGCGGCACGCCGTAGCCGGCGTAGAAGGCGGCCAGTTCCTCCGGGGCGACGTTCTGGGTCGGCACGGTCTGCTTTTCGTGGATCGCCTCGAACATGGCGCGATGGCTGCGCTTGGCCACGCCCAGGACATCGGCGGCGAAGTAGGCACGCGCGAAGGCATCCCAGAACCCGCCGAAGGCCGCCGGCACCGGGGTGAAGCGCACATACGACGGCTGCTTGGCCACCCAGGCCTCCAGGGTTGGCTCGAAGTGCGCGCAGTGCGGGCAGGTGTAGCCGAACACCTCGACCACTTCCACCTTGCCGGCCAGCGGCGCGTACGGCTGGCCGCCGTCGATGACGATGTAGTCGTCGCCCTCGACCGGCGGGGCGTTCTTGTCGGCGGCACAGGCCGCCAGCGGCATCAACAGCAACAACAGCAGGGACAGGCGGGAAAGCAGATTCATGCAGGCTCCGTGGGGGTGGGAAGGGGGAGGGCGGGAAACGACGACGCCGGTCGCGGGACCGGCGTCGTGACACGCTGTGGCGGTTGCGGCGGTCAGCTCATGAGCGTGCGGGCGTTGCTGCGGGCAGTTGCGCGGCGGCGGCATCGTCGGCGCGGTCGTGCAGACCCTGCAGATAGCTGGCCAGCGCCTGGATCTCCTGCTCGGTCAGCGGGTGCGCCACCTGCGCCATGATATTGAACAGCGCCGGGTTGCGCTCCTGGGTGGTGCCGGCCTGGTATTCCTTCAGGCGCCGCGCCACGTACTCGGCATGCTGGCCGCCCAGGCGCGGATACGCCGGGCCCGGATTGCCGCTGCCGGACGGGCCATGGCAGGCCATGCAGGCCGGCACGCCGCGCGCGACATCGCCACTGCGGTAGAGCTTCTCGCCGACTTGGTAGAACTTCAGGCCCTGGTACGGCCCCTCGTTGACCACCGCATCGTCGGCCACCCCGGCAGCGGCTTTTTGCGTGGCGAAGTAGGCGCCCAGGTCGCGCATGTCCTGCGCGGTGAGGTCCTTGACGAACGGCACCATCACCGCCGACATGCCGGTATTGCGCTCGCCGCTGGCGATCAAGGCGACTTGGTGCGCCACGTAGCGCTCGGTCTGTCCGGCGATGCGCGGGTACATGGCCACCGCCGGATTGCCGTCCGGGCCATGGCAGGCCGCGCAGGCGGCGGCCTTGGTCTGGCCGGCCTTGGCATCGCCCCAGGTGGTCTTGGACAGGTCCACCTCCAGCGGGGCAATGCGCACCGGCGGCGGATCGGGGATCGGCGTGACCGCCGACTGCGCAAACGCCACGGCGGCGATGACCGGCACGGCGAGGGCGGCGAGGACTAGCACACGAGCATGGCGCATCAGCTAAAGCTCCGTATGGACCCGGCCCGCGCGCGTTGGGTGCTGGCTGTGGCAGGCGTGCTTCGATTATCGACACGCCTTTGCGCCAGGGTCAACGAACAGTGCAGCAAAACCGTCAGGCCCCGAACGTGCGATCCTAGGGAGATGTCGCTCCTTATCGAACAAGCCCGCTACCACCTGTCCGCCCATAACGCCCGGCAATTGCCCGACGATGGCGGCTACGAGGTCGCCTTTGCCGGCCGCTCCAACGCCGGAAAATCCAGCGCGCTCAACGCGCTGACCCGCCAGAACGCACTGGCGCGCGTGTCCAAGACCCCCGGCCGCACTCAGCAGCTGGTGTTCTTCCAGATCCAGCCCGAGCGCTATCTGGTGGATCTGCCCGGTTACGGCTACGCCAAGGTGCCGCAGGACCTGCAGGCGCACTGGCAGGCCTTCATCGACCGCTATTTCCGCACCCGCGAAGCCCTGCGCGGGCTGGTGGTGGTGATGGACATCCGCCATCCGCTCAAGGATTACGACCTGCAGATGCTCGGCTATGCGGCCGAGCGCGGCCTGCCCGCGCACGGTTTGCTGACCAAGGCCGACAAGCTCGGCCGTGGCCAGCAGATGCAGACGCTGCAGAAGGTCAAGAAGGAAGTGACCTCGCGCTTTGGCGACAGCGTGACCGTGCAGACCTATTCCGGCGAGTCGCGCCAGGGCGTGGACGAGTTGCGCGGCATCGTCGGCGGCTGGCTGGGCCTGGACGTCGCGGCGCCTGCCGCGGAGTGAGCCGGGCCGGGCCTGGCGCATGACGCCTGGCCTTCAGACCATCAGGACGGCGAGCCAGGGCTCGCCGATTTCATTGCGGCACCGCGCCGAATTCGGTCGGCACCCAGGCGAACGCCTGGCCCTCGCGGCGCACATGACCCAGCCCCGGGAACGGCAGATGCGCGCCGGCCACCCACCAGCGGCCGTCGGCGGCCTGCGCCAGCAGACGACGCCGTGAGGCGATCGCCTTGCTGCGGTCGCTGTCGGCCTCGAACGAGGCGTCCGGCCGGGCAAACTGCACCGCGTGGTAATGCAGCACATCGCCCCACACCAGCACCGTGTTGCCGGTGCCACCGTCGAAGCGGTACGAGACATGGCCGGGCGTGTGGCCCTGGCTGTCCAGCGCGCTGATGCCGGCCGGCAATGCGCTGATGCCGGGCTGGAAGCGGCGCAGCCGACCCTGGGCCTGATACGGCGCCACCGCTGCGCGTGCCAGCGGGAAGGCGAACTGCAGCGTCGGCGCGGCACCGGCCTCCGAGGCCGGGTCCAGCCAGTACGCGGCGTCGGCCTCGGACAGCCACACCGTGGCGTTGGGAAAGGCCGGCCTGCCCTGCGCATCGAGCAGCCCGCACAGGTGGTCCGGATGCGCGTGGGTGAGCAGCACATCGTCGATCTGGGCGGGGTCGTAACCGGCGGCGCGCAGGTTGCTCAGCACCTGACCCAGGCCGGGCCCCAGGCACTGCGCGGTGCCGGTATCGACCAGGCTGAGGTGGCTGCCGTCCTGGATCAGATAGGCGTTGACTGCCGTCTGCAGCCCCTTGCCGTCTTCGGGCACGTAGCCCTGCGCGAGCAGGCGGTCGCGCTCTGCCGGGGCCACGTTGGACAGCTGTTGCCGCGTCAACGCCACGCTGCCGTCGAACAAGGCGGTGACGCGCAGCGTGCCGATGCGCTGCAGGTAGAAGCCGGGGACCTGTGCGTGGGTGGATGCGGGCGCAGCGGCGTGCGCCAGCGTGGCGCTTGCGGCGAGCAACAGCGGCGCCAGCGAACGCAGGGCGGAAAAAACAGACATGGGCAACTCCAGGACAGGCGGCAAGCGCCGCGGTGTCGCCATGCTGGCGGCGGCGACCTGCGCGATTCGCTCATTGCGCTGCGCGAAGCGCTCGCGTCGGCGATCTAGCGGCTATTGCCGATGCTGGCCGGGTCCAGCCCGTAGCGCTGCTGGAAGCGCTGACTGAAGCTGCGGGTAGAGCGATAGCCGGCACGCGCGGCCACGGTCTTGAGCGGCCAGCGCGTGCTGTAGAGCAAGGCCATGGCGTGCGCCAGCCGCGCGTCGGTGATCAATTCGCGCAGCGAGCGGTGTTCGGCAGCCAGATGCCGGCGCAAGGTGGCGCCGCTGATGCCCAGGCTGTCTTCGATATCGCGCGAGCGCCACGCCCGCTGCGGTTGCGCGGTGATCAGCGTACGCACCTGCTCGGCAACGCTTGGCGCCGGCGGCAACAACAGGCCGCCGTGGCCGCGGCGGCAGAGGGTGACGACCAGTGCGGCCAGCGCCAGGCGTGCTTCGGTATACAGTCCGTGCTGCAGGGCATCGCGCCATTGCCGCAGCGTCAGCGCGAAATCGATCGCCGGCAGTTGTGCGATGTCGGCGCCGGCCTCGGGCAGCGGCTCGTTCCACAATGCGCGTGCAGCGGCCAGCGCCTCTTCGCAGAGGGGGACCACCACGCTCAGGTAGAGCCCGGTCTGCGGGTCGGGCGTGTTGATCACATCGATCCGGCAACGGCGCGTCACCAGGAACAGGTCGCCCGGCACGAACTGCAGCGATTGGGTCGCGCTGCGCACCTGCTTGCGGCCCTGCAACACAATTGCGAACTGCGCCTGGGTCAGATCTACCGAGCGCGCCCCGTGTTCGCGCCGCGCACTCACGCAGGCAAACCCCTCGGCGCGCTCGCAGTGCAGCAGGCTGGCCATCTGCGCGAGCAGGGCGTCGGTGGGTGTGGGCGCAACGGTCATGGCCGGGCGATGCTACAGGATCGCGGCTGCGCGGCTGCGGACGATCAAACGCCGTGCATCCGCGCCTGCGGGAAGTTGCGGGTGTCCAGTTTCAGCCTGGACGGTTGCGACCCACTGCGCCTCCGTCACGCCCGGCCTCGGCTACCGCGGCCACGCCGTGCGCATGGATGGAAATCTCAGACCCGGCCGATGGCAGCAATTCTTTCCATGCCCTGCGGTTATAGTGCGGGCCTTGCGGTGGCAGGGGAGGACCCCCACATCGTTCCCCTAAATTTTCCTGCGAGCCTGCCCTTGTCGAGTCCCAGCCACGTTGCCGAAACGCCGATCACCGAACGCGCGGAGCTGGTCCAGGTGCTGGCCTCCGGCGAGAAGCCCAGCGCTGACTGGCGGATCGGCACCGAGCACGAAAAGTTCGGCTTCCAGCTCGACGACCTGCGCGCGCCCACGTTCGAAGGCGAGCGCGGCATCCAGGCGCTGCTGACCGGGTTGACCCGCTTCGGCTGGGAGCCGGTGCAGGAAAATGGCCACACCATCGCGCTGCTGCGCGACGGCGCCTCGGTGACGCTGGAGCCGGCCGGCCAGCTGGAACTGTCGGGTGCGGCGGTGGAAACCCTGCATCACACCTGCGTGGAAACCGGCACCCATCTGGACGAAGTGGCGCAGGTGGCCGGTGAGTTGCAGCTGGGGTTCCTGGGCATGGGCTTCCAGCCCAAGTGGCGCCGCGATGAAATGCCGTGGATGCCCAAGGGCCGCTACCAGATCATGAAGAACTACATGCCCAAGGTCGGCTCGCTCGGCCTGGACATGATGACCCGCACCTGCACGGTGCAGGTCAACCTGGATTACGCCACCGAAGCGGACATGGTGAAGAAGTTCCGCGTGTCGCTGGCGTTGCAGCCGATCGCCACCGCGTTGTTCGCCGATTCGCCGTTCACCGAAGGCAAGCCGAACGGCTACCTGAGCTACCGCTCGCACATCTGGACCGATACCGACGCCGACCGCACCGGCATGCTGGACTTCGTGTTCGAGGACGGCTTCGGCTACGAGCGCTATGTCGATTACCTGCTCGATGTGCCGATGTATTTCTCCTACCGCGACGGTGTCTATGTCGATGCCAGTGGGCAGAGCTTCCGCGACTTCATGCAGGGCAAGTTGCCGGCATTGCCGGGTGCGTTGCCGACGCTGCGCGACTGGTCGGACCACATGACCACCGCATTCCCGGAAGTGCGCCTCAAGAAGTACCTGGAAATGCGCGGCGCCGACGCCGGCCCGTGGGACCGCCTGTGCGCGCTGTCGGCGTTCTGGGTGGGGTTGCTGTACGACGACACCGCGCTGGATGCGGCCTGGGATCTGGTCAAGGATTTCAGCACCACCGAGCGCCACGCGCTGCGCGACGGCGTGCCCAAGCATGCGCTCGGCCTGCCGTTCCGCAATGGCACGGTGCGCGACCTAGCGGTGGAAGCGGTCAAGATCGCCCGCGAGGGCCTGCGTCGGCGTGCGCGCCTGAATGCCGATGGTCAGGACGAAACCGGCTTTGTGGATGTGATCGCCGAGATCGCCGAGAGCGGTGTTACCGCCGCCGAGCGCAAGCTGGCGCTGTATCACGGTGCATGGAATGGCGACATCGATCGCGTGTTCCGCGAGTTTGCGTATTGAGCGCTTGCTGATCGCAGCAGTGGTCGCGCGCGGCTGATCGATCGCGCGGATCGTCGTGTGCAGGCGTGAATTCCCGGATACGCGCCGGTCTGCACCCCCGAGCTTGCGGGCGAGAGAACGTACTCCAACCCGGCCCTAGCGCCGCTCCGGCATGCACGGCAGGCGCACCGTCACCCGCAGGCCGCCACCTGTTGCACGGTTGTCCAGGCGCAGGTCGCCGCCATGCGCCAGCACGATGCTGTGCGCCACCGACAAACCCAGCCCGATGCCGCCGGTGTCGCGATTGCGCGAGGACTCGCCACGCACGAACGGCAACAGCAGCTGTTCGCGCTGGGTCGGGTCGATGCCGGGGCCGTCGTCGTCGATCCACAGCACGCCCTCTTCGCCGTCGCGCTGCAGTTGCAGGCGCGCGCGCTTGCCGTATTTCAGCGCGTTCTCCAGCAGGTTCATCACTGCGCGCCGCAAGGCCAGCGGGTCGCCATCCAGGGTGATCGCCGGGCCGGGCAGCAGTTCGGCATCGGCGCCGATGTCGGTGGCGTTGTCGACCACGCTTTCCACCAGCAGGCGCAGGTCCAGCGGCGCGCGCTTGCCGCGGTGGCGATCGTTCTGGATGAAGTCCAGCGCGGCGGAAATCATCGCCTTCATCTCGTCGATGTCGGCCAGCGCCTTGTCGCGCAACGGCGGCTGCAGGCCGTCCAGGCGGAACGACAGGCGCGCCAGCGGCGTGCGCAGGTCGTGCGCGATCGCCGCCACCATGTGGGTGCGTTCGTTGATCAGGCGGTTCAGGCGGGCCTGCATCGCATTGAACGAATCGGCCGCGCGCACGATCTCCGGCGGGCCGCTGCGTTGCAATGCGGCAGCATCCGGGTTGCGGCCCAGCCGGTCGGCGGCTTCGGCAAAGCGCTTGATCGGCGCCGACAGCGCGCGCGAGAACCACCACGCCAGCGGCACGTTGGCCAGCAGGCCGGCCAGGAACAGCAGCACCACATGGGTCTTGAACTCGGCCGACAGCCGCCGCGGTGGCGATTCGACCGTGCGCCAGCGGCCATCGGGCTGTTGCAGCGCGGCGGTGAAGCCGTCCAGCAAGGGCACGCCCGGGGTCAGGCGCTCGCTTTCCCAGGCGCCGGGGCTGTCGTCCGGACGCAGTCCATTGCCGAACGGCGGGGCACCGGGGGGGCGCTCGTGCGGCCAGTCGCCTGGCGCCGGCGGCGAGCGCTGCAAGGCCTCGTGGCGATTGCCGGCGTAACTGGCATCGCCATCATCGGCCCCGAATGCCTGCGATTGGCCGGGCATGCGCGGCGGTGGGGACATGCCGATGCGCGGGCCCTGACGATCGTCGGCGCTGCGGTAGAAGCGCACGCGCTGCTCGGGGACATCCAGCCAATGGGCCAGCAGCATTTCGGCGAACCCGTCGCGCACCTGGCCTGCCGGCGGCAGCGGGGCCTGGGCCGATTCGTGCACCGTCAGGGTCTGGGTGCCGGCCGGCATGCGCGTGGACAGCAGCGCCACCACCTCCGGCGGATGCACCGGCGGCTCGTAGACCGGGGTGCGCATCACCAGCAGGGCGATGCCGATGACCTGGGCGGTGAGCAGTGCCACCGCCAGCAGCACGAAGGTACGGGCAAAGATCGACAGCCCGCGACGTGCCGGTTTGCTCACAGACGCGAAACGCCCGGCAGCAGCATGTAGCCCTCGTTGCGCACGGTGCGGATCAACTCGGTATGCACGCGCTCGTTGATCTTGCGGCGCAGGCGGCTGATCTGGCTGTCGATGGCGCGGTCATAGACGTCGGTATCGCGGCCACGGGCGTAGTCCAGCAACTGGTCGCGGCTGAGCACCCGCTGCGGATGCTCGACGAAGGTACGCAGCAGCGCGAACTCACCGTCGGACAGGTTGATGAAGATGCCGGTGGGGTCACGCAGGTCGCGCCGCACCACGTCCAGCCGCCAACCGGCGAACTCGTAGACATTGCCACGGTGGTCGGCCTGCTCGCTGCTGGCCTGGCTGCGGCGCAGCAGGGCGCGTACCCGCGCCAGCAGTTCGCGCGGATTGCAGGGTTTGGCCAGGTAATCGTCGGCGCCCACTTCCAGGCCGATGATGCGGTCGGTGTCGTTGCCCAGCGCGCTGAGCATGATGACCGCAGGTGAACCGCGCTCGCTGGCCAGCGCCCGCGCCGCGCTCAGGCCGTCTTCTCCAGGCATCATCACGTCGAGTACGATGAGGTCCGGGCGGCGCTGGGCGATGCTCTTGCGCATCTCCGCCACGTTTTCGGCAACGTCCACCTGGTAGCCGTGGGCGCTGAGGAACTCGCCGATCAGCTTGCGCAGGTCCGGGTCGTCGTCGACCACAAGAACGCAGGGTTGTTGCATGTCCATGGAGATCATCGTCGGTGGCGCGGAGCTTGGCCCGCGCAGGGTGGTGGCGACCGGGTACATGGTGCTCGCAGTTGCAGGGCTGGAGCACGCATCATAATGATTGAATTTGTCAACCTTTGGCACACGTGTGACGCAACATGACAGAACGGGACATCGCGCAGGAAACCGGGCCATCGACACTGTGCCGCAGCAATGGCGAGTGTACGCATGACAAGGCGTTTCCGATGATGCGGGTGATCAGCCGCGACAACGGCGTGGGCCTGACCCGGGACATGGTGCTGATGGCGCAGACGCTGCGTGCCGGCGGCATACCGGTGCAGGAAGTGGGCTTCACCAGTCAGCGGCTGCACGACACCGCACGCGAAGCCCGTCTGTGGGCCAGTCGCGCGCTGTTCGGGCGGGTGCCGGTGCAGATCTTTTCCGAGCGCGTGTATGCGCGCTGCCTGCCGCTGGGCCAGACCAACCTGCTGGTGCCCAATCCGGAATGGTTGCTGCCCAAGTGGCTGCCGCGGCTGCCGCAGTTCGACGCGGTGTTGTGCAAGACCCATCACGCGGAGCGGATTTTCCGCAGTCTGGGCTGCACCACGCGGTTCATCGGCTTCACCAGCCCGGATCGCTACGACGCACAGGTCGTGCGTCAGCGTGCGTTCTTCCATCTGGCCGGGCGCAGCACCGCCAAGGGCACCCGTGTGCTGCTGGAGACCTGGCAGCGGCATCCGGAATGGCCGCTGCTGACGGTGGTGCAGAATCCGCGCACGGCCGGCAAGCCGGTGGTGTCGCCGAACATCGACCACCGCGTCCGTTATCTCGACGACGCCGAACTGCGCCGCCTGCAGAACGCGCACCTGTTCCATCTGTGCCCATCCGAGGCCGAAGGCTTCGGGCATTACCTGATGGAAGCGCTGAGCGTGGGCGCGGTGACGCTGGCCACCGACGGTGAGCCGATGAACGAACTGGTCAGGCCCGAGCACGGCGTGCTGATTCCGGTGGCCGAGGTGCACCAGCGGCGTCTGGCGTCGTACTACTTCGTGGACGCGGCGGGCATTGCGCAGGCGGTGGAAACCGCGCTGGCCTTGTCGCAGGCGCAGCTGGATCAGCTGTCTGCCAACGCGCGGGCGTTCTACCAGGCCAACGATGCCGCGTTCGCCGCGCGCTTCCGCAATGCGGTGTTGGCGTCGTTGCCGGCAGATGCGGCGGAGGTCACCACGGACGTGGCCCAGGCGGTCGTCGAAAATTGATGCGTTAGCCCCTGGCTTGGCCGGGTCACCGCTCTGACAAAGCCCTGCGTGTTGGATGCAGCACGGTGCTGGCGTGGTCCCAGGTCTTGCACGCTGCATGACGGCGCACGCCAGCGATCGGCGCGCAGCGGCAAATGCACGACATATCGCGATGCAACGCTCTCCCTGACCAAGCGGGTACAGCCCGCCATTGCCATGTGCGTGCGGTAAGCGCATGCGCCATCCAGCCAGGGAGATTGACGATGGTCCAGACACGTTCCACAGCCGTTGCCATCAGTGCAGTGCTCGCAGTGATCGGCCTGGGCGGCTGCGCCAGTTTCTGCGGCGCACCTTCCGGCGGGCCACCGCCGCCGCCCGCGCCACCACAGGCACAGCGTGGTCCGCCACCACCACCGCCACCGAGTGCGAGCGATCTGGCCGCGATGCAGGCCTGTGCTCAAGAGCAGGGAGTGGCCTTGCCCCCGCCAGTTGCGGCCACGCCGCATCCCGATGCGCCCACGCAGGGCATGGACCGCAGTGCGTTTGAGCGCTGTCTGGCCAGCAACGGCGTGCGGCGGCCAATGCCGTTGCCCGGCGGGCCCTGGCGCGACGGCCCGGCGCCAGATCGCCCGCACGGGCCTGGCGAACCACATGGTCCGCCACCCCACGATCCCGACTTCGACGCCGCGTTGCAGGCCTGTGCCACCGCGCAAGGCATCGCGTTGCCTGCGCCTGACGCGTCGCCCCTTGGCCCGCCTCCGCCCGCGCTGTCGCAATGCCTGGAGGCCGAAGGTTTCGCGCCACTGCCGCGGCATGGCTGATCGTGCTGATCACGCCGCCCGTCGGTTCTAGCTGCTGGCGGCGACGCTGCAGCTGGAGTGAGTTGCGCAGGAGCGGCGGTCGCCCTGCACGATGCATTGCGGGATCCGGACGAAGCGGACACTGGCCGCGCTTGGCGGCCTCTACCTGGATCCTCTGACAATCGCCAAGCAGTCGCGAGGCCGACTGAAGCGATTTTCCTCCGTGATGCTTCAGCCGGGTCCTATCCGTATGCCAGGCACTCGACGACACTCTGCAGTGTCGAGCACGCTACTGACAAGCTCTTCGCCATCGATTGCGCACTGTGTGGGCTCACCCGGTACGAATGATCGACGACGATGCGCGCAGGCAAGAGCCGGCCACGATGAGTGCCGTGCCCGACGACACCATGCAGGACAACGCGGCGCTGCGGGACGAGCTTTCCGGCATGCGTCGCCTGCATGCCCTGCAGGTCAGCCTGGCGGCACAGGCCGATGCGCGCATCGCGCTGCAGGAGATCACCCGCTTGCCTGTGCCTTCGCGCGTACCGACTGCGGCTGCGTGCAACTGGTCAGTGCACACAACAGCGAGATGGAGCTGCGTGTCTATCGCGGACATGACGAACGCAGCGCATTCGTCCAGCAGTTCCTGAAGGACGGCTTCCAGGCGACCTGCGACACCGTGCGGCGCGAACGTCGGCAGTTGGTGATCGAGGACATCGAAACCTTCACCCCGTTGAAGGGAACGCCCGATTATGAGGCCGCGCTGTGCAGCGGCATCCGTGCTGCCCAGTTCACTCCGTTGTTCAATCGTGCCGGTGGCCTGCTGGGATTGCTCGGGACCCAGTTCACGGTGCCGTATCGGCCTGCGGAGCACGAACTCAGATTGCTCGAACTGCTCGCATGGACGGCTGCCGACTACATCGAGCGCCATCGCGGCGAGCTGGCCTTGCGCATGAGCGAGTCGCGGCTGGCCGCGCTGTCGGCGGCAAGTTCCGAGGTGCATTACCGCATGAGCGCCGACTGGGACGAGATGCACCAGCTGACCGCCGGCGCACGCACTGCCGATGCGATGGCGACCAGCCGTTCCTGGATCATGGATTACATCCCTGCAGAGGATCAGGCGCTGGTGCGGAGCAGGATCGATGCAGGGATCCGCGCGCGCAGCGCGATCGTGTTCGAGCACCGGGTGCGACGCGCCGATGGCAGCATTGCGTGGATGGCGACCAAGGCGGTACCGGCACTGGATGCGGACGGGCGCATCACCGAGTGGTTCGGTGCCGGCGCCGACGTTACCGCGCGCAAGCAGGCCGAGGAACATCTACGCGAAAGCGAGGCGCGGCTGACCTATGTGCTCGATCAGGTTCCGATCGGAATCGGCCTGTTCGATACGCAAGGCCGCTTCACCTACCGTAATCCACAACTGCGTGAGCAGCTGGCAGAGCGGGTGCCCTCGCGCGAGTCATTGCAGGAGCAACCGTGGGCCGGGGTCGACCAGCAGGGGCGGGCGGTTGCGATCGAGGAATTTCCCTGCGCCCGTGCGCTGCGTGGCGAAGATGCGACCATGCCGGTGGATTTCCTCGATCCCCGTGACACTGCGCAGCGCTGGTTGCGCATCACCGCGGTGGCGCTGCGCGAAGAGGATGGTGTGACCGGTGGCGTTGCGGTGGTGCAGGACGTCACGGTGCAGCGCCAGGTGCAGACGGAAGTGGGCGCGCTTGCCGAGCGCAATCGCGACATCCTCGAAAGTATTTCCGACGCCTTCTATGGCGTCGACGCGCAGGGGCGCTTCACCTACATCAACCAGAAAGCCGAGCTGCTGTGGGGGCGTTCGCGCGACCAACTGCTGGGAAACCTGCTGTGGGAGCAGTTTCCCGACTCGATCGGGTCGCTTCCGTATCAGGCGCATGTGCGCGCGGCACAGACACGCCAGGTGGTCAGACTGGAAGCCTTGTCGCCGGCGTTGGGGTACTGGGTGGATATCAGCATCTATCCCACCAACGATGGCGGCATGTCGGTGTACTTCCGCGACATCTCCGACAAGAAACGCGCCGACGCGCGGCTGCGTGCCAGCGAAGAACGCTTCCGCACCGCATTGACGATCGAAACCGTCGGTGCGACCTACTTCGACATGGGCGGCCGCCTCACCGATGCCAACGACACCTTCCTGAAAATGAGCGGCTACAGCCGTGCCGACGTGGAAGCGGGCACGCTCTCCTGGCAGGCGCTGACCCCACCCGAAGCCAGGGACCTGTGCGAGCGGGCGTTCGAGGAACTCAGGACCAAGGGCAGTGCCACACCGTATGAGCGCCAATACCTGTGCAAGGACGGAACCCGGCGCTGGGCCCTGTTTGCGTCCAAGCGCTTGCCCGACGGCACCGGCTTCGAGTTCGTGCTCGACATCACCGACCGCAAGCTCACCGAAGCGGCGCTGCGCGAGGTGCAGGACCGCAATGCCTTCCTGTTGAAACTCTCCGACGCGCTGCGGCCGCTGTCCGATCCGGCTGCGATCCAGGGCGAGGCCGCGCGCGTGCTGGGCGAGCATCTGGCCGCCGGCCGCGCCTACTACGTCGAGGTGGATGCCAGGGCGCAGCAGTACGTGGTCGAGCGCGACTGGCATCAGCCTGATGAAACCAGTCATGCACGTCGTTTCGCGTTGACCGACTGGCCGATGCCCTGGCTGCTCGACGCGCAGACCTGGGTGGTGCGCGATGCCGCCACCGATCGCGCATTGCCCGACGATCAGCGCGCGGCCTATCTGGGCAACCAGATCGCTGCGCTGATCGTAGTGCCGCTGATCAGGGGCGGCCAGGTGGTGGCGACCTTCGTGGTCAATCAACGCAGCGCACGCAACTGGAATGCCGCCGAGATCCGTCTGGCAGAGGAAACAGCCGAGCGCACCGGGGCGGCGCTGGAGCGTGCGCGTGCACAGGGCGCGCTGCTCGAAAGCGAGGAGCGCTACCGGGTGATCCTGGAGAGCGCGCTCGACTACGCAATCTTTACCACCGATACGCGCGGACACATCCAGACCTGGCCGCCGGGTGCGGAGGCGGTGTTCGGCTGGACCGCGGAAGAGGCGATCGGCCAACACATCGCGATGACCTTCGTTGCCGAAGATCGCCTGACCGGCGTGCCGCAGCGCGAGATCGAGCAGGCGCATTACACAGGCGGCGCGCCGAATGTGCGCTGGCATCGGTGCAAGGATGGCCGGCACGTCTTCATCGAAGGCGCAACGCGGCCGCTGCGCAATGGCAGCGCCGAGCCGCTGGGCTATCTCAAGATCGGCCAGGACGTGACCCGACGACGGCAGTGGGAAGATCGCCAGCAGGTGTTGCTGGCCGAGTTGCAGCACCGCACGCGTAATCTGATGGGTGTGGTGCGTGTGGTCTTCAATCGCACGCAGCGCAGCAGCAAGACCATCGCCGAGCTGGCGCTGATCTACAACGATCGCCTGGATGCCCTGGCGCGCGTGCAGGGCCTGCTGTCGCGCCTGAACGAGGGCGATCGCCTTCTGTTCGATGAATTGATCCAGGTCGAGCTGTCGGCCATGGGCGCGATCGATGCGCAAGGCCAAGGCGACCGCGTGACACTGGACGGCCCCGCCGGCGTGCGTCTGCGCTCCAGCACCGTGCAGACCTTTGCGCTGGCCCTGCATGAGCTGGCGACCAATGCCAACAAGTACGGCGCGCTTGCACAGGCCGGCGGCCAGTTGCGGGTGCGCTGGCGCCTGCTGGGTACCGCCAAGGGCACCCGCCTGCATATCGAGTGGAGCGAGACCGGTGTGCATATGCCGGCGCCTGGCGAAGCGGCGCAGGGCTCCGGCTATGGGCGCGAGCTGATCGAACGTGCGTTGCCGTACCAACTGCAGGCCGAGACGACTTACGCGCTGGGGCCGGACGGCGTGCGCTGCACCATCGAGCTGCCGGTATCGCAGAGCATGCGTCTGGACAGCGACGACAGCTGACGGGCGCGTGTTGCGCCTGCAAACGCCCGCCAATGGCGTGCTGCAGTGCGACGGAGGCGGCCGGCGGGCCGAATCTGCCGCCATGCAGCAGCAAGGGGCGAGGAGCTGCGGACGCCTGGATGGACCTTCAACGCCATGGCTGGCGTGGTGGTGTCGCAGCTGGACTCCGATCCAGGCCACAACCGTCAGCAGCCTCCTTGCGCCGACATGCTCATGGGCATGGATTTTTTCGGGCGAATCCATATACTGCCCCCCAGTATCTGGCCGGAGCCGTCATGCCGCATTCGCCGCAGGAAAAAAAGCGGGCGCTAGCACGCGTGCGACGTCTGCGCGGGCAATGCGACGCGCTTGAGCGCGCGCTGGAGGCGGGCGCAGACTGTGCGCCTGTGCTGCAGCAGATCGCCGCAATCCGGGGTGCCGTCAATGGGCTGATGTCGCAGGTGCTCGAAGCGCATATCCGCGAGGACTTCGGCCACGCCGCCGCTTCCGACGCGCAGCGCGCCGAGCGGGTGCAGGAGCTGCTCGGGCTGGTCCGGTCCTATCTCAAATGAACTCCCACCGGGCCGGCGCCTGCCGTGCCCGTCCTTGAACCCCATCGTCAGGAGCGCCACCACATGAAATCCCGTGCAGCAGTTGCATTCGGACCCGGCAAGCCGCTGGAAATCGTCGAGATCGACGTCGCACCGCCACAGGCCGGCGAAGTGCTGGTCCGCATCACCCACACCGGTGTGTGCCACACCGACGCGTTCACGCTGTCCGGCGACGACCCGGAAGGCATCTTCCCGTCCGTGCTGGGCCACGAGGGCGGCGGCATCGTCGAGCAGGTCGGCGAGGGCGTGACCAGCGTCAAGGTCGGCGACCACGTGATCCCGCTGTACACCGCCGAATGCCGCAAGTGCAAGTTCTGTCTGTCGGGCAAGACCAACCTGTGCCAGGCCGTGCGCGCCACCCAGGGCAAGGGCCTGATGCCCGACGGCACCACGCGCTTCTCCTACAACGGCGAGCCGATCTACCACTACATGGGCTGCAGCACCTTCAGCGAGTACACCGTGGTGCCGGAGATCTCGCTGGCGGTGGTGAACCCGGAAGCGCCGCTGGAAAAGGTCTGCCTGCTCGGTTGCGGCGTCACCACCGGCATCGGCGCGGTGCACAACACCGCCAAGGTCAAGCCGGGCGAAAGCGTGGCGGTGTTCGGCCTGGGCGGCATCGGGCTGGCGGTGATCCAGGGCGCGGTGCAGGCCAAGGCCGGGCGCATCCTGGCCATCGACACCAACCCGGGCAAGTTCGATCTGGCGCGCAGCATGGGCGCCACCGATTGCATCAACCCCAAGGACTACGACAAGCCGATCCAGGAGGTCATCGTCGAGCTGACCGATGGCGGCGTGGACTTCAGCTTCGAGTGCATCGGCAACGTCAACGTGATGCGTTCGGCGCTGGAGTGTTGCCACAAGGGCTGGGGCGAGAGCGTCATCATCGGCGTGGCCGGCGCCGGCCAGGAAATCAGCACCCGTCCGTTCCAGCTGGTGACCGGCCGCGTATGGCGCGGGTCGGCCTTCGGCGGCGTCAAGGGACGGACCCAGTTGCCGGGCATGGTGGAGCAATCGATGAACGGCGAGATCGATCTCGATCCGTTCATCACCCACACCATGCCGCTGGAAGAGATCAACGAGGCCTTCCACCTGATGCACGAAGGCAAGTCGATCCGCACCGTGATCCATTTCTGACCGTACGGCCAGGAGCGGCGCGCGGCCGCTTCCGCGCACGTGGTACCCGATACTCCGGGAGGGGCATGATGACCAGCGTCTCGATTCATCCTTCGGTAGACAGTGGTATAGCGCGTGGCGGTGCGGAGAGCTTTCAGGGCGGAACCCTTGAATGCCACTGCGCCAGCGACAAGGTGACCGTGGACGTGGCTGCGCAGACCGCGCACAACCACGCCTGCGGCTGCAGTAAATGCTGGAAGCCGGAAGGCGCGACCTTTTCGGTGATTGCGGTGGCGCCGCGCGACAAGGTCACGGTGACCGCGCATGCGGAAAAGCTCAAGGTCGTCGACGAAAGCGCGGCGATCCAGCGGCATGCGTGCACCGGCTGCGGTGTGCATATGTTCGGTCGCATCGAAGACAAGGGGCACGCGTTTTACGGTCTGGACTTCATCCATACCGAGTTGTCGCAGCAGTCAGGCTGGTCGCCGCCGGGCTTTGCGGCGTTCGTGTCCTCCATCATCGAAACCGGCACGCCGCCGGCGGACATGGACGGCGTGCGTGCGCGTCTCAACGAGCTCGGGCTGACCCCGTACGACTGCCTGTCGCCGGGATTGATGGATGCGCTGGCCGCCAATGTGGCACGCAAGAAAGGTTTGCTGCACTGACCGTCCAACCCCGCGGCCGGCGCTCGTGCCGGCCGCGGGTTTTTTATCGAAGGAATCTCATGGAACGTATCGAACACCATGCCTGCTTCGGCGGCTGGCAAGACGTCTACCGGCATCAGTCGCAGAGCTTGAACTGCAGCATGCAGGTCGGCGTCTATCTGCCCCCGCAGGCCGCCGATGGTCCGTTACCGGTGCTGTACTGGCTGAGCGGGCTGACCTGCACCGAGCAGAACTTCATCAACAAGGCCGGCGCGCAGCGGTATGCGGCCGAGCATGGCGTGATCCTCGTCGCCCCCGACACCAGCCCGCGTGGCGACGATGTGGCCGACGCGGATGGCTACGACATCGGCAAGGGCGCCGGCTTCTATGTGGATGCCACCGAGCAGCCGTGGGCAGCGCACTACCGCATGTACGACTATGTGGTGAACGAATTGCCGGCGTTGATCGAAGCGCAGTTCGCCACCACCGGCGCGCGCGCGATCAGCGGCCACTCGATGGGCGGCCACGGCGCCTTGACCATCGCGTTGAAGAATCCGGGCCGCTATCGCAGCGTGTCGGCATTCTCGCCGATCGTGGCGCCCAGCCAGGTGCCGTGGGGCGAGAAGGCGTTCGGCCAGTACCTGGGGGCGGACCGTGCAGCGTGGCAAGCGTACGACGCCACTGCGTTGATCGCACAGGCGCAGGAACGCCTGCCGCTGTTGATCGATCAGGGCGATGGCGACGAATTTTTGGAAAGCCAGCTGAAGACGTCGCTGTTTGAACAGGCTGCCAAGGCCGCCGATTATCCGGTCACGGTGCGGCTGCAGCCCGGTTACGACCATAGCTACTACTTCATCGCCAGCTTTATCGGCGAACACATCGCACACCATGCCGCGGCATTGCGTGGTTGATCGGCTGGTCGAGTGCGCAGTAGATGCGTGGTATGCGATGGTGGATGGTGGTGCGCATTGCCTTACCTTGCATTGCCGCGCTGCCGCGCTGCCGCGCTGCCGCGCTGCCGTGTTGCGTGGGCCGTGGCATGAATAAAGCCTCGAATTGACCTCCCTTCTCCCCTCCGGAGAAGGTGCCCCGCAGGGGCGGATGAGGATACGGCGAAGCTTGGTAGAGCGCGTAGGTCGGCCGGTAGAGCAGCCTATCTGCGGCGTGGCTGCAGGGCCCTTGCCCGCCCACCATCGCGGGACACGCCGCAAGTACGTCCGTGTAGGCTCTTACGCGGCATCCATGCCGCGTAAGGTCCCGCGACGGTGAGCGGGCAAGGACCAAGCGAGATGGTCGGTGTGCTGGTGCAAGCAGAGCATGGCGTGCCATTGTTTGGATAACGGCGTCCTGTCAGCTTTTCAATACAGCGCATTCAACAGGCAGGCTTCAACACAACGCCCTGCAAACTTCCTGGTAAGGCGCGCAAGCAGCCTTCTCGCATCTGAAGTCTGCGTCGACCAGCTGCGTCACATCATTATCTTGTCGGCTATAGCCATTGCCACAAACCAAGAACGGCTAACGCACTACCTGCGCCGCAAGCTTGCCCAATCGGCGCATCGCGCGCTCCAGGGTGTCGCTCCATGGCTGGCCGCAGGTCAGCCGCAGGTGATCTGCGTAGTCGCCACGGCTGGAGTACAGATGACCGGGCGAGGTGCCGATGCGTTCTGCCAGCGCGGCCTCGAACACGGCCTGGCCGCTACCGCCGTCGGGCAATTGCAGCCATAGCGATAACCCGCCTGCCGGGTCGCCCACGCGCGTGCCTTCCGGCCAATGCCGCACGATGGCACCGCGCAGCCGCTGCCCGTTGTCGGCCAGGGTGCGGCGTAGCTTGCGCAGATGCCGTTCCAGATCGTGTTGCGCCAGGTAGTCGGCCAGTGCCAGTTGCGGCAGGCTGGCGCTGCCGACGGTGGAAAAGTACTTGGCGCGCACCAGGGCGTCGGTCCAGTCGCCACCCAGCAACCACCCCACCCGCAGGCCGGGCGAGAGCACCTTGGAGAACGAGCCGCAGGTGATCACGTTGGCATGGGTATCGAAATGGCGCAGCGGGCGTGGACGTTGCCCCGACCAATCCAGTTCGCCGTAGATATCGTCTTCGATCACCACGGTGCCATGGCGTGCGCAGCTGTCGAGCAATACGCGCTTGGCGCTGTCGGGCGTGAGGCTGCCGCTTGGGTTGTTGAAGTTGGGAATCAGCACTGCCGCACGCACCGGCGTGCGCTGCAACAGCGTATCCAGACGCGCGACATCGATACCCTGGCCGGGACGGTTGGGTACCTCCAGCACCTTCAGGCGCAGTGCCGCCACCGCCTGCAGGATGCCGTGATACGTGGGCGTTTCCACCAGCACCACATCGCCTGGTGCGGTGAGCGTGCGCAGCGCCAGGCTGATCGCCTCCATCGCGCCGGCGGTGATCACCACCTCTTCTGCGTCGACGGTGGTTGCGCAGTGTGCATAACGTTGTGCGATCTGACGGCGCAGTGCGGCATGCCCTTGCGGCGGTGCGTAATCCAGCGCCGCCGTGCGCTGGCGACGCAGCTGCCGCGACAGGGCCGCGGCCAGTTGCGCGGTGGGCAATAACGCAGGCGCGGGGGTGGCAGTGTGCAGCGGCACCAGGTCGGTACGCGCCAAGGTGTCGAGTACGCGCTGCAAGGCGGGGTTGTCGACCATGCCCGGTTTGCGCCGACGTGGGACGGGTGCGGCAGCCGGCAATGCAGGCGCCGCGCTGCGCACGAAGTAGCCCGAGCGCGGGCGCGCTTGCACGCGCCCCTCGCGTTCCAGTTGCAGGCAGGCCTGCACGGCGGTGGCGGTGCTGATGCCATGGTTGGCGGCCAGTTGCCGGATCGAGGGCAGGCGCTCGCCGGCACGCAAGGTGCCGCCTTCGATCTGCTGCCGCAGCTGCGTGGCCAGCGATTCGTACAGCAGCATCTGCGGGCGCCTTCCATCTGTATTGGTCGATTTGCAGCGTATCTGAATCTGTGATGGTCGGGTAGCACGTTGCAGACTGGCCGTGCCCGGTGAGTACGCCAGGTATCTTCCCTTCTGTGAGGTTGGCCGTGCTGCTTCCTGTGTTTATCGTCGATGCGTTCACCACGCTGCGTTTCAAGGGCAATCCGGCAGCCGTGGTGCCATTGCAGGCCTGGTTGCCGGAGCCGGTGATGCAGGCCATCGCCAGCGAACACAATCTTTCGGAGACCGCCTTCTTCGTTCGCGACGACAGCGGGGTGTTCGATATCCGCTGGTTTTCTCCGCTCAAGGAGGTCGGCTTCTGCGGGCATGCGACCTTGGCCAGCGCGTTCGTGATCGCGACGCACCAGCTGGCGGCGTTTCCACTGCGCTTGCGTGCGCCGGCTGTCGGTGAGATCGCCGTTGCCAGGATGGATGAGCGCAGCTTCGAGCTGCGCTTCCCCAACCAGGAGCCGTCGCTGCTGCAAATGGTGCCGCACGCGTTGTCTGAGTCGTTATCGATCGCGCCCCACGCTGTCTATGCGAACGCGCAGGCGTATATCGCCGTCTACGCCGACCAAGCACAGGTGCGTGCGGTGACGCCGGATCTGGGCCGGATGCTGGCGCTGGCGCCGCGCGATGTGGCGGTCACCGCACCAGGCCTTGAGCATGATTTTGTCTCCCGCTATTTCTGGCCCTGCAACGGCGGTAGCGAAGATCCGGTCACCGGATCGATTCATGCCGCGCTTGCGCCGCTGTGGGCGCAGCGGCTGGGCAAGACGCAGCTCACCGCGCTGCAGGTCTCCGCGCGTGGCGGCGAACTGCAGTGCCGGGTCGAGCCGCGGCATGTCTACGTGCGCGGCAGCGCTGTCCAGTATCTGCAGGGAACCATTGCGCTATGAACACTCCCCTATCTGTGCATGCAGTATCGGCCGGCGCTGGGCGACGGGCGGTCTGGCAATTGCTGGTTGCCGAAGTCCTGGTCGGTTCGGTCGGCGTATTCGTCCACGAAAGCGGGCAGGATCCGGTGACGGCGGTGTTCTATCGTTGCCTGTTCGGGGCGCTGTTTCTTACCGTATGCGGCTTGGTCGGTGGACAGCTACGAGGGCTATGGCGCGAGCGTGCGCTGTTGCGCGATGCCATCGTCAGCGGTGTGCTGCTGGTGTTGAATTGGGTGGCGTTGTTCGCCGGCATGGCGCGCTCGTCGATCGGCGTGGCGACCATGGTCTACCACGTGTTTCCGTTCGTGATGTTGCTGCTGGCCGCGTTGTTGCAAGGCGAGCGCGCGCGGCGTGCCGATCTGGGCTGGACGTTGCTGGCATTCGTCGGCGTGGCCTGCTCGGCAAATCCGGCGCGGTTGTGGCAGGCGGCCGACCGTGGCTATCTGATCGGCATCGCACTCACGCTGTTGGCGGCGCTGCTATGCGGTGCGTCGCTGCTGATGTCGCGCCGTATCAGCCGCGAGCGGCCGCTTGCGGTGGTGACGGTGCAGTGTTGGGTCGGCACGTTCCTGCTGGCCGGGTTTTCCAGCAGTGCGGCGTTGCATCCGGGTGTGCACTGGCTATGGCTGGCGGGCCTGGGCGTGATCCACAGCGGTATCGTCTATGTGCTGTTCTATTCGTCCTATCGCCATCTGCATGTGGCCACGATTGCGGTGCTGGCGTTCGTGTACCCGCTGGTGACGCTACTGCTGGACTATCTGCTCTATGGCCACGCATTGGTGCCGGCGCAGTGGCTGGGCCTGGCGCTGATCGTGGTGGGCACACTGGCGGTGAATCTGAAATGGCGCTGGACGCGGCGTGTGGCAGACAGCGCACCGGCCTGAGCAAAGTGCCGCCGCGCAGTGCACGCGGCAGCCGTGGAACTCAACGCACGTCGCGCAGTTCCCAGTGGTGCCCGGCCAGGGCCTGCATGCGCTGCTTGAGCAGGTCGCCGGGGATGCTGGTGGTGGCGACCAGGTCGACACGCAGGTCGCCCTGCTTGCCGGTAACCGTGGCCGACGGATCGGTCACGCCCAGGCTGGGGTCCACCGCGTCCGGGTCGGCCTGCAGCTGGCGCCAGCGATCGAACCAGGCCGGATCGCGCAAGGCGGCCTGCAACTGTTCGGCAAAGGCCTCGGCACCATGGGCACTAAAGCTCACGCTCGCATCGCCGCCGCGGGCGAGCTTGGGGTCGGGCAGGCTGATCGAGTAGCTGACAGGCATGTGCAAGGACTCTGATGGATGACGCCGGTACGTTATTGCAGCGACGGTGATCGCTCCGTCGACAGGTGGGGACACGTGGGGAGCCTCCAGCTGCGGCGTCACGGCCTGTTCCGCGAGCGAAGAGGTGCTGTGCGCTCGTCCCGCCAGGTTTTGACGGCATCTGGTGAGCGAGGCTGCGACTCGGAATCCCGGTTGTCTTTGTGTCCTTGTGTATTAGGGATGAGGTCGCGCGGCTAGGTCAGTTGTAGAGCGGCTGATCTGCGGCTCCACTGCAGGGTCCTTGCCCGCCCACCATCGCAGGACACGCCGCAAGTACGTCCTTGTAGGCTCTTACGCGGCATCCATGCCGCGTAAGGTCCCGCGACGGTGGGCGGGCAAGGACCAGTCCAGATAGTCGGTGTGCACGGGCGAGCAGGGCGTGGCATGCAGTGTTTGCAGCATGGCCAATCAGTTGCCAAGACGAGCCGAGCAATCAGCAGGCTTTCGATAAAGCAATCTCAGAACGTCCTGGTGCGGTGACCTTGCCGGTTCCGGGACCCTTGGCGGCATGGATGCCGCCAAGGAGCCTCCATGGACGGATCTACGGCGTGTCCCGGAAGTGGTGAGGGCACCGCGCCCTCGACCAACGCGGCTTTGCTACCACCTCATAACGTCCTGACTCAAAACCTGGTCGTCCTGAGTTGGGGACTAGAGGCAGAAGTTGCCCGGAAACGGCTGCATAGCGTGGAGACGTGACTGCAGACCGTCGCCACACAGCATTTATGCGGAATTTACGCGGCGGCTGTTGCAGGTCCATAGCGACTTTACGCAGCCCGGGAAGACACTGCGCAGGTTGGCGGAGCGGTTCCGCCGTGGACGATCCCGATGCATCCCTTGACCTGTCTGCTCCATCGCCGCTGCGCGCGCGGTGCGGCAGCGCTTTGCCTTGTCGGCCTGCAGACGCTGCATGCGCCGTCGCATCTCGCATCCATCGCGCCGCGTTGCGCGCGCCTCGGGGAGTAGCCGACATGCCTGCCTGGTTGTCCCTGTTGTGCGGCGTGGCCGTACTCGTTGCCGCCGCGTACCTGTTGTACGTGGTCCTGCGCCCCGAAGACTTCTGATGCGAGTGCGCTCCAATGATTGAAACTCTCCTTGTCTACGCGCTGGCCATCGTGCTGGCCTGGCCCCTGGGCCGCTACCTGGCAGCGGTGATGCGCGGCGCCCCGATGCGTGGCGACGTGCTGTTCGGCTGGATCGAACGGCCGTTGTATGCGTTGCTCGGTACCCGCCCGCAGCAGGGGATGTCGTGGCGTGGGTATGCGGTAGCGTTCCTGCTCAGCAACCTGGTTGTCGGCCTGCTCACCTGGGCAGTGTTCATGACCCAGGCGTGGCTGCCGTTCAACCCGGACGCCATCCCGAACATGCGTTGGGACACCGCGCTGCACACCATGGTGTCGTTCGTCACCAACACCAATCAGCAGCACTACTCGGGCCAGGCGCAATTGTCGTACCTGGCGCAGATGACCGGCATCGTCGGCCTGCAGGTGGTCACGCCGATGATGGGTCTGGCATTGGCGGTGGCAACCTTGCGCGCATTGTTCGGTGGGCGTGCCGTTGCAACTGTGTCCGACGCCTTGCCGGCATCCAATGCGACGGCCAGCGCCAAGCCACGGGTGGCCGGGCTGGAGGAGCCGGAGATCGTCACGCCGCGCCCGGGGCGGCAGCAGTCGGCTACCGGATTGGAGGCATTGCCGGACGCAGACGTCGGCAATTACTGGGCGGATGTGATCCGCGCCAGCGTGCGTGTGTTGCTGCCGCTGTGCCTGCTGTGGACCGTGCTGCTCGGCTGGCAGGGCGTGCCCTCCACGCTGCAGGGTGCGGCTACCGCCGCACCGCTGGACAGCAGCGCCGGCATGTTCAAGCAGACCATTCCGGTCGGGCCGGTTGCGGCGATGGTCGCCGTCAAGCAGCTCGGCACCAACGGTGGCGGCTGGTACGGCCCCAACAGTTCGGTGGCGCTGGAAAATCCCACGCCGCTGAGCAACCTGCTGGAGACCTTGGCACTGGTGCTGTTGCCGATGAGCGTGGTGTTCATGGTCGGCTATCTGACCGGGCGCAAGCGCCTCACCGCGCTGGTGTTCGGCACCATGCTGACGATGTCGGTCGCGTCCACCGCGCTGTTGCTGTGGTCCGAAGCGCATTCGGCCAGCGCCAGCTCGGCTGCCTTGATGGAAGGCAAGGAGGTGCGTGTCGGCGCAGATGCGTCTGCGTTGTGGGCGGCCTTGACCACGCAGACCTCCAACGGCTCGGTCAATGCGATGCACGATTCGCTGGCGCCGTTGAGCGGCCTGGTCACGCTGGTGGACATGCTGATCAACGCGATCTGGGGCGGCATCGGCTGCGGCCTGCAGCAGTTCGTGGTGTATCTGCTGCTGAGCGTGTTCCTGGCCGGTTTGATGACCGGGCGCACGCCGGAGTTGTTCGGCCGCAAGATCGAAGCGCGCGAGGTGCAGTTGCTTGCGCTGCTGATCCTGCTGCAGCCATTGGTGGTGCTGGGCTTCACCGCAGTGGCGCTGGCGGTGCCGGCATTTACCGCCAATTCCAATCCCGGCTTCCACGGCATCAGCCAGGTGTTCTACGAGTACACCTCGGCCTTTGCCAACAACGGCTCGGGTTTCGAAGGCCTGGGCGATGCGACGTACTGGTGGAACCTGAGTTGCTCGGCGGTGCTGGCACTGGGCCGCTATCCCGCGCTGATCCTGCCGCTGATGGTTGCCGCGCGCATGGCGGTGAAGCGGCGCGCGCCGGAATCGGCCGGCAGCCTGCAGGTCGAAACGCCAACCTTCGCGCTGACGCTGATGGCGATCGTGCTGGTGCTCACCGTGCTGCAGTTCATGCCGGCACTGGTGCTGGGTCCTATCGCTGAACACCTCGCCCTGGCGGCGTCCTGAGAGTTTGAGCAATGTCTACGATCGATACGACTGAAAAACGCGCGCGCGGTGACGCGGCGTTGTTCGACGCCGCCGTGCTGGTGGCGGCAATGCGCGCGGCCTTCCTCAAGTTGGCGCCGCGGCATCTGCTGCGCAGCCCGGTGATGGCGGTGGTGATGGGCGGCACGCTACTGGCGGCGGTGATCACCGCCAGCGGGTATGGCAATGCCGGGTTCGGCTGGGCGGTGACGGCGATCCTGTTCGTCACCGTACTGTTCGGCAATTTCGCCGAGGCCATCGCCGAGGCGCGCGGGCGTGGGCAGGCCGCATCGTTGCGCCGTGCGCGCAAGGATTTGGTCGCCCGCCGGGTGGAAACCGCACTTGGCGGCCGCGAGACCCGCGTGCCGGCGGCAGAGCTGCGCCCGGGCGACTACGTGATGGTGTCCGAAGGAGAATTCGTCCCGGCCGATGGCGAGATCGTGCGCGGCGTTGCAACGATCAATGAAGCGGCGGTCACCGGCGAATCGGCACCGGTACTGCGCGAGGCCGGCACCGATCGCAGTGGCGTGATCGGTGGAACGCGCGTGCTCTCCGACGAGATCGTGTTCAAGGTCACCGCCGAGCCGGGGCATAGTTTCCTGGATCGCATGATCGCCTTGGTGGAAGGCGCCAACCGGCAGAAGACGCCGAACGAAATCGCGCTGACCCTGCTGCTGGCGGCGATGACGCTGACCTTCCTGATCGTGGTGGCCTCGCTGCCGGCGATCGCCGGCTTCGTCGGCGTCACGCTGGACCCGCTGTTGCTGATCGCGCTGCTGGTGTGCCTGATCCCGACCACCATCGGCGGGCTGTTGCCGGCGATCGGCATCGCCGGCATGAACCGCGCGCTGTCTGCCAATGTGCTGGCCAAATCCGGCAAGGCGGTGGAAGTGGCCGGCGACGTGGACGTGCTGTTGCTCGACAAGACCGGCACCATCACCTACGGCGACCGGCAGGCCACCGCGTTCCATCCGCTGGCCGGCATCGACCGTACGCAGCTGCGCGATGCGGCAATGCTGGCCTCGCTGGCCGACCCGACACCGGAAGGCAAGTCCATCGTCAAGCTGGCACGCCAGCAGGGCGCGGTGGCGGTCGAGCCGGAGGGCGCGCATTTCATCGGCTTCACCGCGCAGACCCGCATGTCTGGCGTGGATCTGGCCGGGCGCAGCATCCGCAAGGGTGCCGGCGATGCGATCGTGGCCTATGTGCAGGCGCAGGGCGCCACGGTGTCGCCGGAATTGAACGGCCGCATCGAAGAAGTCGCGCGTGGCGGCGCCACCCCGCTGGTGGTGGCCGAAGGCCGGCATGTGCTGGGCGTGGTCGAGCTGAGCGATGTGGTCAAGCAAGGCATCAAGGAAAAGTTCGCGCAGCTGCGTGCGATGGGCATCAAGACGGTGATGATCACCGGCGACAACCCGCTCACGGCCGCCGCGATTGCCGCCGAAGCCGGCGTGGACGACTACATCGCCCAGGCGCGCCCGGAAGACAAGCTGGCCCGCATCCGTGCCGAGCAGGCCGGCGGGCGGCTGGTGGCGATGGTCGGCGACGGCACCAACGATGCGCCGGCGCTTGCCCAGGCCGACGTGGGCCTGGCGATGAACTCCGGCACGCAGGCGGCCAAGGAGGCCGGCAACATGGTCGATCTGGATTCGGATCCGGCCAAACTGCTGGCGGTGGTCGAAGTGGGCAAGCAGCAGCTGATCACGCGCGGTGCGTTGACCACGTTCTCGTTGGCCAACGATGTGTCCAAATATTTCGCGATCCTGCCGGCGCTGTTTGCCGCGGCGATTCCGTCGATGGCCGCGCTCAACGTGATGCAGTTGTCCAACCCGCGGCATGCGGTGCTGGCGGCGTTGATCTTCAATGCGCTGATCATCCCGGCATTGATTCCGCTGGCGTTGCGCGGCGTCCGCTTTCGTCCGTCCAGCGCCACGGCCCTGCTGCGCCGGAACATGCTGATGTACGGCGTGGGTGGCGTGTTGCTGCCGTTTGCCGCGATCAAGTTGATCGACCTGGCGCTTGTCGCCACTTTGGGGAACTGAGTCATGACGATTTCTTCGAAAGCCGGTCCGTCCACGGCGCAGCCGTTGCGCGACGATGGCGCCCTGCGCGGGGCGGTGATGCTGGCGTTGTTCATCCTGCTGGGCCTGGGCCTGAGCTATTCGCTGGTCGCCACTGGCATCACCGGCGCGCTGTTCCCCGCGCAGGCGCACGGCTCGCTGCTGCGCGATGACGCGCGCGTGGTGGGCTCGACCCTGGTGGCGCAGCCGTTTGCCAATGCGCGCTATTTCCAGCCACGCCCCTCGGCGGCCAAGTACGACCCGAGCGCGGCGGCCGGCAGCAACCAGGCGCGCTCCAATCCCGACCTGCAGAGCCGCATCGCCGCCACGCGCGCCGAGGTGGCTGCACGCGACGGCATCGCACCGGAGGCGGTCCCCGCCGAGCTGGTCACCCAATCCGGCAGTGGCCTGGATCCACACCTGAGCCCGGCCGGCGCACAGGTCCAGGTGCGCCGGGTCGCCGCCGCGCGCGGCTGGCCGGAACAGCGCGTGGCCGCGCTGGTAAGGGCCGCCACCGAACAGCCACAGTTCGGCCTGCTCGGGCAGCCGCGGGTGAATGTGCTGGCACTGAACCTGGCGCTGGATCGCGCGGGGAATGGGGAGTCGGGAATCGGGAATGGGCCAAGGCAACAGCACTAGAGCTGTCAGCTCGCGGTAGGCTGCACCAATCCTCAATCCCGCTTCCCCAATCCCGGCCTCCATGATTGACGCCCGCACCCAACAAGCCGACGCGCTGATCGGCGAACTGCAGCGCGAACATGGCGGGCGCCTGACCGTGTTTCTGGGCGCAGCGCCCGGGGTGGGCAAGACCTACGCCATGCTGTCGCGGGCGCGCGAGCGCCTGCGCCAGGGCATGGACGTGGTGGCCGGGGTGGTGGAAACCCATGGCCGCAGCGAGACCGCGGCACTGCTGGATGGCTTGCCGCTGCTGCCGCGCACCCGCATCAACTACCAGGGCCGGGAGCTGGAAGAACTCGACCTGGACGCGTTGCTGGCGCGCAAGCCGAAGCTGGCGCTGATCGACGAGCTGGCCCATCGCAACGTGCCGGGCAGCCGGCACGAGCGGCGCTGGCAGGACATCGTCGAACTGCTCGATGCCGGCATCGATGTCTACACCACGGTCAACATCCAGCACCTGGAAAGCCTCAACGACATCGTGCTGCGCATCACCGGCGTGCGCGTGTCCGAAACCGTGCCCGATGCGGTGTTCGACCGTTTGCGCGACATCGTGCTGGTGGACCTGCCGCCGCGCGAACTGATCGAGCGCCTGCAGCAGGGCAAGGTGTATCTGCCCGAGCAGGCGACACAGGCCTTGCAGGCGTTCTTTTCGCCTTCCAACCTTACCGCGCTACGCGAGCTGGCGATGCAGACCGCGGCCGACCGCGTCGACAGCGATCTGCGCGACACCCAGGCCGCACGCGGTTTGCCGGGCACTGCCGCCTTGCGCCGCCGCGTGGTGGTGGCCATCGATGGCCGTGGCAGCTCGGATTACCTGGTGCGGGTGGCGCGGCGGTTGTCCGAACGACGCGATGCACCGTGGACGGTGGTCACCGTGCAGACGCGCACCGTGGCCGACGCCGCCTGGCAGCTGGAGATCGACCGCGCCTTCGCACTGACACGCCGCCTGGGGGGCGATACCGCGCTGCTGCACGGCGCCAACGTCGCCGAGGCGTTGCTGGATTTCGCCGCGCAAAACGGCGTGTCCACGCTGGTGCTGGGGCGCACGCGCGAACGCCCGCTGGCGCGCATGTTCAACCGCACGCTGACCCAGCAACTGCTGCAGCGTGGCGCGCATTACGAACTGGTCATCGTCAGCTCCGCGGACGCGCGTGCACGCGCACGCCAGCGTTGGCGCAATCCGCGCCAGTGGCTGCAGCGTTACGACCTGGCCTTCGCGGCGATCGCCGCCGCTGCCGCGGTTGCAGTGGCGTGGGTGATCCAGCGCTGGACCGACATCGACGACCTGTCGATGGTGTTCATCGTCGCGGTGGTGCTGGTGGCCTCGCGCACGCGCATGGCCGCCGCGGTGATCGCCGCGCTGCTGAGTTTTGTCGCCTACAACTTCTTCTTCATCGAACCGCGCTTCACCCTGCACATCAGCGCGCGCCAGGGCGTGGTGACGGTATGCCTGTTCCTGATCGCCGCCCTGGTCGCCGGCCGCCTGGCCTCGCGCCTGCGCAGCCAGGTGCTGGCCTTGCGCGCTGCCAATGCGCATGCCAATGCGCTGCAGACGCTGGCCCGCGAGCTCAGCACCGCCGCCGACCTGGGGCAGGTGCTGGAAGCCGGCCGTCGCGCGCTGGCCACGGCCCTGGATGCCGAGGCCTGGTTGCGTCTGGAGCAGCGCGAAAGCGATGCACCGGCCAGCTTCGGTGCACTCGATCGCAGCGCGGCGGACTGGACCCAGCGCCACGGTCAGCCGGCCGGCCGCTTCACCGATACGCTGGCCGGTGCGCAGTGGTGGTGCCTGCCGGTGCGGCACGAACGCGGCAGCCTCGGGGTGGCCGCGCTGCGCTTCCGTCAGAGCGTGCAGCGGCCCGGCCTGGAGGAGCGTCGGCTGGCCGAAGCGATGGTGGAGGACATCGGCCAGGCGGCGCTGCGCACGCGCCTGGTCGCCGATCTGGAAGGAGCGCGTGTCAGTGGCGAAACCGAGCGCCTGCGCTCGGCATTGCTGTCCTCGGTCTCGCACGATCTGCGCTCGCCGCTGGCCTCGATGATCGGCTCGGCCAGCAGCCTGGCCAGCTACGGCGATGCGATGGACGCGCAGGACCGCCACAGCCTGCTCGACACCATCCAGCTCGAAGGCGAGCGGCTGGATCGCTACATCCAGAACCTGCTCGACATGACCCGGCTCGGCCACACCGGGCTGACCTTGAAGCGCGACTGGATCGGTGTGGACGAGCTGATCGGCTCGGCCACGCGGCGGCTGCAGCGCTACCAGCCGGCGGTGCGCCTGCAACTGGATCTGGCCGCCGACCTGCCGGCGATCTGGGTGCACCCGGCGCTGGTGGAACAGGCCATCTTCAACGTGCTGGAGAATGCGGCAAAATTTTCGCCAGCCGGTGTGGCCGTCACCGTGCAGGCACGGCTGCAGGCCGGCGCTCTGCAGATCGATATCGGCGACCAGGGTCCCGGCATTCCCGAGGACGAGCGTGCGCGCATTTTCGACATGTTCTACAGCGTGGAGCGTGGCGACCGCGGCCGTCATGGCACCGGGCTGGGCCTGACCATCTGCCAGGGCATGATCGGCGCGCATGGCGGCAGCGTGGAGGCGCTGGCCGGCGCCGATGGTCACGGCACCACGATCCGCATTACGCTGCCGTTGCTCGTTCCCGCCGCGCCACCTCGCCCCGATGCCGACTGACCCCACTGCCATCCCGCCTGCCCGCGTGCTGATCGTCGACGACGAGCCGCAGATCCGCCGCTTTCTCGACATCAGCCTGCGTGCGCAGGGCTACCGCGTGCTGCAGGCCGGCACCGCCGAGGAAGGCCTGGCCACGCTGGCCGGGCAGGGCGCCGAACTGGTGGTGCTGGACATCGGCCTGCCCGATCGCGACGGCCACGAGGTGCTGCGCGAGATCCGCCAGTGGTCCAACGTGCCGGTGATCATGCTCACCGTGCGCGCCGGCGAAACCGAAAAGGTCGCCGCGCTCGATGCCGGCGCCAACGATTACGTCACCAAGCCGTTCGGCGTGCAGGAACTGATGGCGCGCATCCGCGCACTGCTGCGCCAGGCCGGCGCCGGCAGCACGGTGGAAGAGAGCGTGTTCGACGACGGCCGCCTGCACATCCACCTGGGCCTGCGCGAGGTCACCCTCGATGGCGAAGCGGTGCCCTTGAGCCGCAAGGAATACGCCTTGCTCGCGCTGCTGCTCAAGCACGCCGGCCGCGTGGTCACCCAGCCGCAACTGCTGCGCGAGGTGTGGGGTCCCACCCATGAAGAAGACACCCATTACCTGCGCATCCTGGTCGGCAAACTGCGTCAGAAACTGCACGACGATGCTGCCGACCCGCATTACATCGTCACCGAACCGGGGGTGGGTTTGCGCTTTATCGGGGTGACGCGCTGAGGCGACAACGCCACTAGCGCGGTGGCAGCACCTTGCCCGGATTCAGGATCCCGTCCGGATCCAGCGCGGCCTTGATCGCGTGCATCGCCGCCAGCGTCGCTGCGCTGAAGGCCTGGGCCATGAAGTCGCGCTTGGCCACGCCGATGCCGTGCTCGCCGGAGAGTGTGCCTTCCAGCGACAGCACCAGTGCGAACAGACGCGGCAATGCGGCATGTGCGCGCGCGTCTTCGTCGGCATCGGCCGGGTCGTACATGATGTTGACGTGCAGGTTGCCGTTGCCGGCATGGCCGAAGGCCACGATCGGCAACGCGAATTCGGCGGCAAGCGCTTCCACGCCGGCCACCAGTTCGGGGATGCGCGAGACCGGCACCACCACGTCCTCGTTGATCTTGCCCGGCTTGATCGTGCGCAATGCCGGCGACAGCGCACGCCGCGCGGCCCACAACCTGTCGCGCGCGCTGCCATCGGCGGCCACGTCCAGGCTCACCACGCCCTCGCCATCGGCGGCATCGTGCAAGGCCTGCAATGCGTAGGGCAGGGTGTCGTGATCGCCATCGGCTTCGATCAGCAGCATCGCGCCGGCCTCGGGCACATCGCTGCCGTTGCGGCGCAGTAATGCGATCGCACTGGCATCCATGAATTCCAGCATCCTCGGCGTGGTCGGTTGCGCCATGATGCGCGACACCGCCGCCGCGGCGCTGGCCGCATCGCGATACAGCGCGCGCACGCCGGCTTGCGCGATCGCGCGCGGCGTCAGCTTCAAGGTCGCTTCGACGATGATCGCCAGGGTGCCTTCGCTGCCGACCAGCAGATGCGTCAGGTCGTAGCCGGTGGAATTCTTCGTGTACGCGCCGCCGCAGCGGATCACCTCGCCGGTGCCGGTCACAGCGACCAGGCCGAGCACGTTGTCGCGGGTGGCGCCGTATTTCACCGCGCGCGGGCCGCCGGCATTGGTGGCCAGGTTGCCGCCGACGCTGCAGATGTCCGCGCTGGACGGATCCGGCGGCCAGAACAGGCCATGCGGCTGCAAGGCCTGCTGCAATTGGCCGTTGAGCAGGCCCGGTTGCACGATGGCGCAGCGATCGGCCGGACGCAGCGCAAGGATGCGATCCATGCGTGCCATCGACATCACCACGCCGCCGGAAAACGGCACCGCCGCACCGGTGGTGCCGGTGCCGGCGCCGCGCGCGACGATCGGCACGCCATGCGCGCGGCAGGCCTGCACGATCGCCACCACATCCTCGGTATCGCCCGGCAAGGCGACGGCGGCGGGCAATGCCCAGCGGCGCGAATCGTCCTCGCCATAGCGGCGCCGCGCGTCGTCGCCGGTCAACCAGCCATCGGGGCCAAGCCGCGCGGCCAGTAACGCGGCCAAGGCAGTGGGAAGCACATCGGTCATGAAGTGTGATCCTGTGGTGCCGCGCGCTGGATGCATTTCCATCCCAGCACCGCGACGGTGAGCGGCAGCCAGACCCAGCGCAGCTCGGAGAGCAGCGTGGCAAGGCCGCGCGCATTGAAGAAACCGTTGGCGAAAGGCGACACGCGAATCGGCCGCCATGGCGCGAACCAGCGCGCCTCGCTCCAGGGCCAGGTCAGTGCAACGCCCAGGCCACCGGAGGTCATCGCATCCAGCAATGGATGCGATGCGGCGCAGACGAACAAGAACGCTGCTGCCTGCAGCGCGTCCGCACGCAACAGGCGATGCGCAACACCACCCAGCAGCGCGATCAGCCCGGCAAACAGCAACGAGTGGCTGGCACCGCGATGGCCGAACGCATCCGCATACGGAACATGCAACGCGAACGCCAGCACATCGGCATCGGGCAACATCGCCGCGACGATGCCGGCACCGAGCAGGCGCGGCGACAGGCGGCCGCGTTCACTGGCGCACCAGAGCGCCAGCGGCACCGCGGCATGGGTGATGATGGTCGGCATCGCGCGTGGGTCGTCGTCAGCAATCGTCGGCGCGGAAGGCGTCGCGGATCCAGTTCAGCACCACCGGCTCGCCGCTGGCTTCCACTACATCGAAGCGGCACGGCAAGGTCGCCAGCGCCGGGTGATAGGCAAGGAACAACTGCGCGGCCAGCACCAGCTTGCGGCGCTTGCGCGCATCCACCGATGCCGCGCCGCCGCCGAAGCGGTTGTCGCGGCGATAGCGCACTTCCACGAACACCAGTGCCTGGCCGTCGCGCATCACCAGATCCAGTTCGCCGCCGCGGTAGTTGGCATTGCCCACCACCAGCTGCAACCCGGCCTGCTCCAGCAGCGTGCGTGCGGCCGCTTCCACCGCCGCACCCCGCTGCTGGCGCGCTGCCGGCATGGCGTCAACGGCCGTCGGCGATCGGCACCGGGCGGCCACCGTTGAAGGTGGACCAGGCCGGGGTGCGCAGCACGTTGCCGAAGCCATCCAGATGCAGCGTGCCGGTGGCGCCACGCAGGCCGCCGTCGGTGCCGGTGGCGAGTTTTTCCAGATAGGCGCTGATCTTCCAGGCGTCGTAGCCGAACGCGAACAGGCGCGCGCCGGGTCCGCGTGCGCTGGGCAGCGTGCTGGCAACCTGGGTGGAGGCCGGCAGCCCGGACACGCCCAGCGCGGTCCAGGTTTCGCTGGGGTAGATGATGCCGTCCAGGGCCAGGTCGTCTTCGACCTTGCCGGTGCCGGCCACCAGCTGCGAGGTGCCCACGCGCGATTTGCCGGCGAATCCGCTCAAGGCCAGTTGCGGCGCCAGCGCGCGCGCGGTGTTGCCGCGCACCGCCAGGAATACCGCATCGGCAGCACCGTAGTTGCGCAGCTGCGCACCGATGTCGCCCGGTACCTCGGCCACGCTGATGCTGCCGGCGACGCTGCCGCCGCGTTCGGTGAAACGGTCGCGGAAGGCCTTGATGGTGCGCTTGCCGTTGTCGTCGCTGGTGCCGACGATCAGCACGTTGCGGCGCTCGCGCGAGAGCAGGTATTCGGCGGCCATGATGCCGTCGTCTTCCGGCGCCAGCGAGAAGCCGGCGCTGCCGCTGGGCGGTGCCTTGTTGTCGGTGGGGCGGTTGAGCGCCAGCACCGGCACTGCCAATTGGCCGCGCGCGAACACGGCGCTGACCTCGTCGCGACCCAGCGGGCCGACCACGTAGTCGACCCCGGCGCTCACCGCCTTGTCGTAGGCGGCATTGGCGCCGGCGGCAGTGCCGGCGGTATCGAAGAAGCGCAGTTCCGGGCGGCGGCGGGTTTCGGCGTAGTAACCGGCCAGCAGGCCGTCGCGCACCGGCGCCGAGGCGGTCGCCAGGCTGCCGCTGAGCGGCAGCAGCACGCCCAGCTTGACCGGCGGGCGGTAGCCGTCGCGTTCGGCCGGCGGGCGCTTGCTGGTGTCAAAGCCCCATTGCGCGTCGCGATCGAACGCGCGTGGCAGCGCCAGCCCGCGGCTGATCAAGGCGCGCCCGGCAAAGTTGTACAGCGGGTCGCCCGCCGGCAGCGCCGCAGTGCGGCCCTTCAGCGTGGCGTCGTCGAGTGCGGCGAGCAGGCGCACGATCGCGCGCTGGTTTTCGCTGCGCGGGGTGCCGGTCAGGCTGGCGTCGGCGCGTGCGCGGTCCGCGGCGGCCCCGAACAGGTCGCCGGTGCCTTCCAGTGCGGCGGCGCGTGCCAGCAGCCAGCGGGTCTGCAGCGGCTGCGGCAGGCCTTGCGGGCTGTCGCCCAGCGCCTGCAGCGCCTGCGCGGCCTGCTTGTCGATCACCGCCAGCTCGCCGGTCAGCAGCGCGAAGCGGGCGCGGTCTTCGCCGCTGAGATGGCGCGGGGTGACCTGCGCTAGCAGCGTGCGCGCACGCGCGTCATCGCCGGCGTCGTGCCAGCCGAATGCAGATGCGGCCAGCAGGCGGCTGCGCTGCGCACCGCTGGCGCTGGCCGCCTCGGCTTCCAGTTGCTGCGCCGCCTCGCGCGGCTTGCCCTGGTCCAGCAACGCCAGCGCCGCGCTCTGGGTCGGCGAGGCGGTCTGGGTCACGCTGCTGGTGGCGCAACCGGCGGCCAGCATCACCATCAGCGACAGGGCGGAGATCCTTGCAACACGCTTGTTCATTTCAGATCCATTGGACGGGGCCCGCCGGGGCGGACCGTTAAAAACGCTACGATTCTACCCTTTGCCCTACGGAATACCGTTGATGACCTCCCCCGGAACCCTGCACGTGGTCGCCACGCCGATCGGCAACCTGGCCGACCTGTCGCCGCGTGCGCAGGAGGTGCTGCGTGGCGTGGCCGCGATCTGCGCCGAAGACACCCGCCATACCCGCCAGCTGCTCGGCCATTTCGGCATCGACCGCCCGCTGCTGGCCCTGCACGACCACAACGAAGAGGCGATGTCCGAGCGCATCGTCGCGCGCCTGCGCGAGGGCGAGTCGCTGGCCATCGTCAGTGACGCCGGCACCCCGCTGGTCAGCGACCCCGGCTTCAAGCTGGTGCGCGCCGCCCGCGCGGCCGGGATCCGGGTCAGCCCGGTGCCGGGTGCCTGCGCCGCCATCGCCGCGCTCAGCGTGGCCGGCCTGCCCAGCGACCGTTTCGGCTTCGAGGGCTTTCTGCCGGCCAAAAGCGCCGCCCGCCGCGAGCGCCTGGCGCACCTGGCCGGCGAAACCCGCACCCTGGTGTTCTACGAGTCCTCGCACCGCATCGTCGAGTCGCTGGCCGACCTGCGCGGGGCCTTCGGCGACGAGCGCCCGGCGGTGATCGCCCGCGAGCTGACCAAGCTGTTCGAAACCGTGCTCGACGGCACCCTGGCCGAGCTGCAGGCCAGGGTCGAAGCCGACGACAACCAGCGCAAGGGCGAGTTCGTGGTGATGGTGCAGGGCGCCGCCGACGCCGCCGAAGGCCAGCTGGCCGAAGGCCGCCGCGTCTACGCCAAGCTGGCCGAACACCTGCCGCCGTCCACCGCCGCCAAGCTGGCCGCCGAGCTGACCGGTGCGCCGCGCAAGGCCTTGTATGGCGGCTAGGTGTGTTGTTGCAGGAGCACGTTGACATGCACCGGGATTTTTCTCGGTAAGGCCTCTCGCGCCCGGGTGCGCTCCTACGGGCAATTGCGGGCCTGCCGGCGATGGCGGGGCTGGCAGCGTTGCGCCGTTCTGCACGGTGGCGATAGCGTATAGTGCGCCCCGGCGGAGTCGGCCAGACAGTCGCGTCACTCGCAAGAGTGCCGAGGAAAGTCCGGGCTCCATAGGGCAAGGTGCCAGGTAACGCCTGGGCGGCGCAAGCCGACGGAAAGTGCAACAGAAAGATACCGCCTACGTCCCTCGTCACCCCTCTGCCGCCACTGAAGCGTGTCGGCGATGCATATAGGTATCGCCAAGTGCGTTCGGAGGCCGCAGAGGGGTGGCGAGGGGCCGGTAAGGGTGAAATGGTGCGGTAAGAGCGCACCGCGAGTCCGGTAACGGACCGGCACGGCAAACCCCACCTGGAGCAAGACCAAATAGGGATCCATTGGCGTGGCCCGCGCTGGATCCGGGTAGGTTGCTTGAGCGCTGCGGTGACGTAGCGCCTAGACGAATGACTGTCCACGACAGAACCCGGCTTACCGGCCGGCTCCGCCACCTTACTTTCGGGCGTTCGCCCTTCTCAACGCGGGGCCCCTCTGGGGGCCAGAACCTCCGCGGCTGTGTCGCTGCCTTCTTTGGGCGTTCGCCCCAAGACCACACCCACGCTTGGTACCGCCTTCGGTATTGCAAAACGCGGGCCCCGCTGCGGGCATGCCAGAACGCCCGCGGCTGTCTCGCTGCCTTCTTTGGGCGTTCGCCCCAAGAAGACACCCGCGCTTCGTACCGCCTTCGCCAGTACAAAACCCGGGCCCCGCTCCGGGCACGCCAGAACCCTGCGGCTGTCGCCGCGCCCCCTTGACTCAAGGGGGCTTGCACTTGGGTGCGTTGGTGGGCGCCTTGCCTTGGCTGCGATCACTGTGCGCTGGTTGCGGCAGTCATTGTCGACGCGTCCCGACGATGTCCAGCCGCGTTTCGCCCTGGAAGATCCCGGCGGGGCCGAAGCGGCGTTCGTGGATGAAGCCGCTGCCCTGGTGGTCCACCGCGACGATGGTGCTGGCGCGGGTGCCGTAGCTGGAGCCGTTGATGAAGGCGGCCGAGAGCAGGCGTTCGGTGGGCAGGTCCACGCCGGTGTGGGGCAGGGCGGCGTCGGGCGCGATGGCGGGGTTGCCCAGGGCGGTCCACAGCGGTTGCAGGTCGTCGCTGCCGGCGGCACACCAGTCGCGCAGGACTGCAGTCAGCGCGGCGGTCTTGGGCCAGTGCGCGTCCAGCGGGCCGTTGGACATGCCGTGGATGCCCGGCGCCAGCGTGCGTGCCAACGGCGGGTGGTTGCTGAGGTGTTCGCAGCGCTCGGCGTCGCACAGCAATAGATTGAATGGCGGGAATTCGTGCGCAGCCGCTGCCAGGTCGCCGGCGTACACGGCCCCGTCCAGGCTGCCGGCCAGGTAGTCGGCAATGAGATGTCCGCGCGAGCGGCCGGACGCGGTGGCGAGCGGGTCGCGCACATTGGTCACCACTGCGGCGCGGCCGTCGCTGCCCAACCCCACCCAGCTGCCGCCCGAGCGCAGGTCGCGGCCCGCCAGCACGCCGTCGGCGGGTGCCGGCCAGCGCGCCAGTGCAGCGGTCGGCCGGTCGTGGAATTCATCGCGGTTGCCCGCCAGCAGCAGGCGCCAACGCGGGTGGGTTTTCCAGGCAAGAGCGACCAGGCACATGGCGCCGATTGTCGCCTGTTTGCGCAACGACCATGTGCAGCTGGCGCAGTGTGAAGTGAGACTGCGGTCGGGTTTACATGGCCTTCACGCCCCTGAATTTTTGTTCAATCTCAAAATCTGAGATGAAACAGCAACTTGTGGATAACCTTTGAACAAGTCTCTAAAGAGTGCTGCAACTCATTGATGCGACTGGCGATTTGTGACCTTCAAAGTTGTTGACAACCTTTGACGCGCTGCTAAGGTGGGCAACGGAGGGAAAACCAGGTGTTTTGTGGTTTTTCGTGGTTCAATGATCCCCCAGCGGGTATTCGAGGTTGTATTCGGTGTTTCAGGGCGAGACTGCCATCACGGTGGACGACAAGGGGCGTATGGCGGTGCCAACCGCGTACCGCGACCTGGTCACGCGCGTGAGCGGCAATCGCCTGGTGCTCACCTACAACCCGTTCGAAGCCGGGTGCCTGTGGCTGTACGCGGAAAAGGAGTGGGAGCGGGTGCGTGACGATGTGATGTCCAAGCCCAATACCCAACGCGTGGTCCGCACGCTGCAGCAGAAACTGGTGGGTTCTTCCGCAGTGCTGGAGCTGGACGCCAATGGCCGTCTGAGCATCCCGGCCAGCCACCGCAATGCGGTCGGCATCGAGAAGAAGGCCGTGCTGCTGGGCATGGGCGACAAATTCGAACTCTGGAGCGAGCAGGCACATCGCGCACTGATCCAGCAGACATTGTCTGACGGGGATCTGGGCGATGAATTGCTCGATCTCAGGTTGTGAGCCGGGGTGCCCGGATGCGCGGTGAAGCGCAGCCCGGTCACCCGGTGTCGCAGCCACCGGCGGCCCATGTGCCGGTGCTGTACACGCAGGTTCTGGACGGCCTGCAGGTGATCGAAAACGGAACCTATCTCGATGGCACGTTCGGACGTGGCGGACACGCCCGTGGCGTGCTGCAACATCTTGGCCCGGGAGGTCGACTGCTGGTGATGGACAAGGACCCCGACGCGATTGCCGTGGCCGAACAGTCGTTCGGTGACGATGCGCGCGTGTCCATCCATCGCGGCAGCTTTGCCGGCCTCGGCCAGGTGGTCGCTGCGGCAACCGTCGACGGCATCCTGCTGGATCTGGGCGTGTCCTCGCCGCAGCTGGACGTGGCCGGGCGCGGTTTCAGTTTCGGCAAGGACGGCCCGCTGGACATGCGCATGGATCCGGACGCCGGCCAGAGCGCGGCCGAGTGGCTGGCGCATGCCAGCGACCGCGAGATCGCTGACGTGCTGTGGACCTATGGCGAAGAGCGCCAGAGCCGCCGCATCGCGCGCGCCATCGTGGCCCGCCGCGCCGAACAGCCGCTGCTGCGCACCGCGCAACTGGCCGAGCTGATCGCCTCGGTGATGCCGCGCGGCGACAGCAAGACCCATCCGGCCACGCGCAGCTTTCAGGCGATCCGCATCTACATCAACCGCGAGCTGGACGATCTGGAAGCCGGCCTGGACGCCGCCCTGGGCGCGCTCAAGCCCGGCGGCCGCCTGGCGGTGATCAGCTTCCATTCGCTGGAAGACCGCATCGTCAAGCAGTTCATGGCCCGCTACGCCAAGGCCCCGCCGAGCAACCGCCGCCTGCCCGAAGCGCAGCCGTTCGTGCCGACGCTGCAGCTGATCAGCGGCGCCATCAAGGCCGACGACGCCGAACTGAGCGTCAACCCGCGCGCCCGCAGCGCCGTGTTGCGGGTGGCTGAGAAGCTGGGATTCGGGAGTAGGGATTCGGGATTGGAAAAGCGCTCTGAGCGAATCTCGAATCCCGAATCCCCAATCCCGGCGTCTCAAGGAGACGCCGCATGAGCCGCCTGCTGCTCATCGTGCTGCTTGCCTGCAGCATCGCCTCGGCGATCGGGGTCGTGTACATGCGCCACATGCATCGCAAGCTGTTCGTGCAGTTGTCCAAGCTCGAGCACACGCGCGATGAATTGAATATCGAATTCGGCCGGCTGCAGCTGGAGCAGGCCACCTGGGCGGAAAGCAATCGCGTGGATCAGGTTGCGCGTGCGCGCATCGGGATGAAGTTCCCGGAGACCAACGACATCGTGGTGGTGCGCCCATGAGCGAACGCCAGGACAGCCGTTTTGCACGGCACAGCCGCCCGCAGGGTGGCGCACACACAGGTACGCCCATGACAAAACGGCAGGACAGCCGTTTTGCACGGCGTAGCCGCCCGCAGGGTGGCGCACACGGAGGTGCGCCATGAAGGCCGGCCGCAACCGCGCGCGCAGCAACTTCAACCTGCGTGGCCGCCTGACGCTGGTCGGCATCGCGCTGGGCCTGTGCTCGGTGACGCTGATCGGCCGGGCGGCGTTCGTGCAGCTGGTCAACCGCGATTTCTACCAGCGCCAGGGCGAAGCGCGCTATCTGCGCGAACTGCCGATCGCCACCTCGCGCGGCATGATCACCGACCGCAACGGCGAGCCGCTGGCAGTGTCCACGCCGGTGGAATCGATCTGGGTCAATCCGCAGGAACTGTTGCGCAACCCGGACCGCATCCCCGAGCTGGCCAAGGCGCTCGGCCAGCCGCTGGACGAGTTGAACGCCAAGCTGGCGCAGAAGGCCGGCAAGGAATTCATGTACCTGCAGCGCCGGATCAACCCGGACAAGGCACATGCCATTGTCGACCTGAAGATCCCTGGTGTGTTCTCGCAGCGCGAGTTCCGGCGCTTCTATCCGCAAGGCGAGGCGATGGCCCACGTGCTGGGCTTCACCAATATCGACGACCGCGGCCAGGAAGGCCTGGAGCTGGCCTTCGACGAATGGCTGCGCGGCAAGCCAGGCTCCAAGAAGGTGGTGCGCGATGCGCGCGGCGCGATCGTGGAGAGCGTGGATCTGGTACGTCCGGCGCAGCCGGGCAAGGACCTGACGCTGAGCATCGACCGCCGCATCCAGTTCCTGGCTTACAAGGAGCTGCGCAACGCACTGGTCGAAAACAATGCGGCCGGCGGTTCGATGGTGGTGATGGATGTGGCCACCGGCGAAGTGCTGGCGATGGTCAACCTGCCCACCTACAACCCCAACGCGGTCACCGGCATCAACCCGTCGGCGCGCCGCAACCGTGCGGTCACCGATCTGGTCGAGCCGGGCTCGACGATGAAGCCGCTGACCGTGGCCACCGCGCTGACCGCCGGTGTGGTGACCAAGGACACCGTCATCGACACCAACCCCGGCTACATGTCGGTGGGGCGCTTCACCATCCGCGATGTGCCGCGCAACAACGGCGTGCTCAACGTCACCGGCGTGATCACCCGCAGCTCCAACATCGGCGCGGCCAAGATCGCCGCCAAGGTGCCGGACCAGACCTTCTATCAGTCGATCCGCAACTTCGGTTACGGCGCTGCCCCGCACAGCGGTTTTCCCGGCGAATCGGCCGGCGTGGTGCTGCAGCCGGCGCGCTGGAGCGGCCCGTCCAAGACCACCATGTCCTACGGCTACGGCCTGTCGGTGACGCCGCTGCAGATCGCGCAGGCCTACGCCACGCTGGGCAACGGCGGCAAGCTGACCCCGCCGACCTTCGTGCGCGGCCAGCACAACGAAACCCGCCAGGTGGTCACTCCGGAAGTGGCGCGCCAGGTCATCGACATGATGGAAACCGTGGTCACCCAGGGCGGCGCCAAGGGCGCGGCGATCCTGGGCTATCACGTGGCCGGCAAGACCGGTACCGCGCGCAAGAACGGCGCCAACGGGTACGAGCGCGGGCATTACAACGCGCTGTTCGCCGGCCTGGTGCCGGCCACGCGGCCGCGCTTTGCCACCGTCATCGTGATCAACGATCCGCAGGGCAAGGTGTATTACGGCGGCCTGGTATCGGCGCCGGTGTTCCACAGGGTGATGGAAGGCGCGCTGCGGCTGATGGACGTGCCGCCGGACGACATCCAGTCGTGGCTGGCCGCGCAGGCCGCCGGCAAGACCGGGCAGCCGGTGGTCAAGCCGCAGCCGGCCGATCTGGACCCGGCGTTGGTGCCGGATCCGGTGGATGAAGTGTCTGCGGGTATTCCCACCGCACTCGCGCCGGCTACATTGCCCGCACCCGCCCAGCCTGCACCGTTGCAGGAGAGCCGCCAGTGAGCCGCAGCATGCCGCTGTCGCAGTTGTTGCCGGACGTGCCGCTTGCGCACAAGGTGCAGGTCTCGGGCCTGGTGATGGACAGCCGTGCGGTGCGTGCGGGCGATGCCTTCGTGGCGATCGCCGGGTTTGGTGCGCATGGCCTGGGCTTCGTCGACGAGGCGCGCGCCAATGGCTCGGCGGCGGTGTTGTTCGAGCCGCCGGCGCCGGCCGATCTGCCGGCACCGGCCGACGCGATCGCGGTGCCGGGCCTGCGTGCGCGCCTGGGCGCGATGGCCGATCAGTTCCACGGCCAGCCCTCGCGGGCGATGCGCATGGTCGGTGTCACCGGCACCAACGGCAAGACCTCCACCGTGCAATTGCTGGCGCAGGCCCTGACGCTGCTCGGCACCCCGGCCGGCACGCTCGGCACGCTGGGCGTCGGCCTGTACGGCAGCGCCGTGCCGACCGGTTTCACCACGCCGCTGGTGCTGCAGACGCATGCCTTGCTGGCGCAGTTGCGCGACGCGGGCGCGCAGGCGGTGGCGATGGAAGTCAGCTCGCATGCGCTGGACCAGGGCCGCGTGGATGCGGTGCATTTCGACGTGGCGGTGTTCACCAATCTCACCCGCGACCATCTCGATTACCACGGCGACATGGCGCAGTACGGCGCGGCCAAGGCCAGGCTGTTCACGCGCGCCGGATTGAAAGCCGCGGTGGTGAACCTGGATGATGAATTCGGCCGCACGCTGCTGGCCTCGCTCGACCCCGCGCTGCGCGCGATCGGCGTGAGCTCGCGCGCGCAGGCCCAGGCAGGCGTGCGTGCGCAGGCACTGCAGCTGGACCACAACGGCATCAATTTCGCGCTGCATCTCGACGGCCAGGTGCATCCGGTGCACTCGCCGCTGCTGGGCCGCTTCAATGTGGACAACCTGCTGGTCGTGGCCGGTGCGTTGTCTGCGCTGGAGATCGCGCCGGCGCAGATCGCCGAAGTGCTCGGTCGGTTGCAACCGATCCACGGCCGCATGAATCGCCTGGGTGGTGCGCATGGCGCACCGCTGGTGGTCGTCGACTACGCACACACGCCCGACGCGCTGGAACAGGCATTGGCCAGCCTGCGCGCGCATGCACAGGATCGGCTGATCTGCGTGTTCGGCTGCGGTGGTGAGCGCGATACCGGCAAGCGCCCGCAGATGGCGGCCATTGCCGAGGTCAATGCCGACGTGGCGATCGTCACCGACGACAACCCGCGCGGCGAAGATGGCGATGTGATCGTGGCCGATATCCTGCGCGGCTTCGCGCGCCCGGATGCGGCCATCGTGCAGCGCGACCGCGCCGCGGCGATCCATCAGGCCATCAGCATGGCCAGTGCCTCCGACATCGTGCTGATCGCCGGCAAGGGCCACGAACCGTACCAGGAAGTCGCCGGCGTGCGGCATGCCTTCGACGACGCCATCGTGGCGGCGCAGGCCCTGTTGCCGCGTACCGTGCTGGGAGTGCGCGCATGAAGCTCACGCCGCTGTCGTTGATCGCCCACTGGGCCGGTGGCGAGCTGCATGGCGACGACGCCATGATCGACACCTTCGGCAACGACACCCGCACGCTGGCCAACGGCAGCCTGTACGTGGCGCTGCGCGGCGAGCGTTTCGACGGACACGACTTTGCCGCAGACGCGGTGGCGCACGGCGCCAGCGGTGTGCTGGTCGATCGCCTGCTGCCGGAGCTGAGCGTGCCGCAGGTGCTGGTGGAAAATACCGAACTGGCGCTGGCGCGTATCGCCGCCGGCATGCAGCGCGACCGCGCCACGCGGGTGATCGCCTTGACCGGCTCCAACGGCAAGACCAGCGTCAAGGCGCTGCTGCTGGCCATCCTGACCGAGGCTGGGCGTGTCGACGGCACCACCGTGTACGCCACGCCGGGCAACCGTAACAACGAGATCGGCCTGCCGCTGGCGGTGATCGCGGCGCCGGACGATGCGGACCTGGCGATCTACGAAATGGGCGCCGGCAAGCCGGGCGATATCGCCTATCTCACCGAGATCGCCCAGCCGCACGTGGCCCTGGTCAACAACATTGCGCCTGCCCATCTGGAACGCCTGGGCAGCCTGCTCGGCGTCGCCCGCACCAAGGGCGCCATCTACGCCGCATTGCCGGCCGATGGCGTGGCGGTGATCAATGCCGACGATGCCTTCGGTGCCTGGTTCGAGCAGCAACTGCATGCGCAGCCGGTGCAGGGCCGCCGCGTGTTGCGCTACGGCCTGCAGGCCAGTGCCGACATCACCGCGCATGGCTTGCGGCTGCAGGCCAGTGGCGCGCAATTCACCCTGGTGACCCCGCAAGGCCAGGCGCAGATCGCGCTGCCGTTGCCGGGCCGCCACAACGTGCTCAACGCGCTGGCGGCGGCCGGCCTGGCCTTGGGTGCGGGCATCGCCTTGCCGATCATTGCCGCCGGTCTGGCGCAGGTGCGTCCGGTGGCCGGCCGTCAGATCACCCACGCCCTGCCTGGCGGCGCGGTGCTGATCGACGACAGCTACAACGCCAACCCCGGCTCGCTGGATGCCGCCATCGACACCCTGGCCGCTGCGCCTGGCGAAGGCTGGCTGGTGCTCGGCGACATGCGCGAACTCGGCCCGGAAGGCGCGGCCCTGCATGCCGCCGCCGGCCGTCGCGCGCGCGCGGCCAAGCTGCAGCGCCTGTACGCGCTGGGCGAGCTCAGTGCCGCCGCCGCACAGGCGTTCGGCGAGGGCGGCCGCGTGTTCGCCACCCATGCCGCGTTGATCGCGGCCTTGCAGGCGGATCTGGCGCAGCTCGCCGTTTCGCCGACCCAAACGCAGGAATCTTCTTCGATGTACGAACACACCGGTGCGGCGGCGCAGACTGCCGCCACCACGGCGCAAACCCCGCCCACGCTGCTGGTGAAAGGCTCCCGTGGCAGCGCCATGGACCGCATCGTCGCCGCGCTGCTCGCACCGGCGGAGGACGCATCCCATGCTGCTTGAGCTGGCGCGTTGGCTGCAGCAACTGGAGAGCCTGTTCGGGCTGTTCAACTATCTGACCTTCCGCGGCATCCTGGCCGCGCTGACCGCGTTGTTCCTGTCGCTGTGGATGGGCCCGGCGGTGATCCGCAAGCTGGCACAGTTCAAGGGTGGCCAGCCGATCCGCCAGGACGGCCCGCAGACGCATTTTTCCAAGGCCGGCACCCCGACCATGGGCGGCTCGCTGATCCTGCTGACGGTGACCTTGTCGGTGCTGCTGTGGGGCGACCTGCGCAACCGTTACGTGTGGTTGGTGCTGGCGGTGATGGTCTGTTTCGGTGCGATCGGCTGGTACGACGACTGGATCAAGATCGTGCGACGCGATCCCAATGGCCTGAAGTCGCGCTGGAAGTATCTGCTGCAGTCGATCTTCGGCCTGGCCGCGGGCCTGTTCCTGTACTACACCGCCGACGTGCCGGCCGCGATCACCTTCTACATCCCGATGTTCAAGTCGATCGCGCTGCCGCTGGCCGGCGTGAGCTTCGTGGTGATCGCCTATTTCTGGATCGTCGGCTTCTCCAACGCGGTCAATCTGACCGACGGTCTGGACGGCCTGGCGATCATGCCGACCGTGCTGGTGGCCTGTGCGCTGGGCGTGTTCGCCTACGCCTCGGGCAACGTGGTGTTTGCCGAATACCTGAAGATCCCGCTGATTCCCGGGGCCGGCGAGCTGATCATCATCTGCTCGGCGATCGCCGGCGCAGGCTTGGGCTTTCTGTGGTTCAACACCTATCCGGCCATGGTGTTCATGGGTGATATCGGCGCGCTGTCGCTGGGCGCGGTGCTCGGCACCATCGCGGTGATCGTGCGCCAGGAGCTGGTGCTGGTGATCATGGGCGGGGTGTTCGTGATCGAAACGCTGTCGGTGATGATCCAGGTCGCCAGCTTCAAGCTGACCGGCAAGCGCGTGTTCCGCATGGCGCCGATCCATCACCACTTCGAACTCAAGGGCTGGCCGGAGCCGCGCGTGATCGTGCGCTTCTGGATCATTTCGGTGGTGCTGGTGCTGATCGGCCTTGCCACGTTGAAGGTGCGCTGATGAACGACATGTCCCGCCAGGCCACGCGACTGGACGCCATCGGCGGCCGCTACGACCCGTGGCTGCTCGGGGCCGCGGCCACGCTCGCCTCGCTGGGCGTGGTGATGGTGGCGTCCAGCTCGATCGAGCTGTCCGACAATCCGTTCTATTACCTGACCCGCCATCTGCTGTTCCTGGGCATCGGCGTGGGTTTGGCGTTCTGGGCGATGCGTACCGAGCTCAAGACCATCGAACAGTACAACCAGGTGCTGCTGCTGGCCTGCTTCGGCCTGCTGATGGTGGTGTTCGTGCCCGGCCTGGGCAGCAGCGTCAACGGCGCCAAGCGCTGGATCAACCTGGGCGTGTCGAAATTCCAGACCGTCGAAGCGGTCAAGGTGCTCTACATCGTGTGGCTGTCCAGCTACCTGGTGCGCTTTCGCGACGAGGTCAATGCGACCTGGCCGGCGATGCTCAAGCCGCTGGGCGTGGCGATCGCACTGGTCGGCCTGCTGCTGATGCAGCCGGACTTCGGCTCGTCCACGCTGCTGCTGGCGATCACCGCCGGCATGCTGGTGCTGGGCGGGGTGAACCTGCCGCGCATGTCGATGCCGATCGTGTTCGGCCTGCCGGTATTCGCCTTCATCGCGATCCTGGAGCCGTACCGGCTGCGTCGCATCACCTCGTTCCTGGACCCGTGGGCCGACCAGCTTGGCTCCGGCTATCAGCTGTCCAACGCCTTGATGGCAGTCGGCCGTGGCCAGTGGACCGGCGTGGGCCTGGGCGCCTCGGTACAGAAGCTCAACTACCTGCCCGAAGCGCATACCGACTTCATCTTCTCGGTCATCGCCGAAGAGCTCGGCTTTGTCGGCGTGTGCGGGGTGATTTCGCTGTACGCGCTGCTGGTCGGCCGCGCGTTCTGGCTGGGCATGCGCTGCGTGGAAATGAAGCGTCACTTCTCCGGCTACATCGCCTTCGGCATCGGCTTGTGGATCAGCCTGCAGAGCTTCGTCTCGGTAGGCGTGAACCTGGGCATCCTGCCGACCAAGGGCCTGACCCTGCCGCTGATTTCCTCCGGCGGTTCGTCGGTGCTGATGACCTGCGTGGCGATGGGCCTGCTGCTGCGCGTGTCCTACGAAATGGATCGTGCCGAGCGCCTGCGCAGCAAGTTGTCGCCGCAGGGTGCGGGCGCGCCGTCGGCCGAGCCGGCCGAACCGGTGGTCGAGTCGGCCACGCCGGCCTACGCGCCCGCGCGCAAGCCGCAGCGCGAGCCGGTTGCCGCCGCACCTGCGCCGGCACCGGTTGCTGCAGCCTCGGCGACGTCTGCGCATGCGTCCGAGTTCCTGCGCGGCACCAGCCGCATGCAGCCGCGCGTGGAACCGACCTTCGGGAGGATTGCATGAGCGCTCATGCAAATCCCGCGCATACGCCCGCATATCCAGGTGCGGGGATCCGACCAGTGATGATTCTGGCTGGCGGCACCGGCGGGCACATCTTCCCGGGTCTGGCCGTGGCCAAGGTGCTGCGCGCGCGTGGCGTGCCGGTGACCTGGCTGGGCGCCGACGGCGCGATGGAAACCCGGCTGGTGCCGCAGCACGATATTCAACTCGACACGCTGGCCATCAGCGGCCTGCGCGGCAAGGGCCTGGTGAAATTGCTCGGTGCACCGGTGCGGGTGATGCGCGCAGTGCGCGCCGCCGGCTTCGTGCTGCGCAAGCGCCAGCCGCGTGCGGTGATCAGTTTCGGCGGCTTTGCGGCCGGCCCGGGCGGCCTGGCAGCGCGGCTGCTCGGCGTGCCGTTGCTGGTGCACGAACAGAACCGCGCGCCCGGCATGACCAACAAGGTGTTGTCGCGGTTTGCGCGCCGTGTGCTGACCGGTTTCCCGGGCAGCTTCGCTGGCGAAGAAGCGGTGGGCAATCCGGTGCGTGCGGAAATCGCAGCGCTTCCCGCGCCGGCCACGCGTCTGCTCGGCCGTGGCAATGCCGTACGCGTGCTGGTGCTCGGTGGCAGCCAGGGCGCACGCGCATTGAACCAGGCCGTGCCGGCGGCACTGGCTGCGCTCGGTCACCCGGATGTGGACGTGCGCCACCAGTGCGGCGAAAAGCTGCGTGCCGAAGCCGAGGCCGCGTACGCGCAGGCGGGCGCCAACGCCAGCGTCGAACCCTTCATCGCCGACATGGCCGCCGCCTACGCCTGGGCCGACCTGGTCGTGTGCCGCGCCGGTGCCTCCACGCTGGCCGAACTATGCGCCGCCGGCATCGGCAGCGTGCTGGTGCCCTTCGCCGCAGCGGTGGACGACCACCAGACCCGCAATGCCGAATACCTGGTCGGCGCCGATGCCGCCGTGCTGCTCAAGCAGGACGACACCCTGGCCGCGCGCTTGCAGCAGGTCTTGCAGACCCTGCTCGCCGACCCCGCCCGCCGCCTGGCGATGGCACAGGCCGCCCGCACCCTGGCCAAGCCGGACGCCGCCGAACGCATCGCCGACATCATTCTTCAGGAAGCCGGGAGTGGGGATTCGGGATTTGGGATTCGTAAAGAGCAACAGCACAAGCAGGACAGCATGCAGACATCCGTTAATGGCGACCGCTCCGCGCAATTGATCGCCACCAATCTCCAATCCCGAATTCCCAATCCCGGCACCTCCACCGGAGGTGCTGCGTGATCCGCCGTCTGCAGGACAGTGGCGATCTGGTGCGTGCATTTCCGCGCGTGCATTTCGTCGGTATCGGTGGCACTGGCATGAGCGGCATTGCCGAGGTGATGCTGACGCTGGGCTATGAAGTCTCCGGCTCGGACAACTCCGATAACGTGGCGACGCGGCGGCTGGCCAAGCTGGGTGCGCGGGTGATGCGCGGGCATTCGGCGGCCAACGTGCTCGGCACCGATTGCGTGGTGGTGTCCAGCGCGATCCGCGAAGACAACCCCGAGCTGATGGAAGCGCGCAGCCAGCGCATTCCGATCATGCCGCGTGCGGCGATGCTGGCCGAGCTGATGCGGTTCCGTCGCGGCATCGCGGTGGCCGGCACGCATGGCAAGACCACCACCACCAGCCTGGCCGCAGCGGTGCTGAGCGAGGGCGGGCTGGATCCGACCTTCGTCATCGGCGGGCAGTTGCTGGCCGCCGGCGCCAACGCCAAGCTGGGCGGCGGCCAGTGGCTGGTGGCCGAGGCCGACGAAAGCGACGGCAGCTTCCTGCGCCTGAATCCGCTGATGGCGGTGATCACCAACATCGATTCGGATCACCTGGAAAACTACGGCAACGATTTCGCACGCATCCAGGCCGCCTTCGCCGAGTTCCTGCAGCGCCTGCCGTTCTACGGCCTGGCATTGCTGTGCATCGACGACCCGGAAGTGGCCGCGCTGGCCGGCAAGACGCCGCGCCACGTGATGAGCTACGGCATGAGCGAAAACGCCGACGTACGCGCCGAAGACGTGGTGCAGGACGGCCCGCGCATGCGCTTCACGCTGCGTCTGCCCGAAGGCACCACCACCCCGGTGACGCTGGCCTTGCCGGGCCGCCACAACGTGCTCAACGCACTGGCGGCCGCTGCGATCGGCTGGCAGCTGGGTGTGGCGCCGGAGACCATTGCGCGTGCGCTGGAAAACTTCGCCGGCATCGGCCGCCGCTTCAACGACCTGGGCGAAGTCACCACCAGCACCGGTGCGCGCGTGCGCGTGGTCGACGATTACGGCCACCATCCGCGCGAGCTGGAAGCGGTGTTCGCTGCTGCCCGTGGCGGCTGGCCGGACAAGCGCCTGGTGGTCGCATTCCAGCCGCATCGCTACAGCCGTACCCGCGATCAATTCGATGCCTTCGCCGCGGTGCTGAGCACCGTCGATGCGCTGGTGCTGAGCGAGGTCTATCCGGCCGGCGAAGCACCGATTCCAGGCGCCGATGCGCGCGCGCTGGCGCGTGCGATCCGTGCGCGCGGCCGCAGCGAACCGGTGGTGGTCGGGCAGATTTCCGGCCTGGCCGAAGTGCTGCCGGACGTGCTGCAGGACGGCGATCTGCTGCTGATGATGGGCGCCGGCGATATCGGCTATGTCGCGCAGCACATCATCAACAACGGTTTCACCGGAGCGAGCGCATGAGCACGGTGATTCCCAACGCACGTACCAGCGATCCGGCCGCGTTCGGACGCGTCGCCGTGCTGCTCGGCGGTACCTCGTCCGAGCGCGAAGTGTCGTTGAACTCCGGCAGCAACGTGCTTGACGCACTGCGCGCGCGCGGTGTCGACGCGCAGCCGGTCGACGGCATTCCGGCCCTGGCGCAGGCCCTGGTCGAAAAACGCTTCGATCGCGTCTTCAACGTGCTGCACGGCCATAACGGCGGCGGCGAAGACGGCATCGTGCAAGGCCTGATGGAAGCCTTCAAGGTGCCGTACACCGGCTCCAACGTGCTGGGTTCGGCGTTGAGCATGGACAAGATCCGCACCAAGCAGGTGTGGCTGTCACTGGGCCTGTCCACGCCGCGCTATGCGCGCCTGGCCGCCGGTGCCAGCGCCGACGACATCCATGCCGCCGCCCGGCAGATCGGCTTGCCGGTGATCGTCAAGCCGGCCAACGAAGGCTCCAGCGTCGGCATCAGCCGCGTGTTCGACCAGGCCCAGCTCGAACAAGCCGTGCTGCTGGCGGCGCGCTACGACGGCGCGCTGCTGATGGAGCAGCTGATCGAAGGCGACGAACTCACCGTGGCCGTGCTCGGCGAGGTCGCGCTGCCGTCGATCCGCATCGTGCCCAAGGGCCAGTGGTACGACTACAACGCCAAGTACCTGGCCGACGACACCCAGTACCTGTGCCCGGGCCTGGACGGCGATGCCGAGACGCAACTGCGCCAGCTCGCCCTGGACGCCTTCCGCGCTGCCGGTGCCCGCGGCTGGGGCCGCGTCGACGTGATGCGCGACCGCACCAGCGGCCAGCTGTATCTGCTGGAGGTCAACACCGCCCCGGGCATGACCAGCCACTCGCTGGTGCCCAAGGCCGCGCGCCAGCTCGGCATCGATTTCGAAGAACTGGTCTGGCGCGTGCTGGAGCAGACGCTATGACGCGGGGATTGGGGATTCGGGATTCGGGATTGGCCAACAGCGACGCCATGCGCGCCGTTGCTGTTGCCGTGGCGAATCCCCAATCCCTAATCCCCAATCCCGCGCGCGCAGCGCGCGCCGTTGCGATTCCCTATTCCCGATTCCCCATTCCCGCGCGCGGAGCGCGCGCATGAACGCCACCCTGCGCATCCTGGCGTGGTTGCTCGCGGTGGCGCTGGTCGCGTTGCCGGTGGTGGCTGTGCTCAATGGCTGGGTCGGTGCCGAGCGTTGGCCGTTGGCGCGCTTGCGGGTGTCGGGCGACTTCAAGCGGGTGCCGGCCGAAGAGTTGCGCGCGGTGGTCCTGCCGTATGCGCGCGCGGGCTTTTTCGCGGTGAAGTTGCAGAACGCGCAGGACGCCATCGCGCGCTTGCCGTGGGTAGAAAGTGCGCAGGTGCGCAAGCGCTGGCCGGACGTGCTGGAAGTGCACGTCACCGAGCACAAGCCGTTCGCGCGCTGGGGCACCGACCGCATGTTGTCCGAGCAGGGCCGGTTGTTCCGCACCCCGCCGTTGTTGAAGGATTTCAAGCTGCCGCAACTCGGTGGCCCGGACAGCAAGACCCAGGACGTGGTGGCGCTCTACAACGAATCGCGCGCGTTGTTCGCGCCAACCGGGCTGGATGTGGAGCGTCTGGAAATGGACGCGCGCGGCAGCTGGTCGCTGGGCCTGAGCAACGGCGTGCAGATCGTGATCGGCCGCGACGACGCGCGCGCGCGCCTGCAGCGCTTCGCCCGCGTGCTGCCGCAACTGGCAGACCCGCAACGCCCGATCGCCCGCGCCGACCTGCGCTACACCAACGGCTTCACGGTCGAGCGGCGAATGGAGAGTGGGGAATCGGGAATGGATAAAAAACCCAAGCCGGTGTCGCCCGCTGCGCCTCACGCACTCGTCCTCAATTCTCCTCGCCTCCGTGCACCGCTGTTGACCATTCCCCATTCGCTATTCCCTATTCCCGGCTTTAAGACATGAACCGCAAAGGCGACAAATCCCTCATCGTTGGACTGGACATCGGCACCTCCAAGGTCGTCGCGCTGGTCGGCGAGTACTCGCCCGGCAATCCGATCGAAGTGATCGGCATCGGTTCGCATGAATCGCGCGGTCTCAAGCGCGGCGTGGTGGTGGACATCGAGTCCACCGTGCAGTCGATCCAGCGCGCGGTGGAAGAGGCCGAGCTGATGGCCGGTTGCGAAATCCGCTCGGTGTACGCGTCGATTTCCGGCAACCACGTGCAGTGCAAGAACTCGCCCGGCATCGTGCCGATCCGCGACGGCGAAGTGACCTGGAGCGATCTGGAGCGCGTGCTGGATGCGGCCAAGGCCGTGGCCATTCCTGCCGACCAGCGCATCCTGCATGCGATCCCGCGCGAGTACGTGCTGGACGATTCGCAGGAAGGCATCCGCAATCCGGTCGGCATGACCGGCGTGCGCCTGGAGGTGCACGCGCATCTGGTGGTGTGCGCGCAGTCGGCAGCGGCCAACATCACCAAGTGCGTGCAGAAGTGCGGCCTGCAGGTGGACGATCTGGTGCTGTCGTCGCTGGCCTCCAGCGTGGCGGTCCTGACCGCCGACGAGCGCGAACTGGGCGTGGTGCTGGTGGATATCGGCGCCGGCACCACCGACCTTGCGGTCTACGTGCAGGGCGCGATCTGCCACACCGCCTCGCTGCCGATCGCCGGCGACCACGTCACCAACGACATCGCGCACATGCTGCGCACGCCCACCCCGGAAGCCGAACAGATCAAGGTGCGCTACGCCTGTGCGCTGGCGCAGCTGGCCACCGCCGAAGAAAGCATCCAGGTGCCGTCGGTCGGCGACCGCCCGCCGCGTCGCATGCCGCGGCATGCGCTCGCGCAGGCAGTGCAGGGCCGTTACGAGGAAATCTTCGAAATGGTGCAGGCCGAACTGCGCCGCTCCGGTTTCGAGGAAATGGTGCGCGCCGGCATGGTGCTCACCGGCGGTGCGTCGAAGATGGAAGGCGTGGTCGAACTGGCCGAAGAGATGTTGCAGATGCCGGTGCGCGTGGGCATTCCCCAGCACGTCACCGGCCTGGGCGAAGTCGTCGGCAACCCGGTGCACGCCTCCGGCGTGGGCCTGTTGCTGATGGGCAGCCAGATCGAACACCCGCGCCGCCCGTCGATCCCGACCGGTCGCGCCGGGAGCTTGTTCAAGAAATTGAAGAACTGGTATCGCGGGGAATTCTGAGGGGCCGGGATTTGGAATTCGGAATTTGGGATTGGCAAGGGCGAAAAAAAGCAGAGTGGTAGCAACGATTAAGTGGAGAGCGGCGAGCGGGTAGGCGGTAAAATTTTTTGCAGGCATTGCGTCGAGGAGTAGGTGCTATGAGTCGTAGAGCGCAACAGCGCATCCATGGCCCAGGCACACGAATCCCGACTTTCAAACAACAACACTCGCCGTGATGCGGAGTGGGACAGGGACCAGCGCGTTTGCGACTCCCCAATCCCCACCCCCCAATCCCGGCTCAAGAGGACACTGACATGGCACATTTTGAACTGATCGAAAAGATGGCTCCCAACGCGGTAATCAAGGTCGTTGGCGTGGGCGGCGGCGGCGGCAACGCGGTTGCGCACATGGTCAACACCAATGTCGATGGCGTGGAGTTCATCACCGCCAACACCGACTCGCAGGCGATCAAGAACTGCGGCGCCAAGCTGCAGCTGCAGCTCGGCACCAACGTCACCAAGGGCCTGGGCGCGGGCGCCAATCCGGAAGTCGGCCGCCAGGCCGCGCTGGAAGACCGCGAGCGCATCATGGACGCGCTGCAGGGTGCGGACATGGTGTTCATCACCGCCGGCATGGGCGGCGGCACCGGCACCGGCGCCGCCCCGGTGGTTGCACAGCTGGCCAAGGAAATGGGCATCCTGACCGTGGCCGTGGTCACCAAGCCGTTCCCGTTCGAAGGCCGTCGCCGCATGCAGGTTGCGCTCAAGGGCATCGAGGAGCTGAGCCAGCATTGCGACTCGCTGATCACCATCCCCAATGAAAAGCTGATCACCGTGCTCGGCCGCAACGCCACCATGATCCAGGCCTTCCGCGCCGCCAACGACGTGCTGCAGGGCGCCGTGCAGGGCATCGCCGACCTGATCGTGCGTCCGGGTCTGATCAACGTCGACTTCGCCGACGTGCGCACCGTGATGTCGGAAATGGGCCTGGCCATGATGGGCACCGGCTCGGCACGCGGCGACGATCGCGCGCAGGCCGCTGCCGAAGCCGCCATCCAGAACCCGCTGCTGGACGACGTCAACCTGGCCGGTGCCAACGGCATCCTGGTCAACATCACCGCCGGCCCGGACTTCACCATGTCCGAGTTCGACGAGATCGGCCGCACCATCGAAGCGTTCGCCTCGGAAGATGCGACCGTGGTCGTCGGCACCGTGCTCGACCCGGACATGCAGGACGAAGTGCGCGTCACCGTGGTGGCCACCGGCCTGAACCGTGCGGTTGCCCGCCAGACCCAGCGTCCGGACCAGCGCGCGCCGATCAAGCTGGTGCGCAATGCCACCACCGGCCAGCCGGAGTTCGGCGATTTCGACACCAGCGGCGGCGATGCGGTGTCCAAGGCCGTCGGCGGCAGCATGGGCCTGGGCCTGCGTCGTCCGAGCAGCGACTCGGTCGGCAGCGGCGGCAACAACGGCGGCGGTTCGGCTACGCCGGCCGCAGACCTGCCCAACGACTACCTGGATATCCCGGCGTTCCTGCGCCGCCAGGCCGACTGAGGATCGTCGACCGCGTCGCTACGGCGGCGTGGTCCGTTCCGCCCCGGGGTTCGCCTCGGGGGTGAAGTGCCATGTCCTTTCTGCCGGATCGGCCACGATCCGGCAGCTTTTGCAGTGGCGTGACCCGGGGATTACAGTTCCCGTCACGCGCGACTTGTTAAAATTCAGATAATCTCTACGGATTAGACAGCCGGTTCAGCGTCTGTCTGCATTGTTCATCCAGACTTCGCATATGACCCAGCAACGCACTCTCAAGAACACCATTCGCGCCACCGGCGTCGGCCTGCACAGCGGCGACAAGGTGTACATGACGCTACGGCCGGCTCCGGTCGATCATGGCGTGGTGTTCCGGCGTGTGGACCTGGAGCCGATCGTCGAAGTCCCGGCCGATGCCGAACTGGTCACCGAGACCACGCTGTGCACCGGCCTGACCTGCAATGGCGCCAAGATCCAGACCGTCGAGCACCTGATGTCGGCACTGGCCGGCCTGGGTGTGGACAATGTCATCGTCGAACTGTCCTCGGCCGAGTTGCCGATCATGGACGGTTCGTCCGGCCCGTTCGTGTTCCTGCTGCAGTCGGCAGGCATCGTCGAGCAGAACAAGGCCAAGCGCTTCATCCGCATCAAGCAGACGGTGGAAGTGCGCGAGGGCGACAAGGTCGCGCGCTTCGAGCCGTACGAGGGCTACAAGCTCGGCTTCACCATCGAATTCAATCACCCGATGATCCCGGCCAAGCAGTCGCGCCAGGAAATCGAGTTCTCCACCTCGGCCTACGTCAAGGAAATCTCGCGCGCCCGCACCTTCGGCTTCATGCGCGACCTTGAATACATGCGCGAGCGCAATCTGGGCCTGGGCGGTTCGATGGACAACGCCATCGTGCTGGACGAGTTCCGCGTGCTCAACGAGGACGGCCTCCGCTATACCAACGAATTCGTGCGGCACAAGATCCTGGACGCCATCGGCGACCTGTACCTGGCCGGCGGCGCCATTCTGGGCGCCTACGAAGGCTTCAAGTCCGGCCACGCGCTCAACAACAAGCTGGTGCGTGCGCTGCTGGCGGATCAGGCCGCCTGGGAATGGGTCAGCTTCCCGGAAGGCACCGTGCAACCGCCGGTCACCTACGCCAGCCCCGTCTACGCCTGATGTCGGGGAATGCCGCAGTCGGCGTTCAAAGTGTGAACTGCGTCGGATTACCGGCCCGTTCTTAACTTTTATTTAAGACTTCTCTAACTCCTGCGTGGCTGAGGCCCGCTAGGATGCGTCGGGTCGTGCGCGGTCTTCGCAATTCTTTCACGCTGCGGCGGCCGCTTCGCACCAGCGGCGCGGTGCTCACCGTTTGGTGGGTGGAACATCCTGCAGGGAGGCCAGCGCATCGCGCAGACCTCTGTGCGTGGCCTCCGAGACGGGGCGCGGACGCTCGCGATTCTGCTGCATTGGGGAATGCAGCGGGGTGGTAGTGGTCTTGATGGTCACTGCGGTGGCCTTCAGTCCGATGGATCGGGCGGCATCCAGTAATTGGGTCTCGGCAAGTCGCAACTTGGCATGCCAGACAGGTGAATCAACCAGAAAAACGAGCTGTTCGTCTCTGACATTGGCCAGCCGGCAACGGGTGGCCAGATGAGGCGGTAACAGGGGGCGCAACTGTCGGTCCAGCGCATCGAGCCACAACGCTCGGCGCAAGGGGTCGCCAGCCTTTTCACCCAACGCGGCCTCGATGGCCGGTTGTGGGACGGAAGGGTTGCGTGCGTTGGACTTGGGCTTGGACATGACACTCATATGGCGTTGAAGAAAGTTGTAATCAAATCTCGCGAAACCCGGGCGCAGCGGTTGGCCCGCCAGTTCCAGGGCTTTGCCGCGGATCGACCGATGGTAGTCCTCGGCGCCGTGCTTGGGCTGGGCATGTTGATCGGCATCGGTGCCAGCACCGCCACCGGCATGGTGACCAATTCCGCGTTGCAGGCCAAGGTTGCCCGGCAGCAGGCCGAGCTGGCCCAGGCGCAGCGCGCCTCGCAGGCGCAGGTCAACGCACTGGCCGCGCGCATGGGCGAGCTGCAGGCGCAGGCCACCCGTCTCAATGCATTGGGCGAGCGGCTGACCGAAATGGGCAAGCTGAAGGACGGCGAGTTCGACTTCGACGCCCCGGTCGGCGTCGGTGGCGGCGACGAGCCGGTCAGCGACATGCCGGTCGAGTCGCTCAAGCAGACGCTGGGGCAGGTCGAACAGCAGTTCTCCGCCTCCGGCCAGCAACTGAACGTGCTGGCCGCGCTGATGTTCGATCATCAGCTCGAACAGAATTCGGTGCCCTCGCGGATGCCGATCCGCAACACCTACATCACCTCCGGCTTCGGCGGCCGCGCCGATCCGTTCGACGGTGGTTCGGCCTTCCACAAGGGCGTGGACTTCCACGCCAACGTGGGCGACCCGGTGATGTCGGTCGCCGACGGCGTGGTCAGCTATGCCGGCGTGCGCGGCGGCTACGGCAACGTGGTGGAAGTGGACCACGGCAACGGCTATGTGACCCGCTATGCGCACAACTCGCGCCTGGTGGTGAAGGTGGGCGACCTGGTCCGCGCCGGCCAGCAGGTGGCCCGGGCCGGATCCAGCGGCCGCTCCACCGGCGCCCACGTGCATTTCGAGGTGTGGGCGGACGGGCGGGTGGTCAATCCGCGCAAGTTCCTGGGCGATACCAACACGCCGGTGGGCCGCCGCGGGCGCGGTTGACGACGGCGCGGGCGGCGCTTGATTCGTGAAGGCCCGCCCCAAGCTACAATAGGGTGTTGCCATCGACAGGGCGCAGTGCGCCCTGTTTCGTTTACGGCGGCCGGGTCTTGGGGACCGGCGTCGGTCAAACCGTTCCTTTTCAACCGGTTTCTTCAATGATCAACAGTCTGCTTACCCGTGTCTTTGGCAGTCGTAACGAACGCCAGCTGCGCCAGCTCAACCGCCTCGTCACCCAGATCAATGCGCTGGAGCCGACGATCGAGAAGCTCTCCGACGCCGAGCTGCAAGCCAAGACTCCGGAGTTCAAGCAGCGACTTGCCGCCGGCGAGTCCCTGGACAAGATTCTTCCCGAAGCCTTTGCGGTGTGCCGCGAGGCCAGCCGCCGCGTGCTCGGCATGCGCCATTACGACGTGCAGCTGATCGGCGGCATGGTGCTGCACCTGGGCAAGATCGCCGAGATGCGCACCGGTGAAGGCAAGACCCTGGTCGCCACGCTGCCGGTGTACCTCAACGCGCTGCAGGGCGAGGGCGTGCATGTGGTCACGGTCAACGACTACCTGGCGCGCCGCGACGCCGCGCAGATGGGCAAGCTGTACAACTGGCTGGGCCTGAGCGTGGGCGTGGTGTATCCGGGCATGCCGCATAGCGACAAGCGCGAGGCCTACGGCAGCGACATCACCTACGGCACCAACAACGAGTTCGGTTTCGACTACCTGCGCGACAACATGGCGCTGTCCAAGGCCGACCGTTACCAGCGCAACCTGCATTACGCGATCGTCGACGAAGTCGACTCGATCCTGATCGACGAGGCGCGTACCCCGCTGATCATCTCCGGCCCGGCCGACGAGTCGCCGGAGCTGTACATCCGCGTCAACCGCATCGTGCCGCAGCTGACCAGGCAGGAAAGCGAAGAGGGCGAGGGCGACTTCTGGATCGACGAGAAGGGCAAGCAGGTGCATCTGTCCGAGGCGGGCATGGGCCACGCCGAAGAACTGCTGATGCAGGCCGGCATCCTGGAAAATGCCGACGACGGCCTGTACGCCGCGCAGAACCTGAGCGTGGTGCATCACCTCAATGCCGCGCTGCGCGCGCATGCGATCTATCAGCGCGACGTGGACTACATCGTGCGCGATGGCGAGGTGGTGATCGTCGACGAATTCACTGGCCGCACGTTGAGCGGGCGCCGTTGGTCCGACGGCCTGCACCAGGCGGTCGAGGCCAAGGAAGGCGTGCCGGTGCAGCGCGAGAACCAGACGCTGGCCAGCATCACCTTCCAGAACCTGTTCCGCATGTACAAGAAGCTGTCCGGCATGACCGGTACGGCCGACACCGAGGCCTACGAATTCCAGAGCATCTACGGCCTGGAAGTGGTGGTGATCCCGACCAACCGCCCGACCGTGCGCAAGGACCATCCGGACCAGGTGTTCCTCAACCGCAAGGGCAAGTTCAACGCGGTGCTGGCCGACATCGAAGACTGCGCCAAGCGCGGCCAGCCGGTGCTGGTGGGTACCACCTCGATCGAGACTTCGGAGATGCTGTCCGAGCACCTGCGCAAGGCCGGGGTCAAGCACGAAGTGCTCAACGCCAAGCAGCACGAGCGCGAAGCCACCATCGTGGCCAACGCAGGCCAGCCAGGCGCGGTGACCATCGCCACCAACATGGCCGGCCGCGGTACCGACATCGTGCTGGGCGGTTCGCTGGAAACCGAGCTGCATGCCATGGGCGACGACATCAGCGACGAGCAGCGCCTTGCGGCCAAGACCGAATGGCAGCGTCGTCACGATGCGGTCAAGGCGGCCGGCGGCCTGCACATCATCGGTACCGAGCGGCACGAGTCGCGTCGTATCGACAATCAGCTGCGTGGCCGTGCCGGTCGTCAGGGCGACCCGGGTTCCTCGCGCTTCTATCTGTCGCTGGAAGACAACCTGATGCGCATCTTCGCCTCGGACTGGGTCCAGAAGGCGATGCGCATGATGGGCATGAAGGAAGACGACGTCATCGAAGACCGCCTGGTCAGCCGGCAGATCGAAAAGGCGCAGCGCAAGGTGGAAGCGCACAACTTCGACATCCGCAAGAACCTGCTGGACTTCGACGACGTCAACAACGACCAGCGCAAGGTGATCTACGCCCAGCGCGACGAATTGCTGGATGCCGAATCGGTCAAGGACAACGTCGACGGCATCCGTGGCGATGTGATCTACGACCTGGTCGCACGCTTCGTGCCGCCCAACTCTGTCGATGAGCAGTGGGACCTGAAGGGTCTGGAAGCCACGCTGGAATCGGAGCTGGGCATGCCGCTGGCGCTGAGCGAGATGGCACGCACGCAGGAAGAACTGGACGCCGAGCAGATTGCGGCCAAGGTGCAGGCAGCGGTGGATGCGCACTTTGCCGAGAAGGAAGCGGCGGTGGGCAACGACACCATGCGCGCGTTGGAGAAGCACGTGATGCTGACCGTGCTCGACCAGGGCTGGAAGGAGCATCTGGCCAAGATGGATTACCTGCGCCAGGGCATCTATCTGCGTGGCTATGCGCAGAAGCAGCCCAAGCAGGAATACAAGAAGGAAGCCTTCGAGCTGTTCTCCGAGATGCTGGAGAACGTCAAGCGCGAAGTGATCAACCTGCTGGCGCGCGTGCGCATCCGCAGCGAAGAGGAAGTGGCCGAGCTGGAAGAGCAGGAGCGTCTGCAGGCGCAGGCGCGCTTGATGGCCTCGCAGTTCCAGCATCAGGACGCCGGCGGCTATGGTGCCGACGAGGAAGTGGAACAGATGCAGGGCGGCAACGCCCCGGTGCCGGTGTCGCAGGTGACCCGCGACGAGCCCAAGGTGGGCCGTAACGATCCGTGCCCCTGCGGCAGCGGCAAGAAGTACAAGCACTGCCACGGTCAACTCAGCTGAGCTGAGTTGACCGTGGTGCAGCCCGCTTGGCGGGCTGCACACCAGGCATCCGCGTAGCGGACGCCTGGTGCACGGTCCTTGCTTCCGATCCCCGCGCCTTTGGCGCGCCCCCTTACCAAGGGGGCTCTGCTTACGAATGGGATTCGCTGGAGCTGCTGATGAGCAGGTCATGGAGTGTCGGAGGCTGGGTGCAATGCCCCGCCGGGACCTCGCACCCTTGTCCAGCTCCGCCAATGGCATTGCCTGCATCGTTGCCAGGCAAGGTCGACAAGCACGGCATAGACGCTGGAAGCGTCCGGCGAGCTGTCTTGCGGCGGGCCTCGGCACGGCAGGTCCGCCACACGCTGTCCATCTCTCGCGGCGCCAACGCGGTGCCTTTTGTATGTAGGCCTCTCCGCCGGTGCCACTGCGGGGCGTATGCTCGATCCACATCCTGCGTGGAGTGCGGTCATGGCGCTGCTGTCCAGCCAGCAATTGAAGGTGTTCGTGCCTGCACGCGACTACGCGCTGTCGCAGCGGTTCTATCGCGCGCTGGGCTTCGTGCAGGAGGACGAGGTAGGCAATGTGACCTGCTTCCGGCATGGCACGCATTGCGCATTCCTGCTGCAGGATTTCTATCTGCGCGAACTGGCCGAGAACCTGATGCTGCACCTGTGGGTAGACGATGCCGACAGCTGGTGGCAGCACGTGCACGACACCGGCCTGGGCGCGCAGTTCGGGGTGAGCTGCAGCGCGCCGGAAGATCGGCCGTGGGGCGCACGCGATTTTACCTTGCACGATCCCAGCGGCGTGCTCTGGCGCATCGGGCATCCGCTGTAGGCGTGAATCGGGAATCGGGAATGGGGAATTGCAAAGGCGGGCATGGTGCCTGCTTCAACCGATTCCCGATTCCCGAATCTCCATTCCCCGCCGCCAAGCGATTGCACTGAACGGCTCACTCGCGGCACTCTTGTGCCATGCCTGATTCTCTAAGATCCATCCACGTCGTTGCCGGCGTGATCACTGACGCCCGCGGCCGCATCCTGCTGACCCGCCGTACCGAAACCCGCGACATGCCCGGCCTGTGGGAGTTTCCGGGTGGCAAGCGCGAACCTGGCGAAACCTCCGAACAGGCATTGGTGCGCGAACTCAACGAAGAGCTCGGTATCGAGGCGCAGGTCGGCGAGTGGCTGATGGACGTGCCGCAGTTGTACCCGGACAAGCGGCTGCGCCTGGAAGTGCGCCACATCACCGCATGGAAAGGCAGCCCGCGCGGCCGCGAAGGCCAGGCGATGACCTGGGTGGCCGCCGACAAGCTGGCCCGTTATTCGATGCCGCCGGCCGATGTGCCGGTGGTCGGTGTGCTGCGCCAGCCCGACCGCTATCTGATCACGCCCGAGCCGGACGATGACGCGCTGTGGCTGGAAGGTTTGGAGCGTGCGCTGCAGGACGGCATCACGCGCATCCAGTTGCGTGCGCGGCAGGCCGAACCGGCGCGCTGGCAGGCCTTGCTGCAGCAGGTGATGCGCCTGCGCGGCCGTGCGCGCGCGCAACTGCTGCTCAACCGCGACATCGCACTGGCCAGCGAACTCGGCATCGGCGTGCATCTGGGTTCGGAGCAACTGGCCAGCCTGCAGCAGCGCCCGTTGCCGGCCGAGCAGCCGGTCGCCGCATCCTGTCACGGACTGGAAGACCTGCGCCACGCCCAGCGTCTTGGCTGCGATTTTGCGGTGCTGGGTCCGGTGCAGGCGACCGCGTCGCATCCAGGTGCGACACCCTTGGGGTGGGAAGGATTCGAACGCTTGCGCGAGCAGGTCTCCTTGCCGATCTACGCACTCGGTGGCATGCAGGTCGACGACCTGCGCGAAGCCCGTTCGCATGGCGCGCAAGGCATCGCGGCGATTCGTGCGCTGTGGCCGCAGTGACCCTGCAGTCAGCGATCTTGGTGGTGTTCGGCGGATTGCCGGGCGTCGGCAAGAGTTCCATTGCCCAGGCGCTACTGACGCAATGCACTGCGTTTTATTTGCGTATCGATACGATCGAGCAGTCACTACGCGAAAGTGGTGTACTCGCCAACGACGTCGGAGCAGCCGGCTACATGACCGCCTACGCACTTGCCGAGGCCAATCTGCAGCAGGGTCACGTGGTGGTCGCCGATTGCGTGAACCCGTTGCCGGTCACCCGTGAAGCGTGGCGCGATGTAGCTCGTCGCACACGGAGCCGCTTGCTGGAGATCGAGGTAGTGTGCAGCGATCGCAACGTGCATCGGCAGCGCGTGGAATCGCGGCAAAGCGACGTGGTCGGATTGCGCGTGCCGGGGTGGGCCTCCGTGCTCGCGCATGATTATGAGGCCTGGACCGAGCCGCACTGGGTGATCGACAGCGCCGTGCTGAGCCCGCAGCAGGCGGTCACGCAGATCATGGGCCGGCTTGTCGTATAGCCTGCAAGCGTCACCTATGAGGCATGAGGTTCGGAGTCTCTGAGCCGATACGCTCACTGCCTAGCAGCCAATACCACCATCGTCACCATCACCGATTGCCGGGGCAATGCGCCGTCGCATGTACTTGGCCGCTGCAATCCGCTCACGCCGGGCGCTGCGCTAAAACGTCACCCAGAAGCAGTTGTACTGCCGGCGCAGCCGCAACACGCTGCTTGCCGGCGCACCGCTGGCGAGGTTCTGTTCCAGGCGCAGGCCCCAGGGGCGTGGGCGGCTTGGCGGTGCCGGGAGTGGGGCGTCGATGGCGCTGCCGTCCAGGGATGGAGCCGCTGCCGTGCCGGCATCGGCTTCCCAGGTCGGCGGATCGCGTTGCGGGTACATCGGCACGATGTCGAGCAATGGGCGTTGCACGATCGCCTCCAGCCGGCTCAGCACCTGGTTGGCAGCGGCGTCGGACTGGCCGCTCCACAGGTAGAGGCTGGAGAGCCGATTGACGTCGCGGCTGTCCACCGCCAGTTGCAGCAACGACACCAGTTCGCTCAGCCGGCGCGGGCAGCCGTAGCGATGCAGGCCGGTGTTGCCCTGCGCGCGCGCGGCCGGCGGCGGGCGCGCCGCGGCGCCGACATCTTCGCAGCGGCGGTCGGTGAACATGGTCTGCCCGTCCGCTGTCACGCAGCGACGGATCTCCTGCGCCTGCACGCGCGTGGCCGGGCACAGGCAGAACAACAGCAGCAACGGCAGCAGGAGGCGAGGCATTGGCGCAGCGTAACGGGGCCTGCGTGAGCCGGCGAGCAACGCGCCGGGACCGTGGCAGCTTGCACGGCGGTTGCGCATCACGCGCGCGTTTGCCGATGATGTGCCCGCGTGGAGATGCCCGCCGAGGGTATGGCTTCGACCGGCTGGCTCAGCGCCCGAGCAGCTGCAGCACCTGCGTGGTCGGTTTGGCCAGGTTGAGCGTGTAGAAGTGCAGGGCAGGCGCGCCGCCGGCGATCAGGCGCTCGCACACGGTGGCCACCACTTCCGCACCGAAGGCGCGCACCGCATCGGCATCGTCGCCGTAGGACTGCATCTTCTTGCTGATCCAGCGCGGAATTTCCGCACCGCATTGCTCGGAAAAGCGCCGCAACTGCGAGAAATTGGAGATCGGCATGATGCCGGGGATGATCGGGATCTCCACGCCCATGCGCTGCACGGCGTCGCGGAAATGAAAGTACGCGTCGGCGTTGTAGAAATACTGGGTGATCGCGGCATCGGCGCCGGCATCCACCTTGGCCTTGAAGTAACGCAGATCGCTGAGCGCGTCGGTCGCCTGTGGATGGGTTTCCGGATACGCACCCACCTCGATCCGGAACGCATCGCCGTGCTCGGCGCGGATGAAGGCGATCAGGTCCGAGGCGTAACGCAGGTCGCCCGGATGGCCCATGCCCGAGGGCAGGTCGCCGCGCAGCGCGACGATGCGGGTACAGCCGATCGCGCGATACAGCTTGAGCAGCTCGCGGATCTCCTGGCGGCTGCCGCCGACGCAGGACAGATGCGGGGCGGCTTCGAAACCGTGCTTCTGCTTGAGGTGACGCACCGTCTCGGAGGTGTAGCTGAGCGTGGAGCCGCCGGCACCGAAGGTGCACGACACGTATTCCGGCGCATAGCCCTTCAGCCTGGCCGCCGTGCGGTCCAGCTGGGCGCGCTGGTCGTCGGTCTTGGGCGGGTAGAACTCGAAACTGAGATGCGTCATCGCGGCAGGTCCGGCGGATCGTGCCAGCATAATATCGCTTCATCGCGATGAATGCATATTTGGTTGCGGGTGTCCTGCATCCGGTTACCTCGCGTGCTGTCAGCGGAATGACGGCGCGATCTGCGGGGACCTGCAGGCGCTTGCCGCGCGGCGGCGAGCGAAGCCTTGCCTTGCAGCGGGCAGGCGAATCGCGTTTGTCGCCGCACTGGTTTCACGCGTGATGCCGGTCATCGCGTGGTTGCTTGCCGTGACTTGGCGGAGACAGTGGTTGCGCTGCGCCTGCGTGCCATGTCGCGAGCGGGCTTGCGCCGGACGTTGACGCGGGCAGCTCTACACTGGGTGCACTTTCTACGGAGTGCTGCGCATGAGCGATACCACGATGACTGCAATCGCCATTCGCGATGGCAAGGGCGATGCGGATGCACTGTACGCCAGTGAAATGCCGCGCCCGCGTCCTGCGCCGGGGCAGGTGCTGATCCGCGTGCATGCGGCCGGGATCAATCGTCCCGATCTGCTGCAGCGTGCCGGCCACTATCCGCCGCCGCCCGGCGCGCCGCAGACGCTCGGGCTGGAAATCGCCGGCGAGATCGTGGAGCCGGCCGGTCGCTGGAAGGTCGGCGATCGGGTGTGTGCACTGCTGGGCGGTGGCGGATACGCACAGTACGCAGCGGTCGACGCGCGGCATGTGCTGCCGATTCCGCCGGGCATGGATCTGGCGCATGCCGCGGCGCTACCGGAAACCATCTTCACCGCGTACACCAACCTGTTCGAGCATGGCCGGCTGGCGGCCGGGGAATGGCTGCTGCTGCATGGCGCCACGTCCGGGATCGGCGTGACTGCGATCCAGATGGCCAAGGCCGCCGGTGCGCATGTGCTGGCGACTGCGCGTTCGGCGGGCAAGGCGACGCAGGCGCGCGAACTGGGCGCCGATGTGGCGATCGACTCCACCACCGAATCGTTTGTCGACGTGGCCAAGGCGCACGGCGGGGTGGATGTGTCGCTGGACATGGTAGGCGCTGCGGTATTCGCCGACACCCTGGAGGCGCTCAACCCGCGCGGGCGCATCGTCTATATCGCCTCGCAGGCCGGCTCGACCATCGAGGTGCCGATCCCGCTGCTGATGCGCAAGCAGGCCATCCTCACCGGCTCGACGCTGCGCCCGCGCAGTGCCGACGAAAAGGCGCGCCTGGCCGCGGAAGTGGAGCGCGTGGTGTGGCCGTGGATCGCGCAGGGCAAGCTGCGCGTGCTGCTCGACAAGCGCTTCCCGCTCGGCGAAGCCGCTGCAGCGCACCGCTATCTTGAGCAGGGCAGCCACCTGGGCAAGGTCGTGCTGGAGATGTGAGCGCATCGCAATGCGCATGCAGGTAGCTCTGTCTGCAGCCGGCGTCGCAGGCCTGGCCATACATCGGCCGCAGGCCGGGCGCCCCACCGCAGCCGCCGCCGTACTCCAGCGCAACCAGGTGGAAGGCCACGAACGGCAAGGCGTGCCGTGCAGTTGCACCGATGCAGCATGGCGGCTCTTGCACGGCCACCGGGCGGCGCAGGTATAGCAAAACAAGCAGGAGCGATGTCTCGCAGCGAACCGCAGCCTGACCTTACACTGCGCCGTTGCGTGCGCTGGTGCAGCGCGCCGCTGCACCAGTCTCCGTGCATGCGCCTGAAACGGGCGATCGCGCGGGTCCCGCCACGTCCCTATCAGCCCGAAGGTTTCGATGAAGCATCCAGACGCATTGCGCATTGCCCTTGTCGGCATCGGCAAGATCGCCCGCGACCAGCACGTGCCCACCATCGCCGCGCGTGCCGATGTGCAGCTGATGGCCACGGTGAGCCGGCATGGCACGGTCGATGGAGTGCCGGCCTATCACAGCCTGGAAGAGGCCTTCGCGGCGCATCCGCAGATTGAAGCGGTGGCGCTGTGCACGCCACCGGTCGGGCGGCACGCGCAGGCACAGGCCGCGCTGGCCGCCGGGCGCCATGTGTTCCTGGAAAAACCCCCGGCCGCCACCCTGGCCGAGATCGACGATCTGCGCGCGTTGGCGCAGCGTGCGCAACGCAGCCTGTTCACCAGCTGGCATTCGCGCTGCGCCGCTGCCGTCGAGCCTGCGCGGGCGTGGCTGGCCGACAAGCAGATCCTGCGCGCGCATATCACCTGGAAGGAGGACATTCGCCATTGGCACCCGGGCCAGGACTGGATCCTGGAGCCGGGCGGCATGGGCGTGTTCGACCCCGGCATCAATGCGCTGTCCATCGTCACGCATCTGTTGCCGCGCCCCTTCGCGCTGCGCGAAGCGGAGTTGCACACGCCCGAAAATCGCCAGGCACCGCTGTACGCCAGGCTCGGTTTTGTCGATACCGCAGGGGTGCCGGTAACGGCGGAACTGGATTTTCTGCAGACCGGCCATCAGCGCTGGGATATCGAAGTGGACACCACCGACGGCCTGCTCATGCTCAGTGAGGGCGGTGCCAGGCTCAGTATCGATGGCCAGCCGCAGCCAGTGGAAGCCGCCGGCGAATACGACGGTTTGTACCGGCGTTTCGTGCAGCTGGTGCGCGCCGGCGAATCGGAGGTGGATGTCACCCCGTTCGTGCATGTGGCCGATGCGTTCATGCTCGGCGCGCGCAAGGTCACCGCGCCGTTCGCCTGGTAGCCGGTCGCACCATCCAACGTGTTGCAGCATCCAGAACACCGGCGATAAGCCGGTGTTTTTTGTGTCAAAGGCTGGGTGTCTCTGCGACGTGCTTCAACCACGCAGCGGACGCCTCGTGCTGGCCAGACAGCTCAGCGGCGCCACATGCGTGCACCGCGCGCCGGCAGCGTGAAGGTGTAGGAGCCGCTGGAAATGCGCACCACGCTGCCCGAGCCCAGTGCATCCACATAATCCGCATTCCAGTACAGCACGCTGCCATTCATCGCCACGGTGGTGGTGACCGGATTGCCGCACTTGTTGATGCCGACGATGCCCAGGCTGCCGCGCCGGAACAGCACATGGCAGGAGCTGGACGACAGCACCTGCATGTCGCTGCCTTGCACGCCGTTGTGGAAGCCGATCATGCGGCGCAGGTCGTCGCGCAGATAGGCGTTGACCCAGCGGTTGTCGCCGCTTTCGTTGTTGTCGGTGTAGACCATCGGCATGCCGCCATTGCGGCCGATCAGATACGCGTATGCCAGCGTCTCGTCGACGGGGTCGAGGATGGCGTAGCGGAAGCCGGCATTGTTGGGGATGTCGTGGGTGACGGCGAAGGTCACCGCGCGATTGCCCGGCAACGCCTGTCCGGTGGACGCGGGATCCACCAGCTGCTGCAGGCTGGCGCCAATGGCGAATGCATTGCGCACCGCGTTGAACAACGGGAAATCGTAGGCCGCATGCGGCGTGGACTGCAGGTACGGCGCCAGGAACTGGTCGTAATCGCCATTGCCGCTGCCGCCGCCGGTGATCACTTCGCCGAACACATACACGCCGGAACGAATGCCCGCATCGAAGACCCGATTGAGATGGTCGAAGCTCATATGCTTGGCCGCATCGACACGGAAGCCGGTCACACCCAGGCCCTTCAGCGCTTGCAGATAGGCGCGCTGCTGCTGCACCACCCAATCGTTGCCGACCAGGTCGGGCAGGCCCGGATCGCTGCCGCCACCGCAAATGCGATAGGTGCGCACCTGGTAGGCGTCGTTGTAGTTGGTGATGCACTGGGCCGGGCCGAAATCGCTGGCGCTCAGGAAATTCGATTGCAAGGTGCCGAACAGACGCAAGGTGTCGTAACGGCCTGGATTCGCAGCGTATTGCGCGAGCACGGCGCTGCCGGGGTAGTTGAGATCCGAGCGTGTCGCGGCCTCGTTGGCCATGTGGTTGAGCACCACGTCGGCATAGGTTTCCACGCCGTTATTGGCCAGCGCCTGCACCATGCGCGAGAACGCGGCGGTGTCGCCCAGCGGGCCATCGATTACGCGCAGATCCTGCGGCTGGTAGCGTGCCCACCACGCGCTGCCTTGCGAGCGATACGCGGGAGCGACCAACACCTTGCGATAGCCGGCATCGGCAATCTGCTTGGCACGTGCTTCCACGGTGGCATACGGCCAATTGAAGGCGTGCAGGATCACATCGGCCTGCACATTGGCGGTGGTCAGCAGCAGCACCAGCGCGGCGAGCAGCAGCCGCGAGCTGCGTTGAAGCCGTGAGGGTGGGGGTGGAGTGTGCGTATCGCGCATCGGATGGATCTCCAGTCGGTAAGCGCGAGCACACGCATGCTGTGCGATGCCCGCATCAAGGCCTCCGGCCCCTGTTCCGGAAAGCGCGCGCACGGCGTGCAGCGCGCGGTGATGCTAAGCGTGCATCGCGGCGCAACATCGCTGTTGTGCATACGTATTCAATGCGAGTACCCGCGAAAACCCCGATGCAGGTCGCGCTTTGCGCGGTGCGGGTGGATCGCGGTACCGCGGTACGGTGCGGTGCTGCAGCCGGGGCGGCTTGGGCAGTCAGGCTGGGTGGCGCGGGGCGCGGTAAACTGGGCGCACATTCACCGGTTCCCCTCCCATGCGCAATCCGCTGCAAGAACAACTGCTCAAGGCCGGCCTGGTCAAGAAGGCCCAGGTGGACAAGGTCGCGCGCGAGCAGAACAAGCAGCGTCATGCCAAGGGCGCGGCCGTGGTGCCGGCCGAGGTCGACAAGGTGGACGCAGCGCGGCTACAGGCCGAGCGCGCCGAGCGCGATCGCGCGCTGGCCGAGGAACGCAAGCTGCAGCTGCGGCGGCAGGAAGTGCTGGCCCAGGTCCGGCAGATCGTGGAGACCAACAAGGTCAAGCGCGATGGCGAGATCGACTACCGCTTCAACGACGGCCGCGTCATCCGCAGCGTGCTGGTCAATCCCACGCTGCGCAGCCAGCTGGCCAGCGGGGCGCTGGTGATCGTGCGGCATGGCGATGGCTTCGAGCTGATTCCGCGCGCGGCCGCCGACAAGGTCTACAGCCGCGATGCGGACGCTGTGGTGCTGGATCATGGCCGTAGCAGCACGCCATCGGCGCCGGACAGCGACGACGACTATTACAGCCAGTTCAAGGTACCGGACGATCTGATCTGGTAAGTGGTCGCATGGCAGGGCTGCAGGCTACCCTGGCGTTCTTTGCCACTCACCGCCGTCATGTCCATCGTTCTCACACCGTTTGCCCGCACCCGTCTGTTTCCCCGCGATGGTCGTCGCAACGCCATCCAGGACTGCACGCCCGAGCAGTTCATCCAGCGGCTCAATGAACAGACGCCGGTGCGCGTGATCGAAGGCTATGCGCCGTTCTGCCAGCTGCATGTGCACCGCAACTGGACCTCGACGCGCTGCCTCACTGCACCGATCACCGACGACAACCGCCACCAGCTGCGCTCCGGCTACGAGGCACGCAGCACGCAGGAGTTGCCGGTGCTGGTGCGCTGGTTCGAAGGTGTGGAGCCACCGGTGGCGACGTATCTGCTGCCGATCCTCTACAGCCGCGATCAGCTGGCCAAGGAGGGCGCGCCGATCGACGCCGACTGGGGCGTGGTCGGTTGCCTCTACACCACCGAGCCGGAAGAAATTCCGATGGCGCCCATCACCATGCTGCGCAATGCACTGGGCGTGGACGAAGGCGGCTCCGGTGTGGCACTGGACCGCGATGCGTACCGGCGCAGCGTGGCGTTCTGGGAACACAATGCGAACTGGCGGCCGTAGCGGGCGGATAGCCACGGCGTGTCGTGCAATTCTTCCGCGCGGCAGGGAACGCAGCGCTGCTCTTGAACTCTGGCGTGGCGGTGCGGTGCCGCTCGCCACCGCGAGCGCTTGCTTTCGTCGAGCATAAAAACGTAGCTGCAGGTGGGACTGCAGAGCCGAGCTGCGTCTGCAGTTTTCGGACTTGCCGCAGCGCGACATTCTCAAGCGCGGCATTGCGTGGATTGCACCGGATCAGCTGCCGGCACCCCTGGCGCAGATGCGTGCTAGCCGACGCCGAGCACGGGCATGTCCGGGGCGACCCATACGACGGTAGTAATCGCGCCTTGCACCAGTCCCTGATCCCTGAGCTGCGCAAAGACGGCCGCCGGCGGCCAGCCCGCAGGTGCGTCGGCGAAGGGAAGCTGCAGTGATTGCAGCAGGCCGAGGATTTCGGCAAGTTCTTCAGAGCTCTTGAAGCTCAGACTGATGCGGTCTTGCATCGAAGTGCCACGCGTCAGCAATCGCTGGCGCATGGCACTGTCGCAGATCACATGGACATGTTGATCCAGGACAGCGGAAACATGGTTCATGCGTTGCAGCCGCTGCTCAGATCTCGCTGAGGATATGGCTGCGGCGCTGTTGGTACTCCGCATCCGTGATCAATTGCTGAGACCTCAGCGTGTCCAGCTCCAGCAGTCTGGCTTGAGCGCTCTTTGGCGCTGCTGACCCTGTCGTTGCCACAGTCGATTTGCGCGACGCGCGCTTTGCGACCCAGACGATCAGGCTGATCACGGCAGCGATGCTGCAGAAGAAGAAAAGAACGATGATCCAGTGCCAGATGCTGAAGCCGCCCATGTTGGTTCCTTTTGACGATGGGTGTTACGTAGTGGTTGACCGGTCTTGCTGCCACGCAGGTAAGCCGCAAGCCTTGCCCGAGTATCGCATACGGCAACAGCTGCCATGCCGACGGCAAAGCTGTCCGGCGTGCTGGATTCCATGGTGTCTTGCTCGAGGCGTTGCATCCATGCGATGCATGTCGATGCCGCATGGCACGAACGCAAATTGGTCGCCATGTGGGGCCGCTTGCACGCGGGGCCATCCAGCATCCTGCAAAGAAAACGGGCGCCTTGCGGCGCCCGTTCTGTTCAAGCGGTGACATGCGGGCAATCAACCGCCCGATTGATCAGTAGCGGTAATGATCCGGCTTGTACGGGCCGGCCACGTCCACGCCGAGGTAGTCGGCCTGGTCCTTGGTCAGGGTGGTCAGCTTGACGCCGATCTTTTCCAGGTGCAGACGTGCCACTTCTTCGTCCAGGTGCTTGGGCAGGATGTAGACCTTCTTCTCGTAGCTGTCGCGCTTTTCCCACAGGTCGATCTGCGCCAGGGTCTGGTTGGCGAACGAGTTGGACATCACGAAGCTCGGGTGGCCGGTGGCGCAGCCCAGGTTGACCAGGCGGCCATCGGCCAGCAGGAAGATCGCATTGCCGTTGCCGAACACGTACTTGTCGACCTGCGGCTTGATGTTGATCTTTTCCACGCCCTTGAGTGCGTTCAGCGCATCGACCTGGATCTCGTTGTCGAAGTGGCCGATGTTGCAGACGATGGCCTGGTCCTTCATCGCCTGCAGGTGCTCGACGGTGATGATGTCCTTGTTGCCGGTGGTGGTGACGTAGATGTCGCCGCGGCCGAGGGTGGATTCGATGGTGTTGACCTCGAAGCCTTCCATCGACGCCTGCAGGGCGCAGATCGGGTCGATCTCGGTGACGATCACGCGGGCACCGTAGGCACGCAGCGAGGCGGCACTGCCCTTGCCGACGTCGCCATAGCCGCAGACCACCGCGACCTTGCCGGCCAGCATCACGTCCATCGCGCGCTTGAGGCCATCGGCCAGCGACTCGCGGCAGCCGTACAGGTTGTCGAACTTGCTCTTGGTGACCGAGTCGTTGACGTTGATGGCCGGGATCAGCAGCTTGCCGGCTTCGGCGATCTGGTACAGGCGGTGCACGCCGGTGGTGGTCTCTTCGGAGACACCCTTCCAGTCCTTGACCACGCGGGTCCAGTAACCCGGACGCTCGACGGCCACGCGCTTGAGCAGCGCCTTGATCACGCCTTCCTCGTGCGAGGAGGCCGGCTCGTCGACCCAGGTGCTGCCGTTTTCGAGCTCATAGCCCTTGTGGATCAGCAGGGTGACGTCGCCGCCGTCGTCCACCACCAGCTCCGGGCCGGTCTGGGTGCCGTCGGGCAGGGTGAAGGTCAGCGCGTCCAGGGTGCAATCCCAGTACTCTTCCAGCGTCTCGCCCTTCCAGGCGAACACCGGCGTGCCGGAGGCGGCGATCGCGGCGGCCGCGTGGTCCTGGGTGGAGAAGATGTTGCACGAGGCCCAGCGCACGTTGGCGCCGATGTCCTTGAGCGTTTCGATCAGCACCGCGGTCTGGATGGTCATGTGCAGCGAGCCGGTGATGCGTACATCCTTCAGCGGCTTGGTCTGCGCATGCTTGCGGCGGATCGACATCAGACCCGGCATCTCGTGCTCGGCGATGTCCAGCTCCTTGCGGCCCCAATCGGCCAGGGAGAGGTCGGCGATCTTGTAATCGGCATGTGGGGCGATTTTCGTGACAGCGTTCATGCAATAGCTCCGGTAAGCAGACCAATGTCTGCAATGCGGGGCGCCGTTGAACGATGAATGCTTGTCGAGCCTGGCCGTATTTCCTGCACTTTTCGTGCAGTTGGCGGATCAGTCCGCCATACCGGTCGCAGCGCCCCTCGACGAGAGCGTTGATTATATCGGCAGCACCCCCCTCCGGCATGAATTGGCCGGCTTGAAGTGGCACGCGCCCCAACCAACGGCAGGGGAGCGGGGGGAGCGTGTGGCTGCTATGGTCCGGAGTCGATCGACACTGGGGATGGACAATGCAGGCGACACCCGATGCACGGCACGGCAGGCGGCAGCAGCGATGGGCCCTGGCAGGCGTACTGGCGCTGAGCGCACCACTGGCTGCGGCCGCAGCCGTCGCGCCGGCTGGCCCACCTGCCGCTGCGGCAAGCACTGGCTACCAACTTCCCTCCAAGGCGCTGCAGGCAGTGGTGGATGCCCCGCGCGCGCCGCTGCTCCACCTGTCGCCCAAACGCGACCTGGGCGCGATGGTGCAGTTGCCGGCGTTGCCGGACATCGCCGAGGTGGCCCAGCCCGAACTCAAGCTGGCCGGCCTGCGCATCCATCCCAAAACCTTTGCCAGCAGCCGGTTCTCCTTTGCCGACAAGCTGTGGCTGCTGTCGGTGGCCGACGGCAGCGAGCGGCAGATCGCCGGGCTGCCATCACCACTGTCGCTGGCCGCGTTGAGCTGGTCGCCGGATCAGCGCTACCTGGCGTTCCGCCGCGAGGACGCGGCCAGCGGTGCCAACGAGCTGTGGCTGGTGGACGTGGCGGCCGGGCAGGCGCGGCGTCTGGTGGCCGGTTTGAACACCAGCGTCAACGACGATCTGCGCTGGTTGCCCGATGGCAGCGGCCTGCTGCTGCAGCAGCAAGTGGCCGGGCAGGGCGCGCCGCCCACCCGCGATGCGGTGCCGGACGGCCCGGCGATCCAGCAGACCAGCGCCGCTGCCGGCGTGCGCTCGCTGCCGACCTATCAGGACCTGCTGCGCAACGAGGCCGATGCGCGCGTGTTCGAGTATTACGCCACCGGCCAGCCCATCATCGTCAGCGTGAGCGGGCAGGTGCGCCCGATCGCCACGCCCGGCATCTATCTCAATCTGTCGGTGTCGCCGGATGGCCGTTACATCCTGAGCGAACGCAGCGAACGGCCGTTCTCGTATCTGGTGCCGGTGGACAACTTCGCACGCCGTATCGAGGTGCTGGACCTGCAGGGCAAGCTGGTGCGCCAGATCGCCCGGCTGCCATTGGTGGAAGGCCTGCCGACCGGCAACGATGCCGTGCCCACCGGCGTGCGCGACATCGCCTGGCGCGTCGATGCGCCGGCCACGCTGGTCTGGGCCGAGGCGCAGGACGGCGGCGACCCGGCACGCGAGAGCAAGATTCGTGATGCGGTGCTGATGCAGGCTGCGCCATTTACGCGTGCGCCGGTCACGCTGGCGCAACTGGGCAGCCGCTTCGAAGGCATCCAGTGGGGCCGCGGCGATCTGGCCATCCTCAGTGAAAGCTGGTGGAAGACCCGCCGCACCAAGCAGTGGCGCATTGCACCGGACCAGCTGCAGCGCGCGCCCGAACTGCTCTGGGATCGCTCCTCGCAGGACCGCTACAACGATCCCGGCACGCCGGCGACCGTGGCCGATGGCAAGGGCCGCACGCTGCTGCAGACCGGCGCCGATGGCAACAGCCTGTTCCTGCTCGGCAAGGGCGCCTCGCCGGAAGGCGACCGCCCGTTCGTGGATCGCTTCGATCTGCAGAGCAGGCGCGCCACGCGCCTGTTCCATTCGCAGGCGCCGAGCTATTCCGCACCGCTGGCATTGCTGGATGCGCAAGGCACGCAGTTGCTGCTCAGCCGCGAGTCGCCCGAGGAGCCGGCCAACTATGTGGTGCAGGCATTGGGCGATGCAGCGCCTGCGCCGCGGGCGTTGACGCATTTCGCCCATCCGCTGCCGCAGTTACGTGGCGTGCAGAAGGAGCAGATCCGCTACAAGCGCGCCGATGGCGTGGACCTCACCGCCACGCTGCTGCTGCCGCCCGGTTACGACCCCAAGCGCGACGGCCCGCGGCCGCTGCTGATGTGGGCCTATCCGGGCGAGTTCAAGAGTGCCGACACCGCCAGCCAGGTCACCGACTCGCCCTATCGCTTCAACGCGATCAGCTACTGGGGGCCGCAGGCGTTTCTGGCGATCGGCTATGTGGTGCTCAACAACCCGACCATGCCGATCGTCGGCGAAGGCGATGCCGAACCCAACGACACCTATGTGCCGCAACTGGTCGCCGATGCGCAGGCCGCGGTGGACGAAGTGGTGCGGCGCGGGGTCACCGACCGCGAGCACATCGCCATCGGCGGGCACTCCTACGGCGCCTTCATGACCGCCAATTTGCTCGCGCACACGCGGCTGTTCAAGGCCGGCATCGCACGCAGCGGTGCCTACAACCGCACGCTCACCCCGTTCGGCTTCCAGGCCGAGGAGCGCAACTACTGGCAGGCGCAATCGGTGTATCAGGCGATGTCGCCGTTCAACTACGCCGACAAGATCAAGGATCCGCTGCTGTTGATCCACGGCCAGGACGACAACAACACCGGCACCTTCCCGATCCAGAGCGAGCGCATGTTCGCCGCGATCAAGGGCCTGGGCGGCAACGCGCGGCTGGTGCTGCTGCCCAACGAATCGCATGCGTATCGCGCGCGGCAGTCGATCCTGCAGATGTTGGCCGAGAGCGAGCAGTGGTTGAAGACCAATCTCGGCGAGCCGATGAAGGAGACCGGCGCGACGCGCACGCGGTGATCGGTGGCGCGCTGGCACCGATAGGAGCGCGCTTGCGCGCGATGCGGCTTTATCGATAACGCCTCGTCGCGCCCGGGTGCGCTCCTACGGCGAATGCGTCCGCCTCGCGTCCCGGGAAGATTCGCTGCGCCGTCCACGCGATTGCCGCGATCACCGGTAGGAGCGCACCCGGGCGCGACGCAGCATGACCAGGACAGCCACCTCGCGTAGCAGCGGACCTGCCCGCGATGGGGCATCACCGGGAAAGCCCCATCGCGCGCCAGCGCGCTCCTACGAGATTCATCGCGACGTGCGCCAGCACACGATGGTTGGTGTTGAAACCGTCGTGCCGGTCGCGATCATCTAATCCTTTTGGGTTAGTCTTCGACGACTTTGCGCTTGAGAGGGTGTGCGTTTCCGATGAACGAGTACCGCAGCAGTCTTGTGTTCGCTACCCCCGATCTTGCCTTGCGCGACGATGTGCGTCGGCTCGGTGCACTGGTCGGTGACCTGCTCGCCGAGCAGGTCTCTGCGGAATTTCTCGATGAGATCGAACGCGTCCGCACCACGGCGATTGCGCGCCGCGAGAGCGATGCCCCGCCGTCGACGCTGAGCGAGCAGCTGGCCGGGCGCGAGCCGCGCGAGGCCGAATCGCTGGTGCGCGCCTTCAGCACCTATTTCCAGGTGGTCAACATCGCCGAGCGCGTGCACCGCATCCGCCGCCGCCGCGAATACCAGCGCAGCGGCACCGACACGCCGCAGCCGGACGGGTTGCACGATGCCTTGCGCAGGCTCAAGGCGCAGGGCGTGACGCTGGACGAACTCAGCGAGTGGTTGCCGCGGATTGACGTGGAGCCGGTGTTCACCGCGCATCCCACCGAAGCGGTGCGCCGCGCGCTGCTGGAAAAAGAGCAGCTGATGGTCGCCAGCCTGGTCGACAACCTGGACGGCATGCGCACGCCCAACGAGCGCGCCACCGACGCGGCGCGCTTCCGCATGGCCTTGACCGCGTCCTGGCAGACCGCCGACTCCTCGCCGGTGCGCCCCACCGTGGAAGACGAGCGCGAGCATGTGGGCTTCTATCTCACCCAGGTGCTGTATCGCGTGGTCCCGGTGATGTATGAAACCCTCGAACACGCCATCGAAGAAACCTACGGTAGCGTGCCGACCCTGCCGCGGCTGCTGCGCTTCGGCACCTGGGTCGGCGGCGACATGGACGGCAACCCCAACGTGGATGCCGTCACCATCGCCGGCACGCTGGATGCGCAACGGCGTGCGGTGCTGGACCGTTATCAGAAGGAACTCTGGCAACTGGCCAGCCTGCTCAGCCAGTCGACCACGCTGGTGGCGGTGAGCCCGGCGTTGAGCGAGCAACTGCAGCGCTACCGCGCGCTGTTGCCGGAGGACGCCGCACGCTCGCGTCCGCGCCACGGCGACATGCCGTACCGGCTGCTCAACGATCTGATGCGCGCGCGCCTGCAGGCCACGCTGGACGATGCCGAGGGTGCCTACACCAGCCCGTCCGAGCTGGAACACGACCTGCAATTGATCCTGGACAGCCTGCAGGCCAACAAGGGCCTGCACGCCGGTTGGTTCGCGGTGCGCCGCCTGTTGTGGCGCGTGCGCACCTTCGGTTTCCATCTGGCGCGGCTGGATGTGCGCCAGGAATCGAGCGTGCATGCGCGTGCGGTGGCCGATGCACTCGGCCAGGCGGATTGGGACGAACAGGATGCCAGGCAGCGCGCTGCATTGCTCGGTCCGTATGCAGCCGGCGAGCAGGCATTGCCGCGCGTGGATGACGAAGGCAATGCGCGGCTGGACGCGGTGTTTGCCGCGCTTGCCGATGCGCGCAGCCGCCACGGCGCCGATGCGCTGGGCAGCTACATCATCTCGATGGCGCACAACCGCGCCGACGTGCTCACCGTGCTGGCGCTGGCGCGCCGTGGCGGCCTGGTCGACGACACCGGCGCAGTGCCGCTGGATATCGTGCCGCTGTTCGAAACCGTGGACGATCTGCGCGGCGGTACCGGCACCGTGCAGGATCTGCTGGCCGACCCGGTCTACCGCCAGCATCTGGCCGCGCGCGGCGATACGCAGATGGTGATGCTCGGGTATTCGGACAGCGGCAAGGACGGCGGCATCACCGCCTCGCGCTGGGGGCTGCAGCGCGCGCAGGTGGAACTGCTCGAAGCCGCCGCCGAGCTGGGCGTGCGGCTGACCTTCTTCCACGGCCGTGGCGGCTCGATCGCACGTGGCGGCGGCAAGACCAGCCGCGCGCTGGATGCCGCACCGCGCGGCAGTGTCGATGGCCGGCTGCGTGTGACCGAGCAGGGCGAGGTGATCCATCGCAAGTACGGCATCCGTGCCCTGGCGCTGCGCTCGCTGGAACAGATGACCGGCGCGGTGCTGCTGTCCAGCCTGCGCCCGCGTGCGCCCGAGCCGCGCGAGGATCGCTGGCGGCCGGTGATGGACCTGGTCGCCGAACGCAGCACCGTGGCGTATCGCGCCTTCGTCGGCGCGCCGGATTTCATGCAGTACTTCCGCCGCGCCACGCCGATCGACGTGATCGAACGCATGACGCTGGGCTCGCGCCCGTCGCGCCGGCTCGGCCAGGACGCGGCCTTGTCCAACCTGCGCGCGATTCCGTGGGTGTTCGCCTGGAGCCAGGCGCGTGCGGTGATCCCGGGCTGGTACGGCGTGGGCAGCGGCCTGCAGGCGGCAGTGGATGCCGGGCACGAAGACACCTTGCGCGAGATGGCGCAGGACTGGCCGTTCTTCCGCACCTTCCTCGACGACGTGGCGATGGTGCTGTCCAAGGGCGATCTCACCATCGCCGAGCTGTTCTCGCGGCTGTCGGGGGAACTGCACGAGCGGTTCTTCCCGGGCATCGGCGCCGAGCTGGCGCTGACCAAGGGCTGGGTGAAGGCGTTGACCGGCCAGCAGTCGCTGCTGCAGCACGACCCGCGGCTGGCCTTGTCGATCCGTCTGCGCAACCCCTACATCGACCCGATCAGCGTGCTGCAGGTGGACCTGCTGCAACGCTGGCGTGCCACCGATGGCGAGGACGACGAACTGCTGCGCGCGCTGGTCGCTTGCGTCAACGGCGTCTCGCAAGGCGTGCAGAACACCGGCTGATCCGGTTCGCTGATTGGACCGTCGGATTTGATGGTCCAATCCGATCCGACCGTTGGTCGGAGAGGGCGCGGAATCGACAAGCGGGCTCTGGCGTAACCGGACAAATCTGTCCGATAATGCCGCGATGACGACTTCCCGCCCTGATGCCGCGCTGCGCCGCCGGCAGATACTCGATGCCGCCGACGAAGTGTTCAGCGAACACGGCGTCAATGCCCCGCTGGAACTGGTGGTCGAGCGTGCCGGCCTTGGCCGCGCCACGCTGTACCGCAATTTCCCCGACCGGCTCGCGCTGATGACCGCGCTGATGACCCGCGGCCTGGACGGCCTGGAGCGGCTGGCCGCCGATCTGGCCGAGCGCCCGGACGGACTGGCCGTGCTGCTGCACGACGTGGCCGAGCACATCGCCCAGTCCGCGCCGCTGGTGGATTTCTGGCGGTCCATCGAACGCGCGCACCCGGCGGTGGAAACCGCCGACCGGCGTGTGGTGCGCATCTTCCTGCCATTCGTGCATCGCGCCCGCGACGCCGGCCTGTGCCGTGCCGATGTCGACGACGAACAGCTGCTGCTGGTGATCGACATGCTGGGCAGCTGCCTGCGCGGCAATGACGAGTCCGAACGCAAACGCCTCGCCCATCGTTCGGCTGATCTGTTGATGCACGCATTGGGCATGCAGGTGCCGGAAGGCGGCACCCGATGAAATCGGCCACGCGGTCGCGCATCGGGCGCTGGGCGTTGCGGGTGGCGCTGGTGCTGGCCGCGCTCTGGGGCGGGCTGGCGATCTATTTCGCACTGACCGGCAATGCGTTCGTGCGCGCGGCGTGGGTGGGCTCGTGGTGCGCGATGGCAATCGCGGCGTTGTGGGGCCTGCGCCGTGGCCGCGAGAACTGGGCCTTGGTGGGCATCTTCAGTGCGGCGTTTGCGGTGCTGGCGGTGTCGTGGTGGATGATGCAGCCCAGCCAGGACCGCGACTGGGCCGACGATGTCGCCCAGCGCCTGCAGCCCGAGGTGCACGGCAACATCGTCACGCTGCACAACGTGCGCAATTTCGACTGGCATAGCGAAACCGACTACCAGCCGCGCTGGGAAACCCGCCAGTACGATCTGGACCGTCTGGTCAGCGCCGATCTGGCGCTGTCGTACTGGATGGGCCCGGCGATCGCGCACACCCTGGTGTCGTTCGGTTTCGACGACGGCTCGCACGTGGTGTTCTCGCTGGAAATCCGCAAGGAGCGCGACGAGTCGTTCTCGGCATTGGGCGGGTTTTTCCGCAGTTTCGAAGAGACCCTGGTCGCCGCCGACGAGCGCGACATCCTGCGCGTGCGCACCAATGTGCGCGGCGAGGACATGTATCTGTATCGGCTGGCGATTCCCAAGGCCGGGCTGCGCCGCATGTTCATGGGCTACGTGGGCCTGGCCAACGACTTGAATCGCGCGCCGGCGTTCTACAACACGCTCACCAGCAACTGCACCACGATCGTGTTTGCGTTGGCGCGGCAATTGCAGCCCACATTGCCGCTGGATCATCGCCTGTTGCTGTCCGGCTACGCCGACGAATACGCCTACGATCACGATGGGCTGATGCCCGGCTACGACTTCGCCACACTGAAGCAGCGCGGGCATTTCACCGCACGTGCGATCGCCGCAGACAAGGCGGCCGACTTCTCCGAGCGCATCCGCGCCGGCATGCCGCAGGCACCGGCGCCTGGGGCCACCGCGAGCGCACCCCGGTGACGCCGCGCCTGCGTGGATGTCGTACCGCCGCGGTGCTGGCGGGCATGCTGGCGAGCCTGTGGCTGAGCGGCTGCGCCATGGTCACGGTGCAATCGCACAGCAGCGGCGACTTCATCGCGCGCACGCGTGGCGATGTGCTCAGCACTGGCGCGTTGAGCCAGGCCAGCGGCGAGACGGTGCAGGTGGCCGGTCTGCAACCCAAGGCCTGCCGCAGCGACCCGCTGCCCTGCCTGCAGCAACTCGCCACCGTCGCAGGCATCGGCGATGAGCGCCGGCTGGCAACGCAGGCCGAGCTATGGACCGCGCATGCGATTGCGCTGGGCGGGCGCGACCCGACAACCATGAGCGATGCCGCAGTCGACGCCTGGTTGGAGGCCGCGCGGCATGCGTACGCGTATCTGTTTTTCACCGATCGGGCGCCCAGCGCGCGTGCGTTCGAAAATCGCCAGACGCAGGTGCGCGACTACTACAACTACGCCGTGCAGCAGGTGATCGAACGCCTGTTCGCACGCGCGCAGCAGACCGGCCAGAGCGAGCGCGAACCGACCAGCATAGGCCGCTGGCAGGTCGGTATCGACATGTCTGCATATCGGTTGCCGGGCGGCGGCAACACGCCGCGCGCGATCTTCGCCGCCTCGGCATTGCGCTTCGATGGGCTGCGCAGCACGTATCGACGCGACGGCTTCGGCGCCGAACTGGTGGCCGAGGTGGACCCGCAGGTGGTCGGCGACCCTGCCGGACTGGCCTTGCAACAATCTGCTGCCGCTGTCGCGACACCTGAGCGTCCGCTGCCTACCTTCAGCGAGATGCCGTATGCACCGGCAACGCTGCTGCTGCGCTTCGAGGGCGATACGCTGGATGCGGTGCTGCGCGGTCGTGCCGTCACCGTGGTGCCTTACGACCCGTATCGCCAGAACGAAGTGGTACTGCATGGCCAGCGCGTGCCGCTGGCGGCCAACTTCACCGCCGCGTATGGCCTGTGGCTGGCCAGGTCCGGTTTTGCCGCGCAGTCCCTGCGCTCGATGCTGGGCAGCGCGCGCGGCATCGACCGCCCGCATCTGTATCTGATGCAGCCCTACGACCCGAACCGACGCGTGCTGCTGATGCTGCATGGCCTTGCCAGCAGCCCGGAAGCCTGGGTCAATGTCGCCAACGAAGTGATGGGCGATGAAGCGCTGCGCCAGCGCTACCAGATCTGGCAGGTGTACTACCCCACCAACGCGCCGGTGGCGGTCAACCGCGCCGAAATCCAGGCCCTGGTGGAGCGCAGCCTGCAGCACTTCGATCCGTCCGGCACGGCGATCGCATCGCACGACATGGTGTTGATCGGCCACAGCATGGGCGGGGTGATCGGGCGCCTGCTGGTGTCTTCGTCGGGCGAGCGCCTGTGGAATTCGCTGCTGGAAGACTACCGGCTGGACGGCGAGCGCGGCGCACGCATCCGCGCGAAGTTGTCGCCGCTGCTGCATTTTTCGCCAATGCCGCAGGTCGACCGCGCCATCTTCATCGCCGCGCCGCATCGCGGCACGCCCTTGGCCGAAGGTGGTCTCGGGCGCTTCGTCGGCCGCCTGGTGCGTTTGCCGATCGCCTTGCTGGATCGCTTCGGCGATGTGTTTCAGGACCTGGCCAGCAGCGAGCGTGGCGGCCAGGGCGACGACCCGCGACGCAAGCGGCGCCTGCTGCCGCCGACCAGCATCGACAACCTGCGCGATACCGACCCGTTCGTGCGCGCCAGCATGGACCTGCCGATCTCCCCGCAGGTGCATTACCACACCATTGTCGGGCGCGAAAAACCGCAGGTGCCGCTGGCCGAGTCCGACGATGGCCTGGTGCCGTATCGCAGCGCGCATCTGGACGGCGCCGAGTCGGAGCTGGTGGTGACCTCCTGGCATAGCGTGCAGGAAACCCCGCAGGCGATTCTGGAAATCCGCCGCATCCTGCACGAGCAGCTGCAATCCGAAGCGGCAGGCACAAACAAGGCGCAGGCCGCGCGTCCGGCTGCGGCGCCTGTGACGTTCTGAGTGCGCTGCACCCTCGCTGGAAGGTGTGGCTGCTAGTCACGCACCGCGGGGTGTGGAGTTTGTCCGCTGCCAATGCGCACCATTGTCCGGTACGTGTCCCGGCGTTGCGATCGCTCACGCCTGGGCCGGCAAACCTGGGCAACACGCGGTCATCCGGTGGGTGCGGACGACGCGCAGGAGCCGGAGTGCACGAGCATGCCGATCCCGGCACCGACCGCACTGCCTGACGGTCGCGCAGTCGTCGCGTTGGCCGCGTTTAGCGCGTTGTTTACCTGGCCCGTGCTATCAGGCGGTTCTCGAACACGCTCGAACCAGGGAAGACGCAATGCGCAAGACGCTGTCGGCAGTGATCTGGGTGCCCTTGCTGCTGGCCGGTTGCGGCCGCGGCGAAAGTCAACGCGAGGCAGCCGAACCTGCGGGCGCCACGCCGCCGGCAGCGCAGACCGCAGCGCCTCCATCCGCATCGCCACCGGTCGCCAATGAAGCGGTGCCCGAATTCCCGGCCATCCCGTCGATCGTGGTGCCGGAGATTGCCGGCGTGACCCCGGCGCAGCGCGCGCTGGAAGCCTCGCTGCAGGACATTCTTGACCCGATCGAAGGCGTCAGCGTGACGCCGGCACGCTGCGGCGATGGCGGCAGCCTGATCAACGACGCCGGCATCACCAGTGTCGATGCCAACGGCAATCTGCTGCGCAACGGCGACGGCGGGCTATTCGACCTCAAGGCCGATGGCAGCGGTAACGCCAACTTCGACGGCGGCCTGATCCGCGTCAATGCCGACGGCAGCGGCACCATCAACGCCAGCGGCGCCGGTGGCGACGACGCGATCATCCAGGTCCAGGCCAGCGGCGCCGGTACCTACAACGGCCCGGCCGGCCTGATCAGTCTGGATGGCAAGGGGGCAGGCACCTGGAACAGCGACAAGAGTGGCTTGGTCGACAACCACGGCGATGGCAGCGGTACCTGGAACGGCCCGCGCGGTCTGATCACCATCAACGCCGACGGCTCGGGAACCTGGAACGGCCCGGACGGACTGGTGCAGAACCGCGGCAATGGCACCGGCACCGTCGGTACCCCGCCGCGCGAAGTGCGCATGCCGCCGCTGCCGAAGGTGCCGCCGGCCGGGCGCTTCCCGCTGCTGCAGAAGTTCGCACTTCCCGGCGCACCGTGCGGCTATCTGATCACCTTGAACGAGCGCATCCTGTTCGACTTCGACAAGGCCGAGATCCGCCCCGACGCCGCGCGCGTGCTCGACGTGCTGGCGGCCGCACTCGGCAAGGTCAGCGCCAAGGACATGGAGGTTCGCGGGCATACCGATGCCAAGGGCAGCGACGCCTATAACCAGGCGCTGTCCGAGCGCCGCGCCGAGGCGGTGCTGGCCGCATTACGCACCCGCGGTGCCGCGCAGTCGGCCGGCGCAAAAGGCTATGGCGAATCGCAACCGGTGGCACCCAATACGCTGGATGGGCAGGACAACCCCGGCGGGCGACAACTCAACCGACGCGTGGAAATCTTCCTGCGCACCTGAGTGGGCCGATCTGTGTGGCATCACTCGCACGCATGCACAGGAGTACGACGATCCCGGATAGCTGACGCGGCGCGCAGGCGGTTCGGGCAGATGTGTGGATGGGCAGATGCCGGCCCATCTCATGTCAGCGCGGCGCGGCCTCGCGCAGTGCGTCCTGAGGGTCGGTGCGCGGGTGATCTACTCAAAGTGGCGCACCACGCGGTGAGTTGCGGGTGTACAAAACTGATGCCGCACTTAGGGCGGCCAACACACCGACTGAGCCGCCGTCAGGTGAGGCGCTGCCGATGCTGGGAAGCGGCACGGACCACTCGTACATGTCGATTTTGGGCGCGCGTCCGCACCCACCTGACGACCGCCAGCGTTCTTGTGTTGGCCGCTCTGGTACCGCAACCGTGCGACTGCTTCGGAGCATTCATCGCCGCGTGGTGGCTACCCGGACATGTTGGATAAGTTCCGCCAGGTGTCGTCTGCCTTGCACATTGGCCCGGTAAATTCCGCGATGAACAACGGGATGACTGACAGGTATGGGTTCCAGGCAAGCGAAGAAAATGGGGCAGGGCGGTGAACAGACGCCCGCAGGCGATGACGGCAGCGACGCGATGGGGATCGCGTCGTTGCCGTCGTGCGGGATCAATGCGCCGTTGCACGCAGGTGCCAGGCAACGTGCGACGACAGCGCTGCGGCCGCGATGGCGGATGCCGGCACTCGCACTCGGCGCGCTGTTGCTGATCGGCTGCACGCCGCGTCCGCCCGGGTCGCCGGCAATCGCGCAGACCGCACAACTGGAACGCGTGGTCGCTGTCTTCCGGCACGGCGTGCGCGCACCGCTGCAGGGCGAAGCCGCAGCAGCGCACTATGCCGACGCGCCATGGCCGCAATGGTCCACGCCGGCCAGCCTGCTGACGCCGCACGGGCGCATCGGTGTGCAGCTGAGTGGCGGCTATCTGCGTCAATGGCTGGCGCAGCAGGGCGTGCTGCCGCGTAGCGGGTGCCCGGCAGCAGGCAGCGTGTCGGTCTGGGCCAATACCGATCAGCGCACCATCGACAGCGGCGCCTTGCTGGCCGAGGCGCTGGCACCAGGCTGCGGGATCGTCGCCGCACATCGCCCGGCCGGCAGCAACGATCCGTTGTTCCGCCCGATCGAAGCCGGCGCGGTGCCGTTCGATGGCACGGCGGCGGTTGCGGCGATCGAAAGGCAAACCGGTGGCCCCGCCGCATTGCTGCGAGGGCACGCAGCCGAGTTGCAGGCAATGCAGCAGATCCTGGGTTGCACGCGCACGCCCTGCGACTTCGCGCAGATGCCGTCCACGCTGGCACCGTCGGCCAACGGGCGCGGCCTGGCCCTGGGTGGGCCGATCGACCTGACCTCCGGCACCGGCGAGGTGTTGCTGCTGCAATACGCCGAAGGCCTGCCGCTGTCGCAGGTTGGCTGGGGCCGCGCCACACCCGAGCGGCTGGCGCAGGTCTCGCGCCTGCACGCCTTGTTGTTCGACATCTACGCGCGCCCGCATTACATGGCCTCACGTTCGGGCGCACCGCTGGCGCGCGAAGTGCTGCAGCGCTTCGGCGATATGCAGGCGCCAAAGGTCTCGGTCTTCGTTGGCAGCGATACGCATATCGCTGCCTTGAGCGGTTTGCTGGGCGTGCACTTTCATCTCCCCGGCTACGGTGCCGACGATCCGCCGCCGGGCGGCGCGTTGCTGCTGGAGCTATGGCGCGAACCGAATGGGCAGCAGGTGGTGCGTGCGCGGTATCTTGCGCAATCGCTGGATCAACTGCGGACGCTGGCCCCATTGGATCTAGCGCACCCGCCGTTGCAGCAGGAACTGGCCTTGGGTCTATGCACGGACGAGCAACGGATGGCGTGTCCGTTGAAGGCGTTCGCTCAGGCGTTGGAGCAACAGTTGCAACGTGAGCCTTGAACGCAATGCCGGGGCTGCGATGTGCAGGCACCTTCAGCTCATCGAAGCATCCGCATGGAACCAATGGAACAAGATCCAGGCCACGACCAGTCAACCGAAGGCCGCTTTTCTCTCAGTTGCCGACAATGATCGGTGGTGCTTGCGCGGGTGCCGGCGTGGGACCTTGAGCGGCATGGATGCCGCGCCAGAGCCTACATGGACGTACTTGCGGCGTGTCCCACACCGGTACGCGCGCAAGCGCCCGCAGTAGACCGAAGCAGTCGCATGAAAACGCCAGATGTCGTGCGCAAGATCGATCGATGCGCGGAGTCGGCCGGCAGCGCGGCGGCGCACCCGGTGTCGGGACACGCCGTAAATCCGCCCCTGGAGGCCCGGTGGCGGCGTCCGTGCCGCCACACGGCCCCGCGCTCCCAGTATTGCCACTGCTGATCGGCAGACACTACGCGTGCAAGCGCCTTCAGTGGCCGAAGCCCTCAGTAACAAAGCATCAGTGACCGGAGCATTCGCACAACCCCACTAGACGTCCAACGCGGAGATTCGTCAGCAAGCGGTGGCCGCATCAAAAAACCGGACACGCAGTGAATCCATCCGTGGGACTCCGTTGGAAGCATCCATTCCGCCAAAACGCACATGGGCCGCATCAGCGGCCCATGTGAAATTCACTATATTCACTCCCGCAGGAGCAGCTGGCTTACTTCAGCTTGGCGTCGGCGCGCAGGGCGTCGGCGCGGTCGGTCTTTTCCCACGAGAACGCGGTGGCGGTGTGCTGCGCGCCGGTTGCGTCGGTGTAGGAGAAGTCCTTCGGCTTGCGGCCGAAGTGACCGTAGGACGCGGTCTGCTGATACATCGGGTGGATCAGGTCGAGCATCTGGATGATGCCGAACGGACGCAGGTCGAAGTGCTTGCGGATCAGCTTTTCGATCTGCTCGTCGGCGATCTTGCCGGTGCCGAAGGTGGTGACCGAAATCGAGGTCGGCTCGGCCACGCCGATGGCGTAGGAGACCTGCACTTCGCAACGGTCGGCCAGGCCGGCAGCCACCACATTCTTGGCCACATAGCGCGCAGCGTAGGCTGCCGAGCGATCGACCTTGGACGGATCCTTGCCGGAGAACGCACCGCCACCGTGACGCGCCCAGCCGCCGTAGGTGTCGACGATGATCTTGCGGCCGGTCAGGCCGCAATCGCCCACCGGCCCGCCGATCACGAACTTGCCGGTCGGGTTGATGTGGAACTTGGTGCCCTTGTGCAGCCACTTGGCCGGCAGCACCGGCTTGAGGATTTCCTCGCGCACGGCCTCGACCAGATCCTTCTGCTTGATGCCCGGATCGTGCTGGGTCGACAGCACCACCGCGTCGATCGCGGTCGCAACGCCGTCTTCGTAGCGCAGGGTGACCTGCGACTTGGCGTCCGGACGCAGCCACGACAGCGCCGAGTTCTTCTTCTTGCGGATCTTGGCCTGCTGCTCGACCAGGCGGTGCGCCAGGTGGATCGCGGCCGGCATGTGGCTGTCGGTCTCGTTGGTCGCGTAGCCGAACATCAGGCCCTGGTCGCCGGCGCCCTGCTGTTCCGGGTTCTTGCGATCCACGCCCTGGTTGATGTCCGGCGACTGCTTGCCGATCAGGTTGAGCACGCCACAGGTCTCGCCGTCGAAGCCGACGTCGGAGCTGTTGTAGCCGATGTCCAGAATGACCTTGCGGGTCAGCGCTTCCAGGTCGATCCAGGCACTGGTGGTCACTTCGCCGGCAACGATCGCCACGCCCGTCTTGACCATCGTCTCGCACGCCACGCGGGCGCGCTTGTCCTGGGCCAGGATGGCATCCAGCACTGCGTCGGAGATCTGGTCGGCGATCTTGTCCGGATGGCCTTCGGAGACCGATTCGGAGGTGAACAGGTAGCTGGACATCAGGCTTATATCCCTTAATTCGGATGAAAAGATGGGTGCGGATGATACACCGTCCGACAACCCTGTGCATTGTGCGCCTGAACAGCCCGCTGTGGCGTTAAACCCGTGTCGTGGCGGGGGTTTGCACGGTCATCCGGGTGTCGTCAGCTTGCCATGCAGCGGTCGTACTGACCGGTCAGCATGCGCGCGTGCCTGGCGGCATGGCTGCGTGCAGCCACGCCGCTGGAGGGGAATGAGCCATATCGTCGGACAGCGTGCCGGGGCGAGGGGCGCATGGCTGCCATGGCGACCACGCGCCGGGATGCGGGTATCCGATTGCAGCGCTACGCCGCGGCTTGCTGAAGGGCGCATCTGTGTCAGCGCGCTGCCGATGCCTGCGGGCTGCGCAGCGCCCGATCGCGGCCGACATTTTTTGCCCTGGAGATGTCCGCATGCAGGTGTCCACATTGCACCCTCCCGTCCGCGCCCTGTTCCTGTCCGACCTGCACCTGGGCTCGCGGCACTGCCATGCTGCCGAGATCGCCGCGTTCATCGGCCGCCAGCGTTGCCAGACCCTGTATCTGGTCGGCGACATCATCGACCTGTGGTGGATGTCGCAGCGGCGCGCGGTCTGGGATGCGGCGCATCAGCAGGTGATCGCCGCCCTGCATGCGCAGGCCAGGCGCGGCACCGAGATCATCTACGTGCCCGGCAACCACGACCGTGCCATCCGCCGCTTCTGCGGTCTGGTGATGCCGGCCATGCAGGTGCGCCGACGCAGCGTCCACACCTTGCTGGACGGGCGCCGGCTGCTGGTCACCCACGGCGACGATTACGACGCGCAAACCCATTTCGGCGGCTTGCAGGAACGATTTGGCGACTGGCTCTATTACCGCATCCTCACCGGCAATCAGCTGACCAATCGTCTGCGGCGGCGCCTGGGCATGCGCTACTGGTCGCTGGCCGAGTTTCTCAAGCGCCGCAGCGGTGCGGCCGAGCGCTACATCGGCCGCTTCGTGGCGGCCGGCCTGGCCGATGTGGTGCGCCGCGATCTGGATGGCATCGTCTGTGGGCACATCCATCGCGCCGCACTGCGCATGCAGGCCGGCCATCTCTACGCCAACACCGGCGACTGGGTGGAGAGCCTGACGGCGCTGCGCGAGACGCAGTCCGGCGCACTGCAACTGGTCAACCATCACGGCGACGTGCTGGCCGAGCTGGCGCCGCAACCTCATGCCGCGCAGCAGCGCGCGGCGTGAGGTTGGCCAGGCGCAGCAGCTGCCGGCAGACCGCAGCTGCCGGTATGTGCCATCGGACGTGCGCGGCGTGCAGCGTTCGCTGTCCTGGTGCAAGGACTGCGGACGGCGGCTGCAGCGCCGTTTTCGACCGCGAGCCGCAGCGCGATGCGAGCACTGCGGCTGCTGGCTGACTGCCGGCCGGCCGGAACGCACGTGATGGCACTGGACGATGCCCGGCCTGCTAGCATCGGCCGATGGATTCATTGACCCAGATCGTTCTTGGTGGCGCCGTCGCTGCCGCCATCGCACCGGCCGGACAGCGCCGTGCAGCCCTGTTGGCCGGCGCCGCCCTGGGCACCTTGCCCGATCTCGATGCGCTGGTATTGCTGCCGCTGACCGACGATCCGGTCACGCTGATGACGGTGCATCGCAGCGCCAGCCATTCGTTGTTTGTGCTGCCGTTGCTGGGCTGGCTGATCTGGTGGCTGTTTCGCCGTTACGGCAACGGGCGCGTGGCCGCTGCGCCCAAGCGCTGGTTCTGGGCGATCCAGCTGGCGTTGATCACGCATCCGCTGCTGGATGCCTTCACCGTCTACGGGACCCAGCTGTGGTGGCCGCTGCAGCCGCATCCGGCAATGTGGTCGAGCGTCTTCATCATCGACCCGGCCTACACGCTATGGCTGTTGCTGGCCTGCGTGGTGGCATGGTTTGCGCGCGCGCGGCCGCTCGCGCAGCACGCGCTGGTGATCGGGCTGGCGCTCAGCTCCGCCTACCTGGGCTGGTCGTTGCTGGCCAAGCACATGGTCGACCAGGAGGCGGACCGTGCGCTGGCCGCGCTCGGCTTGAAGGATGCGCCGCGCTTCTCGGTGCCGATGCCGCTCAACACCTTGCTGTGGCGCGTGGTGGCGATGACGCCCAACGGTTATGTGATCGGCGAACGCTCGCTGGTGGCCGACAAGGGCCCGATGCAGTTTCGCGGTTATTCCAGCAACACCCAGGCCCTGGGCGAGGTGGCCGGTTTCGACGCGGTGCGCCGGTTGACCTGGTTCAATCGCGGCTTCATGCGCGCACGCCTGGTCGACGACGAGCTGATGCTCAGCGACCTGCGCATGGGTCTGGAGCCGGACTACAACTTCAACTTCGTGGTGGCGCATCGCCAAGACGGGCAATGGCAACCGATTACGCCGCGACAGATCCAGGCCGCCTACCGCGCGCCTGTGGCGCGCGATCAAATCGGCGAGGTGCTGGCGCAGATGTGGCGCCGCATCTGGCACGAGCCCACCGGCACGGTACTGACCGGCGACCTGGAACACGCCACCACGCCTGCGCCGGCCGCTCGGTAGGTTAGCTCAGGCGGTTCGCCCAGCACTACGCACGCAGCAAGTCCGGGCAGCCCGCCGGCTCAATACACTGTCGCGCGCGCCTGCACGAACGAGTAGAAGAACACCGCGTTCGGGTCGCTGTGCACCTGCGCCAGTTCGCGGCGCATGCCGTCCACGGTGTCTGCGTCCACCGCACCGGCCTCGCGCAACTGGTCGGCCGCCGACAGCAGCACTTCTTCCCAGAACCCGATCATGGTCTTGCGCCGGCCCGGCTCACGGTTGTCCAGATGCAGCGTCTTGATCTCGGTGTGCACATCGCGAAAGCCGCCGGCCAGCAGCAGGTTGCCCAGCTTGGCGCCGACGAACGGGTCGCCGCCCTGGTCGTGCTGGAAATCGTTGAAGGCCATCCAGTAGCGCCACAGATTGGGCGAATACGGATGCAGCAGGAACGAGGCGTTCATCACCTCGGTGACATACACCGGCGAGCCCGGCAGCAGCACACGCCGCACCTCGTTGAGCACGCGCGCAGGCGAGGGCACATGCTCCAGCACCCAGCACAGGAACGCCGCATCGAACTGACGCGCCTCGAACGGCAGATCGCTGGCATCGGCCTGCTGCAGCGTGTAGCGCTCGCGGCACCATGCCAGCCGTTCCAGATTGGCGCGTGCCGCGCCCAACTGCGCCTTGCTCAGGTCCACGCCGGTGACATGCAGGTCGGGAAAGCGGCGCAGCAGGATTTCGGTCTGCGCGCCCACCCCGCTGCCTACTTCCAGCAGCCGGCGTGCGCCGCTGTAGTCGATCTGGTTGAACAGCGTGGCTTCCAGCAGGCGCGCCTGCTTGAGCAGGCGTGCCTGTTCGGTGGACGAAAACCCATGCAGATAGGTCGGGGTGTCGCTTGGTGCGGTCATGGCTGCAGCTCCAACAACGCAGGAAAACTCAGGCGGCAACCGACAACGCTGGCGGCACACCGGCGATCAAGGCGTCGAAATACGCGCGGGTCAGTTCCAGCTGCGCTTCCGGCGTTTCGGCGCGATTGACCACTGCACGGAAGTCGGCGCTCTGCGGGTGATCCTTGGCGTACCAGCCCAGATGCTTGCGCGCGATGCGCACGCCCTGCGGCTGCCCGTAGAACGCATGCAGCGCTTCCAGATGGCCGAGCAGGGTGTCGCGCACGAACGCCAACGACGGCGGCGGCAACAGCTCGCCGGTGGACAGATAGTGCGCCACTTCGCCGAAGATCCATGGGCGCCCCTGCGCGGCACGCCCGATCATCACCGCATCCACGCCGGTCTCGCGCAGCACCTGCGCCGCCTTCTGCGGCGAGTCGATATCGCCGTTGGCGATCACCGGAATCTGCAGCGCCGCCTTGATCTGCGCAATCGTGGCGTACTCGGCAGTGCCGGTGTAATGCTGATCGCGGGTACGCCCGTGCACGGCCAGCGCGGCGATCCCGCAGTCCTGCGCGATGCGCGCGATGGTCGGGCCGTTGCGGTGATCGCAGTCCCATCCGGTGCGGATCTTCAGGGTCACCGGCACATCCACCGCCTGCACCACCGCGCTGAGGATGCGTGCCACCAGGTCTTCGTCGCGCATCAGCGCCGAGCCGGCCCAGGCATTGCAGACCTTCTTGGCCGGGCAGCCCATGTTGATGTCGATCAGCTGCGCACCGTGGTCGACGTTGTAGCGCGCCGCCTCGGCCAGTTGCTGCGGCTCGGTGCCGGCAATCTGCACGCTGACCGGATCCGGCTCGCCGGCATGATCCATGCGGTGCAGCGATTTGCGCGTGCCCCAGAAGCGTGGATCAGAGATGGTCATCTCCGACACCGCCAGCCCGGCGCCCAGCCGCTTGCACAGCAGCCGGAACGGCTTGTCGGTGACGCCGGCCATCGGGGCCAGGATCACTTTCGGGTCGATGGAATAGGGGCCGATCTGCATGGTGGCATTGTAGCTGGGTGGGGATTCGGGAGTCGGGAATCGGGAATGGGGAATGGGGAATCGGGAATCGGGAATCGGGAATCGGGAATCGGGAGAGCAGTTCCGGCCTTCGGTCTTGTGCGGTTGCTGTGCGGGTCGCGTGGCTAGTAGAGCGAGGGCAGCGGCGAGATTGCTGGCTGACCGTACCCTCACCCCAACTCCTCTCCCGTCGGGAGACGGTGTCGCGTCAGCGCCGGATGAGGGTACGAGTGCCCGACGCGGCATCACCCCAGGTCCTGCCGCCCAGACTGCTATCCGATGAAGAAGATCGAAGCTCCGGCGCAGCGGGTCTGGCGGCGTCCGTCGATGGACAGGCCTCGACATGCCGTTCGCGGATCGAAGCAGTCCCATGGGATGCCGACGCCCTGAACGTAAAAGGCGACCGCATCGCTGCGGTCGCCTTCGTTGTTTGCTTGAAGTGTGCGGATCACACGGCCGGTTCGGGCACCATGCGCGGCATCGAGGTGGCGGCGCCTTCCACTTCGGTGGAGCGCGCGGCGTAGCGGGTGGCAAAGCGCACGTGAGTGATGAAGCTGGCAGTCGGCGCCTGCGCCAGCGAGGCGACCAGCGCGCCATTGAAGGCGTCGCCAGCGCCAGTGGTGTCCACCGTCTGCGCGCTTTCCGCGCCCACGCGGTAATGCGCGGCCGTGTCGCCGCGCAGCTGCTCTTCCGCATGCGAGATGAAGGCGCCCACCGATCCCAGCGTCACCACCACGGTACCGCCCGGCAGCAGCTTGCGGCACAGCGAATGCAGCGTGTTGCCGTCCAGCGCCGCCACATCGTCGGCATTGATGCGTTCGCCCACATGGCGGCCGAGCAGGGCCGCAAATTCGGTTTCGTTCGGCGTCAGCACATCCGACAGCTTGAGCAGGCCGATCGAGGTCGGCGCATTGGCCGGTGCGGCGTTGAGCACGGTCAGCACGCCACATTCGCGTGCCAGCGCCAGCGCCGATTCGATGGTCTCCGCCGGCGATTCCAGCTGCGCCAGCAACACGCCGGACGAGGCCACGAGCGCGCGCTGGTTGTCCACGAACGCTGCGCTCAGCACCGAGTTGGCACCGGCGCCGATCACGATGGTGTTGCGGCCGTGCGCGTCGACATAGATACCGCCGGTGCCGGTCGGCTCATTGCTGGGCTCGGCGATCAACGCAAAGCCGTCGTGCGCAGCCAGCGAGCGCGCCAGCGCGCCGCCGGCGTCGTCGCCCAGCGCGCACAGGAAGTGCGTCCTGGCACCGGCACGTGCGGCCGCGACCGCCTGGTTGAAGCCCTTGCCACCCGGGCCGGTGCTGTAGCGACCGGCGATGGTGGCACCCGGCGCAGGCAGGACATCACAGCGCCACACGTGATCGACATTGAAGGACCCGACAACGACGACCGAACTCATAAATACCCTTGACTTGAATGACTGAATGAAACGTGGCGTGCGGCGATTAGACCGTCACGCCGATGAACCCGCGCCGCCTCAACCGAAATGCGAGAGCACGCCGGCAATGGTAGCGGTCATGAACGTGGCGATCGAACCGCCCAGCACTGCGCGCAGGCCGAATTTGGCCAGATCGTGACGGCGTTCCGGTGCCAGCCCGCCGATGCCACCGATCTGGATCGCAATCGAGCTGAAGTTGGCAAAGCCGCACAGCGCATACGTGGCAATCAGCCGACCTTCCGCGCTCAGGCCAACGCCCGGCACTTCGCCCTTCACGATACGCGACAGCTCGCTGTAGGCGACGAACTCGTTGATCACCACCTTCTGCCCGATCAGCGAACCGACCGTGGTCGCGTCCACCCACGGGGTGCCGATCACCCAGGCGATCGGCGCCAGCACGTACCCGAAGATCGTCGACAGGTTGGTCGGCCGGCCCAGCAGTGCGGCGGCGCCGGTGATCTCGCCCAGCCAGGTCAGCGGTGCGTTGATCAAGGCGATCAGCGCAATGAAGGCCAGCAGCATCGCGCCGATGTTGAGCGCCAGCCGCAAACCGTCGCCGGCGCCGGCTGCCGCCGCATCGATGACGTTGCTGGTGGTCTTTTCCACTTCCATCTTGACCGTGCCGCGGGTCAGCGGGGTGCCGGTTTCCGGCACCAGCAGCTTGGCCACCACCAGGGTGGCGGGCGCGGCCATGATGCTGGCGGCGAGCAGATGCTTGGCATAGAACGCCTGCTGCGCGGGGTCGCTACCACCGAGCATGCCGACATAGGCGGCCAGCACGCCGCCGGCGATATGCGCCATGCCGCCGATCATCATCGTCAGCAGCTCGGACTGGGTCATCTTGGGGATGTACGGGCGCACCGTCAGCGGCGCTTCGGTCTGGCCGATGAACACACTGGCGCACACGCTGGTGGTTTCCGCGCCGGACACGCGCATCACCTTGGTGATCGCCCACGCCATCGCGCGGACCACCACCTGCATCACGCCCAGGTGGTAGAGCACGCCCATCAGCGCCGAGAAGAAGATGATGGTGGGTAGCACCTGGAACGCAAAGATGAAGCCGTAGCTGTCGATGTTCATCAGGTTGCCGAAAATGAAGGTGGACCCCTCATTGACGAAGCTCAGCACCTTGACGAAGCCCTTGCCCAGCGAGTCGAACACATCGCGTCCGCCCGGCACCAGCAATACCAGTGCGGCGAACGAAATCTGCAGCGCCAGACCGGTGGCGACCAGCCTCCAGTCAATCGCGCGGCGGTTGCTCGAAAACAGCCAGGTGATGCCGATGAGCACCGCCAGACCGAACAGGCCGAAACCGATCCTTCCCAAACCTTCGACCATTCCAATCCCCGGGGCTGCTGACGGCAAAACGAGAAGCCTAGAGCAGGGGGTGACCGTGGGCAAGGCGAGCAGCATTCAGGGCCCGCCCGTTGGCCCGCAGGCGAGCCGGGGCGGGCGCGGGCAGTTGCCTGCGCGCGGGCGGGCGAGCCGCGCTTGCGCAAGGTCATTGATCGGGGGGCGTCGATTCGCTGCCGAGCGTCGCCCGCAAAGACCTCGCCCCGAAGCGCGATCACCCGACCGGGTGCCGCTTTTCCCTTCAGCCGTCGACGAAAACCGGTGCTACTTGCGCGCGTAGCGGGGTGGGACCTTGAGCGGCATGGATGCCGCGCCAGAGCCTACATGGACGTACTTGCGGCGTGTCCCACGCCGGTACGCGTGCAAGCGCCCTCGGTAGACCGGAGCTTGCACTGAGAACCTGAAGATCTCATGCGCATGGTTGGTCGGCGGCGCGGCGCCGCATCCGGCGTCGGGACACGCCGTGAATCCGTCCCTGGAGGCTCGGTGGCGGCATCCATGCCGCCACACGGTCCCACCCCCGGACGCGACACCACGCTTCCAGCATTGCCACTGCTGATCGGCAAGCAATGCGTCAAGCACGTGTTGATCTCTGCGGACTCCGTGGCTGCTGTGATCGGTAAGCGATCCATCTGGCGTCACGCGCCAGGCATGGACGCTAGGAAGAACGTGCAGCTCATCTGGCTGTTCGCACTTCTTTCCGGAACCGATAGAACCGGTGGTACCTGCGCGTGCCGGCATGGGACCTTGAGCGGCATCGATGCCGCGCAACCCTGTCGCCCCGGCAGCACCACGTCCTACACTGCGCACGCCGATCCGGGGCAGGGCGCCGCGGAGGTTGTTGGAGTCTGCCAATGCAATACCGTCGTCTGGGGTCCACCGGGCTGCAGCTGTCGGCCCTGTCGTTCGGGGCCTGGGTCACCTTCGGCAAGCAGATCGGGCGCAGCGAAGCGCGCAACCTGATTGCCGCCGCCTGGGACAACGGCATCAATTTCTTCGACAACGCCGAGGTCTACGCACGCGGCCGCGCCGAAGAAGTGATGGGCGATGTGATCGCCGACCTGCGCCTGCCGCGCGATGGTTACTGCGTGTCGAGCAAGGTGTTCTTCGGCGCGGTGGACAGCCCGCGTCCGACCCAGCGCGGACTCTCGCGCAAGCATGTCACCGACGCCTGCCATGCCGCGCTCAAGCGCCTGCGCGTGGACTATCTGGACCTCTACTTCTGCCACCGGCCCGACCCGGACACGCCGATCCGCGAAACCGTGCGCAGCATGGATGCCCTGATCCGCCAGGGCAAAGTGTTGTACTGGGGCACCTCCGAGTGGAGCGCCGAGCAGTTGCGCGAGGCCATCAGCATCGCCGGGCAGGAACACCTGCACGCTCCGGCGATGGAGCAACCGCAGTACAACCTGCTGCACCGCGACCGGCTGGAGCGCGAATACGCGCCGCTGTGCGAGGGCGGGCTGGGTACCACGATCTGGTCGCCGCTGGCCTCTGGCCTGCTGACCGGTAAGTACAACGCCGGCGTGGACGCGGACAGCCGCCTCGGCCAGCCGGGCAATCAATGGCTGCAGGACGAAGTGCTGGGCGCACCGGAAGCGCGCCGCCTGGAACGCGCCCGCGCGTTCTGTGCGTTGGCCGCCGAGCTGGGCCAGTCGCCCGCACGCCTGGCCATCGCCTGGTGCCTGCGCAACCCGCACGTGTCCACGGTGATCCTGGGGGCCAGCCGGGTCGCGCAGCTGGAAGAAAATCTCGGCGCGCTGGAGACCCTGACCCAGGTCGATGCCGACGGTTGGGCACGGGTGGAGGGGGCGACGCGCTGAGGAGTGCCCTGTGCGGTGCATGCGTGCGGGACAGTCGACTGCGCTGCGTTGGTTTGTTGGTTCTCAACGCGAACAAGAGGCTGCACCTGGCAGGTCGTGCACGCCAGCCAAATCCATGCATCGCAAGGTGCTGCCGTCCGCTCAGTCCTCGCGCTTGCCCAGCGTAGTCCTCACCACCGATGTGATCAGCAAGGCCACGAGCTCTGCACGGAAAACCCCAATCAGAAATCGCGGCTGAATCTTTTCAATAGGATTGGTGAATCGAAATCGTCTGACCCATGCAAAGGTCGTGTCAAGAAGATGAGAATGGCTCTTGATCATTAAATGAGAATGGTTATTATTTGTCTGGCCAACCGACTGGAGATCCAGATCATGACCGCTCATCCCGTGCTGCTCCGCTCCGAACCGGTCAACCTGCGCGACCGCGCTGCTCCGCGTGCCGTCCCCGCAGAAGACCTCATCAGCAGCGAGGCGCTGCTCAAAGGCCGTCGCGAAGTGCTGATCCAGCATGGCGACCGCGTCTATCGCCTGCGCCATACCAGCAACGACAAGCTCATCCTGACCAAGTAAGTTCCACCTCCGATTCCGCGCATTGGCGCAGGGAATCGGGTTGCCTGCCGCGGGCGTTGCCGCCGCCGTCCGCGCACCCCACGCTCTCCCCCGGCGGCCGGTCGCGGCCTAGTCTGCAGCACACGCTGCCGGGAACTTCCCTTCAAAGGTTCCCGATGATTCGCCTGCATCCGCTGGTGGTCGCGCTATCGCTTGCGCTGCCCGCTCTTCCGTTGAGTGCCCACGCTGCCGACCTTGCCGCCAATGGTGACGCCGCGCGTGAGGTCCACGACTTCGACCGGTTGCAGGTGACCGCCACGCGCACCCAGCGTGCCCTGGTCGATGTGCCGAGCACCGTGGATGTGATCGATCGCGAACAACTGGACAACCAACTGGTGCGCGAGCTCAAGGATCTGTTCCGCTACACGCCCGGCGTGTCGGTGACCAGCACCAGCGGCCGCTTCACCGGCGCCAACGGCATCCGCATCCGCGGGCTGGACGGCAACCGTGTGGCGATCCTGGTCGACAACGTGCCGGTGTCGGACACCTTCAGTTTCGGCAGCTACCTCAACGCCAATCGCAACTTCGTCGATCTGGAAACGCTCAAGCGCGTCGAAGTAGTGCGCGGGCCGGCCAGCTCGCTGTACGGTTCCGACGCGCTGGGCGGCGTGGTGGCCTTCGTCACCAAGGATCCATCCGATTACCTGAGTGCCGACAAGCACAGCTATGTCGGCCTGAAGTTCGGCTACGAAGGCGACTGGAACGGCCTGTTCGCCGGTGCCACCGGCGCGTTCGGCGGCGAGCGCTGGAGCGGCATGGTGGCGGTCAGTCATCGCCAGGGCCAGGAAGCACAGAACCAGGGCGACAACCGCAGCCGCGATTTCACCCGTACTGCGGCCAACCCGCAGCGCATCGATGGCCGCAGCGTGCTGGCCAAGCTGGTGTACGCGCCCAGCGCGCAGCAGCGTTTCAAGCTCACCGTGGAAGGCAACGAAGACTACGGCAGCATCGATGCATTGACCGGCATCGACCCGCGTGTGACCACGCCATCGCAGCGTATCCTGTCGCAGGACGGACGCGACCATCAGACCCGCGCGCGCGTTTCGCTGCGCCACGAACTGGATGCACTGGATTGGGCGCTGGCCGACGATCTGCAGTGGCAGCTGTATCGCCAGGACAGCGAGAGCCTGCAGCGTACCGACGAGCTGCGCGGCAACAATACCCGCCGTCATAACGAACATAACTTCGATCAGCGCGTGTACGGCCTGCTGGTCAACGCACACAAAGCCATCGACACCGGAACGCTCAGCCACGACATCACCTACGGCCTGGACGGCACCTGGACCGACACCCGCGCCAAGCGCGATGGCTACTCGGTCAATCTGGCCAATGGCGCAATCACCAATCGCGTCGGTCAGGACGTGTTCCCGGTGCGCGATTTCCCCAAGAGCGAGACCACCAAGCTCGGGCTGTATGCGCAGGACGAGATCCGCCTGTTCGATGGAAAGCTGTCGCTGACGCCGGGCGTGCGCGTGGATTATTTCCGGCTATCGCCGCAGGTGGACGACATCTTCCGCGAAGACAATCCCGGCGTTGCCGCCGAGACCATCGATGAAACGCAGGTGTCTCCCAAGTTCGGTGCGGTGTGGCGGTTTTCGGATGCCTGGTCGGCGTATGCCAATTACGCGCACGGCTTCCGCGCGCCGCCATACAACGACGTCAATATCGGCTTCACCAATCTGCAGGCGCGCTACACCGCCATCGCCAATCCGGACCTGAAATCGGAGACCAGCCGTGGTGGCGAACTGGGGCTGCGTTTCAATGATGCAGTCGGCTATCTGGGCGTCAGCGTGTACTACACCGACTACCGCAACTTCATCGAATCGTATGCGCCGGCCGGCTTCAATGCCGAAGGGCTGATGCTGTTCCAGTCGCGCAACGTGGACGATGTGGTGATCAAGGGTGCCGAAGCGCGCGGCGGAATCGATCTGGGCGCGCTGGCCGGCTGGCAGGGTTGGTCGCTCAACAGCGCCGTGGCGTATGCGGAAGGCGACAATCTCACCGACGACACTCCGCTCAACTCGGTCGATCCGCTGCGCGGCACGCTCGGCGTGGCCTTCGACAGCGATGCCTGGGGGGCGGAACTGATCGGCACCTTCGTCGCGCGCAAGCGTCGCCCGCAGCTGGACAGCTATTACACCCCGGCCGGCTATGCCACGCTGGACCTGATGGGGCACTGGCAGTTCGCACCGGGTGCCAAGGTCACCGCAGGCATCTTCAATCTGGCCGACCGCCGCTATGTGGACTGGAATGCGCTGCCTAACGGCACGCTGGCCAGCAGCACGGTGATCGATCGCTTCACCGGCGCCGGGCGCACCGCCTCGGTCAGCCTGGCGGTGAGCTGGTAGCGGCCATGCCCATCGCCCGCCCGCTGCCGTCGTTGTCGCATGCACGTGCCACCCGCGCCGCGCTGCCGCGTCCGCAGCAGTTGGCGGCGTTGGGTACGGTGCTGTGCCTGTACCGGCCCGCATTGGGCAACGAACTGGATGGCTGGCAGCATGCTGTGGATGCGGCGGCGTGCCGGCAGGTCGACAGCGATGGCGTGCGCGAGAGCATCTGGTTCTTCGATGCCGAGGGGCAGTGCTGCTGGCGGATCTGCCTGCTGCCTGACAGCGATTTCCTGATCTGGGATCGCCTGGTCTCGCGGCTGCCGCCGTTGCCGATGGAAACCCATGAGCTGGGCGTCGGCGAGCGGCTGTGGCGTCGTCTGGCCGGGCGCATGCGTGGGGAGGCGTGGCGCTTGAGTGCGCTGCGCCTGCAGGCCGCCGCCACCCGCGAGCAGCCGTTTGTCGCCAGCCTGGCGACCGTGTCGGCGCTGGGTGCGGAGGTTGCCGCACGCCTGGCGCGCGAAGAGGGCATCGACGGCCGCGTGGCGGTGGACGATTGCTGCTGCGCGCGCGCTGCCGCCTTGCGCACGGTCTCCGCCACATCCAGCAACAACAACCCATCCGACATGACCACGTCGCTGGTGCGCCTGCGCCGCTGACGTCTCCCACCACTCCCGAGAGTTCCGATGAGCCGAACGTTTTCCTGTTGTATCGTACTGACGCTGAGCCTGTTGCCGTTGATTGCCGCCGCCGATGCCCAGCGCGATCGGCAGAGCATCCTGGCGATGCAGGGCGAATACGCGGTGGACTTTGCCTTCGACGAGACGGTGTTGCTCAAGCCCGGTTACGAGCGTGCATCGGCCATGCGCAGCGGCGCCAGCGAAGTGGTGATCGTGGTGGAGGATTCACCGCGCAAGCTGGTGTTGCAGCATTTGCTGGTCGACGAGAAGAGCAGGCATGTGACCAAGCATTGGCGGCAGGACTGGATCTACGAGGCGCCGCAGCGTTTCGAATTCAGCGCCGATCAGACCTGGACGGTGCATGCGCTGCCCCCGGCAGTCACCGCCGGCGCCTGGACCCAGTGCGTCTACGAGGTCAGCGACGCGCCGCGCTATTGCGGCACCGGTCGCTGGGACTATGCCGACGGCCATCCCACCTGGACCAGCGACCTGAGCTGGCGCCCGTTGCCGCGCCGCGAGTACACCAAGCGCAGCGACTACAACGCGCTCGCGGTGATCAATCGCCACACGCTTACGCCCAACGGCTGGACCCACGAACAGTTCAACACCAAGGTGCTGCGCAAGCCCGACGGCAGCCAGGAAGCGATCGCGCGCGAGTTCGGCTTCAATGATTACCGCAAGACCACCGAGGTCGACTTCGCCCCGGCCTATGCGTACTGGAAGGGCACCCAAGGCTACTGGGCCAAGGTGCGCACGCGCTGGGCAAGGTTCCTTGATACGCCCCCCGGCCTGCACCTGAAGACCAAACCGGACGGCATGGCGATGATCATGCCGATGTTCCAGCAGGCCGAGGCGGTGCAGAGCGGCAAGCGGGTCAAGGACGCGCAGCTTGACGCGGTGTTCGCGCAGTGGGTCGAACCGGCGAACTAGGCGCCCGTATGCCGTAGGAGCGCAGCCGGGCGCGACGTGGCATTCCCGAGAAGGTCCATCGCACCGCAGGACGCTTCTGCGAGGTCGCGCCCTGGTGCGCTCCTACGAGCGAGACGGCGGGGCGCCCAGAGCGATGGGGCCAAGGTGCGCACGCGCTGGGCCAGGTTGCTCGATACGCCCCCCGGCCTGCATCTGAAAACCAAACCGGACGCGGTGTTCGCGCAGTGGGTCGAACCGGCGAACTAAGCACCCGCATGCCGTAGGAGCGCACCCGGGCGCGACGTGGCATTCCCGAGAACGCCCATCGCGCCGCAGGACGCTCTTGCGAGGTCGCGCCCGGGTGCGCTCCTACGAGCGAGACGGCGGGGCGCCCAGAGCGATGGGGCCAAGGTGCGCACGCGCTGGGCCAGGCTGCTCGATACGCCCCCCGGCCTGCATCCGAAAACCAAGCAGGACGCGGTATTCGCGCAGTGGGTCGAACCGGCGAACTAAGCACCCGCATGCCGTAGGAGCGCACCCGGGCGCGACGTGGCATTCCCGAAAAGGCCCATCGCGCCCGGGACGCTCCTGCGAGGTCGCGCCCTGGTGCGCTCCTACCGGCGAGACGGCGCTTGGTCGTTATTCCTTGAACATCAGGAATGCCGCGACCAGGATCAAGCCGAATGCGGCCCAGTGATTCCACTTCAACGACTGGCCCAGGTAGAAGGTCGAGAAGCCGGCGAACACCAGCAGCGTGATCACTTCCTGCATGCCCTTGAGCTGCGGCGCCGAGTACACCGCGCTGCCCAGGCGGTTGCCCGGTACCTGCAGGCAGTATTCGAAGAACGCGATGCCCCAGCTGACCAGGATCGCGATCATCAGCGGCGTGCTCTTGTACTTCAGATGCCCGTACCAGGCAAAGGTCATGAACACGTTGCTGGCGATCAGCAACAGCACCGGATACAGATAGGGAGTGAAGGGGGCGGTAGGCATGACGGCAGACGGCAGCAAAGGGGCCGGCAGCATAAGCCAGCCCCGTTAAGCGCACGCGACCGTGCCGATGAGCCCGGCACGCGGGCTCAGGGCGTTGGTGGCCGGCGCAACACGTTCATCTGCAGCGTGGCCAGGCAAAACGCCTGGCCACGCATCGCTGCGCTCGCAGCGCCTGCGGTCATCCCGCTAACGCTGCATGCCCCAGCGGCGCACGGTCAGCCGCTCGATCGCCTGGAACACCACGCCCTCCACCAGCAGGCCCAGCACGATCACCATCGCCAGGCCGGCGAACACGCGGTCGGTATACAGCTCGTTGCGGTTCTGGAAGATGTACCAGCCCAGGCCGCCCTGGCCGGAGGTGGCGCCGAACACCAGCTCGGCGGCGATCAGGGTGCGCCAAGCGAAGGCCCAGCCGATCTTCAACCCGGACAGGATCGCCGGCAGCGCGGCGGGAATCAGCAGCTGCGCCACGTAGCGCGGCCCACGCAACCCGTAATTGCGCCCGGCCATGCGCAGCGTTTCCGGCACGGCCTGGAAACCGGCGTAGGTGGTCAGCGCCAGCGGCCACAGCACCGAATGCACCAGCACGAACACCAGGCTGCCGGTGCCCAGGCCGAACCACAGCAAGGCCAGCGGCAGCAGCGCGATCGCCGGCAGCGGATTGAACATGGCGGTCAGCGTGCCGAGCACGTCGCGGCCCCAGCGCGTGGAAGCGGCCAGCGCGGTCAGCACGAAGGCCAGCACCACGCCGAGCGCATAGCCCTGCGCCAGTACGCGCAGCGAAGCGCCCACGCGGCGCAGCAGCTCGCCGGACAGCAGCCCGTCGTAGAACGCGCGTGCGGTCTGCAGCGCGCTGGGCAGCATCAGATCGTCGCTGACCACGCGTGCGGCGATCTCCCACACCGCGACCAGCACCACCAGCACCAGCGCCTTGCGCAGCCATGGCGGTGCCTGCCAGCGCGTCGGCGCGGCGGCTGCAACCAATGCCGGGTCCAGCGGCTGCAGGGCGACTTCGTACTCGGCCCGCACCGGTGGCAGTGGCGGCAGCGCGGTGGCGTTGCTGCGGCTCATGGCAGCGCCTCGCGTTGGCGCTCGGCCGGGCGACGCAGCGGCGCCACCTTGGCATCATCCAGGGCGTCGTCGGGCAGGTCGAACAGCAGCCGATGAATGCGCTGCGCAGTCTGCTGGAATGCCACGCTACCGGCGCTGTGCGGGCCGAACGCATGCGCGTTGAGCTCGGCGCGCACCTGGCCCGGATGCGGCGACAACAGCAGCACGCGATTGCCTACCACCAACGCCTCCTCGATCGAATGGGTGACGAACAACAAGGTGAAGCGCGATTGCTCCCACAGCTCCAGCACCTGCTCCTGCATGCGCGAACGCGTCAGCGCATCGAGTGCGGCGAACGGCTCGTCCATCAGCAACACGCGCGGCCGCATCGCCAGCGCGCGTGCAATCGCCACGCGTTGCTTCATGCCGCCGGACAGGGTGTGCGGGTAGGCCTGGGCAAACGCGCTCAGCCCGACCTGCGCCAGGCTGTCGTCGGCACGTTCGCGCGCCTCGGCGCGCGACAGCTTGCGGGCTGCGCGCAGGCCGAACACCACGTTCTCGCGCACCGTCTTCCAGGGCGCCAGCTGGTCGAATTCCTGGAACACCACCACCCGGTCCGGTCCCGGCCCGGTGACCGCCTTGCCATCCAGACGGATCTGTCCCTCGCGCGGGGTGACGAAGCCGGCCACCGCCTTGAGCAGGGTGGATTTGCCGCAACCCGAGGGGCCCAGCAGCACGAAGCGATCGGCTTCATGCACATCAAAACGCACGCGATGGGTGGCGCGCACCACGCGTTGCGCCGAGGCGTATTCCAGGCTGACGTGATCGACCTGCAGCAAGGGTGTAGACGGACTCATCGCTCAGCTCCCGCCCGCAATCAGCGGATCGTCGAAGAAGTAGTCGCTCAGCTTGCTCGGGGTCTGCTTGATCGCGCCGCTGTGCTGCATGAACTTGCCCAGCCCCAGCGTGTTCTGCGGCACCACGGTGAACTGCACTTTCGGGTCCTTGAGGATCTGCAGCACCAGCGCGCGATCGATGCTCGAGCCATTGCGACGCAGGAAGATATCCGCTGCCTGCTCCGGATGCGCGGTGACGAAGCGTGCGGCCTGATCCAGCGCCGCGACGAAGGCGCGATAGGTCTTGGGATTGTCGCGGCGGAATTTCTCGGTGGCATACAGCACGGTGGCCGAGGAGGGACCGCCCTCGATCTCGTAGGAACTGGTCACGATGTGCGCGGCCGGGTTGCGCGCCAGTTCCTGCTCCTGGAATGGCGGGCTGGCGAAATGCGCGGTGATCTCGGTGCGGCCACGGATGATCGCGGCGGCCGCGTCCGGGTGCGGCAAGGCGACCTGCAGCGGATCCAGCTGGTGGGTGCCCTTGTCGCCCCAGCGTTGCTGGGAGGCATGCTGCAGGAAACGCGACTGCACCGACACGCCGGTGGCCGGCACCGCGATGCGGTCCTGCGGGGTGAAATCGCCGATGCTCCTGATGCGCGGATTGTTGCTGATCAGGTAGTACGGGAAGTTGCCCAGCGACGCCACGCCGCGCACGTTCTGGCGGCCATGCGTGCGGTCCCAGATGGTGAACAACGGCCCGACGCCGGCACCGGCGATATCGATCGAACCGGTCAGCAGGGCATCGTTGACGGCCGCGCCACCGGACAGCTGCAGGAACTGCACGTCGATGTCCACGCCGGCCGCCTTGCCCTGCTGCTCGATCAGTTTCTGATCCTGCGCCACGTCCAGCAACAGATAGACGATGCCGAACTGTTTGGCGATGCGCAGCTTTCCTTCGGCCTGCGCATGCGCGCTGTGCAGCAACGGCAATGCGGCCAGGAGCAGCAGCGCGACACGTCGGGAAAAACGTCGGCGCTGCGGACGTGCGTGAGAGGTGACGGTCAAACGCATGCGGCGCTCCAGTCGAGGGGGGAGGAAGAAGGCGCGTTTCCCAGCGCATTACGTGTTGCGAAACGCGCGCGAGGCAGCACCTTGGCTAGAACGGCGCATCGCCTTCGATGGTGGTGCGGTTGAGCCGGCGACGCAGATGATCGGGCGTGCCGGCGGCCAGATGCATGACCGAGCGGTTGTCCCAGAACACCATGTCGTGCGGCTGCCAGCGATGCCGATACACCAGCGCATCGCCGGTGCTGTGTGCGAACAGGGCCTGCAGCAGTGCAGCACTTTCGTCGTCGGGCAAGCCGACGATGCGGGTGGTGAAATGCTCGCTGACAAACAGCGCTTTCTGGCCGGTTTCCGGATGGGTGCGCACGATTGGATGCTGCACCGGCTTCACTTCGGCGATCTGCTCCGGCGTCAGCGCCGGGCGCCACGGATTGCGCGCGCGCAGTTCTTCGTACTTGGCCAGATAGCTGTGCTCGGCACGCAGGTCCCGCACCGCGTGCTTGAGCGCGTCGGGCAGGGTCTGCCAGGCCAGGTGCTGGTTGGCGAACAAGGTGTCGCCGCCTTCGCTGGGCAATTCCTGCGCATGCAACAGCGAGCCCAGGCTGGGGGTGTCCTTGTACGACAGGTCCGAGTGCCAGTAGTGGCCGGCATCACCCAGGCCGATCGGCTCGCCGTTCTCCTTGATGTTGGACACCACCAGCACTTCCGGATGTCCGCGCAACTGGAAGTTGCGCAGCACATGGATCTGCAACGGGCCGAAGCGACGGCTGAAAGCCACCTGCTGCGCCGGCGTGATGCGTTGCTCGCGGAACACCAGCACGTGGTAGTCCAGATGCGCCTGATGGATGCGCGCGAAGGTGTCTGCATCCAGTGGCTGTGACAGATCCAGGCCGATCACTTCGGCGCCCAGCGGGGCGTCGAACGGCACGATCCGGACGCTGGAAGAGTGCTGTGGGGAAACCGCATCGCGCGGCGGCTGCGCACGCGCAGCGGAAGTGATGCTGGCCATGACGGTGGCACCTCGACGGCAACGATGGCCGCCTGGGCCGGCGGCCGGACACACCACTGTAGGCAGTCCGGTCGCCGCTGCGAACGTACGATTGGCAAGGTGCTTATGCGCTGCCGGTATATGCAGCGGTGTGACGGAACGCGGACGGGCGACGCCTGCGCGCCGCCCGTCCGCGGGTTCAACCGACCCGGCCTTAGTCGGTCCGCAGTGCCAACGCCGGCGGCGTGGACAGGATGCGTCGCGTGCCCGACCAGCCGGCCAGCAGGCTCAGCGCAAGGCCAAACGCGCCGCCGAGCAGCAGGCGCGGCCAGTCCGGCGTCAATGCGATCTCGAACGCCTTTTGCCCGACCACCGCACCGATCACCGCGGCGGCGGTCACCGCCAGCGTCGCCGCCAGCAGACCGAGCGCGCCGAACTCCACCAGCACCGCACCACGCAACTGGCCGCGACGCGCGCCCAGCGTGCGCAGCACCGCGCTGTCATAGCGACGCTCGCCGGCGGTGGCCTGCAAGGCCGCCAGCAGCACCAGCACGCCGGCCAGCAGGCTGAAACCCATCACCAGTTGCACCGCCTGCGCCACCTGGTCGATCACCTCGCGCACGCGGCCGAGGATCGCATCGATATCCAGCACCGAAATGTTGGGGTAGTCGCGGCTCAGCGACGCCAGCTTGGGCGCGTTGCCGGGCGGCAGGTGGAAGCTGGAAATCAGGTTGTACGGCGCATCGCCGACCGAGCCCTGGTTGAGCAGCAGGAAGAAATTGACCCGGAACGAGTCCCAGTCGGCCTTGCGGATGCTGGTGACGGTGAAGCTGCGCTGCTGCTCGCCCAGCAGCAGGGTGATGCGGTCGCCCAGTTTGAGCTGATACCGCTGCGCCCAGCCTTCTTCCACCGAAGCCTCCGGCGCGGTGCTGTCGGCCGCCCAGAACTTGCCTTCCAGCAAGGTGTTTGCCGGCGGAAATGCATGCCGCCAGGAGAAATTGACCGGGCGGTTGTCGCCGTCGCCATCGTCGGCCGGATCGCGGTCGCCGCGCAGCGGTGGCTTGTCGTTGATCGCCACCAGGCGCCCGGTCGAAAACGGCTCCACGGCCGCATCCTGCACACCCAGGCCGCGCAGCGTCTGCAATACCGGTTCGGTCTGCTCGGGCTGGATATTCATCAGGAAATAGTTGGGCGTATCCACCGGCAGCCGATCGCGCCACTGCCCAAGCAGGCCGGGGCCGACCACCGCCAGCAGCAGCAGCGCGCACAACGACAGCGACAGCCCGACCAGCTGCACCACGCTCAGCCCGCGGCGCCGCGTCAGCGAGGCCAGGCCCAGCTTCCAGGCGCCGCGCAGGCGGTGCTGGATCGGCCGCAGCAGGGCCAGCAGACCCAGTCCCAGCGCCATCGCCACCAGCGCCAATGCGGCCAGGCCACCCAGCACCCAGCCGGCCAGCACCAGGTTGCCGGTCGCGTACACGGTCAGCGCCAACGTGGCCGCCAATGCCGCGGCGTAGACCAGCAAGGAACTCGGCGGCACCGCGGCAAAGCTGCGGTTGAGCACGCGCATCGGCGGCACGTTGCGCAGCCGCAGTAGCGGCGGCAGGCCGAAGCCCAGCAACAGCACCAGGCCGATGCCTGCGCCCGCCAGGGCAGGGGTGGCCTGCGGCAGCGGCAGCCGGTTCGGGATCAGGCTGCCCAGCGCCTGCACCAGGCCTTCCTGCGCGAGCATGCCTAAGCCGATACCGACCAGGCAGGCAGGGATCGCGGTCAACAGCAATTGCAGCGACAGCATCGCCAGGATGTCGCGCTGACGTGCGCCCAGGCAGCGCAACACCGCCACGGTGTCGATACGCCGCATCGCAAAGCGGTTGGCTGCCAAGGCAGTGGCCACACCTGACAACAGCACCGCCAGCAACGCCGACAGGGCCAGAAAGCGCCCCGCGCGATCGAACGCCGCGCGCATGCCGCGCTGGGTGTCCTCAATGCCGACCAGGCGGTATTCGCTGGCGCGCGGTTTCAGCCACGCACGCAAGTCGGCGATGGCAGCGGGCGCGCCGGAAAACATCAGCCGGTACGAGGCGCGGCTGCCCGGGCCGAGCAGGCCGGCACCATCAATATCGGCGCGATTGACCAGCAGCGGCGGCGACAGCTGCATCAGCTCGCCGGAGGCATCCGGTTCGGCACGCAACACGCCGGTGATGGTGAGATGGCCGGCGCCGAATTCCAGCTGTTCGCCCACGCGCAGGCCCAGGGCCTCCAGCAGGCGGGGATCGGCATAGGCCTGGCCCGGCGGTGGTGCGCCAGCCGGCTTGCCCTGCATGCCGGCACTGTCCGTGGACACCAGCAATTGCCCACGCAATGGGTAGCCCGCGCCGACCCCGCGGATATTGGCCATCTGGCTGGCGTCGCCATGGAACAGCACGCTGGGGAAGCTGACCATGCGCGTGCTCTGCAAGCCACGCCGCTGCGCTTCCGCGGCGAAGTCGGCCGGGATCTCCTGGCGGCCGGTCACGCCCAGATCGCCACCGAGTACTTCGGCCGCGCTGGAAGTCAACGCCAGGGTCACCCGATCGACCAGCGTGCCGACGGCCGTCATCACCGCCACGCCCAGCACCAGCGCGGCGAACACGGTCAGCAGGTCGCCGGCCAGGAATTCGCGGCGCACCGCGCGCGCGGCTTGGCGCAGCACGTTCATGCGGCCGAACCGGGCTGGGCGTGCAGGCGGCCGCTGTCGATGCGGTAGATGTGGTTGCAGCGCTGCGCCAGCGTCATGTCGTGGGTCACCAGCACCAGGGTGGTATCGCTGGTGGCATTGAGCGCAAACAGCAGGTCGCTGATCTGCGCGCCGGTGGCCTGGTCCAGGCTGCCGGTGGGCTCGTCGGCAAACAGGATGCGCGGTTTGGCCACGAAGGCGCGTGCCAGCGCCACACGTTGCTGCTCGCCGCCGGACAGCTGGCGCGGGTAGTGGCGCGCGCGCGCGCTCAGGCCCACCGCCTCCAGCACCTCGCGCACCCGCGCCGGGTCCTCGCGCCCGGCCAGTTCCAGCGGCAGCGCGATGTTTTCTTCGGCGGTGAGTGCCGGCAGCAGATGGAAGCTCTGGAACACGAAGCCCACCTCGCGCGCGCGCAAGGCGGCACGCGCCTCTTCGTCCAACTGGCCCAGCTGCTGGCCGGAGAGCGCGATGCTGCCGCGGCTAGGCAGGTCCAGCCCGGCCAGCAGGCCGAGCAGGGTGGTCTTGCCCGAGCCGGACGCGCCGACGATGGCGATACTGTCGCCTTCACTGACCGTCAAGCTGATGTTGTCGAGGATGTGGAGTGTTCCCTCCGGTCCGCTGACGGACTTGCCGACCTCGCGGACGTCGATGGCGGTGCGGGTGCTGGAGCGGGGGGCCAGACTGTCGATGAGGAATCTCCGAATGCGTGAAAGAACACTGCGATATGGCGCGCTGGTCCTGTGGCTGCTGACACTGTCCCTGCTTGCGCCGGGAATTGCCTCTGCCAAAAGTCCGGTGGCGACCGCACCGATCCTGGTGGTCGGCGACAGCCTGAGCGCTGCGCACAACATCCCGGTGCAGTCCGGCTGGGTCACCTTGCTGGACCAACGCCTCAAGCGTGACATGGCGACGCCACCGGCGGTCGTCAATGCCAGCATCAGCGGCGAAACCACCTCCGGTGCGCTGACGCGGCTGCCCGGCCTGCTGCAGAAGCACCGCCCCGGCGTGGTGGTGATCGAACTCGGCGGCAACGATGCGCTACGCGGCCTGACCCCGGCCCAGCTCAAGGGCAACCTGGAAAAGATGATCCAGCTCAGCCAGCAGGCCGGGGCGAAGGTGCTGTTGTTGGGCATCGATGTGCCGCCCAACTACGGCCCCGCCTACCGCGAGCGTCTGAAGGCGAGCTACGCCGACCTGTCCAGGCAGTACAAGACCGCCTTGGTGCCGTTTTTCCTGGAAAAGGTCGCGCTGCAGCCAGGCCTGATGCAGGCAGACGGCCTGCATCCCACTGCCGCTGCCCAGCCCAGGGTGCTGGAAACGGTGTGGCCGTCGCTGCGTCCGTTGCTCGGGCGCTGACAACCGGCGGCCACCGCGCGCCGTCACAGAACGTTAGTTGGTCTTCACGCCCTTTCCACTGCCGATCCGGCATGTTTCACAAAGCTGAAGACCGAGGAAAGTCCATGCGTCAGACCAAGGAAACGTCCGGCCTCGTGCTGGTCGTCGAAGACAACCGCAATATCTCTGAAATGATCGGCGAGTACCTGGAAGGCCGTGGCTTCGAGGTCGACTATGCGCAGGACGGACTCGACGGCTACCGTCTGGCCGCCGAGAACAGCTACGACGTGGTCGTGCTGGATCTCATGCTGCCACGTCTGGACGGCATCGAAGTGTGTCGCCGCCTGCGTAACGACGCACGCAAGTCCACCCCGGTACTGATGCTGACCGCCCGCGACACGCTGGACGACAAGCTCACCGGCCTGGGTTTCGGTGCCGACGACTACCTGACCAAGCCGTTTGCGATCCAGGAACTGGAAGCGCGCCTGCGTGCCCTGATCCGCCGCGAGCGCCGCCAGGTCGGTTCGGAAGTGCTCAAGGTCGCCGACCTGGTGCTCGATCCGGTCAGCATGCGCGCCACCCGCGCCGGCACCGAGCTGCAGCTCTCGCCGATCGGCCTGCGCCTGCTCACCATCCTGATGCGCGAGTCGCCGCGGGTGGTCACCCGCCAGGAAATCGAGCGCGAGATCTGGGGCAACGGGTTGCCGGATTCGGACACCCTGCGCAGCCATCTGTACAACCTGCGCAAGATCATCGACAAGCCGTTCGACCGTCCGTTGCTGCACACCGTGCAGAGCGCCGGCTATCGCATCGCCGACATCGCCCAGCCGATGGCCTGATGTCACCGGCCGGCCGCCGTTCTGGCGGCCGGTCACCTCCTCTAGGCGCCCACGCGCCTGTCGCTTCCGCGTGCTGCCGTCTGGCTGCACGACGGGCTTACGGAAGCGTTGCCTATAATCCGGCGCTCTCCCCTGGATGCAGCAATGCCGCACGGGCTTCCACGAAAAATACGTCTCGCCTTCCTGCTGCAGGTCGCCCTGGCGAGCCTGGCGATCGTGCTGGGCGGCTATCTGCTGTCCTTCGTGATCAAGTACAGCCTGGTGCGCACCGTGCTTGCCGACGAGGCAGTGCATTTCTGGCGCCTGCACAAGAGCGCGCCGAGCAATCCGCCGCCGAATACACGCAACATCCAGGGCTATTTTTCGCCCGCCGGCCAGGGCCGCGATCCTGCGCCCGCGGCGTTGCGGCAGTTGTCGCCGGGCTTCAGCGAAGTGGCCGCCGCCGACGCCCTGGTGTATGTCGACCAACGTCCGGAAGGGCGCTTGTACCTGGTGTTCCCACGCTCGCGCGCGGCGCACCTGACACTCTGGTTCGGGGTGGTGCCGGCGATGCTGGTGCTGCTGGCGATCTATGGCGTGTTCTGGGTGACCTACCGGATTTCCAAGCGGCTGGTCTCGCCGATCAGCTGGCTGGCGCGGCGCGTGTCGCAGTGGGATCCGCGCAATCCCGATGTCGACGAACTGGCGCCGGAGCGGTTGCCTGCCGATCTGCAGGGTGAGACGCGGCAATTGGCCGCCGCGCTGCATGCGCTGGGGCAGAGGGTCAGCGACCATGTCGCACGGGAGCGCAATTTCACGCGCGATGCCAGCCATGAGCTGCGCACACCGTTGACGGTGATCCGGGTGGCCAGCGACATGGCGCTGGCCGACGACGAACTGTCGCAGCGCACCCAGCGCAGCCTGCGCCGGATCCAGCGTGCCGGCCGCGACATGGAAGCGGTGATCGACGCCTTCCTGATCCTGGCGCGCGAGGCCGAGATCGACCCGCAAAGCGAAACCTTCGATGCCGCCGAACTGGCCAGCGAGGAAGTCGACAGCGCCCGCGAACTGCTGGGCGACAAGCCGGTGTCCCTGACGATGGTTGGCGACCGCAGCCTGCAGATGTTCGCCCCGCCGCGGGTGATGCGCGTGGTGCTCAGCAACCTGCTGCGCAATGCCTGCGCCTACACCGACACCGGCAGCATCGAGGTGGAAGTCACCCAGGACCGCATCATCGTGCGCGATACCGGCATCGGCATGAGCGAGGAAGCGCGCGCGCGCGCATTCGAGCCGTTCTTCCGCGCCGATCCCACCCGCCCGCAGGGCACCGGTCTGGGCCTGTCGATCGTGCGCCGCCTGTGCGATCGCTTCGGCTGGCGGATCGAGCTGCATAGCGAGTCCGGTGTCGGCACCTCGGTTGCAGTGGTGGTGGCCTGAGGTCGTGGTGGCGTTAGCGACATGCGGGTCGCCTGGAATCGTCTGCTGACGAGGCAGGCGCGCTGCATGCGCCTGGGGCGCTGTTTGCGGTTGCGATGATGGTGTTTTCGACTGCGCTGCATTGATCCCGCGCGCTGTGGCGATCCACCGCAGAGGCCAGCTGCATCTGCAGGATCGCTTGCCGCAATTGATCGACCGATCTGGCAAGCGCCTCGCCAGATCGATCCGCAGGGCGCTACTTCTGCTCCAACACCGGGGCCACCGCCTTGCGCCAGATGGCATAGCCATCGGCGGTCATATGCAGCATGTCCTGGCGAAACAGCTCGGCGCGCGGTTTGCCGTCGGCGTCGAGCATCGGCGTGTATACGTCCACGTAGTCCACGCGCGGCAGCGGCGCGAGTGCGTCCTTGATCAGGCGGTTGGCAGTGACGATCGAAGGCAGCAGATGCGCGCGCGACGGGCTGGGTTTGATCGACAGATAGCTGATGCGCGCGGTGGGCACATCACGGCGGATGCGCTGCACGAATGCCAGCACGTCGTCGCGCACCTGCTGCGGCGTGCGGCCGCTGTTGAGATCGTTGTCGCCGGCATACAGCACCACCTGGCGCGGCGCATACGGGACCACGATGCGATCGGCGTACCAGGTGCTGTCGCGCACTTCCGAACCGCCGAAGCCGCGATTGATCACCGGCATGCCGGGGAAATCCTGGGCCAGCGTGTCCCAGAAACGGATCGACGAACTGCCGACGAAGACGATGCCGTGCTTGGGCGGCGGTTGTTGCGCATCACTGTCGGAAAAGCGCCGCATGTCGTCTTCCCAGGCGGCGTTGGACACCTGCGCCGGTATCTGTGGCGCGGTGTGCGGGGCGGCGGCGTGGACGTGGCCGGACAACAAGGCAAGCGCGCACAGCAGCGTGCGCAAGGGATGTTTGGTCATGCGAAAGAACCTGCGACAGTGAAGCGGACCACCATGGTGCGACAGGCTGTAAGCCCAGGGCAAACCGGCGGGCGTCCAGCGCCTGCCACGGGTTGCTCGCAGAGCCTGCCGCCGGGCCTGCACCGGCAATGTGGAAAAGATTGCGCCATGCGGCAGCATCTGACGGCCTTGCAGGCCCAACGCCAGCTGTTGCGGCACCTGGTCACGCCCTGGCGGCGCGCTACACGACGGTGCAAGATTCGCACTTTCCCCAGCAGTGACCACGCCATGCGTTCGAGCCGTCCCCAGATATGCCCTTGCGGCCGGAAGCACTGACGCATGGCCGATCAACTGGGACACGTGCCACGCGGTCCGCGCCGCATGCTCAAGGCAGCGGTCTGGTCATGGCAGGGCCTGCGCGCGGCATGGCTGCACGAATCCTCGTTTCGGCTGGAGGTGTGCCTGGCGGTAGTGCTGCTGCCGCTGGGGCTGTGGCTTGGCCAGTCCGGCCTGGAACGCATTGCGCTGATCGCGCCGTTGCTGATCGTGCTGGCCGCCGAACTGCTGAACTCGGCCATCGAGGCGGTGATCGAACGTTACGGCCCCGAGCACCACGTGCTGGCCGGCCGCGCCAAGGACATGGGCTCGGCTGCGGTGTTCCTGCTGCTGATCAATGTGCTGCTGTGCTGGGGACTGATCCTGCTGCCGCGCTTGCTCTGAAGAGTGTGGGCTGCGCGACGCGCAGCCGCCAGTCGGCTTCTGTAGGCGACTGGATTGGCAGGTGCATGGAGACCTTCGTTGCGATGGGACGCACCGGATCGCGCCAGCTGACGTATCAACCTGTCACGCGGCATGCAGCGACTGCTTCTGCCGATGGCCGGGCGTCATCTTGCCTGGCCGAATCGCCTGCCAGGCGCACGCGTGCATGCCGGCTTGACTCGCCGCGTGGCATGCTGCGGCTCTCTTTCAACGGAATCGCCTGCATGCCCGTCCTGATTCGCGCCCTGGTGTTGCTGATCCTGACCGTCTCGCTGTCCGGTTGCGGCTACAACGCGATCCAGCAGAAGGAAGAAGGCGTCAAGGCAGGTTGGTCGGAGGTGCTGAATCAGTATCAGCGTCGCGCCGACCTGATTCCCAATCTGGTGCGCACCGTGCAGGGCTATGCCCAGCAGGAGCGCCAGGTGCTGACCGAGGTGACCAATGCGCGCTCGCGGGTCGGGCAGATCCAGGTCAATGCCGACGACGAAGCCTCGCTCAAGCAGTTCCAGCAGGCGCAGGGCGAACTCGGCAGCGCACTGTCGCGCCTGTTGGTGGTCAGCGAAAACTATCCGCAGCTGAAATCCGACCAGTCGTTCCGCGATCTGCAGGTGCAGCTGGAAGGCACCGAAAACCGCATCACCGTGGCGCGCGGTCGCTACATCCAGACGGTGCAGGAGTACAACACCTACATCCGTTCGTTTCCGCAGGTGATCACCGCCAAGATCTTCGGCTACCAGCCCAAGCCCAATTTCAGCGTGGAAAACGAGGCGCAGATTTCGCGCGCACCGCAGGTGGATTTCGGTAATCAGCAGGCGCCGCAGCAGCAACCTGCGCAGCAACCGCAGCCCGCGCAGTAAACACATGCACATTGCGCAGTACCAAATACTGCGCAATGTGCCGCACGGCATGTCGAGGCAATCGTTAGGTTTGCGATGGCAACCCATCGATCGTCAGTTGGATCAATGCCAACTTTCAGGAGCGGCACATCAAGCCTCTCTGCCTTGGGGGCGATAAGGCACGGCTTGCGCGCCGCTGGCGCACGTGCCTTGGAGCGGCCACGCTGCTAACGAGGGCTGGGGCGCGGTGCGGGGGAGGGTACTAGGCGAAACCTGTGCGTTATTCATTCACACGAGGCTTCGCTCGCATCCTCATCCGCCCCTTCGGGCAGCTTCTTCCGCAGGGAGAAGGATCAGTCAAGCCAGTGCCGATGACGTGTCAGTGCTAATCAGCCAGGAGTTGCGAATGCGGAAGAACTACATGCGGGTGTTCTGGATGTTGGCGCTGTTGCTGTTGCCGGCCTCGCTGCTGGCGCAGGATCTGGCAGCCATTCCGCCACTGCGTTCGCCCCTGGTCGATACCACCGGCACATTGGACGCCACGCAGACCCGGCAACTCGAGCAGCAGGCGCTGGCCTTGCAGCAGCGCAAGGGCGCGCAGTTGCAGGTCCTGATCGTGCCGACAACGCAGCCGGAGCCGATCGAGCAGTACACCCAGCGCGTGTTCGACCAGTGGAAGATCGGCCGCAAGGGCGTGGACGACGGTGTGTTGCTGCTGGTGGCCAAGGACGACCGCCGGGTGCGGATCCAGCCCGGCTACGGCCTGGAAGGCGCGATCCCCGACATCACGGCCAACCGCATCATCCAGGAGTATCTGGCGCCGCGCTTCCGTGAGGGCGACTACGCCGGTGGCATCAGTGCGGCGACTGCGACGCTGGCCGGCCTGATCGAGGGCGAGGCCTTGCCCGCGCCGGTCAGCGGGCACGCCGATGGCGGCGCGGGCAATGGCTCGGATGGCGGCGGCTGGATCATGGCCTTGTTCATCGGTTTTGTGGTCGCGATGGTGGCGCGCGGCATTCTTGGTGCCCTGCCACGGCCGCTGCGCGCGCTGCTGACCGGCGTCGCCGCCGGTGGCGCCGCCTTGCTGTTTACCTCGCTGCTGTTCGCCAGCGCCGGCGCTGCGGTGATCGGGCTGCTGGCCGGCCTGGCGTCCGGTTCGCCGGGGCGCTTTGTCGGCGGCGGTGGCTGGGGCGGTGGTGGATTCGGTGGCTTTGGAGGCGGTGGCCGCGGCGGTTTCGGTGGCGGCGGCTGGGGTGGTGGTGGCGGATCATCGGGAGGCGGTGGCGCCTCGGGGAGCTGGTAATGCGGTGGCTCAGGCATGTCTTCGCGCCCTCGGCGCAGCGCAGTTTCCCGGCCAGCTGCATGGACGCGATCGCCGCGGCGGTTGCCGCCAGCGAGCGCACCCATACCGGCCAGGTCATGGTGGCGGTGGAAGCCGACCTACCGCTGAGCGCGCTATGGCGCGGTCACACCGCGCGCCAGCGTGCCGAGCAGGCCTTCGCGCAATTGCGCACCTGGGACACCGAAGCCAACAACGGGGTGCTGCTGTATCTGCTGCTGGCCGACCACGCCATCGAAGTGGTCGCCGACCGTGGGCTGCGCAGCCGGGTGCCGGAGGCGCAGTGGGCCGAGGTGTGCCGGCGCATGCAGCAGTTCCTGCGCGAGGGCGAGCACGAGGCGGCGGTGCTGGCCGGAATCGAGGCGGTGACCGAACTGTTGACCGAGCATTTTCCTGCCGCTGCCGGCTCCCAGCATGAAGATGAGCTGCCCGATCGTCCCCAGCTCTTAGGCTGAACGCGTGCGAGGTGTCAGAATAGACGCCTCGCTTTTTTGTGATCCGCGGTCCGCATGATCTATCTGCACGCCATCGACCCCATCGCCTTCTCGCTTGGACCGGTGCAGGTGCACTGGTACGGGTTGATGTACCTGGCTGCGTTCTTCTCTGCCTGGGCACTGGGGCGCTCGCGTATCCTGCGCGGCCGCCTGCCGGGCGTGGACATGGACGGATTTTCCGACCTGTTGTTCTACGGCATGCTCGGCGTGGTGCTGGGCGGGCGCATCGGCTACATGCTGTTCTATGCGTTCGACAGCCTGCTGGCCAACCCGTTGATCCTGTTCAAGGTGTGGCAGGGCGGCATGAGCTTCCACGGCGGCCTGCTGGGCGTGCTGATTGCCTGCGGGCTGTGGGCGCGCAAGCACCGGCTGCACTTCTTCGACGTGATGGATTTCGTGGCGCCGTTGGTGCCGCTGGGCCTGGGCTTCGGGAGGCTTGGCAATTTCGTCGGCGGCGAGCTGTGGGGCAAGTTCACCGATGCCGGCTGGGGCGTGATCTTCCCGCTTGCGCCGGAACTGGCCGGCAGGTTGCCGGCAGAACTCCAGGCGCAGTACGCCGCCGGTGCGTTGAACCAGTTCGCGCGGCATCCTTCGCAGCTCTACGAGGCGGCGCTGGAAGGCGTGGTGATGTTCGTGGTGCTGTGGACCTTCTCGATGAAGCCGCGCGCACGCTATGCGGTGTCGGGGATGTTCGCGCTGCTGTACGGCGTGTTCCGTTTCATCGTGGAATTCGTGCGCGTGCCGGATGCACCGATCGGCTACCTGGCCTTCAACTGGCTGACGATGGGGCAGATCCTGAGCCTGCCGTTGATCATCGGCGGCCTGGTGTTGCTGGCGATGTCGCGCCGCGCGCCGGTGCTGCAGCCGATGCTGGCGCAGACCGCGGGCGCGGAGGCGGCCAAGTGAAGCCCTATCTGGACCTGCTGCAGCATGTGCTGGAACACGGCGCCGAGAAGTCCGATCGCACCGGTACCGGCACGCGCAGCGTGTTCGGCTGGCAGATGCGCTTCGACCTCAATGATGGCTTTCCGCTGGTCACCACCAAGAAGCTGCACCTGCGCTCGATCATCCATGAGCTGCTGTGGTTCCTGCAGGGCGACACCAACATCGGCTATCTCAAGGACCACCAGGTCCGCATCTGGGACGAATGGGCCGACGACAACGGCGATCTCGGCCCGGTTTACGGCAAGCAGTGGCGGCGCTGGACCGGCCCGGACGGCGTCGAGATCGACCAGATGCAATGGCTGGTGGACGAGATCAAGCGCAACCCGGATTCGCGCCGGCTGGTGATCAGCGCCTGGAATGTCGGCGAGCTGCCGCAGATGGCCTTGATGCCGTGCCACAGCCTGTTCCAGTTCTATGTGGTGAACGGCAAGCTCAGCTGCCAGCTGTATCAGCGCAGCGGCGACATCTTTCTCGGTGTGCCGTTCAATATCGCCAGCTATGCACTGCTGACGCACATGGTGGCGCAGGCCACCGGCCTGGGCGTGGGCGATTTCGTGCACACGCTGGGCGATGCGCACCTGTATTCGAATCACTTCGCGCAGGCGCGCGAGCAACTGACCCGCACACCGCGCGCGCTGCCGCGCCTGCGCCTGAATCCCGCCGTGACCGACCTGTTCGCGTTCCGCTTCGAGGACATCGCCATCGAGGGTTACGACCCGCATCCGGCAATCAAGGCGCCGGTGGCGGTGTGAGCGTCGCTTGGCTGGCGAGTGATGCCACACATTGATTTGATGTTCGAAGGGATATCGTCCGCTGCATGAAACTTATCCTGATCGTCGCCTTCGACCGCAACAATGCCATCGGCCGCGACAACGAATTGCCGTGGAAGTTGCCGGACGATCTCAAGCGCTTCAAGGCGCTGACCGTGGGCAAGCCGATCCTGATGGGGCGCAAGACCGCGCAGTCGCTGGGGCGTGCCTTGCCGGGGCGATTGAACCTGGTGCTGACGCGTTCGGGGCGGGTGCCGTTCGCAGACATGCAGGCGGTGGCGTCGCTCGATGAGGCGATTGCGCAGGCCGAGGCGGCAGGTGCACAGGAGCTGTGCGTGATCGGTGGCGGCGAGGTCTATCGCCTGACCATGGAGCGTGCGGACCTGCTGGCTGTCACCGAAGTGGACACCACCGTGGAACGGGCCGACACCTACTTTCCACCGATCGACCCGGCCGTGTGGGAACCGGTGCAACGCGCGTCGCATGCGGCCGATACGCGGCATGCCTTCGCATTCGATTACGTGGACTATCAGCGGCGCTGAGCTCACTTAGCCGCACATGCACGATGGTGCTGCCGAGGGCGTGCATTCCGGCGGTTTCGAGACAGCGATGCAAATCGATGCGCTTGCGTGCCGAAAGGCCCAATGTGCAAGCGTGCCAGTCACGTGGCGGATGCAGGATCAGGCTGATTCGCAAGCGCCGAGGCATTACCCCGGCATGCTGCGGCAGTGCGCCGCCACGCGCGTTACTTAGTCCGCAGCGGCAGCGGGCGGGGCGGCACTGGAAGTGGCGGAGCCGGTGCCTGCGTTCGCATTGTCTCCGCCACGCTGGCGTTGCCGGCGGCGCGGTGGCCGGCTGCGCTGTGCGGTCTTCGACGGCTGCGTGATCGGGATTCCCGGCACCTGCACCACGCGCAGTTCGTCGGTATCCAGCTGCAAGGCGGTGAGTTTGCCGCCCCATACCGCACCGGTATCGATGGCATGCACGCCCTGGGTGATGGTCAGCCCGAGTGCGGACCAATGCCCACAGACGATCTTGAGATCGCGCTCGACCCGGCCCGGTACTTCGAACCAGGGATACAGGCCCTGCGCCTGGGTACCCGGCGTGCCCTTGTCGTCGGTGGCAATGCGCCCGCGCGGGGTGCAATAGCGCATGCGCGTGAACAGGTTGATGATTGCGCGGCTGCGGTCGTACCCGCTCAGGCCCGGCGACCAGCCCGGCTGATCGCCGTACATGTTGCGCAGCAGTTTGCGATAGCCGCCGCCCTGCAGTTGCTGCTCGACCTCGCGCGCATGTTTCTCGGCCATCTGCGTGGTCCATTTCGGCGCCAGCCCGGCATGGATCATCATCCAGCCCAGTTCGCGGTCCACGTGCGCCAGCTTCTGCATCCGCAGCCAGTCGAGCAGCAGGTCGCGGTCCTCGGCCAGCACGATGCGCAGCAGATCCGGGTTGACCTTGCGCTGTTCCTCTTCCGAACGCGCGCCGATCGCCAGCAGCGACAGGTCATGGTTGCCCAGCACCACCACGCTATGCGCGCGCAGCGAATGCACCAGGCGCAGCGTTTCCAGCGATTGACCGCCACGGTTGACCAGGTCGCCACAGAACCACAGGGTGTCCTGCGCGGGGTCGAAGTTGATTTTTTCCAGCAGGCGCTGGGTGATGTCGTAACACCCCTGCAGGTCGCCAATTGCCCAGACGCTCATCGCGTGCGCTCCATCAGTCCAGCATCCATCAGTGCAGCGTCCTGGGTACGCTCAGCACGAAGGCGGCGATCGGGGCGGTGAATTCGGTGCCATCGTCGGCCACCATGTCGTAATGACCTTGCATCTGTCCCTGCTCGGTCTCCAGCAGCACGCCGGAGGTGTAACTGAACGCCTCGCCGGGACGCAGCCAGGGCTGTTCGCCGACCACGCCTTCGCCATCCACCCGTTCGGTGCGTCCGTTGGCGTCGGTGATCTGCCAATGGCGCGCGATCAGGCGCGCAGGCATGGCCCCCGCGTTCTGGATGCGGATGCTGTAGGCGAAGGCATAGCGGCCTTCGTCGGGGGTCGATTGATGGGCGAGGAAGCGGGGCGACACCTCGACCTCGACCCGGTAGCGCGGATCATCGTGCATGCGGAAAGTCTAAATAAAACCGTGTGGGAGCGGCGCTCAAGCCGGCTCGACATTGGCCAGGCGGATGAAATCCGCGACCTCGAGTTGTTCTGCGCGAGCATCCGGACGCACCTGCGCGGCCTCGAAGTGGGCGGGCTCGCAGACGTTGGACAAGGCATTGCGCAGGGTCTTGCGACGCTGGCCGAAGCCGGCGCGCACGACGTCGGCAAAGCGCCGCCGATCCCTGATCTGTACCGTGGCCGGATCGCGCGGCACCAGCCGTACCACCGCCGAGTCCACCTTCGGCGGCGGCCGGAATGCGCCCGGCGGCACCACGAACAGTGCGGTGACCTCGCAATACGCCTGCAGCATCACGCTCAAGCGCCCGTACACCTTGCTGCCGGGGCCGGCGGCCATGCGGTCGACCACTTCCTTTTGCAGCATGAAGTGCATGTCGGCTACCGCACCGGCATGGTCCAGCGCATGGAACAGGATCGGCGAGGAGATGTTGTAGGGCAGGTTGCCGACCAGCCGGATCGGCGTGCCATCGGCCAGTGCAGTGAAATCCACACTGAGCACATCGCGATGGATGATGCTCAGCGCGCCGATCGGTGCGGCCGCGTCGGTCAGTGGTGCGATCAGGTCGCGGTCGAATTCGATCACGGTCAGTGCGCCGTGCTTGCGCAGCAGCGGAAAGGTGATCGCGCCCTGACCAGGGCCGATTTCGACCAGGTGCTGGCCGGCGCGCGGGTCCACTGCCTGCACGATGCGGTCGATGTAATACCGGTCGGCAAGAAAGTGCTGGCCAAGCGACTTCTTGGCCGGTGCGCTGAAAGAATGATTCATGTGCGCAGTTTAACGTGGCAGCGCCTGCACGCGGTGCCGGTTCTGCGCATCGCCGGCACGCCAGACGGGCTGCGTGCACGCTGTGCCCCGTCGATTGTTGGCAATCAGGCCTCGCTCAGCCGCGTGCGGCCAGGCGCGCGCATAGCTCGGTCGCCGCCATCAGGCTGGACGGGTCGGCGATACCGCGCCCGGCCAGCTCCAGCGCGGTGCCGTGATCGACCGCCACGCGCGGATAGGGCAGGCCGAGCGTGATGTTGACCGCCTGCTCGAAGCCGCTGTACTTGAGCACCGGCAGGCCCTGGTCGTGATACATCGCCACCACCGCATCGAAGCCGCTGAGCTTTTGCGGCAAGAATGCGGTATCGGCGGGCAGCGGGCCGATCAGCTGCATGCCGTCGCCGCGCAGCTGCCCCAGTACCGGGATGATGACGTCCAGTTCCTCCCGGCCCAGGTGCCCATCTTCGCCGGCATGCGGATTGAGGCCCAGCACCGCGATGCGCGGGCGCTCCAGGCCGAAGTCGCGTCGCATCGCGGCGTCGGTGATGCGCAGGCAGCGCGCCACCGCGTCGGCAGTGATCGCATCGGCTACTGCGCGCAGCGGCAGATGGGTAGTCACCAGGGCGACGCGCACGATGGCATTGGCCAGCATCATCACCACCGGGCAGCCCGCCTGCTCGGCCAGCAGCTCGGTGGTGCCGGTGTAGGGAATGCCGCCGGCATTGATCACCGCCTTGTGCACCGGACCGGTCACGATGCCCTGCAGCTTGCCGGACAGGCAGTCGCCGGCAGCGCCACGCAGGCCGGCAATGACCGCCGCCGCATTGGCGGGGTCCGCGGTGCCGAAACGGGTCGGCACCGCCTGACGGATCGGATGCAGCGGCAGGTCACCGGGCGCGCGGGCGCGCTGGTCCGGATCGAGCAGCCGCACAGACAAAGACAGCGCCTTTGCGGCGCTGTGCAGGGTGTCCGGGTCGGCGTAGGCGATCAGGTGGGCATCCGAGCGCGGCCGCTGGGCGAGCCGGACGCACAGTTCCGGCCCGATCCCGGCCGGCTCGCCTGGCACCAGCGCGAGCGACGGGAGCATCGAATCAGCGCGTCGGCTGTGCCGGCGGCGGCGTCGGTGCGGCAGGCGCCGCAGGATCGGCTGGCTTGGCCGGAGCGGCACTGGCATCGCCGTCGGCGCGGTCGCCGGTGCGGAAGCTCACGTAGGCTTCGCCACGCAGTTCCTGCAGATAGCGGTTGTACTCTTCTTCCAGCTTGCGGCGGCCGATCGTTTCACGGATCTGCGCACGCTGGCTTTCGGCGCTGACGTCGGTCTGACGGCTGCCCACGCGCTGCACGATGTGCCAACCCGCCTGGGTGCGGAACGGCTCGGACACCGCGCCGTCGGCCAGGCCTTCGACCTGCTTGCCGAAGTCCGGGCCGAATGCGTCGGCCGGGAACCAGCCCAGATCACCACCCTGGCCACGGCTGTTGGTGTCTTCGGACGACTCCTTCGCGGTGGCCTGGAAATCGGCGCCACCGACGATGCGCGCACGCAGCGTGTCGATCTTGGCCTTGGCCTGCGCTTCGGTCTGGCTGTCGTTGATGCGCACCAGGATGTGACGTGCGTTGTATTCGGTGACCAGCTTCTTTTCGCCGCCGGCATTGGCGTCGCGCATTTCCACCAGCTTGAGCAACTGGAAACCGCTCGGGCCGCGCAACGGACCGGCGACCTGGCCGGGCTGCATGTCGCGGATCAGCTGGGCGAATGCGTTGGGGATCTCGTCCAGGCTGCGCCAGCCCAGGTCGCCGCCTTCCAGCGCGTTCGGGCTGTCGGAATACCGCACTGCCGCTGCCGAGAAGTCCAGCTCGCCCTTGTCGATCAATGCCTTCACGCCATCGACCTTTTTCTGGCCGGTGGCGATCTGATCGGCCGTCGCGCCTTCCGGCAGGCCGACCAGGATGTGCGCCAGGTGATATTGGCTGCCGGTGGTGGCCTGCTGCGCCAGCGCAGTGTCCACTTCACCTTCGCTCACGCTGATGCGGCTCTGCGCAAAGCTCTGACGCAAGCGCTGCACGATGATTTCGTCGCGCACCGAAGCACGGAAATCGCCATAGCCCATGCCGTCGGCCGCCAGTTTCTGGCGCAGGCCATCGACAGTGGTGCCGTTCTGCTGGGCGATGCTGGCAATGGCCCGGTTGAGTTCCTCGTCGCTGACGCGGATACCGCTGCCATCGGCGCGACCGACCTGCAATTTGACCAGAACCAGACGCTCCAGCACCTGGCGCTGCAGGACATCGTCCGGCGGCAGCTGGTTTTCCCGGCCGGCGTACTGCGACTTGACGTTGCGTACGGCGCGATCGAGCTCGCTCTGCAGCACCACGTCTTCATCGACGATGGCGGCAATGCGATCCAGCGGCTGGGATTGCTGTGCCGAGGCCAACGGCGAGAGCGTGCTGGTGAGTACCAGCAGCGAGGCAAGAACAACAGAGAAAGGCTTGGTCATGGAATCAAGTTCGGATCGTAATCGTCCGGATTAGTCGTGGTATTGCTGGGCGGGACCAGGTACAGGTCGTCGCGGTAATAGCCGAGAATAGCACGGCGCAAAGTGCGGTCCGTATTCTGCCCGAACGAGCTCAGGCCCTTCAGCACGAACTCCACCTGGATGGAGTTGTCCATCTCGCCATTGCGGTTGCGCACGAACCGGCGCACCAGCGCGCGTACCGCCAGGCAGCAGCTGTCCCACTGCACGCCACCGATGATTTCCAGCGGCTTGCGGTCCAGCAGCGAATAGTAATAACGGCCGACCGCACTCCAGCTGGGGTTGATCGGGTACAGGAAGGAGAAGTCGGCCTGCTTGAGCTGGTCGCTGTCATCGATCAGGTTGCGACGGTAGCGATACGCCAGATTGATGATGCCGTCGTTGTTGAGCAGGTAGCGCGTACGCAGGCTGGCTAGATCTTCCTTACGCGAATTCGGGTTCCATTGATAGGTGGCGCCCATCGACCAGCGGTCGTTGATCATGTAGTTGGCATCGGCCACCCAGGCGGACTTGCCCTGCTCGATCGGCTGCTCGCTGCCGCCGGTGGCAGTGTTGGTGCTGTTGTTGATGGTGACCAGCGAGTCGTTGAAGTACAGGATCTGGCCCGCACTCAGCGACAGTTTCTCGCGGCCATCGTCCTGGCGCAGCCAGCGCGAGGTCACTGCCAGGGTCAGCTGGTTGGCATCGTTCTGACGGTCGGCGCCGGTGTAGCGTGAGTCGCGGAACAACTGCCCGTAGCTGAAGGTGAACGGGCGGGTATCGAAGACCGGCAGATCGTCCTGGTCGCGGTACGGCACGTACAGGTAGTACATGCGCGGTTCCAGCGTATTGAGATAGTTGGTGCCGAATACCGAGGTCTCGCGGTCGAAATACAGACCGGCGTCCACCGATGCGATCGGCAGGCTGCGCGACGGAGAACGGTCGCCGGTCAGCGGCGCGGTGTTGGCCAGCGTCGAATCCAGCTGATACGCGGTGTAGCGCCATGCCACGGTCGGAGTGAAGAACCAGGCTGCGCCGGACAGCGGCATCGAGATATAGGGCTTGATGTCAAAGCGCGAACCGCTGCCGTATTCCTTGTTGCGGATGTTGGTGCGCACGTAATCATCGCCGTCGTCACCGTTGGTGTTCCCGTCGGTCGGAGGCCTGACAAAGTAAGAGTCGTCGTGGTTGAAACGCACCGCTTCGGCGTACACGCCGGCCTCGAAGATGCCGAATGGCTTGTCCCAGGTGAAATACGCGCGCGGCTGGCGGTTGTAGGGCAGTGCCTGCTCGTCCAGCGTGTAGTCGGTCAGCTGCCAGCGATCGGCCATCAGGCCGGCGGTCCAGGTTTCGCCGGTACCGTAGATGCCCACGGTGCTCTGCAGGCTGGAGGCCGAGCCCATGCCGTTCAGGCGGCTGGTGAAGTCTTCCACATAGCGGGTGTCGCTGACCCAGGAGATGCTGGCGCGCGCCTGCCAGTACTTGTTGACGTTGTGATAGCCGCTATAGAAGACGCTGCCGCGATCCTTGTCGCGCAACTTGTCGTTGGGCAGGTAGTTGCCGGTGATCTCGCCGCGACCGCCTTCGTACAGGTAGCGAAACTCGGTGCCGAACATGAAACCGCGCTTGCTCATGTAGCGCGGCAGCAGGGTCGCGTCGTAGTTCGGCGCCAGGTTCAGGTAGATCGGCTGCAGGTAGTCGAAGCCATTGCGGCCGGACAGGCCGAATTGCGGAAACAGCAGGCCGGTCTGGCGACGGTCGTCGATCGGGAACTTGAACCAGGGGAAGTACAGCACCGGCACCTTGCCGATCTGCAGCACGGCGTTGCGGGCGGTGCCGAAGCCTTCTTCGTTGTCGACGTCGATCTCCGGCGCGCGCACGCGCCAGATCGGCTGCGAGGGATCGCAGGTGGTATAGGTCGAGCGGTGCATCTGCCCGACCTGGCCCTGCAGGTCCACCGACTCGGCCGCGCCGTTGCCGCGCCGGTCCACCAGCTGGTACTGGATGTTGGTGACCTTGTGGGCGTCGGTGTCCTGATTGCCTTCGGCGCGGTCGGCCACCATGCGGAAGGAGGTGTCCTGGTAGCGGACATGGCCTTCGGCGATGTAGTTGCCGGTCTCGGTGTCCATGCGCAGGTTGTCGGCGCCCAGGAACTGGTCGCCGCGCTTGAGCGCCACATTGCCCTGGTACTGCGGGGTGGTGCTGGTGCCGGACAGCTGGTCGCCTTCGATGTCGGTCGGCAACTGCTGGCGCATTTCGGCGGCCTTGGCATCTGCGGCGGGCGCGCCGTCGAAGCCTGGCAGCGGATCCACGGCCGGGCACAGTCCCCAGTTCAACGGCTTGTCGGCAGCCATGGCCGGGAGGCAGATGGCGATGCTCAAAGGCAGGGGCAGCAGGCGGAGAACTCGGCGCACGCGTGATTCAACCAATAAAATGGCGACTAGCTTGCCGTATACCCCGCATAGGGGCAATGAAGAGCTCCCTGGTCGGGAGGGCGAGGTTCATCGCGATGGGGGGCGCGAGCAAGGCGCCGGTAGGGTTCAACGCAGCGCGGCCACGTGCGCCACGCTGCTTTCGCGCAAGGCCTGCAGGTCGTAGCCGCCTTCCAGCATGGACACCACCCGGCCACGGGCATGCCGCTCGGCCAGGGTGCGCAGCGCGCCGGTCAGCCAGGCGAAGTCGTCGGCATCGAGCATCAGATCGGCCAGCGGATCGCGCAGATGCGCATCGAAGCCGGCCGAGATCAGGATCAGCTGCGGGCGGAAGGCATCCACCAGCGGCAGCATCTCGTCTTCCCACACGTTGCGGAAGCGCAGCCCGTCGCTGCCTGGTTGCAGCAGCAGGTTGTGGATGTTGCCGATGCCGCGCTCGTAAACGCTGCCCGAGTGCGGATAGAGCCCGGACTGGTGGGTGCTGAGATACTGCACGCTCGGGTCGCGTTCGAAGATCGCCTGCGTGCCGTTGCCGTGGTGGACGTCGAAATCCACGATGCTGATCCGTTCCAGCCCATGCCGGTCGCGCGCGTGCGCGGCGGCCACGGCAATATTGTTGAACAGGCAAAAGCCCATCGACACCTGCGCGGTGGCATGGTGCCCGGGTGGGCGCACGGCGCAGAAGGCGGTGCGGGTGGCGTCCTGCATCACCGCGTCCACCGCGGCGATGCCGGCCCCGGCCGCGCGCAACGCCGCCGCGCGCGAGCCGGGCGACATCACGGTGTCCACGTCGAGCCGGTGGTGGCCTTCGAAGGCGGTTTCCAGCACCGCGTCGACTTGTTCGCGCTCATGCACCCGGCACAGGTCGCCGAGCTTGGCCAGCGGCGCCTCGCGCCAGTCCAGGTCCGGGAACGCGTCGCGCAGTGCCTCCACCACCGCTTCCAGGCGGGCGGGGCTTTCGGGATGCTCGGGGCCGGCGTCGTGCCCGAGGCAGGCGGGATGGGTAAAGACCAACATGGGGCAAATCTAGCCTGTCCGCCGTGCCATGTGCAGGTCAGCCGCGCCGGCGGTCGTGCCGCCACAGCACTTCCTGCTGGCCATCGGCGCGCGCCAGCACGCGCGCCAGCACGAACAGCAGGTCGGACAGCCGGTTCAGGTAACCGATCGCCTCGCTGCGCACGGTCTCCTGGCGCGACAGCGCAACGGTCTCGCGCTCGGCCCGGCGCACGATGGTGCGGGCCAGGTGGCAGCGCGCAGCGGCCTCGCCCCCGGCCGGCAGGATGAACTCCTTCAGCGGGGGCAGCGTGTCGTTGAAAAGGTCCAGCTGGCGCTCCAGCGCATCGATATCGGCGCTATCGATCGCGGCATGGCCGGGGATGCACAGCTCGCCGCCCAGATCGAACAACTGGTGCTGGATGGTGGTCAGCAGCCCGGCGATCGGTTCCGGCACGCCGGGGGCAGCCAGCAGCACGCCGATGGCCGAGTTGGCCTCGTCCACGGTGCCGTAGGCGTTGACCCGCAGCGCATCCTTGCCGGTACGGCTGCCGTCGCCCAACCCGGTGCTGCCGTCGTCGCCGGTGCGCGTATAGATCCGCGAGAGCCGGTTGCCCATCTCAGCCGGCCTGGGTCTGGCCGGGCGCGCTGGTCAGGCGCTCGGCGGCCACCTGGATCGCCGCGGCAGCGGCGACATACAGCGCGGCGCTGCGCAGATACGGCCCCAGCCAGTCGGTGTAGTTCTTGAACCAGCCGGTCACGGTCGGCTCGGCCACGCTGGCACTGATCCAGTAGAAGCTGCCCTGGGCGATCAACTGGCACAGCGCCACCGAGAGCAGCAGCGCCGGCACCAGCCGGGCCAGCGCGCTCCACTGCGCGCCGTGGTACTGCCGACGCAGCCACATGCCGCCGGCCCATAGCGCGAAATACGCCGGGATCAGGCACCAGTACGCCGGCGACACGCAGTAGTGCTGCCAGAAGCTCAGGCCCTGGCTGGTGATCACCAGCCAATCCACCGCCACTGCCAGCAGCATCAGCAGCGGGAACGCCAGCCTGGTGCGCTCGGCCAGATGGAAGCCGCCGATGAAGAACACCGCCCAGGACGCGTCCGGGATCGGCGCGAAGTGATTGATCCGCGTGGCCGCCATCAGGACGGCAAGCAGACTCAAAACCAGGGTGTCGTGCGAGCGAGGAGTCATGCGCGGAGGTGGCCGGATCACAGGCTGGCGAGTGTAGCGTGGAACCCGGCGCGCCCGCGCCATCGGCGGCCTTGCGGTGGCCCGCCTGGCCGCCCCCGTTGCTGGACACGACGGACGCAAATCGGTGGGTGCCCGGATGCGTCCTGCACCGGGCAGGGCCGGCAGCGCTCCCTGCGCGAGCAGCCGGCCGCGTCAGACCAGCTAGGGCGCGGCAAGCTGTCCCACCCGTTCGCGGCAACGGGTCATGGGCGAAGGCTTATCATGTGGCAATGACACATCCACATGACGTTCTGATCGTCGGCGGCGGCCTGGTCGGCTCCAGCCTGGCGATTGCGCTGGACCGCATCGGCCTGGATGTCGGGCTGGTGGAAGCCACCCCGGCCGGCACGCCGCCAGCGGTGTTCGACCAGCGCAATCTGAGTTTTGCCGCCGCCACCGTCAATGCGCTGAGCGTGCTGGGGGTGATGGCCAAGCTGCGCAGCGCCCCTGGGCCGATCCGGCGCATCCACGTCAGCCGGGCCGGCGACTTCGGCCGTGTGCAGTTGGACGCGGCCGATTACGGCCGCGACAGCTTCGGCCAGGTGGTGGTGGCGCGCGATTTCGGCGAGGCCTTGCAGGCACGCCTGGACGAGCTGACCCGGCTGCGCCGCTATCGCCCGGCACGCTGCATCGGGGTCGAGCCGGTACAGGACGGTCTGCGCGCGCTGCGGATCGCCACCGCTGATGGTGAGCAACGCCTGCAGGCGCGGCTGGTGGTGGGCGCCGACGGCACCCATAGCGCAGTGCGCGAGCTGCTGCATATCGGCAGCGATGCGCACGACTTCCTGCAGACCTTGTTCGTGGCGCGGGTGCGTGCCTCCCGCCCACCGGATGGCACCGCCTGGGAGCGCTTCGGCGAGCACGGGCCGACTGCGCTGTTGCCGCGCGGCGACCGCCATTACGGCGCGATCCACTGCGTGGCGCGCGCCGAGGCCGAGGCGGTGGCCGCGCTCGACGAGACCGGATGGCTGGCCAGGTTGCAGCGGGCGGCTGGATGGCGCGCCGGGCGCTTTGTCGCCAGCGGCGAGCGCAGCGCGTACCCGCTGGTGCAGGTGCTGGCCAACGAGTTGGTCGCCGAGCGCGTGGTGCTGCTCGGCAACGCCGCGCAGACGCTGCATCCGATCGGCGCGCAAGGCTTCAACCTCGGCTTGCGCGATGCACTGACGCTGGCCGAATTGATCGAGCACGATCGCAGCGATGCCGGGGCCGGCGCATTGCTGGCCGGTTACCTGGCACGCCGACGCGTGGACCGCGAGCAGACCATCGGGTTTTCCAGCGGGCTGGCGCGGCTTACCGGGAATCCGGCGCCGTTGCTGCGGCCGTTGCGCAGCCTCGGCCTGCTCGCCACCTCGCAGGCGGCGCCGCTGCAGTCGATGCTGGTCGGCGGGGCGATGGGTTTCCGGGGCGATGTGCCGCAGTTGTGCAGGGGCGTCGCATGAGCCGCCGTGGTAATCGTGATGCCTTGATCGTTGGCGGTGGCGTGGTCGGTGCCGCCTGCGCGCTGGCGCTGGCCGATGCCGGCCTGAGCGTGGCCCTGGTCGAAGGCCGCGAGCCCGCGCGTTGGCGGGCCGACCAGCCCGATCTACGCGTCTATGCCTTTGCCGCCGACAATGCCGCATTGCTCGACAGCTTGGGCGTCTGGGCGTTGGTACGCGCTGCCCGCGTGCAGCCGTACCGGCGCATGCGGGTCTGGGATGCGGCCGGTGGTGGCGAGCTGAGCTTCGATGCCGACACCCTGGGCCGCGAACAACTCGGCTGGATCATCGAACACGCGGTGCTGGTCGATCGCCTGTGGGCCGCCGTGCACGCGGCCGGCATCGAGGTGCATTGCCCGGCACGCGTGGTCGAGCTGGAGCAGGATGCACACAGCGTGCGCCTGCGCCTGGACGATGGCAGCCGCCTGGAAGCGGCGCTGGCCATCGCTGCCGATGGCGCCGCATCGACCTTGCGCGAGCTCGCCGGTCTGCCGGTGTCGCGGCATGCCTACGCGCAGCGCGGCGTGGTCGCCTTCGTGGAGACCGAACAGCCGCATCAGGCCACTGCCTGGCAGCGTTTCCTGACCACCGGCCCGCTGGCATTCCTGCCGTTCGCCGATGGCCGCAGTTCGATCGTATGGACCTTGCCGGATGCCGAGGCCGCGCGCGTGCTGGCGCTGGACGATGCCGACTTCTCGCGCGAGCTGACCCAGGCCTTCGCGGCGCGGCTGGGGCAGGTGCGTGTGGTCTCCGCGCGCACGGCGTTTCCGCTGCAACGGCAACTGGTGGAGCAATACGTCAGCGGCCGCGTGCTGACCTTGGGCGATGCCGCGCATGTGGTGCATCCGCTGGCCGGGCAGGGCGTCAATCTGGGCCTGCGCGATGTCGTTGCGTTGCGCGATGAAGTGCGCAATGCGCTGGCAAGGCGTGCGGACTGGGCCGCCCCGCATCGGCTGCAGCGCTGGTCGCGCACCCGGCGTAGCGAGAACACCGTGGCCGCGTATGGCTTCGATGCGATCAACACGGTGTTTTCCAACGACGACATGCATCTGACCCTGTTGCGCGGGTCGGTGCTCGGGCTGGCCGGCACGTTGCCGCCGCTGGTCGATGTGCTGTGGAAGCGCGCCTCCGGCAGCGCGTGATCGCCTGACGGCCGACGCGCATGGCGTCGGTCATGTGTTGGTATGTCGATACGCTTATAGCGCGGGCAGCATGTTCCATACGACGGGCGAAGCCGGCGTGGCTACAGTCGAGCCATGTCATCTTCCACCACCCGTTCGTCCAAGCCCGGCCTGCTGCTGCTCTGCGGCCTGCTCTGCGACGCCAGCATCTGGCAGCCGCAACGCGCGGCGCTGAGCGATCTGGCCGAGGTGCAGGTGCTGGACTTCGCCGGCTTCGACAGCATCGTGCAGATGGCAGTACACGTACTGGCCGTCGCTCCGCCGCAGTTCGCGGTGGCGGGCCATTCGATGGGCGGGCGGGTGGCGCTGGAGATCGTGCGCCAGGCGCCGCAACGCGTGCAGCGCCTGGCCTTGCTGGACACCGGTATTGCGCCACGACGCGACGGCGAGCGTGAGCAGCGCGCGGCGCTGGTGCGGCTTGCGCAGACGCAAGGCATGCAGGCGCTGGCACGGCAATGGCTGCCGCCGATGCTGCATCCGGACCGGCACGCCGATGCCGGGCTGATGAACCCAATGATGGCGATGGTGCAGCGGCATAGCGTACAGACCTACGCCGGCCAGATCGAAGCCCTGCTGGAGCGCCCCGATGCCGCGCCGGTGCTGGCACAGATCCGCTGCCCGACCTTGCTGGGCGTGGGTCGGCAGGACGTCTGGAGCCCCTTGGCCCAGCACCAGCAGATGGCGCAGCAGATCCCGCACGCACGGCTGGTGGTCTTCGAAAACAGCGGGCATATGGCGCCGCTGGAAGCGCCCGCGGCCGTCAGTGCAGCAATGCGCGACTGGCTGCAGGACGCGTGATGGCGGCCCGGTCCGGCCGGCGGCGCGTGCGCTGCCGTCGCTGACCAGGCGTGTCGGTTTTTTCAGCAACACCCCGAGGAGGCTGCATGCCCAACGATGCATCGATCATCATTGCCTGCGAGCAGGCGATTCGCCAATTCGCACTGCTCAACGATCGACACGATCACGACGGGCTCGCCGCATTGTTCACTGCCGACGGCGTGTTCGCCCGCCCCAGTGCGCCGGAGCTGCCGGTGCACGGACGCGAGGCGATTCTGCAATCGTTCCGCGCCCGCCCGCCGCGGACGACCTGTCACCTGATGCTCAACACCCTGGTCAGCATCCAGTCGCCGACCCTGGCGCATGCGCACAGCAAGGTCCTGCTCTACACCGCTGCAGACACCTCGACGGCGCCGCCCTGGACGGCTCAATCGCCTGCGTTGCTCGGCAGTTTCGACGACGTGCTGGTACTGGAGCAGGGGCGCTGGTTGTTCAAGCAGCGGCTTGGCGCCTTGCTGATGCGCATCGGCGCTGACTGATCGCTGCCTCGCACCGATTCAACGACGCACAGACGGCGCGTTCGCCGCCGCCGCGTACCGCAGCACCGCTTTCCTCCCCCACGTCGCGCCGCAGTCATCCATCCATCGCATTGGAGAATCGCCTAGTGGAACGCGTGAGCTCATCTGCCCGTTGTGCCGTTGCACCGCCACGGTTGCCGTCGTACCGGCACCGTGTCCTGACCTTGCTGACACTGCTTGGCGCCGGCGTGCCCGTTGCGGCATCCGCACAAGCGGTGCCGGAAACCGCTGCACCGCCGCAGGGCATCAACCTGGGCGGGACGAGTTTTCTCGATGGCTTCGGCTCCTCGACGCCGGGCTGGACGGTGATCGAGTATCTACGCCACTACGACTTCGACGCGATCAAGGACGCGCGCGGCGACGATTCGGCCGCCTTCCGCGATCCCAAGGTCGGTGTCAGCGTCCTGCTGACCCAGCTGATCTACGTCACGCCCTATCGGTGGAAGCGCGCGTCGCTGAGCCTCAATGCGATCGTGCCGCTGGTCAATTACGACATGTCCTTCGCCGCAGACAGCCCCGTGCAGTTGCGCGGCAACGGGTTCGGGATGGGCGACATTTCCTTCGGCCCGGCGCTGCAGATCGACCCGGTGATGCGCAACGGACGAGTCCTGTTCTTCCAGCGCTTCGCAATCGATGCGTTCGCTCCGGTGGGCAAGTTCGATCGCGATGTCGCGATCAACCAGAGCACCGGATTCTGGTCGGTGGCGCCGCATTGGGCGTTCACCGTGCAGCCCAGCGACAACTGGGAGATCAGCATGCGGCTGAACTATCTCTACAACTTCCGCACCGATCGCGCCGGCGGCGTACCGCCGATCCCGGGATTCCGTTTTCGCAATGGTCAGGCCGGCGATGTGCTGTGGGCCAACCTGGCCAGCTCGGTCAAGGTCAGCGAGCAACTGCGCCTGGGCATCAACGGGTACTACCTGCAGCAGCTGAAGGACAACCGCACCAACGGGCAGCGTGTGCCCGACAGCAAACGCATGCAGTTCTATCTCGGGCCGGGGCTATCCTGGCGGCTGGATGCCAAAAACCTGCTGAATTTCAATGTCTATCTGCCGGTAGAGGTGAAGAACTCGGTGGCCGGCACCAGCGTCAACCTGATGTTCGTGCATTCCCTTTGACGTGGAAGCACGCACATATCCGCAGCATGCACGCCGGCGCGTCTGCGTGCATGCTGCGGCGCAGACGGATGCAGGCAACGCTGCATGCAGCGCAAGCCCGGGTAGTCCTACGTTCGAGTTCTGAGCTATGCAGGCTGCTGCGCCAGACCAGGCCTCGCCAGTGCACGCTGTCCGCGCCAAATCCGTGCGCGCGTCAGATGCCCATGCTGTGGCGCTGGGTATTGGCATGCTCGCGGAACAACAGCTCGGCACGCGCGCCATCGCGTTGTTCGATGGCCGAGACGATGGCGCCGTGCTGCCGATGTCCGTAGTACAGATCGTCGTAGGCCAGGGTGGGCGAGCGTTGGCCGAACACCACATTGACCGGGCTGACGAAGGGCACCACGGTGCACCGGTCCACGGTCTCGGTCAGGATCGGCTTGTTGGCTGCCACCACGATGGCACGGTGGAAGCGGGCATTCATCGCGCCATAGGCCTGCTCGTCGTCGGCATCCAGGCTGCGCGAGGCCAGGATCCGGTCGCCTTCGCCCAGACAGGCATGCAGCGTGGCCAGCAACGCAGCCGAGGCGCCCTGTTCGGCGACGGCGCGTGCGGCCATGCCTTCCATCAGGGCGCGCACCGCCAGGGCGTCCAGGCTTTCCTGCTGGCTGAAACGTCGCACCGCATAGCCGCGGTTGCCGGCCTGCACCAGCAGGCCTTCCTGGCACAGCGCCGGCAGGGCCTGACGGATGGGGGTGCGCGAGATGGCCAGTCGTTCGGCCAGCGCGGCTTCGGTGATGCGCTCACCGGGGGCGAAGGTGCCGCACAGGATCAGTTCGCGTAGCTGCTGGACCGCTTGCAATCGGTGGTTGTTCGCCATTGGCTCCATTCTCTCGCGCCGTACCGCAGCGCACGTTCCTTCGACGGGGAAAACTCGCAAAACCGGTATAAAAACCTTGCAGATGAGAGCGCTTGGTGGCACTTTGGATCCCAAGGATACCGTTTTGGCGGTCCGGAGTGGCTGGTCGGCGTTGTTGGGATCCCATGGCGGGACGGATTTCGACTCAATCAATGGTGCGCACCCGGCCAGGGAAAGTGGCCGGCGTGCATCGCAGGAGTGCAGCATGGCAAGCATCATCGGCGGCATCGGAACCTCGCACGTTCCCACCATCGGGGTGGCCTACGACAAGGGCAAACAGCAGGATCCGTTGTGGAAGCCGTTGTTCGACGGCTACACACCGGTGGCTGCCTGGTTGGCCGAACAGCAGGCAGACGTGCTGGTGTTCTTCTACAACGACCATTGCACGACGTTCTTCTTCGACCTGTATCCGACCTTCGCCCTGGGCATCGGCGAGCGCTTCCCGGTGGCCGACGAAGGCGCAGGGCTGCGCAACCTGCCGCCGATCCGCGGCGATGTGCAATTGCAGGCGCATATCGCCGAATGTCTGGTCAACGACGAGTTCGATCTGACGGTCTTTCAGGACAAGCCGATCGACCATGGCTGCGCGGCGCCGCTGCCGTTGCTGTGGCCGCACGTGCCGGACTGGCCGGGCACGGTGGTGCCGATCGCGATCAACGTGCTGCAGTACCCGCTGCCGACCGCGCGCCGCTGCTATCGCCTGGGCCAGGCGGTGCGGCGAGCGATCGAATCCTATCCGGAGGATCTCAGAGTGGTGGTGGTGGGCACCGGCGGACTGTCGCATCAGATCCACGGCGAGCGCACCGGTTTCAACAACACCGACTGGGACATGGAATTTCTGGACCGCTTCCAGCATGCGCCGGAAACGCTGACCGATCTCACCCACACCGATTACGTGCGCCTGGGTGGCGCCGAGAGCGTGGAGCAGATCATGTGGCTGGCGATGCGTGGCGCGCTGGGCGGGCCGATCCGCAAGCTGCATCAGAACTACTACCTGATGACCACCACCGCGATGACGGTAGTGTTGTACGAGCCGGGCGTCGAAGCCGCTGACGCGCCGTCTTCGGCGCAGTTGCTCGCGCACGCCACGTCTACCGCGAATGCTGCATGAGGGCCGGCCGATGAATCCGCAAGTACAGGGCATGGACCAGATCGGCGGCACTTACCTGTTCGATCTGCGCACCAGCAACCGCGCGTTGCGCATCAACCGATTCTTCTGGCATATGATCCGCGCCCCATGGCGCGATCGCTTTCTTGAAGATTCCGAAACCCTGATGCAGGAAGCCGGCCTCACCGAGCATGAAAAGGCGCTGATCCGTGCACGCGACTGGCTCGGGCTGGTGCAGTACGGCGCCAACTTCTTCGTCATCGAAAAATTTGCCCGCGTGGTGCGCATGACCAATCTGCAGGTCTACGCCATCATGCGTGGCGAATCCTTCGAAGATTTCATGCAGACCCGGCGTGTACCCGATGCACGCTGAGCTGCAGGCGGCGGCCTGGTGCCGTCCCGCCGCATTCCCCGACTTCCCAACGTAAGGTCTACCCCCCATGACCATGTCCTCCGTGTTCTTCGAACACCGCATCAAGGTCCGGCATCTACGTGTCATCGAGGCACTGGACCGGCAGAAAAGCCTGCTCCGCGCCTCACGCGTCTTGAACGTCACCCAGCCCGCATTGACGCGTGCCCTGCAGGAGATCGAAGAGATCGTCGGCGCGCCGCTGTTCGAGCGTCATTCGCGCGGCGTGCGCCCCAATGCCATGGGCGAGGTGCTGGTACAGACCGCGCATGTCGTGCTCGGCCAGTTGCGCCGCGCGCAGGACACCTTCGAGGGGCTGCTGCAGGACGATGCGCTCACCATCACCGTGGGTGCGTTGCCGGTCGCCGCCAGCGGCCTGTTGCCGGCCGTACTGGCCGCCTTGTATCGCGCCGAACCCACGCTGCGGGTACGCCTGCTGCACGGACGCACCGACGAACTGCTGCCCAAGCTGGCCGGTAACGAGATCGACCTGGTGGTGGGCCGGCTGTATCCGCTGGCCCGCTACGACGCGTTGATCCGCAAGGTGCTATACCAGGATCCGATCGCGCTGGTGGCGCGCAGCGATCACCCCCTGTTTGCCAACGGCCAGGTGCGCATCGCCGAAGCCGCTGCGTATCGCCAGGTGCTGCCGACGCTGAGCCAGCATGTCGAGCGCGACGTGGCGCAGGTGATGCGCGAGCACGGGCTGGCCACGCGCGATCAGCTGCGTTCCAGTTCGGCCAGCTTCACCCGCGAGATCCTGCTCGGCACCGACAGCATCGCGGTGATGCCGAGCATGATGGTGGCCGGGGATATCGCACGCGGCGAGCTGCGTGCCTTCCAGCTGCAGCAGCCCTCGCAGGCGCGCACAGGCGGGGTGATCTATCGCGATGGCAGTGCCATCCACAAGCCCGGCGTGCGCCTGTTGATGCGCGAACTGGAACACCAGTTGGCGGTCATGGCCGAGCAGGGGGCGGTGTGGGTGGACGACCAGATCAGCGAGGACAACCTGTTGCTGGGCGAGTCCGCGTGATCGATTGAGCGCGGCATGCGCGGCGCAAGCCGCTGCCGTGTCGGGATGGCCTGGAGTGCGGCATGCACGCAACGGGCAGCTCAGGCTGCCCGTTGTGCTGTCTGGCATCGGCCGCTGCCGTGTCGCTGGTGTGGCGGGGCAGCAGCCTGCGCGTCACTGCCGGCTGCTCGCGGCGTAATCCACATCCGGGCGCATCACGCTTCGGTGGCCAGGGCATCTTTCAGGCGCGCCTTCTGCAGCTTGCCGGTCGCGGTGCGCGGCAGCGCCTCGACCACGCGCAGGTGTTTGGGCACCTTGTATTTGGCCAGCCGTTCGATCAGATAGGCGCGGATCTGCTCCAGATCCGGCGTCTCGTCGGCCGGCACGATCGCCAGGTAGCCCACCTCTCCCCATTGCGGGTCGGCGATCCCCACCACTGCGCATTCGCGCACCTGCGGGTGATCGGCAAGCAGCGCTTCGATCTCGGCCGGATACACGTTCTCGCCGCCGGAAATGAACATGTCCTTCTTGCGATCGACGACCCAGAAGAACCCGTCGGCATCGCGCCGCACGATGTCGCCGGTGCGGAACCAGCCGTGCTCGTCGAGCGCAGCGGCGCTTGCCTGCGGGTCGCGCCAGTAGCCGGGGCTGAGGTTGGCGCCGCGCAACAACAGCTCGCCGGGCACGCCGACCGGGCAGTCGTTGCCATCGCCATCGACCACGCGCGTCTGCACTGCAGGGGTCGAAATGCCGACCGCGCCCAGCTTGTCGCGGATCACCGCGCAGTCCACCGACATGCCGAACACCGTGCCGGCCTCGCTCATGCCGAAGCCGCTGACCATCGGCACACCGTCGTCCAGCCAGCCGAGCAGGTCATCGCTGGCATGCGGCGCGCCGCCGCTGACCAGCGCGGTGAGATGCCGCAGCGACGCCGCGTCGAAACCGGGCTGGCTGCGGAAGGCCTGCATCATCTGCGGCACGCCGACGTAATGGGTGATGCCCAGCGACTGGTCGCTCAGCCAGCCCAGCGTGCGCGTGGGCTCGAAGCCGTTGGAGACCTGGATCGAGCCGCCCACCGCCAGCACCGGGCGCACGTTGGTGGCCAGGCCGATGATGTGGAACATCGGCGCTTCGCACAGGAAACTGCTACCGGCATCCACGCGCGTGGTGACGCCGAAGTTGTGCGCCACCTGCTGCAGGTTCTGCTCGCTCAGCATCACGCCTTTGGGCTGGCCGGAGGTGCCGGAGGTGAACAGGATCAGGCTGATGCGTTCGGGTGGAATCGACCCGGTGTCCGCCGGTTCGAGCGTGTTCGCCGCATCGACGAAGTCGGCCAGCGAGGCGACATCGGCGCGCCCTGCCGCAACGTCGTCGCCCAACAGCAGGCGTGGCTCGGCGCGCTGCAGCAATGTATCCAGTTCGGCCGTGCTCAGCCGCCAGTTCAGCGGCACATAAATGGCGCCGACGCGTCCGCAGGCGAAATGCAGCGCCACCTGCCAGACCGAATTGCGCGCAAGCACGGCGAGCCGTTCGCCATCGATGCAGCCGCGCGCCTGCAGCAAGGCGGCCAGACGGCCGATCAAGACATCCAGTTCTGCGTACGTCCATTGCCGGTCCAGCAGCAGGTCGCGGGCGGCAAGCCGGTGTGGGGTAAGGCGGGCGTGGAAGGAGATCGAGTCGGTCGGCATGGTCATGGCGCTGTCTTCCGAATGCAGATTGGGGGAGTGACTGGCGTGAGTGCGACGGCTGCGGCTGAAGGTTGACGCGTGTGCGAAAACACCTGGCGAACGCTCACCAGAAAGTGCGGACACACCGCAGGAACCGATGGGCAAGGCAGTGCCTGTCGCATCGCGTTGCGACCGCGCTCTGGTGATTGCGCGGTCGGTGGGCTGAAGGGCCTAATTGAGATAGATGGTCTTGGTTTCGAGGAAGGCGTGCAGCCCTTCGATGCCGCCTTCGCGGCCGATCCCGGAGTGCTTGACCCCGCCGAACGGCATGTCGAAGTCCACCCACATGCCATTGATCGAATGACTGCCGCTGCGCACGCGGCGGGCGATGCGGTAGGCGCGATCGGGGTCCTCGCTGTAGACCGTGCCGTGCAGGCCGAAGTCGCTGGCATTGACCTTGGCGATCAGGTCGGCCTCGTCGTGGTAATCGATGAAGCTCACCACCGGGCCGAAGATCTCTTCGCGGGCGATGGTCATGTCCGGCGTCACCCCGGCAAACACCGTCGGCTCGATGAAGAAGCCGCGCGGCAGATGCGTCGGGCGGCCGCCGCCCATGACCAGGCGCGCGCCCTCGGCGCTGCCTTGTGCGATGTAGGACTGCACGCGCTCGAGCTGGCGGCCAAGCGCCAACGGGCCCATGCCGGTCTCGGCTGCGAACGGGTCGCCCAGCTTGAGCGCGCCAACGGCCGCGCAGTACGCCTGCAGGATCTGGTCGCGTCGCTGCGCCGGCACCAGCACCCGGGTGAGCGCGAAGCACACCTGGCCGGTGATCGGCATCGAGTAGAGCACCAGGCTGGGCAGCAGCTTGGCGATGTCTGCATCGTCCAGCACGATCGCGGCCGACTTGCCGCCCAGCTCCAGCCCGACCCGCGCCAGCCGCTCGGCGCAGGCCACCCCGATCAGCCGCCCCGCCTGGGTGGAGCCGGTGAAACTCACCTTGTCCACCTGCGGATGGCGGATCAGCTGTTCGCCGACCTCGCGACCGCCCGGCAGCAGATTGAACACGCCATCGGGCACGCCGGCGGCGCTGATGCATTCGGCCAGGATGTAGGCGTCGATCGGCGTTTCCGGTGAGGGTTTGGCCACCACCGTGCAACCGGCCGCCAGGGCCGCAGCGACCTTGTAGCAGAGCAGTACCAGCGGTGCGTTCCAGGGAGTGATCGTGGCGACCACGCCCACCGGCTCCTGCACGATATGCACGCGGCCGCCGTTGGCACGTGCACGCGGCTCCACGAATGGGTGGGTTGCGATCAGGTCGCCGTAATAGTCGAACAGGCCGGGTGCCTGCTGCGAGGCGCGGCGACTGAAGCCGATGGTGGCGCCGACCTGTCCGGTCCAGGCTTCGGCCAGCTCCGGCAGGCGCGCACGTAGCTGTGCGGCCACGCGCTTGAGCACGACGCCACGCTCTTGCGGCGATAGCTGCGGCCAGGGGCCGCTGTCGAACGCGGCACGCGCGGCGGCGATGGCCGCCTCGGTGTCCGCCGGCGAGGGCTCGGTGTAGCGCAGCAGGCGTTGTTCGGTGTGCGGGGCAATCACATCGACGTCGCGATCGCCGCTGCTTGCGCGCCATTGGCCGTCGATGAACAGGCCCAACGGCCCACGCGCGGCGATCCCGCGCAGGGTTGCGGACAAGGCTTCCATACTCCCTCCTCGGTGCAGAAAACCACTGGCAGCGCCAGCGATGCATGTGGTGCACGCATCGCTTCAGGCGCCGTAGGACGTGCTCAGGCGCTGTTTTTGGTCAGGTCGTATTCGCCCAGGCCAGGCTTGTAGCTTTTCTCGTCGATGAACTGACGGATGCCTTCCTTGCGGGCGTTGTTGTCGAACGAATTGGCCGCTTCCTGCATGCGCACCAGGTAATCTTCGGCTTCGTCGTAGGTCATGGTGCCGACCCGGCGCACGGCGTCCTTGGCATATTTCAGCGCGACCGGGTTCTTCCTGAGCAGCAGCTCGGCCACCTCGCGCGTGCGCGCCTCCAGCCGTTCCAGCGGTACGCTTTCGTTGACCAGGCGCCATTCGGCGGCCTTCTTGCCGTCGACCATCTCGCCGGTCAGCGTCATCCACATCGCATCGCGCATGGACAGCAGTTCCACCGCGACCTTGGTGACGCCGCCACCGGGCAGGATGCCCCAGTTGATTTCCGACAGGCCGAACTGCGCCTCGTCGGCGGCGATCGCCAGATCGCAGGCGAACAACGGCCCGAAGCCGCCACCGAAACACCAGCCGTTGACCATCGCGATGGTGGGTTTCTGGTACCAGCGCAGGCGGCGGAACCAGCCATAGGATTCGCGCTGCGAGCGACGCACGCCGCGCAGGCCCTGGGCCTCGGTCTCGCGGAAATATTCCTTCAGGTCCATGCCGGCCGACCAGGCGGTGCCTTCGCCACCGAGCACCAGCACGCCGACGTTGTCGTCGAATTCCAGCTCGTCCAGCACGTCCATCATGCGGCGGTTGAGCGCCGGGCTCATCGCATTGCGTTTGTCGGGGCGTGCGAACTTCACCCAGGCAATGCGGTTTTCGATGCGGACCGATACCACGTCATGCTCGTTCAAGCGGCGTCTCCTTCGAGTCGGTACAGAGTGGAAGTCACAGTTCTTCAGCGAGCGCGGCGTCCGGCACGTTTGCCCGTTCCAACGTGGCGCTGGCGTTCAACTTGCAGAGCAGGCGCAGCAAGGTCTGCTGCTCGCTGGCCTGCAGGCCGGTGCAGGTGCGCGCGACCGCCCGCGCCAGGCAGCCCTGCGCGGTGCCGAGCGTGCGCTCGCCAAGCGGGGTGAGGTACAGGCCCTTGCTGCGTCGGTCGCGGCCGGCCAGGCGCTCGATCAGGCCCTGCTCGGCCAGTGCGTTGGCGATCTTCATGCCGGCAGCGCGATTGACCAGCAGGCGGTTGCCCAGTTCGGTCTGGTCGCAGCCGGGCTGGTCGCGGATATGGATCAAGGCGGTGACGCGCGCCGGGGTCAGGTGCAGTTCGGCCAGTTCCTGGCGCGCGGCGTGGCTGGAGGCCAGGGTCGCCAGTTGCAATTGATAGCCAAGGTCTGCGGCAAGGGCCAGGCGAGCGCTCATCGATCCATCCAAATTGTATCCGTTAAATACAATCTAGCCGACCGAAGCGGGCACTGCAAGAGGTTGTGGTGGTCATATACGAAGGGCCGTGCGCGCCTGCGTAGCGCGGGTGCGCACGGCCCTGTTTGCGATGCTGCCGAATGCCTTACCGGATCAGCCAGCCGGCCAGCTGTTCGCGGCTCAGGTGGCCGCTGTGCTGGGTGTCGAGCGCGTCGAATTCATCGGCCAGTGCCGGGTTGGCCTGTGCCTCGGCGCGGCTGATGCTGCCGTCGCCATCGGTATCCATGGCCTGGAAGTCGATGCGGTAGCTGCCGACCAAGCTGTTGGGCTGGATCGAGCGCACGATCACGCTGGACTCGCCGCGCGGGCGCTCCAGCTGGGCCTGATGGGTGACCTCGCCGCTGGACAGCGGCTGGGTGCGAATCACATTGGGCACATCGATCAGCGGCATGCTGCTGGCCGGCGTCGGCGCCTGTTGCGCGAGCGCGTGGCCGCCGAGCAGCAGCAATACGGAAAACGAAACGGTACGAACGGTGGTCATCAGATCCCCCTGATGTGGAACAGCCCGCAAGCATAGAGGCTGTCGGGCGTCCTGAGGTGTGCAACGTGCGCTCGGGCTGACGGCAGTGCAGCGTGCGCGATGCGGCATCGGCAACCGGGACCCATGGCCGCAGCGCACCGTCGCACGCCGCATCCAGGACAGCGGCTCAGCCGGGGATGAATGGAAACACGATCTTCAACAGGCCCTTCAGACCGCCCTCGGCAGTGCTGGCCACGGCCTTGGCGCCCAGGCTGTTGAGCGCGCGCCGTACGTCTTCCCAACGCACCTGCGCGATATCCTTCTTCAACAGGTCCGCCACTTCTTCGGCGGTGGGCGTGAGCTTTTGCAGTTCGCGCACGGTGGCCTGCGGATCCGGCTGCAGATAGCCCCAGCGCTCGGCGACTTTCAGCAGCGTGTCGAAGCGTACCGCGACCACTTCGCGATTGCGCTCGTACACCGGCAAGGCACCCACATCCAGGATGGCCTGTTCGAATTGCTGCGCATCGTCCGGGTGCTCGATGCGTACCGCCAGAAAGCCTTCCTTGCGGCTACGCTCGCTGACGTGCTTGGCACCAGAGCGCAGGTTGTCTTCGGTGAGCACGTTGGCGACGATGCGCTGCATTGCCGCGTCGCCTTCCTCGGGTACCAGCGAGCGCCAGCGCGCATAGCCGTCGCGACGCAACGCCTTGACCTTGGCCGAGGTCACCCGCAGCTGCAGCGCGACCATCGCGTTGGAGCTGTTGCGCGAGATGGCGCCGTCGCGTTCGAGCAGCACGAAGATCAGCAATTCCAGATCGCGCTTGGTCAGCGATTGGAATCCCTGCAGCAGGGTCAGGCGCAGGAATTCGTTGCCGAAGGCAGCCGCGTCCTTGAGTTCGATCGGTTGCATGGGGAGTCCTCCACGGGTGACCTGCAGGATGCCAGGATGCTGTTGCGCGACCTGAGAACCGTTGCGACGCGCGCAGCAGTTTCAGCGTCCGGTTTCGCGGCCCGGACGATCGGACCTGAACGTTTCAACTGCGCCACGATCCTGCAAGGTGACGAACACCTGTTTGCCATCGGTGCCGCCGAACGCGACGTTGCTGGCCTTGCGGCCTTTCAACGCGACCTTGCGCAACAACTTGCCCTGCGGCGAAACCACCGCGATCTGCCCGGCATCGTAGCGGGCGATATAGAGGTTGCCGTCGGCATCGCAACGCATGCCATCCATGCCGAAGTCCGGGAAGCTGATCAGCAGGCGCTTGTTGCGCAGGCCGCCGTCGACGCGGTCGTATACCCATACCTTGCGCGACATGCTTTCGTTGACGTAGAGATGCTTGCCGTCGGGGCTGACGTCCAGCCCGTTGGGAGTGGTCATGCCCGATTCCATCAGCGCGACGACGCCCTCGCGGCTGATGTGCCACAGGCGGCCGCTGTTGTCCTTCCAGTTCGGGTCGCTTGCATAGAAGCTGCCATCGGGCGCGATCGCCAGATCGTTGGGGCCGTCGGCGTCGGGCAGCGAGGCGAAGGTGCTGACCGCACGCGTCTGCAGGTTCACCTGCAGGATCTTGTGGCCGGTGAAATCGGCCACGTACATCGTCCCGTCGCGGAAGCGGATGCCATTGCCGGTACTGCCCTCGGGCAGGGTCACGAAGACCTCTGCCTTGGCGCTGCCATCGGCGTGCAGGGCAATGCGCGCGATGGTACCGTCCTTGCCCAGATTCACCGCATAGAGCGCGCCATCCGGTCCGGCGGCAGGACCTTCGGCATTGTGGGTGAAGGTGCCGTCGCCGATCAGGTCGCGCGCAACGAAGGGCGCATCGGCAGCGATCGCCAGCGAGCTGGACAACAGCAACGCCAATGGCAGGAAATGGCGGCGGACGACAGCGGTCATGCGGCATGCTCCAGATGGGATCGTTGCCAGTGTGCCAGAACGTGCGCAGCGGCCATGGCGGTGATCACGCACGATCAAGTAAGGTGCCCGGGCAGCATTGGCCGACGAGCGACCAACAGCAGCACTGCGCCCATCTGCGGGCAGTGTGAGTGGGCGCGCTGCGGCATGTACCTACTGACACTCCGTGCGAGTGTGTCGTCGTCGCTGACGACCGCATGCGATGGTGTCAGCCGCTCTCAATCTTGCCAAGGAGGTTTGCATGTCCGTGGAATCGATCACACGTCGCCGTTTGCTCGCCGCGTTCGGCAGTGCAGGCATCCTGCTTGCTGCGCCCGGCTGGGCATTGCCGAAGAAAAAGCCGGGCAAGCCGCTCAACGTGGCGTTGGCCGGCCTGGGTAGTTATGCCAGCGAACAGCTCGCGCCGGGCCTGGCATTGACCAAGCATTGCAAGCTGGCCGGCATCGTCACCGGCACGCCCGCGAAGATTCCGCAGTGGCAGGCCAAGTACGGCATCGCCGACCGCAACGTCTACAACTACGAGAACTTCGACCGGATCGCCGACAACGACGACATCGACGTGGTGTACATCGTCACGCCGACCCATCTGCATGCGCCGCTGACGCTGCGGGCGGCGGCGGCCGGCAAGCACGTCTGGTGCGAAAAGCCGATGGCGATGCATGCCGGCGAATGCGAGGCGATGATCGCGGCGTGCAAGCGCAACAAGGTGGCGCTGACGATCGGTTACCGCATGCAGCACGAACCCAACACGCGTCGCCTGATCGCGATGGCCAGCGAAAAACCGTTCGGCGCGATGCAGCGTGTGCGCGCCGAGGCCGGGTACAACGGCTATCACGATGCGACCAAGGCCGATCGTCCGTGGCGCTTGCGCTCCCAGTTCGGCGGCGGGGCGATGTACGACATGGGCGTGTACCCGCTCAACGCCGCGCGCTACACGGTGGGCAGCGAGCCATTGGCCGTGACTGCCAAGCGCTGGACCGATCGCCCCGAGCTGTTCGACGAAGTCGACGAGCATATGGACTTCACCCTGGAATTCCCGAACGCGGTGCGTGCCGAGTGCAAGACCAGCTTCGGCAACAACATGAACGTGCTGCGTGCCGAATGCGAACGCGGCTGGTACGAGTTGTCGCCGTTCCAGAGCTACCAAGGCGTGACCGGCAAGGCCAGCGACGGGCGCGTGTTCGACGCCAAGGTGCCGCACCAGCAGGCACTGCAGATGGACGAGGACGCGCTGGCGATCATCAACGGCACCCCGCTGCGCGCGCCCGGCGAAGAAGGCCTGCGCGACATCCGCATCGTCGATGCGATCTACCGCTCTGCCCGCGAGGGCAGCAAGCGAATCGTGCTCTGATCGCGCCTAAGCTCCGTCAATCGACGGAGCTGCCCGCCGAAGCGAAACGAGCAGGCTGGCGCGCACCAGCCTGCCACGATGAAGTCCCCAAGGGCCGTGCAGTCGACTACCAAAAAGCGGCTACCCAGCAATCACGCCGGATTGCCATCAGTGCGACTGGCGCAGGTGAATCACCACACCAGCTCCCGCGATACCCGCCAGCACCCACCGCAATAACAACGCCACCAATCCGCGCTTTTACGATTCCCGATTCCCGATTCCCGAATCCCAGCTCTTACGATTCCCCAATCCCGATTCCCGATTCCCCGCTCTCAACCCCGCATCGCCAACACCGTGATCTCCTCACGATCGTGATACAGCTGCTTGGCACGCACGATCAGCGATTTCTCGGCCTGCTGCTCGAACAGGTCCAGGCACAGGCGGGTCTCGTCCCAGCGCTTTTTCATCGGCAGCTTGAGGTTGAAGATGGTGTTGCGGCACCAGCCTTCGCGGATCCAGGTGGCCATGCGTTCGGCCACGCGGCGCGGTTGCTCGACCATGTCGCAGACCATCCAGTCCAGTGCCTGCGCAGGCTTCCAATGGAAGCCGTCGGCGCGCAGATGCTCGACCAGGCCGGTCTCCAGCACGTACTCGCGTAGCGGGCCGTTGTCGACGCTGGTGACATGCACGTGCTGGCGGGTGAGCACCCAGGTCCAGCCGCCGGGGGCTGCGCCCAGGTCGGCGGCGCGCATGCCGGGCTTGACCAGCGCTTCGCGTTCGTCCGGTGCGAGCAGGGTGAGCAGGGCTTCGTCGAGCTTGAGCGCCGAGCGCGAGGGCGCCTCCGGCAACAGCTTCAAACGTGGAATGCCCAGAGGCCAGGGCGCGCTGTCGGCACTGTCGGCCACCGCCAGCAAGACGTGGTCGCCATCGAGAAAACAGATGTGCAGCCGTGCCAGGCGCGGCTGCGGCTTGTCGGTGAGCAGGCCGGCCTTGCGCAAGGCCGGACGCAAGGCATTGCCGAAGCTGCGCGCCAGCCCTGCCAGCGGCTTGCCCGCGTCCGAATCCGGGTGTTCCACCCACAGATCGCCGAAACGCGGCTGGCCTTCCAGTGCGGCCAGGATCGGCGTGATGCGGTCCTTGGGGTCGATGCCCTTGAGTTCGGCAATCACCACCAGCTTCTGCCGCGCGAAGATCAGCTCGCGCCAGTGCAGCCTGGCAGCCAGTTGTGCGGCCTCATCGCAGACGAACAGCACATAGCCGTCGTTGCGCTGGGTACGCGCATAGCCGGCGATGCCGACGAATGCGGCGCGCGCGCTCAACTCGGCGGCCAGCTCCGGCTCGAAGCCCTGGCGGCAGTAACACAGCAGGCCGCTCATCGCAGTGCCTGGCGTGCGCGATCGCTGCGGGGCAGATCAGTAATGGTCACCGCCGCCCTCGCCATAGTTGCGCAGTACCGCGCAGGCCTGATCGCGATGCACGTCGCGCACCACCTCGATGCCGCGGCGGGTGAGCTCGCCCACCCAGTCGGCAGGCAGCGGGCCTTCGTCGAATTCGGTCAGCGCCATCACGTCTTCGGCGCGTGCGCCGATCAGCAGCCGGTCGATGCCGGCCCACACCGTGGCGCCGTAGCACTGGCAGCACGGCTGCGCGGAGGTGGCCAGCGTTACCGGCGACAGCACATCGTTCAGGCGCGGCGTCTGCAGGCGCTGCTGCGCGAGCATGTAGGCCATGTTTTCGGCATGCGCCAGCGAGGTGGTCTGCGGCACCACGCGGTTCACCGCTGCGGCGATGATGCGGTGGTCCGGGCCGAACACGACCGCACCGAACGGGCCGCCGCTGCGCTCCTGCACATTCATCCGCGACAGTTCGATTGCCAGCGCCACCTTGTCCTCGTCGCTGGGATAGGCGCGGCTGTCGTCGACATGCGCGTGGATCCAGTCGGGCAGCGTGAGGTGGACTTGCGCGTAAAGCATCAGTGGACCATTTCTGTAGAGGGGGGAGCGGGGCGCAGTGTATCGGCCTGGGCGTCCTTTGCGGCACATTGCCCGGCCACGCACTGGCAGGCACTGATCTCGCGGAAGCCGCACACGCTCATCATGCCGCTGGCCTGGCACTGCGCCATCACGCCTTTGGGGTCGGTGGCACTGTTGACGTTGACGCAGGCCGGGAAGGCGCCGCAGCAGTTGCCCACGTTCTTCACCGTGCAATCGGCATCGGTGCGGCAGGTGGTGGTCACGGTGACCGTTTTGCCGGTGGCCGGGCCGCTTGCCGAGCCGGTCGCCGGAGGCGGCGCGGCGGTATCGGCCGGCGGTGCGGCCACGCAGCCGATCGACACCAGACAGGCCAGCAGCAACAGCGTGCTCAGACACCGGGACAAAAGACGGGACATGCGGCCGCTCCGATCAGGACAGGTGAGCGGCCATGGTAAGCCCCGGATGCGCGGAATGTGGCGCGCGCTGGATCAGCTACGGAAAGCCCGGGGGTCGGGGCCCTGCGCGCCTTGGGGGTGATAACGCTGGCCGGGTCGCGGCGTGCGACCGCAACACGCCTGCAGCCTCAATGCAGTCAACGCTGTCTGCGCAGCGCCAGGTGGCAGCGCGTGGCAAGGTCCAGTTGCTGCATGCTTTCGTCGCGGCGGTCGCTGGGCAGATCGTCATCTGGCCGGCCCGGAAGAAGCGTGCAGAACACCTCGGCCGGGGTCACCGCGTTCGAGACGGGTGGCTGCGGCGAGCAGGCCGCCAGGCCGAACGACAGCGAAAACACCGCGCTGCGCAGCGTGTTTGCAGGCGGGCGTGGACATGGTTGTGGGAGGCACATGGCGGCGTTGCTGGCGGACACAGCCTGCAATCTAGGCCGCTGCGTGCATCAGGTGCCGGCGTCATTTCGCTTCCGCATGCAGTGCTGCGCACCACAGCACGCCGACCAGCAGGCAGGCGATGGCGGCCAGCTCCAGTGGCGTGGGCAGGCGCATTTCCCAGGCAAAGCCGTACAGCAACGCAAAGATCGTCTCGAATACGATCATCTGGCCAACCAGAGTCAGCGGCAGCACCCGGCTGGCCCGGTTCCACAAGGCGTTGCCGATTACCGACGCCAGGATACCCAGCAACAGCGAGATGCCCCAGAAACTGGCCCAGTCGATCGGCGCATGTGGCGCGCTGCCGATCAGTGCGGCCGGCGCCAACAACAGCGCCAATGCGCCGGTGACCACGCCGGTCAGCAGCGACCAATCGCCACCTGACAGGTCCGGGCGCCGCCGCAGCCAGCGCGCATTGCCGATCGAATAGGCCGACCACGACACCAGTGCACCGACTGCGCACAGCAGGCCGGCGATGCGGGTGGCGCGATCGCTGGCGTGGTGAGCGGCATCGTGCTGCAAGGTGTCCAGGGCGACCAGCGCCACGCCGATGACGCACAACACGCAGGGCGCGGCCAGGCGTCGCAGTTGCACCGCGCCTGCGGCCCGCGTACCGATCACGGTGACCACCACCGGCAGCAGGCCGATGATCAGTGCGGTCGCCGCACTGCCGGCCCACTGCACCGCGCTGCTGAGCAGCACGTAGTAGATCAGGTTGCCCAGCAGGCTCAGACGCACCAGCGCCCACCATTCGGTGCGCCCCAGCCGCGCAGCGGTCTGGCGCGCGCGCGGTGCCAGCACCAGGGCTGCGACCGCGCCGTACGACAGGTAACGGGCCACGGCCAGTTGCAACGGCGTGAACGCCGCCAGCAACTGCGGCGCCAGAAACACCAGTCCCCATAACGCACCTGCGCCGATGCCGCAGGCAACACCCACCATCAAGCGCTCACGCATCGTGCTGCTCCTTCATGCCATGCAGCATGCAACGAAGTGCGGCAGGCAGTCTCCATTGCGCTTGTTCATCAACTCAGAAGATACCGCTCTGAGGCGCCGTCCCCGCTGGCTGCATCACGCGTGATGACCACAATGGGTGCGCCGATCGCCGCAGGCCTCGCTGCGGCTGCCTGCTGCCGTTCCCGCGCCGGATGGCTGGCATCCGGCGCGGTCTGACTCACTTGGCCCAGGTGTCGCGCAGGGTCACGCTGCGGTTGAACACCGGCGTGGCGGCGCTATGGTCGCGGCGATCGGCAACGAAGTAGCCGGTACGCTCGAACTGGAACGACTGCTCGGGCGCTGCCTGTGCCGCGCTCGGCTCCACGTAGCCGCGCACGCTGCGCTTGGACTCGGGGTTGAGATGGTCGCGGTAGGTCTTGCCCTCGGACTCGTCATCGGGCTTTTCCACCGAGAACAGGCGGTCGTACAGGCGTATTTCCGCTTCCACCGCATGCGCGGCGCTGACCCAATGGATGGTGCCCTTGACCTTGCGGTTGGCGCCTTCCATGCCCGGACGCGACTCCGGGTCCAGCCAGCCACGCAGCTCGACGATCTCGCCTGCGTCGTTCTTGATCACCTCGTCCACGCGCGCAATGCCGGCGCCGCGCAGGCGGATCTCGCCGCCGGGCACCAGGCGCTTCCAGCCCTTGGGCGGGACTTCGGCAAAATCCTCGCGCTCGATCCATAGCTCGCGTGAGAACGGCACCTCGCGCGTGCCGAAGGATTCGTCCTTGGGATGGTTGGAAAAGCTCAGCGTCTCGCTGTGGCCTTCCGGCAGATTGGTCAGCACCAGCTTGAGCGGGTCGACCACCGCCATGCGGCGCGGCGCGGCCGCATCCAGATCCTCGCGCAGGCAGCCTTCCAGCACCGAGAAATCGATCAGCGAGTTCTGCTTGCTGATCCCCACCCGATCCACGAACAGGCGCATCGCCGCCGGCGTATAGCCGCGCCGGCGCAGGCCCTGCAGCGTGTACATGCGCGGGTCGTCCCAGCCGTCCACCAGCTGTTCTTCCACCAGCGCAGTGAGCTTGCGCTTGCTCATCACCGTGTAGTTGATGTTCAGGCGCGAGAACTCGATCTGGCGCGGCTTGGCCGCCTCGCGCGGCAGGCCCTTGTCCAGCAGCGGCTGCAGCAGCTCCGGATGCGCGGCCAGGTCCACCTTGTCCACGCACCAGTCGTAGAGCGGGCGGTGGTCTTCGAATTCCAGCGTGCACAGCGAATGGGTGATGCCTTCCACCGCATCGCCCAGCGAATGCGCGAAGTCGTACATCGGGTAGATCGGCCACGCATTGCCGGTGTTCTGATGCTCGACATGCTTGATGCGGTACAACGCCGGGTCGCGCAGGTTGATGTTGCCGCTGGCCATGTCGATCCTGGCGCGCAGGGTGCGTGCGCCATCGGGGAATTCGCCGGCACGCATGCGCCGGAACAGGTCCAGGTTTTCCTCGACGCTGCGCTCGCGGAACGGCGAATTGCGGCCGGGCTCGGTCAGCGTGCCGCGGTACTCGCGCACCTGCTCGGCGGACAGGTCGCAGACGAAGGCATGGCCGTCGCGGATCAGTTTTTCCGCGGCCAGGTAATACACCTCGAAATAATCCGATGCGTGGCGCAGCTGCGCCCACTCGAACCCCAGCCAGCGCACGTCGTCCTGGATGGCGACCACGAACTCGGGGTCTTCCTTGGCCGGGTTGGTGTCGTCCAGGCGCAGATTGCACAGCCCGCCGAACTCGGCGGCCAGGCCGAAATCCAGGCAGATCGCCTTGGCGTGGCCGATATGCAGATAGCCGTTGGGCTCGGGCGGGAAGCGGGTGCGGATGACCGTGTGCTTGCCGCTGGCCAGATCCTCGCGGACGATCTGGCGGATGAAGTCTTTCTTCTCCGCCGGGGCGGTGGCGTCGGTGGCTAGGGTCTCGGACATGCGCGCATCAGCAATAGGTAAACCGCAAGTTTAGGCGGTGGCACCGGTTAGGGGTAGGCGGCGTGTCAGTGGCCGGCCATCGCGCGCCACCTGCGCGCGGTGGTCCTGCGCGCAAGCGCCTTGCTGCCTGGGACTGCATGGGCTGACCGCAGCCAGGCCGGGTGCCATCAGCAGGCGGCACGGCGGGCTGGCCGGCATCGCCGCCGGCGCGTACGCTGCGGCGATCCTTCGGAGTGCCCCACGCATGCCTTTGCCCCGCCTGGTGATCGGCGACAAGACCCTGTCCTCCTGGTCGCTGCGCCCGTGGCTGCTGCTGCGGCATTTCCAGGTACCGTTCGAAGAGATCGCGCTGCCGCTGGATACGCCGCAATTCCAGGCCCGCATCGCCGGTTATTCGCCCACCCGCAAGGTGCCGGTGCTGTGGGACGACACCCTGCATGTCTGGGATTCGCTGGCGATCTGCGAATACGTCAACGAACGCTGGCTGGATGGCCGCGGCTGGCCGGCCGAGCTGTCCGTGCGCGCGCAGGCCCGCGCGGCGGCGGCGGAAATGCACTCGGGCTTTGTGGACTTGCGCACCCAGCTGCCGATGAACCTGGCCCGCGCGCCTGGCCCGGCCCGCTGGGACGCGGCTACCGAGCGCGACATCACCCGCATCCAGGCGCTGTGGGCCAGCCTGCGCGCCGAGCATGGCCATGCCGGGCAGTTCCTGTGCGGCGACTTCGGCATCGTCGATGCGATGTTCGCCCCGGTCGCGCTGCGTTTTGCCAGCTACGGCGTGCCGTTGTTCGAGGCTGCCGGCGATTACCTGGCCGCACTGGATGCGCTGCCGGCACTGCGCGAGTGGAAGCAGGACGCCGCGCGCGAACGCCTGGAGCGCGGCTGACATGCAGATCGCGTATCGCGCCAGTCACATCATCGACGCGCATCTGGCCAAGCACGCGCTGGAGGATGCCGGCATCACCGCCTTCGTGTTTGGCGAGTCGCTCTTGGGCGGTGCCGGGGAACTGCCTGCCTTCGGCGTGCTGCAGGTCTGCGTGGCCGACCTGCACCTGAGCCAGGCACAGGCGGTATTGGCAGAGATCGGCCTGTGCGGCGAGGTCACCCGCGCGCTGTAGCGCAGCGCCCGTCGCAGGAGCGCGCCCGGGCGCGCCGAGGCTGTGCCGATAAACGCCACGTCGCGCCCAGGTGCGCTCCTGCGCTGGTGTTATCGGCACAGCTCCGGTCGCGCCCGGGTGCGCTCCTACGATGTGCGCGCGTCATTCCGGCTGGCGCCACCCTGGCGGCGCCGCATCCGGTGCGGCCAGCGCCCGCAGGCGTTTGAACAGCACGGTAGTTTCGGCCACGTTCCAGACCCGCAGCGCGACCTCGAAGGTGTCCAGCGGCTTGGTCAGGAAGTCCTTGGCGCCCAGGCCCAGGGCGCGATGGCGCGCGCTGCGGCTGGGGTCGGCGGTGAGCACGATCACCGGCAGGAAGTGGCCGGGATCGGACAGCCGCGCCAGTTGTTCCAGCAGTGCATAGCCGTCGAGTTCCGGCATCTTCAGATCCAGCAGGATCAGGTCCGGCGCGAATGCCGACACCAGCCCCATCACCCGCAATGGGTCGGTGGTGGCGATGACCTGCTGGAAGCCCTCGCGCTGCAGCAGGTCTTCGAGCAGCCGCACATTGGCCGGCTCGTCGTCGACGATGAGGATGCGGGAACCCAGGATTTCGTCGCGTGTCATGCCAGCAGCCCGTCGATCACAGTGAAGAATTCCGCCACATCGAGCGGCTTGGTCAGATACGCGCGCACGCCCTGATTGCCGACGCGCGCCAGGGTGGCGGTGGTGGCATCGGCACTGATCACCACCACCGGCACGCCGGCGGTGGCCGGCTGCGCCTGCAGCTCGCGCAGCAGTTCTTCGCCGTTGCCGTCGCTCAGATGCAGGTCCAGCAGGATCAGATCCGGCACGCCGTGCTGCAGCAGCGCGCGCGCCTGCGCCAGGCTGGCCGCTTCCAGCAGCTGCCATTGCGGGCGGCGTTCGCTGAGGGTGCGGATCAGGGCCTGGTTGGACGGGTTGTCTTCGATGCTCAGCAGCCGGCACACGCCCGTGCCCGCATTACTCGGCGGCACGATGGCGCGCGCCGGCTCGCTGCGTTGCGGTTCGCCCTGCGGCAGCGAGATCCAGAAGCGCGCGCCATCGCGGCTGCTGTCCACGCCGATGCGCCCGCCCATGGCCTCGATCAGCCGCTTGCTCAGTGCCAGGCCCAGGCCGGTGCCTTCCACCGCCGAGCGCTCGGCACCCAGCCGCTCGAACGGCGTGAACAGCCGCTCGATCTGCGCCGGCGTCAGGCCCGCGCCCTGGTCGGCGACCGTGATGCGCACCTGCTCGCCATCCGGCCGCGCGCTCACCTGCACCTGGCCGCCGGTGCGATTGAACTTGACCGCGTTCGACAGCAGGTTGAGCAGCACCTGGCGCAGCCGCTGCGCATCGGCGCGCACCGTCCACGGCCCGTCGATGGCAGCCGGCTGCAGCGCGATGCCGTGCTTGTCCGCGTCCGGGGCGATCAGGCCCAGCGCCTCGCGGACGGCCGCGCGCACCGAGACCGGCTCCGGGCTCAGATCCAGTTGGTCGGCTTCGATCCGCGCGATGTCCAACAGCTCGGTGATCAGCCCCAGCAGGTGTCGGCCGGCGCCGAGAATATGCTGCAGATGACGGCGATGCCCGGGCTCGGGCAGATCCATTTCCAGCACCTGCGCATAGCCCAGGATCGCGTTGAGCGGCGTGCGCAATTCGTGGCTGCTGCGCGACAGGAATTCGGTCTTTGCGCGGTTGGCGGTTTCTGCCTCGCGCCGTGCCAGTTGCGCTTCGGCGGCACGTGCGGCCAGCAGTTCGCTGGCCTGCGCCAGGCGCTGGCCGACCTGGCCCAACTCGTCGCCGGCGCGCGGCTGCGGCGCCAGCGGCAGGCCTTCGCCCAGCCGGTCGGCATTGGCGGCCAGCGTGCGCAGGCGCCCGGAAAGCGCCGAGGCGAACCACGCCACCGCGAACACCGCGCCCAGGCCGCCCAGCATCGCCGCACTTAAAGTGATGATGAGATTGCGCTGGCGCAGCCCCTGCGCCTTGGCGGTACGTAGCTGCAATTGCGCGGTTTCGTAATTGCGCAGTTCGCGCAGTTCGGCACGCAGGATGTCGAGCTTGTACTTGCCGTCCCACAGCTGGCGGATCTCTTCTTCGCGGCTCAGATCCGGCGCCAGCAACCGGCGCCACCCCTGCATCTTTTCCGCAAACAACGGTTTGATGCGCGCAAACCGTTGCGCCTGCCCCGGGTCGGTGATGCGTTGCGACAGCCGCTCGGCCACCCGTTGCAGGCGCGGCTCGGCATCGCGGTATGGGGTAAGGAATTCATCGCGGCGCACCAGCCGATACCCGCGCACGCCGGCCGCGGTTTCGGCCAATAGCGCGTGTGCTTCGTACAGATCGCTCAACACCTCCAGCGTCTGCCGCACATCGTTTTCGGCGGCGATGTTCTGCCGCTCCACGCTGTAGATCGCCATCAGGGCCACCGCCAGCAGCAGCAGGGGCAGGGTCACCACCGCCAGGCTCTTGCGGGTGATCGGCCAATCGTTCCAACGCACCGCCATTGCATTCATAGCGCGAGTCCGGCTTGGACCGCGTACACCGCGGCCTGGGTGCGATCTTTTACCTCAAGTTTCTGCAGGATTCGCTCCACATGCACTTTGACCGTGCCGCGAGAAATCCCCAGTTCAGCTGCCAGCGTCGCATTGGTGAGGCCGCGCGGCAGCAGGGACAGCACCTGTTTCTCGCGCTTGCTGAGCGCGGCCAGGCGGTCGTCCTGCACCGGCTTGCGCCGACGCGTGGCGAGCGGTCTGGCCGGTTCGGCCACCATCGCCGGCAGCAGCAATGCGAAGGCCTGCAGTGCCTGCACATCGTCGTTGCCGGGGGCGGGACGGTTGTCGTTCCAGGCCACGCACAGCATGCCCAGGGTGCTGCCCAGCGCCTGGATCGGCACCTTGGCCTCGCGGATATCGGCCGGGCGCGGTGGCATCAGCCAGGCCGCTTCATGGCTGTCGCCGGCTGCGCTGGCACCGGGCGGCAATGCGCGGCCGCGGCTGGCCAGCACCTGCGCGCGCGGCCCGCGCTGTGCCAGCACCGCGCCATCTTCCAGGCCCAGCAACAGCAGCACCCGGCCCAGTACCGCGTCGCAGGCCTGTTCCGGCGTCTGTGCCTGACGCAGCGCCACCGCGACCTCCCAGAGCGCCTGCCAGCGTGCGCTGTCGGACGCTTCGCGGCGTAGCGTCAGGCGCCAATTGCCAGCATTGGTAGGGGTTTCCATGAGTTCGCTCTAGGCCGATCAGCATATTTGAGTATATGCCAGTCGGCAGAATTGTTGGGGCCGCTTGGTTTCGATACTGCGCTTGCCCGATGCGGCACCCCCCTCAACCACACGGAGATTCCCATGCGTCGCACTCTGTTCTCTCTGGTTCTGGCTCTGGCTGCCACCCCGGCGCTGGCTGGCGGCGTGATGCACTACACCGACAAGGCCACGTTGCCGGCCGGCGGCGAAGAACGCGAAGTCGCCGCGCTGTTCGACACCTGGAACGCGGCACTGGCTACCGGCAATCCGGACAAGGTGGCCGACCTGTACGCCCCGGACGGCGTGCTGCTGCCGACCGTGTCCAACGAGGTCCGCGCCTCGCGCGAGCAGATCGAAAAGTACTTCGAGATGTTCCTGACCAAGAAGCCGCAGGGCGTCGTCAACTACCGCACCGTGCGTGTGCTCGATGACGACAGCGCGGTGGATGCGGGTGTCTACACCTTCACGCTGACCGACAAGGACGGCAAGAAAACCGACGTGCAGGCGCGCTACACCTTCGTGTACGAGAAGCGCGACGGCAAGTGGCTGATCATCAATCACCACAGCTCGGCGATGCCGGAAGTGGACACCGCCACCGCCTCGGTGACCAGGAAGTAACGCCGCATTGGCCGTAGTGGCTTGAAAGCCGCTACGGCCGGCGCCATCCAGCAGGCAATCCTCACGATTGCGGAGTTGCACCATGCTGGGAATCGGCGCTTTCAAACAACGCATGCCACGTCCGGGCGAGGCCTTGCCCGGACGCGCGCAGGCACTACCGCTCCACAACACCCACCTAATCAACGGCCATCCGTTGCGCGGGGAGTTCACCGGCCTGGCCCAGGTGCAGTTCGGGCTCGGCTGCTTCTGGGGTGCAGAACGCAAGTTCTGGAACCTGCCAGGGGTGTACACCACGGCGGTGGGTTACGCCGGCGGCGAGACACCCAACGCCACCTACGGCGAAGTGTGTTCCGGGCAGACCGGCCATACCGAAGCGGTGTTGGTGGTGTACGACGAAGCGTCGGTGTCGTTCGCACAGTTGCTGCGCACGTTCTGGGAAAGCCACGACCCCACCCAGGGCATGCAGCAGGGCAACGACGTCGGCACGCAATACCGCTCGGCGATCTATTGCACGACACAGGCGCAATACGACGCTGCGCTTGCCAGCCGCGATGCGTACCAGCAGCAACTGGACGCCGCCGGGTATGGCGCGATCACCACGGAGATCCGTTTCCCGGCGCCTACGTTCTACTACGCCGAAGACGATCACCAGCAATATCTCGCCAAGCATCCCAATGGCTATTGCGGGCTTGGCGGAACGGGAGTGAGCTGCCCGATCGGGCTGGATGCCTGACGGAAAGGCGGGCCGGATTGAAGCGCTGTCATCCACGTGATCGTGGCGGCGTGCCGATGGCCAACAGTGACCGGCAGCGTTATCACGATCAGGCAGCGCATGGGAGTGCATGCCAGGCAACTTGAATGGCTACGCCGGAGACGGCGTGGCCATCTTTTTTTGCGGCGTGCACACCACGCGCCGGCACCGCCGCGGGTGGCCGAGCGGCGAACCGGCCCGGCGCATCATTGCGGTCAATCCCGACCGCCAATCGGTGCAATGGATCGGTGCGGCGACCCACTGCATCCAGTCAGTGCAGCCAATGCGCCAGGCGTGCCGGAATCCGCTGGATCAGACGAACTCGCCGGCGAACATGCCGCGCAGCTGGGCGAGCATGTCGGTGCGCTCCGGATGCAGCAGTCGCATGCAGGCAAGCGCGAAGCCGACCGGGCTGGTGCCGGGTGCGGTGATCACGCCGTCGGCGGTCACCACCTTTTCGTGCCGGTATTGCGCAGCACCGGCATACGGCACCACGTGTTCCTGCAGGAAGGCCAGCGCGTTGCTGGTATGCGCGCGCTGGTCGAGCAGGCCGGCGTAGGCCAGGGCGATGGTGGCGCCGCAGATCGCCGCGACCGGGCGCTGGTGCTGCACGCGCTCGACCAGCAGGCCACTCAGGCCGGGAATTTCGCCGGCCTGCCAACGCTCGCTGCCGGGCAGGATCCAAAGATCGGCGTCCAGCGGCGCTAGATCGGAGAGAGCAAAGTCCGGGGTGATGCGCAGCCCGCCGATCGACTGCACCGGCTGACCATCGATGCTGGCGATGGCGACCTGGTCGCCGAACCATTCGCGCGCCGCCGGCAGGACAACGCCAATTTCCCAATCGGCCACGCCGTCGACCATCACCACTGCAATGTTTGCCATTGTCCGCTACGCCAGTTGAGGAACCCGGATTCTAGGCAGTGCGGGTTGCGCGGGTGTAAGCGACGTGTGGAGAACGACGCCGAACCGCGCGCAGATCAGGCCAAAACGCGCGCATGGCAGCTTGGTGGCGGCTGTGCGGGCGTCAATGCGTCCACAAGCTCGACGGTGACTGGAAAGTACGGCGGCCCAGGCCGGCCGCAGTTTCCAATGCCAGCATCGCGAGGGCCTTGCCTTACGCGTCGTGGCTGCATCGTGTGCTGCGCAGCCAGATTGCAAAAACCAAAACGCCCACAGCCACCAGGCTGCAGGCGTTGGTATTGCGACCCGCGGTGCTGCAATCAGCCGGCGAGCTTGTCGGTGATGGTCTTGCGCAGTGCCTGCAGATCCTTGGCGAAGGCATCGATGCCGCTGGCCAGCTTTTCGGTGGCCATCGGGTCGGCCGCCAGATCGGTGGCGAAGCTGTCGCTGTCGATCGGGGTGATCTGCGCGTTATCGGCCTGCGCAGGCGAGAGCTTGCGCGGCAGTTCGCCATATTCGGCATCGAGCTTTTCCAGCAGCTCCGGCGAGATGGTCAGCCGGTCGCAACCGGCCAGGGCTTCGATCTGCGCGGTGGAGCGGAACGAGGCGCCCATCACCACGGTGGACGAGCCGCGCTGCTTGAACTCGTTGTAGACCGTGCGCACGAACACCACGCCCGGATCTTCGTCGATGCTGGCCGGGGTCTGCCCCTGGGCGACGTAGTAGTCCAGGATCCGGCCGACGAACGGCGAGATCAGGAACACGCCCGCTTCCGCACAGGCCAGCGCCTGCGAGCGGTTGAAGATCAGGGTCAGATTGCAGTCGATGCCTTCGCGCTGCAGCTGGCGCGCGGCCTCGATGCCTTCCCAGGTGGCCGCGATCTTGATCAGGATCTTGTCCTTGGACACGCCACGCTCGGCGTACATCGCAATGAACTTGCGCGCCTTGGCGATGGTCGCCTCGGTGTCGTGCGCCAGGTCGGCATCGACCTCGGTGGAGACGCGGCCGGGGACCAGCTCGGCCAGCCTGACGCCGACGCCGATAGTGAGGCGGTCGGCCACTTCGTTGACGGTGCTGGCGCGGTCTTCGCCGCCGTGTTCGCGGCCCCAGGCCAGTTCGCGCTCGATCAGGTCGGCATACACCGGCAGATCCAATGCCTTTTTGACCAGGGTGGGATTGGTGGTGCAGTCGACCGGCTTCAGGCGCTTGATGGCGTCGTAGTCGCCGGTGTCGGCAACGACGACGGACAGGTCACGCAACTGGGCAAGCTTGGAGGGAGCAGTCATGCGGGTTCTCTCGAATCGTGGAACGGGTCGTGGATAGGACGCAGCGCGCTACGGTAGCGCGCCTGGCGTGGGAAGTCAGGCGCCGGCCAGGGCATGTTGATCGTGCACGGCGCTGACGCGCAGACGCAGGTCGCGCCCGTCGGGCGTGCGCCAGTCGATGCTCTGACCGACCGACAGGCCGAGCAGCGCAGTGCCGACCGGCGCCAGCACCGAGATGCGGCCGTGCTGCACATCGGCCTCGTGCGGATACACAAGGGTGAGCGTATGTCGTTCGCCATGCAGCTCATCTTCGCAATCGATGCGGGAGTGCATGGTGACGACATCGCCGGGAATCTGGTCGGGCGGCACGACGCGTGCACGGCCCAGTTCGTCACTCAGCGCGGTGGCGGCCGGGTGCTTGTTGAAAGCGGGGGAATCGAGCAGGGCCTCGAGCCGGGCGAGGTCGTGGCTGGAAACCAGGATGGATGGCGGCAAGCCGCTGTGGTGCTGCGAAGTCATGGCAATCTCCTTGACGATGACGGCCCGCCAACATGGCAAGCCTCACTGCCCAGATGAGGGCGCCGCTGCCCGATCGCAATGCATGGCGAGATGGCGCAGTGCACGGCATGCGTCGGGCGAGGCAGGCGCGGCACTACCAGTTGCGGGCCGTGGCCATAGAACCACGCAAGCACGGCAGTGTTGCAGCGCTCAGGTGCGCGCCTTCACTCAGCGACAAGCGGCTGACTTGAAGTTTCCCGTCCGAGTCCACCACGTGCCAATGACACCACAACCGCCAGGTGCTTCCAGAGACATCGCGCCATAACCACCCACCGAACAAAAAACGACGCTTGCGCGTCGCTTATGTCCAAGAAAAGGTGAAAAAAAACACGTCAAGCAACCGCAGCCATGAAACGATTTCCCGATTCCCGATTCCCGATTCCCGATTCCCGATTCCTCAGGCCGCAACCGCCTTGGGCCCGGTCGCCGGCTGGTCCAACGTGAACAGGCTCTCCGGCAGCTCCTTGAACAACTGCGCCAGCTGCTCCAGGAACGCGGTCATGGCCGAGCTGCGGCGCCAGGCCATGGCGATGCGGCGGCTGGGCTGCTTGTCTTCGCGGAAACGGATCAGGCGGATGTTCTCCGAGCGCGCGACCGGCGGCTTGACCGCCAGCAGCGGCAGCAAGGTCACACCGACATTGGCAGCCACCATTTGGCGCAGCGTCTCCAGGCTGGTGGCCTGGAATTCGGATTTTTCCAGCGCGCCGGCAAGATGGCAGACATCCAGCGCCTGCTCACGCAGGCAGTGGCCATCTTCCAGCAGCAACAGCCGCTGCTCGGACAGATCGTCCAGCGTCATGCTGTCGTGGCGCGACAGCGGATGGCCTTCCGGCACGGCCAGCACGAAGGGTTCCTCGAACAGGAATTCGGCATGCAGTTGCTCATCCTGCAACGGCAGTGCGAGCAGCGCCGCATCCAGCCGGCCTTCGCGCAGCTGGTGCACCAGCTGATCGCTTTTTTCCTCGATCAGCAGCAGTTCCAGGCGCGGGAATCGCTCGCGGATCCGCGGCACCACATGCGGCAACAGATACGGCGCCAGGGTGGGAAAGATGCCCAGCCGCACGGTGCCGGCTTCCGGATCCTGGCTGCGCCGCGCGGCTTCCTTCATCTGTTCCACTTCGGCCACGATGCCGCGCGCGCGCATCGCCGCTTCGCGGCCGGCCGGGGTCAGCATCACCTTGCGCGGCGCACGTTCCACCAGCGGCACGCCGAGCTCGTCTTCGAGTTTCTTGATCTGTGTGGACAGCGTCGGTTGACTGACGAAGCAGGCCGTCGCAGCACGGCCGAAATGCTTGTGGTCGGCCAGGGCGACCAGATATTTCAGGTCACGCAGATTCATGTGCAGCAGCCCTCATTGCGGTGACGGGGTACGACTGGAGCTTAGCGCCCGGGCTGGCCGGGCGCTGGCTTGAGTGCGCTTATGCTGCCTGGGCGACGTTGTCGGCGCTGACCGGTGCACTGGAGCGGATCAGGTAATCGAACGCGCTCAACGCAGCCTTGGAACCTTCGCCCATCGCGATCACGATCTGCTTGTACGGCACCGTGGTGGCGTCGCCGGCAGCGAATACGCCCGGAACATTGGTCTGGCCTCGGTCGTCGACGATGATTTCGCCGCGTGGCGACAACGCCACCGAGCCCTTGAGGAATTCGGTGTTGGGCAGCAGACCGATCTGCACGAACACGCCTTCCAGATCCACGTGCTGGATGTCGCCGCCGGTACGGTCCTTGTAGACCAGGCCGGTGACCTTCTGGCCATCGCCCAGCACTTCGGTGGTCTGCGCGCTGGTGATGATGCGCACGTTGTGCAGGCTGCGCAGCTTGCGTTGCAGCACTTCGTCGGCGCGCAGCTTGTCGTCGAACTCCACCAGCGTGACATGCGCCACGATACCGGCCAGATCGATCGCCGCCTCGACGCCCGAATTGCCGCCGCCGATCACCGCCACGCGCTTGCCCTTGAACAGCGGGCCATCGCAATGCGGGCAATAGGCCACGCCCTTGTTCTTGTATTGCTCTTCGCCTGGCACGTTCATCTGCCTCCAGCGCGCGCCGGTGGACAGGATCACGGTCTTGCTCTTGAGCGAGGCGCCATTGGCGAGCTTGATCTCGATCAGGCCATCGGCACCGGCCGGAATCAGCTGCTCGGCGCGCTGCAGGTTCATGATGTCCACGTCGTACTGGCGCACGTGTTGCTCGAGCGCGGCGGCCATCTTCGGGCCTTCGGTTTCCGGTACCGAGATGAAGTTTTCGATCGACATGGTGTCCAGCACCTGACCACCGAAACGCTCGGCGGCCACGCCGGTGCGGATGCCCTTGCGCGCGGCGTAGACGGCCGCTGCCGAGCCGGCCGGGCCACCGCCGACCACCAGCACCTCGAAGGCGTCCTTGGCGGCGATCTTGGCGGCGTCGCGCTTGGCCGCGTTGGTGTCGAGCTTGGCGACGATCTGTTCCAGCGTCATGCGGCCCTGGTCGAACAGCTCGCCGTTCAAGTAGACGGTGGGCACCGACATGATCTGGCGGGTTTCGACCTCGTCCTGGAACCACGCACCGTCGATGGCCACGTGCTTGATGCGCGGGTTGAGCACGGCGGCAAGATTCAGCGCCTGCACCACGTCCGGGCAGTTCTGGCACGACAGCGAGAAATAGGTTTCGAACTGGTAGTCGCCATCCAGGTGCTGCACCTGCTCGATCAGCTCGGCGGCGGCCTTGGACGGGTGACCGCCCACCTGCAGCAGCGCCAGCACCAGCGAGGTGAACTCGTGGCCCATCGGCAGGCCGGCAAAGCGCAGCGAGATGTCCTGGCCCGGCGTGGTCAGCGCGAACGAGGGCTTGCGCTGGTTGTCATCGCGGTGGATGTCCAGGCTGATCTTGTCCGACAGCAGCACCAGATCCTCGAGCAGGTCGAGCATTTCGCGCGAGCCGGCGCTGTCGTCGATCGAGGCATTGATCTGGATCGGACGGGTAACCCGTTCCAGGTAGGCGGTCAGCTGGGTCTTGAGGTTGGCATCCAACATGGAGAACTCCTGGGAATGGGCAAGGGGAGGGCGTGGCGTCGCTGCGCTGAGGCAGGTCGCCGGGGAGGAAGGGGATGAACCGCAGCCGGCGCGATGTCGGGAATGCGTGCTGGCGATGGCTGGCGGGCAGCCCGGCACCGGCTCCGGTTCACCCCCGGCCCAGTGCTGGGCCGGAGATGCTCCGGCCTCAACCACAGGCCGGAGGTGTCAGTCGGTTTAGATCTTGCCGACCAGGTCCAGCGACGGAGCCAGGGTCTTGGCGCCTTCCTTCCACTTGGCCGGGCAGACCTGGCCCGGGTTGTTGGCGACGAACTGGGCAGCAGTCAGCTTACGCAGCGTCTCGGTGACGTCGCGGGCGATCGCGTTGTCGTGGATCTCGAGGGTCTTGATCACGCCGTCCGGGTTGATGATGAAGGTGCCGCGCAGGGCCAGGCCTTCTTCTTCGATGTGCACGCCGAACGCGCGGGTCAGCTTGTGGGTCGGGTCGCCGATCAGCGGGAACTGCGCCTTGCCCACGGCCGGCGAGGTTTCGTGCCACACCTTGTGCGAGAAGTGCGTATCGGTGGTGACGATGTAGACCTCGGCGCCTGCCTTCTGGAACGCGGCATAGTTGTCGGCGGCGTCTTCCACTTCGGTCGGGCAGTTGAAGGTGAAGGCGGCCGGCATGAAGATCAGCACCGACCACTTGCCCTTCAGGCTGGCCTCGGTGACTTCGATGAAGTTGCCGTTGTGGTACGCATTCGCCTTGAACGGCTGGACCTGAGTGTTGATAAGAGACATTGAGTTTCCTCGTGCGATGAAGGGGGCGGGGGATGGAACAGTCGCCATGGTAGGTAGGATCGATAGATTTCTCAAATCGATTGATGGAATTGTATAGATAGGCTGTGGCTATCGAGTTTGCAGGCGGCGTCTGCCGCTGCAGGGGCCGATTCCATCTCCGATAATGGTCAGCCGATGTTGCGCATGAGTGAATGATCCGTATGAGTGAGGACCCAGCCGGTCTTGCCGCCGAGCAGCTGCTGCGGCGTGCGGTCGAGCGGATCGAGCGCAGTGATGCCGAGCCGCTGCTGCTGCACGCGCTGGGCCGCGACCGCGCCTGGCTGTTCGCGCATGGCCGCGATCCGGTCGAGCCGTCTGTCGCGCAGGCGTTCGAGTCATTGGTGCAGCGGCGCCAGGCCGGCGAACCGGTGGCCTACCTGACCGGCACGCGGGGGTTCTGGACGCTGGATCTGGCGGTCTCCACCGCCACGCTGATCCCGCGCGCCGACACCGAGGTGCTGGTCGAGCTGGCACTTGAGCGCCTGGACGCCCGGCCGGGCCGCCGCGTTGCCGATCTGGGCACCGGCAGTGGCGCGATCGCGCTGGCCATCGCCAGCGAGCGGCCGCAGGCACAGGTAATCGCCACCGATGCCAGCGCGGCGGCGCTGGCAGTTGCCCGGCGCAATGCCGACAGCCACCGCTTGCGCAATGTCGAATGCCGGCAGGGCAACTGGTTCGCGCCACTGGCCGGCGAGCGCTTCGACCTGATCGCCAGCAACCCGCCGTATATCGCCGCGCAGGATCCGCATCTGGGCGAAGGCGACCTGCGCTACGAGCCGGCCAGTGCATTGGCTTCCGGCCCCGATGGCCTGGACGACATCCGCCTGATCGTCGCCGATGCGCCTGCGCATCTGCTACCGGGCGGCTGGCTGCTGCTCGAACACGGCTGGGACCAGGGCGCGGCGGTGGCCGGGCTGCTGCAGGCGCGTGGGTTCGACGCGGTGGCCACGCATCAGGACCTGGAGCAGCGTGACCGGGTGACGTCGGGGCGCTGGTCGCCCGCTGCGGGCTAGCGCGGCCGGCCACGGAGCGGTCGCCAGGTGGAGGGGGACGGCGCGCTCGGAGCTGAAACAGGACATGCCGCTTCCGGGCACCGACCGTGCCCGTCCGGCGCTGCGTGCAGGAGCTTGGCTCCGTCGCTCCACGTCCTCGCGCTTCGCCGTGCGCCCGCCCTGGCTCGATCGCATGGGGCGCCCGCGTGTGCAGACCGGGTGCCGATACACTAGCGGTTTCCCGCAGGACCGACGCATGCGCACGCTCTATCCCGAGATCACGCCGTACGACCACGGCACCCTCCAGGTCGATGACCGCCACACGCTGTATTTCGAACAGTGCGGCAATCCGCAGGGCAAGCCGGTGGTGATGCTGCACGGCGGCCCCGGCGGCGGTTGCAACGACAAGATGCGGCGCTTCCATGACCCGGCCAAATACCGCATCGTGCTGTTCGACCAGCGCGGCGCAGGCCGTTCCACCCCGCATGCCGATCTGGTGAACAACACCACCTGGGACCTGGTCGCCGACATCGAGCGCCTGCGCGAACACCTGGGCATCGCGCGCTGGCAGGTGTTCGGTGGCAGCTGGGGCTCGACCCTGGCGCTGGCCTATGCGCAGACCCATCCGCAGCAGGTCACCGAGCTGGTGCTGCGTGGCATCTTCCTGCTGCGCCGTTTCGAGCTGGAGTGGTTCTATCAGCAGGGCGCCAGCCGGCTGTTCCCGGATGCCTGGGAGCATTACGTCAACGCGATTCCAGTGGTGGAGCGCGCCGATCTGATCTCCGCCTTCCATCGCCGCCTGACCAGCGACGACGAAGCCACGCGTCTGGCCGCGGCCAAGGCGTGGAGCGTGTGGGAAGGTGCTACCAGCTTCCTGCATGTGGACGCCGACTTCGTCACCGGACACGAGGACGCGCACTTCGCCCTGGCGTTCGCGCGCATCGAGAACCACTACTTCGTCAACGGCGGTTTCTTCGAGGTCGAAGACCAGCTGCTGCGTGACGCGCACCGCATCGCCGACATCCCCGGCGTGATCGTGCACGGCCGTTACGACGTGGTGTGCCCGCTGCAAAGCGCCTGGGACCTGCACAAGGTATGGCCGAAGGCGCAGCTGCAGATCAGCCCGGCATCGGGGCATTCGGCCTTCGAGCCGGAAAATGTCGATGCGCTGGTGCGCGCCACCGACGGGTTCGCCTGAGCGCAACCGCGAGCGTGCACGGGAAGCTGCAGCAGCGCTCGCGCGCCAGCGGTAGGAGCGCACCCGGGCGCGACGTAGGGTAACGGGACGGCCTGTCGCGCCCGGGTGCGCTCCTACGAGGCTACCGTCGTCACCGAGGCTGCGGATCAGCGCGGCCGCCGCATGCTCCGTAGGAGTCAGTGCGGCAGCAGTGCCTGCGCCAGCGGCGGCAGGATGCGTGCCAGGCGTTGTGCCCACGCCTGTTGCCCGGCGGCATCGGCAATCAGGTCCTGGCGCAGTTCCAGCTCCACATGCAGCAGTCCGCGGCCTTCGCCGTAGACCGGAATCGCATAGTCGCTGGTGTCGCTGACCGCGTAGGGCTGGTTGTCGCCAACCACCAGATCCGGCTCGTCGCGCAAGGCCTGCAGCAGGCGGTGCGCCAGCCGCGTGTCGCGGTTGTACAGCACGCCGGCATGCCAGGGCCGTGCATTGCCGGCCATGATCGGCGTGAAGCTGTGCATCGACACCAGCACGGTGGGTTGCCCGCGCTGTGCGCGTGCATCCAGTTCCGCCGCAATGCGCGCGTGGTATGGCGCAAAGATCGCATCGATGCGCTGCTGCCGATCGTCGGCCGACAGCTGCAGGTTGCCCGGAACCGAGGTGCCGTCGCTGACCTCGGGCATCAGCGTGGCCGAACCATGCGGGCGATTGCAGTCGATCACCAGGCGCGAATAGGTCTGCGCGATGGCGACCGCATCCAGCGCATCGGCCAGCAGGCGGGTGACCTCGGCAATGCCGATATCCCAGCCGATATGGCGGTCCAGTTCCTGCTGCGGCAGGCCCAGATTGGCCAGCCGCGCCGGCACGCGCTGACCGGCGTGGTCGGCGATCAGCAGCCACGGCGAGGCGGCCTGCGGGTTGTGCACGCTGAACGGCGCGGGATCGTCGGCACCGAGCAGGCGGGCAGCGGTCGCTTCAGCCACGCGGGGTGCCGTCCAGTGCGTGATCGACCAGATACAGCCCGGCCCACAGCTTGGGATCCATCTGATAGCCCTCGGCCATCTTCTGCACCAGCCAGGCGCCGACCTGCGTGCGCGGGATCTCGTGCACGGTGATGTCTTCGCTGGCATCGCCGCCGCCGGCGCCGACCTTGCGCAGGCCGGTGGCGCGGACGAAGGCGATCTTCTCGCTGCTGGCGCCGGCCGAGGTCGGGCCGATCATCAGCACTTCGGCGTGCTCGGCGGTCCAGCCGGTTTCTTCTTCCAGTTCGCGAATGGCCGACAGCTCGATCGACTCGTCGGCATGCACGTCGCCGACCAGGCCGGCCGGCATTTCGATGGTGCGGGCCTGCAGCGGCACGCGGAACTGCTCGACGAACAACATCGCATCGTCCGGGGTCACCGCCACGATGATCGCGGCCAGGCCGCCGGCGTGCACGCGTTCGGAATATTCCCAGGTGCCGCGCACGACCATGCGCTGGTACTTGCCTTCGTAGACCACGGTGGGCGGGGTGTCGTGTCGGTTCATGGATGCAGGCCTTGTTCCAGGGAAACGGGAGTGCGCGGTGCCGGCGCGCCGCCGCAGGCGGCCAGCAACCGGCGCCGGGTGAGCGGGCCGAAGCGCAGGCTCTCGCACAAGCCGCCCAGCATGTCGGTATCGGCTGGCGCGCGCGTGAAACCGGCGTCGGTCAGCGCCAGCGGCGCGTCGAGTGCGATGGTGGTGAGCTGACGCCACAGCAGCGCGTGTTCGCGTTGCTCGCGCAGGCGCGCGGCCATCTGCGCCGCGCCGCGCAGGCGCAGGAACGGGATCTCGTCGATACGCTCCAGCAAGGCATCCAGGCTGCCGAAATGCGCCAGCAGGACCGCCGCCGATTTAGCGCCGATGCCGGTGACGCCGGGAATGTTGTCGATCGCATCGCCGCACAGCGCCAGGTAGTCGGCGATCTGATGGGCGTGCACGCCGTGGCGCGCCTTGACCCCGTCCATGCCCCAACGCAGGTTGCGCGCGTAATCCCACTGCTCATCATGTTCGAGCAGCAGCTGCGACAGATCCTTGTCGGCCGACACGATCACCCCGCGCAGGCCGTGCGCACGCACGCTGTGCAAGGCGCTGCCGATCAGGTCGTCGGCCTCGTAATCGCGGTGCGCCAGCACGCTCAGGCCCAATGCCGCGCACAGCGCCTTGCAATGCGCGAACTGGCGCCGCAACGCATCCGGTGCCGGAGTGCGATTGCCCTTGTAGGCCGGGTAGAGCGCATGCCGAAAACAGCTGTCCAGCGCCTCGTCGAAGGCGATGGTGATGTGCTGCGGATCCTCGCGTTCGAGCAGGTCGAGCAGGAAACGCGCAAAGCCGTGCACGGCGTTGGTCGGCCAGCCTTGCGCATCCTGGAATTCGTCCGGGATCGAATGCCAGGCGCGGAACACGTACAGGCTGGCATCGACCAGATAAAGCGGGGTCGGTCGGCTGATCGACGGCGGCGCGCCTGCAAGCATGGGGGTGTGCGTGGTCACGGGGTCCAGTCGCGCAGCAGCGCACGCGGGTCCGGGCGTTCGCGCTCTGGCACCTGCAGGCGCGGGGTGCCGATATGGATGAAACCGGCGATGCGCTCGTTCTGCTCCAGGCCCAGATAGCCGGTCACCGCCGGGTCGTAGGCCATCCACGCGGTCAGCCACTGCGCGCCGAAGCCATGCGCCTGCGCGGCCTGCAGTAGCGCAAAACACACGCAGCCGGCGGTGAGCAGCTGTTCCTGCTCGGGCACCTTGTGCCCGGGGCGCAGCGCGGCGATCACCACGATCACTAGCGGCGCATCGTTGAAACGGTTGCGGTCTTTTTCGACCGCGGCGGGCGGCGTCAGCGGGTCGGCGGCCAGGCTGCGCTCGGCCAGGAAATCACCCAGTGCCTGGCGGGCATCGCCGCTGATGCGCAAGAAGCGGAACGGCACCAGCTTGCCGTGGTCGGGCACGCGCACTGCCGAGGTAAGCATGCGCAGCAGGGTGTCTTCATCCGGGCCGGGTTCGCCCAGCTGTTTGGAGGGGACCGAGCGGCGCGCGTCCAGCGCCTGGAGCGAATACGGTGCGTGCATAATTCCGGGTCGAGGCGAGGATGCGGGCAATTATAGACAGGCCCTTCCCAACGCCCGCCGCATCATGGGCGGCGGGCCGATGCCGGCCCGGTCGTGACATCCCTTCCATGTTCGTCCTGTGCGCCGCCCGATGACCCAGTTCGTATCCACCCCCGTGCTCCCCAGCCGCAATTCGCAGCTGCTCGACCAGGTACGCGAGATTGTGCTGGTGCCGCTGGCCGATGCCTTTGTCCAATTCCAGGACACATTGGCCGAGGCGCTGTTCCAGCTGGCGGCCGATGCCGGCCCGGCCCAGAACGACTTCCTGGAAGCGATCCAGGCGGTGCGGCAGCAGCGCGAGCCGATCACCGCGCGTTTCCGCGGGCATCTGGCCAAGGCCTGGCAGGGGCTGGAATCCGGGCGGCCGTTGTCGGCCGATCGCAGCCTGGGCCGCGGTGCGGCCGGGCTGACCCTGCTGCCCGAGCAGGACCTGGAGGTGCGCCTGGCGGTGCGCAACCTGGCCGGCGCGCTGCAGCACCAGTGGCGCACGGAGCTGATGCGGCTCAATCGCTATCTCGGCTTCATTGCCGGCGGGCTGCGTATCGATGGCGACAGCAATCCGTTCGGGCCGGAGCATCTGGGCGTGGCCCTGTACGAGGCCTTTCAGGGGGTGACGCTGGCGCCCAAGGCGCATCTGGCGGTGATCAAGGTCTGCGAGCAGCACCTGATGGAACGCGTCGGCCAGCGCTACGGCGCGCTGGAACAGGCGCTGGCGCAGGTGGCGCGCTTGCGCGAGTTGCCGCAGCCGCGCAGCCGGCGGCGCGGCATTCCGCGCCAGGACGAAGGCGCCGGCGAGCAGGCCGCCGAGACGCCGGACTGGATCGCGCGCTTCTTCGCCGACTGGTCGGGCGGGCAGGGCGCGTTGGCCGGCGTCGAGGCGATCGACGTGCATCTGCGCAGCGGCCGCGAGCTGTTGCCGGCCGGCCTGCACCATTTGCTGCAGCATGCACGCCGCCAACGCGAACCCGATGGCGACACGCCCGCACCTGCCGGGCAGCGTCTGCTGTCGCCGCGCGAGGTGGTGTCGGCGCTGTCGCTGCTGCAGACCATGCCTGCGGCCGGCTTCGATGCCATCGACGGCACCGATTCGGGCCTGGCATGTGGCCTGCGGCAGCAGGTCAGGCGCGCCGCCGCCGCGCTTGGGGTGGATCCGGCCACCACCTGCCTCAACCCCGACGACGAGGACGCGCTGGATCTGGTGGCCTTGTTGTTCGCCGCGATCCTGGTGCAGAGCCATCTGTCGGATGCGCAGCGCAGCCTGCTCGGCCAGTTGCTAGTGCCGTTGGCCAAGCTGGCGATGCTGGACGGCCACCTGTTCGTGCGCGACGGCCATCCCGCACGCCGCCTGCTCAACCTGTTGGTCGACGCCTGCGATGGCAATGCCGGCGAAACCGCGGCAGAGCAGGCCTTGCTCGGCCAGGTGCAGGCGGTGATCGACACGGTGGTGCGCGATTTCGACGAGCATCCGGGGCTGTTTTTGACGCTGGAAGCCGAGTTCGGCGCCAGTTACGAACAGTATCGGCGCCGGGTGGAAATCGCCGAGCGCCGCGCCAGCGAATTGCAGCGCGCCGAAGAACGCCGCGAAGCCGCACGCAGCACGGCCGCGCAGGCGCTGGCAGAGCGCCTGGCGCGCGGGCCGCTGCCGCCGCTGGTCGAGCATTTCCTTGGCCGCGTCTGGCAGCCGTATGTGCAACAGGTGGCGTTGCGTGGCGACGGCACCGGCCCGGCCTTGGACGCGGCCGTGGCCCTGGGCGATGCGGTGTTGGCGCAACTGGGTGCTGCGCCTGGCGGCACCGCGCTGGAGCCGCAGCGTGCGCAGCTGCTGCAGGCTTTCGCGCTGGCCGGCCTGGCGCAACGCGACGCCGAGCTGGCCCTGCAGGAACTGCAGCGCGCGCTGCTGTCCACGCCATCGGTGCCGGCTGCGGGAGCGCCGGATCCCGCCCTGTTTGCGCCGACCTTGAGCGCGCTGCGCCCCAGCCCCGGTCCGGCCGAGCCGGTCGGCGAGCCGCTGACGCCGATGCTGGATGCCACCGCGCAGGTGGAATTCGATCGTGTCACCGCCGATTTCTTCCGCGGCATGGCGCTCGGCACCTGCCTGGAGTTCGTCGACCGGCACGGCCGTGTGCAGGCCGGCAGGTTGTGCTGGATCAGCCCGATTTCCGGGCGGCTGATGTTCGTCAACCGGCGCGGCGGGCGGCTGTGCGTGTCCTCGCCGGAGGAACTGGCGATGATGGTGTGGCTGGACCGCCTGCGTCTGCATCGCGACGAGGACGCGTTCTACAGCGCGATGCAGGATGTCGTCGATGCGCTGGACCGGCCGCACATGCTGAAGGCTTAACCCCCGCAGGCGGTTAATACGCGCTGGCAAGCGCCACCGCAGCGATGCACGCTAGGATGTCCGACTGACACGCAAACCCTGGGCGGTCACGACTAAAGTGCGAATTGCGTCACACTTAACAAACGAGCGAAACGCCTACCATGCGGTGGCGGAATTTGGGGCCGCGTCTGTTTTCTTTCGTTTGAATATTTTCACGCCTGCAGGGGCGGGGAGCCTTTGCGCATGACTTTTCAGCCCAGTCCGTCGGGACATCCGGGCCGTGACCAACGCTTGCTCGAACAGGCGCACGCCGTGTTCGTGCCCGCACTCGCGCAGGTTTTTGCCGCTGCAGTCGCACACTTTGATGATGTGCTGTTCGATCGCGCCGAATCCGCGGGCACATCGCAGTTGTTGTTTCTCGACGGCATGCGCGAGTTGCGCCGCAAGCGCGACGAAGTGGCCACGCGGTTCCGCCAGCAGCTGGACGACGGCTGGCAGGCGTTGTTGCTGGGCGAGCCGCTGTCGGCCGAGGTGGTCCTGGCAGGCGACATCGGCACCGGCCCGCTGAGTCTGGTGCCCGAACACGTGCTCGAATCGCGGTTGGCGGTGCGCAACCTGGCCACGGTGCTGCTGCGCGACTTCAAGCAGGTGCTGGCGCGGGTGGACCGCCGCCTGGGCTGGATCGCCGGCGGCCTGGAACTGGTGGCCGACACCAACCCGCTCGGTCCGGAGCATCTGGGCGTGGCGATCCACGAAGCCTTCGCCACCTGCGACCTGGCGCCGGAAGTGCGCCTTGTACTGATCAAGCTGTGCGAGCGCGACCTGGCCGAGCCGATCGGCAAGCTGTATGCGCGCCTGGACGAGACGCTGGCCAAGGCTGGCGTCATGCCGGAAATTTCCCAGCCCAAGCGCCCGCCGCCGCGCGTGCAGCCACGCGGCGACACGACGCCCGAGGAGCGCGCCCAGGCCGAGGCCCAGGGCGCGGCTGCCGACATCGGCGGCGACGACCAGAGCGACCAGTACGCACCGGCCTGGGCCAACCGCTTCCTGGACCGCTGGGCGCACAGCCGCGGCCGCATGCAGGCCGCCGCCCAGCGTGGCCAGGCCGGTGGCGGCGCTGCCGGCGGCATGGATGGCGGTGAGGCCGATCACCCTGGCGGCAGCCAGGGCATGTTGCTGGAAGCGTTGCACGAACTGCTGCAGCAGACCCGGAGCGTGCGCGACAACACCGCCTCTGCCGCATCGGTGGCGGTAGGCCAGCAACGCCCGCTGAGCCAGCGCGAGATGATGTCGGTGCTGTCGCTGCTGCAGGCCACGCCGAGCGCGACGCTGCAGGCAGCCATCGGCGACGACACCGAGTCGCTGGCGCAGCGGCTGAAGAACGAAGTGCTGTCCAGCGCCACGCGGCTGGGCGTGGACCCGGCGACCGCGCGCCTGGACCCGATGGACGAGGATGCGATCGACCTGGTCGGCATGCTGTTCGACGTGATGCTGGACGAGCGCGATCTGGAAAACCGCTCGCGCGAAATGATCGGCCGGCTGGTGGTGCCCTTCGTCAAGGTTGCGCTGCTGGATCGCAAAATGTTCGTGCAGAAGACCCATCCCGCGCGGCGCCTGCTCAATTCGCTGGCCGAGGCCTGCGAAGGCAACACCGGCGACAGCGCTGCCGAGCGTGTGCTGATGGGCAAGGTCGAGGAAATCGTCGACCGCCTGGTGGCCGAATTCAACGAGAACCTGGCGATCTTCCTGACCCTGGAAGAGGAATTTCGCGATTTCCTGTCGCAGCACCGGCGCCGGGTGGAAATTGCCGAGCGGCGCGCCACCGAAACCCAGCGCGGCCAGGAAAAGCTCGAGCTGGCACGCAGCCGCGCGCTGTCGGAGCTGGAACAGCGCACGCAGGCCGGCACGCCGCTGCCCAGGGCCGTGGAGGATTTCCTGCGTCAGCCGTGGCTGCACCATCTGACCATGGCGATCCTGCGCGACGGTGAGGAAGGTCCGGGCACCGTCGAGGCACTGGCCCTGGCCGATGGCTTGCTGGAAGAACTGGCCGAGGCACGTCGCCACATCGTCGGCAAGCCGTGGCTGCAGGTCTGGCAACCGGCCCTGCATCGCGTATTTGCCAGCGTCGGCCTGCATGGCGACGCGGTGGTGGTGGCCATCACCGCATTGCACGACACCTTGCAGGCCATCGCCGAAGCGCGCCCGGAGCTGGAAAAGGCCTTGCCGGAACTGCCGCAGGTCAACCTGCCGCCGCCGGCTGCCGAAAGCGTCAGCGTGGTGCTGGGGGCCGAGGCGGTGGCGCAGAGCATCGACAGCGCCGATGCCGAGCGTTTCCGTGCGATGGATATCGGCACTTGGCTGGATTTCGTCGACAAGGACGGCAAGGTGCAGGCGGGCAAGCTGTCGTGGGTGAGCCCGATCTCGCAGCGGCTGCTGTTCGTCAATCGCCGCGGCGTACGCTTCTGCGTCGCTTCGCCGGAAGAACTGGCGGTGATGGTGCGCCTGGGCAGGCTGCGCGAGCACATCAACGACGGCGCCTTCGACAGCGCCATGCAGGGCGTCATCGACCGCCTGGATCCGTTGCACAACAGCACCGTGCATTAGCGGGTACCGCGCGATGCGCTTGCCGCATCGCGGTACGCTCAGGCCCGCGCCGGGCCGATAAAGTCCAGCGCCGCTTCGATGACCGAGGCATGGTCGACCATGCGGTTATGCCCCAGGCCTTCGGTGGTCAGCAATTGCGCCTGCGGCCACAGCGCCGCAAAACGCGCGCCTTCGTCCCAGGGTGTCTCGCGGTCGCGGCGGTCATGGATGATCAGGGCCGGGCGCTGGAAACGCGGCAGATGCGGGGACGCATCGAAATCGGCAAAGCGTTTGCCGGTGATCGCATGCAGCAGGTTCTCGAACGGAACGAAGGTCTTGGCCGCGATGCCAAAGGCGCGGAACTGGCGGCGTGCGGTCTCGGCCGGGGCCAGCAATGGCGCGATCAGCACGTAGCGCGCCGGCTGCCAGGCCGCTTCATCGGCGAACACGACCGATGCCGAACCCAGCGAATGACCGATGAAGGCCGCCGGCCGGCCGAAGTGCCGCCCGATCCGGCGCAGCACCTCGACAAAGTGCGGCATGTAGCTGATGCGCCCACCGCTCAATCCGTGCCCGGCCTGGTCGAAGGCCACCACCGCATAGCCCAGCGCCTGCAGCCGTGGCACCCAGGCGGCAAAGCGCAGGCCATAGCTGGACCAGCCGTGGGAGAGCAGCACATACGGTTGCTGCGCCGGATCGCCCCAGACATACACCGCGATGTCGATACCATCGATGGACAGGCTGTCGCGGCCCACGTCGGACAGCGTCGCCAGGGTGGATGCGGCATGCCGGCGCGATGCCGCATCCGGCGTCACGAAGCGGCGCGCCAGCAGGCGGCCGGTCGGGCCGGGGGCCAGGCGGCTGGCCAACCCGAACAGCGTGCGGGTCAGGCGCATGCGCCAGCGGGAGGATGCCTTAGCCATGGGAACACTCGCTGGGGGAAGGGCTGCACCCGTCGCCAAATCTTGACGCTGGCAAGATGCGGGGCGAGTCTGCACCGCCAATCTTGTCAGCGTCAAGATTCCCTGCTCCAATGACATCCCGATTTGCGAAGCCGCCATGTCCCACGCGCCCAAGTCAGCGACGTATCACCACGGCGATCTGCCCGCCGCCCTGCGCCGCGCGGCCTGGGAGATCGTCGGCGAATCGGGTCCGCGCGGGCTGAGCCTGCGCGAGTGCGCCCGCCGTGCGGGCGTTTCGCATGCCGCACCGGCACATCACTTCGGCTCGCTGGAAGGCCTGGTGGTGGAACTGGTCGCAGACGGGTACGAACGCATGGTCGAGTGGATCGTGCAGGCCCAGCGCGAGGTCGACCCACTGCTGGGCGGCGGCCTGGGCTATATCCGGTTCGCCATCGCCTACCCGCAGCAGTTTCGCCTGATGCAGAGCCTGGAGCCGCAGCGACGCAGCCTGCCGCGCCTGCTGGCGGCCACCGATGCGGCAATGGCCTGCCTGCGCGATGCCCTGCATGCGGCCTGGCTGGCCCGGCACGGCAGTGCGCCGGATGCGCACCTGCTGCATCAACGGGTGCTGCTGGCCTGGAGCGCGGCGCATGGTTATGCGTGTCTGGCCATCGACCACCGCACCGAAGCGGTGGCGCTGGCACCGCCCGAGCAGTTGCTCGCCCCGATGCTGCCGGCCTTGCTGACGCCCTGAGCGTGGCTGCCGCGCTCTGCTAGCATCGCCGCGACGACAGGCGCGCGAGCGGAGCAAGCCATGGCTGTGCAGGTGCTGGTGCTGAAAGAACGCGCGGCAGGCGAGCGCCGCGTCGCCGCCACGCCGGAAACGGTCAGGAAACTGGTCGCGCTCGGCGCCAGCGTGTGGATCGAGCCAGGCGCCGGCTGTGCCAGCAGCATGGCCGACGCCGCGTATCTGCAGGCCGGGGCGCAGCTCGCCACGGCAGACACGCTGGCCCAGGCCGAGGTGCTGCTGAGCGTGCAGGCACCGCCCACCGAACTGCTGCAGCAATGCAGGCCCCACACCGTGCTGATCGGCATGCTGGCGCCGGACGCCGACCCGGCACGTGCGCAGGCGATTGCCACCGGTGCGCTGGTCGCGTTTCCGCTGGAGCGCCTGCCGCGCACCACGCGTGCGCAATCGATGGATGTCTTGAGTTCGCAGGCCGGTATGGCCGGCTACAAGGCCGTGCTGATCGCCGCGCAGCTGGCGCCGCGCTTCTTTCCGATGCTGACCACCGCCGCCGGCACCATGCGCCCGTGCAAGGTGTTGGTGATCGGTGCGGGCGTGGCCGGGCTGCAGGCGATCGCCACCGCCAGGCGGCTGGGCGCGCAGGTCGAAGGCTTCGATGTGCGCCCGGAAACGCGCGAGCAGATCGCCTCGCTGGGCGCGCGCTTCCTGGATCTGGGCGTGAGCGCGGCCGGCGAGGGCGGTTATGCGCGCCAGCTCACCGACGACGAACGCGCCGAACAGCAACGCCGGCTGGCCGAACACCTCAAAGGCGTGGACGTGGTGGTCTGCACCGCCGCCGTGCCCGGCCGGCCGGCGCCGAAGATCCTGAGCACGGAGATGCTGCACGGCATGCGCGCCGGCAGCGTGATCGTCGATCTGGCCGCGGAAACCGGCGGCAATTGCGCTGCCACCCGGCCCGGCGATACCTATGAGCGCGACGGCGTGGTGATCGCCGGGCCGCTCAACCTGGCCAGCCAGGGCGCGGTGCACGCCAGCGAGATGTTCGCGCGCAACGCCTACGCGTTCGCCGCATTGCTGATCAAGGATGGCGCGCTGTCGTTCGACTGGGACGACGAACTGCTGGCCAAGACACGCTGGTCGGCGCCAGCGACTGCGTAGCCCCGCCGAGCCCATGCGCCTTGCGCACTGGCGGGTAGGAGCGCGCTGGCGCGCGATGGCGCTTTATCGGTAATGCTCCGTCGCGCGTCAGCGCGCTCCTACGGTGGCCGCGCGTGACTGGGATGCACCGGTGCGCTGACGGGTTGCGCTTGCCGCGGCAGCGCCGCGTCAGTCGTCGGTGGGCGGATGCTCGCGCAGCCAGGTGCTGCGTTCGGCCGGGCTCATCTTCTGCCAGCGTTGCTGCAGCTCATTGCGTTGTTGCTGGTTGAGCGTGCGCATGCGTTCGAACAAGGCCTTGGCCTCGCGGCGTTGCTCCGGGCTCATGTTGCGGAAGCGGTCCATGCCGGCCTTGGCCTGTTTGCGCTGCTCCGGGGTCATGTCCAGCCAGCGGCGCGCATGGCGATACATGCGCGGGCGTTCTTCCGGCACATCGTTCCAGCGTTCGCGCAGCGCATCGATCAGCACCTGCCGCTGCTGCTGGGTGAGCTTGTCCCACTCGGGCATCGGCGTGTCTGCCTCGCGCGGTCCGGGTCCTCGCGGGCCTGGGCCATCCGGCGGTGGCGGTCCCGGCGGTCCGGGGGAATGGGCCTGGGCCAGCAAGGACGCGCAGGGCACGGCGCACAGCAGCAGGGTCAACAACAGGCGGGTGGTGCGGGTCATCGTGCTTATTCCATGGCCAGGGCGGTATCGGACCCCAGCCAGACGTACAGGTCCGGATTCTGGGTCAGCATGTCGTCGGTATCGGTGGTGGTGCCGGCGACCACCTGGGTCGGGGTGCGGTCCGGCGAGGCGCGCTCGCCTGGACGCAGCTGCAGGCCGATGCCGACCGCCAGCAGGCCGGAACACGCAGTCGCCAGCAACCAGTAGCCGCGCCGGGCGCGCGTGGGAGCGGCCGCCTGACGGGCCTGGCGCAGGCGCGCCAGGGTCTGCGGCGGCAGGCTGGTCAGTGCGGAGGCATGCAGCTGGCGCAGGTGCGCATCCAGCTGGGCCGGGTCGTGGGAGCGGTTCACAGGAAATCCTCGAACTGTTTTTGCAACGCGTCGCGCGCACGCGACAGGTGGGTTTTGACCGAGCCTTCCGAGCAGCCCATCGCCTTGGCGGTGGTGGCCACGTCCAGGTCTTCCAGCACGCGCAGCGTGAACGCTTCGCGCTGGCGCGCAGGCAGGTTGCGCAAGGCCTCGACCAGCCGTTGGTAGGCCTGTTGATGCTGTTGTTCGTCCACCGGGCCGGTGCCGGGGTCGGCCCAGTCGATGGTGCCCTCGTCGTCGGCGCGTTCGGCCGGCGCCCAGAACTTCAGGCGGAAGCTGCGCCGGCGCTGCAGGTCGATGATGCGGCTGCGCAGGATGCTCCAGAACAGCGGCGTCCATTCGGCGGCCGGGCGCTCGCGGTAGCCGAGCAGCTTCACCATGGCGTCCTGCACGGCGTCCAGCGCATCTTCGCGGTGACGCAGGCCGGCCTCGGCAAAGCGGAACGCACGCGGGCCGATGCCGGCCAGGAAGGCGTCCAGCGAAACCGGCACGGTGGCGGCCGGTGCGGCAGGTTGCGGATCGAAAGGGGTTCCCACCAGCACAGCGTAGCTTCCGCGGAGACGATACGACGTCAACGGGCGAGTGCCGATTCGGTTGACACGCGCCCGGGCGCGCACGGCGTGGGTATGATCGGCGGGCCGCACCGGCCAGTGGAGCGAACGACGATGAGCGACGGATTCGTAGCGCTGTACATCTTCATGCTGGCGGCCATCGCCGGCCACGTGATCATCTCGCGGGTGCCGGTGATCCTGCATACCCCGCTGATGTCCGGCTCCAACTTCATCCACGGCATCGTGCTGATCGGTGCGATGGTGGTGCTGGGGCATGCCGATACCACGCTGGAAAAGGCGCTGGGATTTGTCGCGGTGATGCTGGGTGCGGGCAATGCGGCCGGTGGTTACGTGGTGACCGAGCGGATGCTGGACATGTTCAAGTCCAGCAAGAAGCCGTCGGGCGGGGACGCGCCATGAACGTCTCCACTGCCGAGCTGCTGGCATGGCTGGTGAAGTCCAGCTATCTGGTCGCGGCGACCTTGTTCCTGCTCGGGCTGCAGCGCATGGCGTCGCCGCTGACCGCGCGCAGCGGCATCCGCTGGGCCGGGCTGGGCATGCTGATCGCCACGGTGGCGACATTCTTCCTGCCCGAGCTGCATAACGTGCCGCTGATCCTGGCCGCGCTGGCGATCGGAACCGGGGTGGCGTGGTGGTCGGCCAGGAAGGTCGCCATCACCGACATGCCGCAGATGGTGGCCTTGTACAACGGCATGGGCGGCGGCTCGGCGGCGGCGATCGGGGCGGTGGAGTTGCTGCGCTTTGCCTTCTTCGCCAACCGCGACACCACCCACTGGAGCGCCCAGGCGATTGCCGAACTGGCGGCGCGGCGGCCGGACACCACCACGGTGGTGCTGGCGGTGGTGGGCTCGGCGATCGGCGCAGTGTCGCTGTCCGGGTCGATCGTGGCCTGGGCCAAGCTGGATGGCCGGCTCGACCGTCGGGTGACCTTTGCGGGCCAGCAGGCCTTCAATCTGCTGGTGGCACTGGCGGTGCTGGTGCTCGGCATCTGGGCGGCCAGCAGCCTGCAGCCGCTGGCGATCATCGCCTTCTTCGTGGTGGCGCTGGCGCTGGGTGTATTGATGACGCTGCCGATCGGCGGTGCCGACATGCCGGTGGTGATCTCGCTGTACAACGCATTCACCGGCCTGGCGGTGGCGTTCGAAGGCTATGTGCTGGGCAACGAGGCGCTGATCATCGCCGGCATGATGGTCGGCGCGGCCGGCATCCTGCTGACGCGCCTGATGGCCAAGGCGATGAACCGGCCGATCAGCGGCGTGCTGTTTTCCAACTTCGGCGGCGGCGGGCAGGCGCAGGAGATCGCCGGGGCGCAGAAGCCGATCGAGGCCGGCGACGTGGCGGCGATGATGGCGTTCGCCGAGCGGGTGGTGATCGTGCCCGGCTACGGCATGGCGGTGGCACAGGCGCAGCACAAGATCTGGGAGCTGGCGCAGCGGCTGATCGCGCGCGGGGTCAAGGTGAAGTTCGCAATCCACCCGGTCGCCGGGCGCATGCCCGGGCACATGAACGTGCTGCTGGCCGAAGCCGGCGTGCCCTACGACCTGATCGCCGACATGGACGACATCAACCCCGAGTTCGCCAGCACCGACGTGTCGCTGGTGATCGGCGCCAACGACGTGGTCAACCCGGTGGCCAGGACCGACCCGGCCAGCCCGATCTACGGCATGCCGATCCTGGACGTGGTCAATTCGAAGAACACGATAGTGATCAAGCGCGGTAAGGGCACCGGCTTTGCCGGCATCGAGAATGCGCTGTTCTACGCCGACAACACCCGCATGCTGTACGGCGATGGCGCGGAAGCGGCCGGCGCGCTGGTCAGCGAGCTGAAGGCGCTGGACGGGGGCGGGCACTGAGGTGTCGTGCGGCTGACTTGGCGGATGAATTTGCGAAGCTGCTTGGTCGAGGGGGCGGTGTTCTCGCTGCCAGTTCCTTGCAGCTGAGCCGCAGATCGGCTGCTTCACGAACGCTCTATCCGCACCATCCGGCCAGTCTTATCAGCCAGCCCGAAACAAGCCACCGAGCTTTTGAGTCACAGCAGTGCTTAGTGACAGTCAAAAGCTCGGCTCTTCGAGTGCGCGGTGCCCTCACCGCTTGCGGGACACGCCGTGAATCCGTCCGTGGAGGCTCCTTGGCGGCATCCATGCCGCCAAGGGTCCCGCAACCGGCAAGGACACCGCACCAGGAAGTTGGTCGGTGGTCGAATGAAAAGCTGCCTGTTGCGATTGCAAGTCTTGCGTTGGGACGCTGAAACGTTTGCAGGTTGCTTTGTTGAGCCGCTGCCGTTACCCGGTTTGTGCTGGAAAGCCGATCGAACGCACGGTGATCCGAACAACACACACACACCAGGCTTTGCTTGCAACCAAACCACCGACCATCTCGACAGGTCCTTGCCGGCCCATCGTCGCGGGCTCTTACGCGGCATGGATGCCGCGTAAGAGCCTACATGGACGTACTTGCGGCGTGTCCTGCGATGGTGGGCCGGCAAGGGCCCTGCAGCAAACTCGCAGCGTCGAGGGCCCCGCAGCCAAGCCGCAGAGCTCCCCGGAAATCGCTGCGTCAGGAAAATAAAGCGCCAGCGCTAAGCAGGAGCGGCGTGACTAGAGCTGTGCACATGAAGCATCAGCTTCAACGGATGCCGAGTGGCAGCCATTGCGAACGCGTCCGACTCAGCGCGCCGCCCACCACGCCAGGACCAGCGCGGCGGCATAGCACAGCAGGTCGAAGCCGTTGTTGGCCAGTTGCAGCAGGGTCCAGGCCAGCCCGGCGCCCATCTTCTGTGCCGAGGTCCACGGATCCAGGCCCAGTGCGTTACCCAGCTGCGCCGAGGCGATGCCCCAGTTGGCGCCGACGATGATCAGCGCGGTCGCCACGACCGCGATGCCGATGCGCAAGGGACCGGCGCCCAGCGTGCCCAGGCGCAGCATCCAGACGATTTCCAGCGCCACCAGCACCGCCATCCAGCCGGCCTGGTTGCCCAGCGCGAGCGCGATGAGCATCCAGGCGATCAGGGCGGTGACGCATCCCAGCAGCAGGAGCGGGGGCCAGAGCCAGTGGGCGGTTCTGGCGGACGCGGTGGTAGGCGGCATTGGAGCTCCTGACAGTGCGCACATGATAAAGCGCGCGATGTACTTTGCGCGGTGATGGACGCGCCGATGGAATGCAGCGTCGTCGCCGGCTCCATCCCGCAACGGCAGCGGCCTTGCCGTGGTCGGCTAGAATGGCGGACTTGCGCGCATCCGCCGCGGCCCCATATCCAGCCCATGTACTCCCGTAGCAGCGAACCCGTCCAGTTCGAACGCGATTGCGATGCCGTCATGGTGCCGCAGGGCGATTCGGTGACCCTGCCCGCAGGCAGTTACGGCTATATCACCCAGGCGCTGGGTGGCAGCTATACGGTCTTTGTCGAAGGCAACCTGTTCCGCATTGCCGGCAAGGATGGCGATGCGATCGGCAAGGAGGCCCCGCCGGGGCTGGAATTGCCCGCCGATGCCAGCGACGAAGAGGTGGAGGCACTGGTGTGGCAGCAGTTGCGCACCTGTTTCGACCCCGAGATCCCGTTCAACATCGTCGATCTGGGCCTGGTCTACGAGGCGGTGGTCAGCCATCGCGAGGAAGACGATCAGCGCCGGGTGGACGTCAAGATGACCCTCACCGCGCCCGGTTGTGGCATGGGCGAGATCCTGGTCGACGACGTGCGCAGCAAGGTCGAAATGATTCCGACCATTGCCGAGGCCGACGTCGAGCTGGTCTTCGACCCGCCGTGGGGCCGGCATATGATGTCCGAAGCAGCCCGTCTCGAGACCGGCATGCTCTGATCGTCAGGCGCCATGTCCAAGAGGTGGCGCCGCGTCCTTTCGCCCGCCATACAGGAATCTTCCGGTGTCCGTGTCCTTCGCTTCCACCCGTTCCCCGTCGCCGCGCAGTGCCGACGAGCTGTCCGTGATCCTGGCCGCGCCCGGCTTCGGGCTGCATTTCACCGACCACATGGTCGCCATTTCCTGGACCAACGAGCTCGGTTGGCACGACGCGCAGGTACGCGCGTATGGCCCGCTGCAGCTGGATCCGGCCGCCTCGGTGCTGCATTACGGCCAGGAAATCTTCGAAGGCATCAAGGCCTACCGGCATGCCGACGGCTCGATCTGGACCTTTCGCCCGCAGGCCAATGGCGAGCGGCTGCAGCGCTCGGCGCGGCGGTTGGCGCTGCCGGAACTACCGGTGGACCTGTTCGTCGAATCGCTGCGCCAGCTGGTGGCGGTGGATGCGAGCTGGGTGCCGTCGGCCCCGGAAACCAGCCTGTACTTCCGCCCGTTCATGATTGCCGACGAGGCGTTCCTGGGCGTGCGTGCGGCGCACAAGGCCTCGTACTACGTCATCGCAAGTCCCGCCGGTCCGTATTTCGCCAAGGGCGTGGCACCGGTGTCGATCTGGTTGTCCACCGAGTACGCACGTGCGGCCAAGGGCGGCACCGGTGCGGCCAAGTGCGGCGGTAACTATGCCGCCTCGCTGCTGCCGCAGCAGAAGGCCTATGCGCAAGGCTGCTCGCAGGTGCTGTTCCTGGACCCGGTGGAAGGCAAGTACATCGAAGAACTGGGCGGCATGAACGTGTTCCTGGTCTACAAGGACGGCACGCTGGTGACGCCGGAACTGTCCGGCAGCATCCTGGAAGGCATCACCCGCGACAGCATCCTGCAACTGGCCCGCGATCGCGGCATGCAGGTGATCGAGCGCAAGGTCGCCATCGATGAGTGGAAGCAGGGCGTGGCGTCGGGCGAGATCACCGAGGTGTTCGCCTGCGGCACCGCTGCCGTGGTCACCCCGATCGGCGAGCTGAAGGGCGATGGCTTTGCGGTCGGCGATCTCTCCGCACCGGCCGGCGAGGTGACCATGTCGCTGCGCCAGGAGCTGACCGACATCCAGTACGGGCGCGTCCCGGACCGCCACGGTTGGCTGGTGCGTCTGTCCTGAGCCAGCGCATCGCGTCAAAAAAGGCCTCTGCGCGGTCGCGCAGGGGCCTTTTTTTTTGGGGCAACGCAGCAGGTATGTGCCAATTCATGTCCGGATGTGTCGTCAACTGGCTGAACGGTGCCGTACGGTGTCACAAATCTGATATTTAATTTTTCGAAAGTGCGAACTTCTTATTGTCCAGTCTGGTTGTAGTGCGGTAGGTTCGCTGAACGGATCGATAACAGGGGATCGGTCCGGGACCTCGGTGCTGACCTATGGAAGGCGGCACCGGCTACCACCGCTACGGCGGTTCTCTTTGATCTAGAAGGGAATTCGATGTCGAACGAGTCTTTTCGCAAGCGCCCCCGCGCACTGACCATCCTGAGCGCAGCTGCGCTGACCTCGTTGTTGCTGGCAACCCCGGCCTTTGCCGGCGAGGTGTATCTGGATGGCCTGGCCACCGCCCAAACCCACCAGAAATTCATCGTGACCTATAAGGACGGCAGCACCGCGCTGGCCAGTCCAACCGCGCTGAGCACCTCGCTGCGCACCGCCGCGCGCGCTGTTCCGGCCAAGGCCGGCAAGGCGTTGGGCCTGAACTCGGTGCGCCGCCTGGCGCTGGGACCGGAGCTGGTCAAGGCGGACCGTGCACTCGACCGTGCCGAAGCCGAGACCCTGATGCGCCAACTGGCCTCCGACCCCAACGTGCAGAGCGTGGAAGTCGACCAGATCCTGCACGCCACGCTGACCCCGAACGACACCCGCCTGTCCGAGCAGTGGGCCTTCGGCACCACCAATGCCGGCCTCAATATCCGCCCGGCCTGGGACAAGGCCACCGGCGCCAATGTGGTGGTGGCGGTGATCGACACCGGCATCACCACCCATGCGGATCTCAACGCCAACATCCTGCCGGGCTACGACTTCATCAGCGATGCCGCCACGGCGCGCGATGGTAACGGGCGCGACAGCAATCCCGCCGACGAAGGCGACTGGTACGCCGCCAATGAATGCGGCTCCGGTATTCCCGCCGCCAACTCCAGCTGGCATGGCACCCATGTGGCCGGCACGGTGGCCGCAGTGACCAACAACACCACCGGCGTGGCGGGGACCGCCTACAACGCCAAGGTCGTGCCGGTGCGCGTACTCGGCAAGTGCGGCGGCTCGCTGTCGGATATCGCCGACGCCATCATCTGGGCCTCCGGCGGCAGCGTCAGCGGCGTGCCGGCCAACGCCAATCCGGCCGAAGTGATCAACATGTCGCTCGGCGGCGGCGGTACCTGCTCGACCACCATGCAGAATGCGATCAGCGGTGCGGTCTCGCGCGGCACCACGGTGGTGGTGGCGGCAGGCAACGATTCTGCCAACGTGTCCGGTTCGCTGCCGGCCAACTGCGCCAACGTGATCGCGGTGGCAGCCACCACCTCGGCCGGCGCCAAGGCCAGCTATTCCAACTTCGGCACCGGGATCGACGTGTCGGCGCCGGGCTCGGCGATCCTGTCCACACTCAACAGCGGCACCACCACCCCGGGCAGCGCCAGCTACGCGTCCTACAACGGTACCTCGATGGCGGCGCCGCATGTGGCCGGCGTGGTCGCGCTGGTGCAGTCGGTCGCGCCGAGCGCACTTACGCCGGCCGCCGTGGAAACCCTGTTGAAGAACACCGCGCGTGCGCTGCCGGGCGCCTGCTCGGGCGGCTGCGGCGCCGGCATCGTCAATGCCGATGCGGCGGTGACTGCCGCCATCAGTGGTAGCAATGGCGGCGGCGGTGGAGGTACCGGCAACACCCTGACCAACGGCACGCCGGTCACCGGACTGGGCGCAGCCACGGGTGCGGAACTGAACTACACCATCGCAGTGCCGGCCGGTAGCGGCACGCTGACCGTGGCGATCAGCGGCGGCAGCGGCGATGCAGACCTGTACGTGCGTGCCGGCAGTGCGCCGACCGACACCACCTACACCTGCCGTCCGTACCGCAGCGGCAATGCTGAGACCTGCAGCATCAGCGCGCCGTCTGGCACTTACTACGTGCGCCTCAAGGCGTACAGCACGTTCTCCGGCGTGACCTTGCGCGCCAGCTACTGAGGCACGTCGGCACTGCCTGGCCCCGGCCAGGCAGTGCCGATCCGATCCGCTGCACCCCATCAGCGACCTATTGCCACGTCTGCCGCATCGGCAGGCGCCGGCTGTGTGTTGCCGCTCGACCGGAATGGACATCGGTCAGTCGTCTCGCCGGGCGCCCGCGCCCGTGCACTGCCTGACCCGATCCGCAGCACGTGGAGCCGGTTCGGCCATCTCGCCGCAATTGCGGTACCTCTCAATTAAGGAACGATCGATGTCCAATGTGTCGCAACGTCGTGCGCCCACGCGCGCGCTGGTGGTTCTAGGTGTGTCCGCGCTGACTTCGCTGCTGGCAGTGCCGGCGTTTGCTGGTCAGGTCAATCTTTCCGGGCTGGATTCGCAGCCCACCCTGGACCGCTTCATCGTCAAGTACAGGGACGGTTCCAGCGCCGCGGTGAGCCCGACCTCGCTGCGCGCATCGCTCAATTCGGTCGCCACCGCCGTGCCGGCCCGCGCCGGCCGTGCGCTGGGCCTGAATCACGTGCGTCGTACCGCACTGGGGTCGGAAGTGCTCAAGACCGACCGTGGCCTGGACCGTGCCGAGGCCGAGACGCTGATGCGCCGGATCGCCGCCGACCCGAGCGTGGAGTACGTGGAAGTCGATCAGATCATGTACCCGACGCTGACCCCCAACGACACCCGTCTGTCCGAGCAGTGGGGTTTCGGCACCACCGCCTCGAGCATCAACGTGCGTCCGGCCTGGGATACCGCCACCGGCACCGGTGTGGTGGTGGCAGTGATCGACACCGGCATCACCAGCCACCCGGACCTCAACGCCAACGTGCTGCCGGGCTACGACTTCATCAGCGACGCGGCGCGTGCGCGCGACAACAATGGCCGCGACAACAACCCGGCCGACCAGGGCGACTGGCGCGCAGCCAACCAATGCGGCTCCGGCGTGGCAGCGGCCAACTCCAGCTGGCACGGGACCCATGTGGCCGGCACCATTGCCGCGGTCACCAACAACAGCACCGGCGTGGCGGGGACCGCATTCAATGCGCGCATCGTGCCGGTGCGTGCGCTGGGCCTGTGCGGCGGCACCACCTCCGACATTGCCGACGCAATCGTGTGGGCATCCGGCGGCACCGTCTCCGGCGTGCCGGCCAATGCCAATCCGGCCGAAGTGATCAACATGTCGCTGGGCGGCAACGGCACCTGCTCGAGCACCTACCAGAACGCCATCAATGGCGCGGTGTCGCGCGGCACCACGGTGGTGGTGGCGGCCGGCAACAGCAATGCAAACGTGGCCAACTTCACCCCGGCCAGCTGCGCCAACGTGATCTCGGTGGCGTCGATCACCTCGGCCGGCGCGCGTTCGAGCTTCTCCAACTTCGGCAGCACCATCGACATCTCCGGCCCGGGCTCGGCGATCCTGTCCACGCTCAACAGCGGCACCACCACGCCGGGCAGCGCCAGCTACGCCTCCTACAACGGTACGTCGATGGCGGCACCGCACGTGGCCGGCGTGGTGGCGCTGGTGCAGTCGGTGGCCAGTCGTCCGCTGACCCCGGCGGCGGTGGAAACGCTGTTGAAGAACACCGCGCGTCCGCTGCCGGGCGCCTGCTCGGGCGGCTGCGGTGCCGGCATCGTCAACGCGGCCGGTGCGGTCAGCCAGACCCCGTAAGACGCCTCGCGGTGCCAGCGGCTGAGCCGTTGGCACCGCTGCGGTCTGCGTGATGCGGTGTGTCTGCAGCACGCTCGATACCCCCATTGCCCCGCCAAAGTGCGGGGCAATGGCGTTTTGGGGGCAGCGCTGGAGGGTGGGACGGCGCGGTCCTGGCCGCCGCCGGCATCTGCCTCTCGAGCGGCCACCTTAACCAACCCGGTGGTTCGCCACGCCTGGCCAGCGATACCGGCTCAGGTCCGCGCATACCCGGTCGATAGCGTGGGCAGGTGGGCAGCGACGCCAGTCGGCGCGCCTCACCACGATGCAAGGGCGGCACAGATGTGCCCTCGTTTGCACCACGACATCCCGGGGAGGGGTCGATCCATGCGTTATTTACCGTTCAAGGGGCTGCGCCATGTCGCGCTGGCCTGTGCACTGCTATGCGGCACTGCGCCTGCATTCGCTGGCGACGTCAGCCTGCAGGGGCTGGGGTCGGCATCGGCCCATCAGCGTTTCATCGTCAGCTACAAGGACAGCAGCGTCGGCAACCGTGGGCGCCTGAGTGGCTCGTTACGCGAGATCGCCCGTGCGGTGCCGGCGCGGCGCGGGCGAGCGCTCGGCCTGTCGTCGTCGCGCTGGCTTGGAGTCGGGCCGCAATTGCTGGTGGCCGATCGCGCGCTGGACCGGGTCGATGCGGAAACCCTGATGCGTCGTCTGGCGGCCGACCCGGCGGTCAAGCGCGTGGAAGTGGACATGCTGCTGCGCCCGATGCTGGTGCCCAACGACAGCCGCCTGTCCGAGCAATGGGCGCTGGGGACCACCAGCGCCGGCATCAACGTGCGCCCGGCCTGGGACAAGGCCACCGGCAGGGGCGCGGTGGTGGCGGTGATCGATACCGGCGTGACCGCGCATCCGGAGCTGTCGGCCAATGTGCTGGCCGGCTATGACTTCATCAGCGATGCCTTCATTGCCCGCGACGGCAACGCGCGCGACACCGATGCCGCCGATCCGGGCGACTGGGCCGCGGCCAACGAGTGCGGCAGCGGCGCAAGCGCGTCCAGTTCCAGCTGGCATGGCACCCATGTGGCCGGCATCGTCGCGGCCGCCGCCAACAATGGCGCCGGCACCGCGGGCGTGGCGTTCAATGCAAAGGTGCTGCCGGTGCGCGTGCTGGGCCGTTGCGGCGGCTATCTGTCCGACATCGCCGATGCGATCGTGTGGGCCTCCGGCGGCACGGTGTCCGGCGTGCCGGCCAATCCGACCCCGGCCAGGGTGATCAACCTGTCGCTGGGCGGCATCGGTTCCTGTTCCACCACCTTGAGCAATGCGATCGCCAGCGCGGTGTCGCGCGGCACCAGCGTGGTGGTGGCTGCCGGCAACAGCAATATCGACGTATCCAAAAGCGTGCCGGCCAATTGCCCGAATGTGATCGCGGTGGCGGCGACCACCTCGGCCGGGGCCAAGGCCAGCTTTTCCAACTTCGGCCAGGGCGTGGATATCGCCGCGCCGGGGCAGGCGATTCTGTCCACGCTCAACAGCGGCAGCGCGGCGGTGGGCACCCCAGGTTACGCGGTCTACAGCGGCACCTCGATGGCGGCGCCGCATGTGGCTGGCGTGGTGGCATTGATGCAGTCGGTGGCGCTCAATCCGCTCAGTGCGGCCAGCGTCGAAGCGATGCTCAAGAGCACGGCGCGTGCATTGCCGGTGGCGTGTCCGCAGGGGTGTGGGGCAGGGTTGGTCAACGCCGATGGTGCGGTGGCTGCGGTGATCGCCTCGACCACCCTGACCAGCAATGCAGCACGCAACGGCCTGGCCGCAGCCACCGGTGGCTCGCTGTATTACCAGGTCAACGTGCCCGCAGGCACGCGCAGCCTGCGGGTGGCGCTCAGCGGTGGCAGCGGCAATGCCGATCTGTCGCTGCGTGCCGGTGCATTGCCGAGCGATACCGCCTACAGCTGCCGCACTGCGGTGGTGGGCAATGCCGACAGCTGCACGCTGAGCGCACCCGCGTCAGGGGTGTACTACGTGCGGCTCAAGGCCACGCTGGCGTTCTCGGCGGTTACGCTGGTGGCTACGTACTGAGCGTGCGCGGAGTCCTGCGCCGGTGGGGTGCAGGACTTCGGTCTTCCTTGGGGCGTGATCTTGCATCGGCCATGTGACGCCGGCGAACCCATCACGCCGCAGCGGAGGTGCGTGATCGCTGCCGCAAACCGGAGCCACCTGTGGATTTCCAGATGCCGGCTTGCGTCAGCCGGCCACGCGGCGCGGTGTCTCGCCGCAGCTAGTCGCAAACACTACAGGGCCGCGCCTGCAATGCGGCAACGATGCCATCGCCCGGCAATTCCAGCAGCAAGCCGCGTTGCCCGGCGTTGATCCACAGCGACGGGGCATCCAGTGCACTGGCTTCGATCACGACCGGCGCCTGGCGTTGCTGCCCCAGCGGGCTGATGCCGCCGACCTTGTAGCCGGTGCGACGCTCGGCATCGGCCACCTCCATCATGCGCGCCGACTTGCCGTTGCAGGCACTGGCCAGTTTCTTCAGCGACACCCGGCGATCGCACGGGATCACCACGCACACCGCCTGGTCGTCGACCCAGGCCATCAATGTTTTCAGCACCGTGTGCGGCGCCAGTCCCAGGGCGTTCGCCGCCTGCACGCCCTTCGCATCGGCATCGGCCTGGTAGGCGTAGGGGTGCAACACGTAGGCCACGCCGGCGGCATCCAATGCCTTGGTCGCGCGGGTGGCCTTGCTCATGGCGTCAGAGCGATTCGAAGCGGTTGGCGGCGACGTTCTTGCGCACCTTTTCCGGATTCCAGATGCGCCCGTTCATGGCGATATACACGCCCGCAGGCAGCGACTGCACCGCGCCGACCGCGCAGCCGATGTTGAACTCGGCATCGGAGCCGCGAAAGCGCGCCGGATTGAGCGCGCCGGTCATCACGATGGTCTTGTCGGCGATGGACTGCAGCACCTTGCCGGTTTCCACCATCGAGTCGGTGCCGTGGGTGATCAGCACGTGGCGGGTCGGCTGGGCGGCGATGGTGGCGCGCACCAGTTCGCGGTCGGCGTCGGTGATGTGCAGCGAATCCTTGCGGATGATCGGAATCACCGAGAAGCGGAAGGTCACGCCCAGCTCCTTGAGGATCTGGCCGATCTGCGGGTCGCCGATCTGGTAGTCCGATTTGTCGTCGAAGTAGATCTTGTCGATCGTGCCACCGGTGGTGACGATCAGGAGGTCTTCCATTGCTGCGGGTCCTTCAAACGGGCGCGGTGCAGGCCGCGCGAGGGCCGTCATGATACGACCCCGGCGCGGGTGCTGCCCAAGCGGGTCAACGTGGAGGGCGCTTGCGGCCGAAGCGCGCCGCCATGCCGGGGCCGCCCACCAGTGCCACCACCAGCAGGGCCAGCAGCACTTCCAGCCAGGCCAGCCCACGCGCCTGCGGCTGGGTCCAGGCGGCCATCACGCCGTGACTGAACCAGCCCAGCGCGAACACGCCGGCCCAGAAACGCGCACGTGCGCTGCGCAGCGCCAGCGTGGCCATCAGCGCCGGCGGCAGTGCGAACACCAGCAGCGCGGCAGTGCGGTGGCGGTCGTCGTGAAACCAGCTCACGAACAGCACCGTCAGCGCGATCAGCGCGGCCGTCAGCAGCCAGTGCGTGGCGCGTAGGCTCATGGGCTGGCCAGGCGCCGGGCGATATCGGCCACCCGGCGGCCCAGCGCACGCGCCAGCAGCGCTTCGTCCTCGCTCGGTTGCGGGTCGCCGCCGGCGCCGGAGACATGGCTGGCGCCATAGGGTGTGCCGCCGCTGGTGGTATGGCTGAGCGCCGGCTCGGTGAACGGGATGCCGACGATCAGGCAGCCGTGGTGCAGCAGCGGCAGGTGCATCGACAGCAAGGTGGATTCCTGGCCGCCGTGCATCGAGGCGGTGGAAGTGAACACGCCTGCCGGCTTGCCGGCCAGGATGCCGCTGGCCCACTCGGCGCCCAGGCCGTCGAGGAAATGCTTCATCGGCGCGGCCATGTTGCCGAAGCGGGTCGGGCTGCCCAGCAGCAAGCCGCTGCATTCGGCCAGATCGGCCTTGTCCACGTACGGCGCGCCCTCGTCCGGCACCGGCGGGGCGCTGGTCTGGGTCACCGCCGCCACCGGCGGTACCGTGCGCAGCCGCGCGCCCATGCCCGGTACTTCGCCGATGCCGCGCGCGATCTGCCGCGCCAGCCGCGCCACCGAACCGCCACGGCTGTAATACAGCACCAGAATCTCCGCCATCGCGCATCTACCGCCTGTGTGAGTTGCCGCAGTATCGGCCAAGCCACCGCCTGCCTGCACGCCGCAGTTGCGGCAAGGCCGCGATGACGGCGCATCGGGTACCCTTGCGCGATGTTGCGCGTGAACAAAATCCACCAATGGAAAGAACGGCTGCGCGACCGCGCGCGGACGGTCAGCTTCGGGCGCTTCCTGTGGCGCCGCTTTCTCGACGACCGCCTGTTCCAGGCGGCCGCCTCGCTCGCTTACACCACGGTGTTCGCGCTGGTGCCGCTGGCGATCGTGGTGTTCGGGGTGCTGTCGGCGTTCCCGGCCTTCAACGAGTGGAAGGACGCGCTGACCGACTTCATCTTCAACAACTTCGTGCCCGGCGCGGCGCGCTCGGTGCAGAACTACCTCAATCGTTCGCTGGAGGATCTGGGCAAGTTCACCGTGGCCGGTATGGTCGCGCTGGTGGCCTCGCTGCTGATCACCCTGCACAGCATCGAGCAGACCTTCAACAGCATCTGGCGGGTCGCCGCCGCACGCCCGAAGGTGACGCGCTTCCTGATCTACTGGACGGTGCTGACCCTGGGCACGATGCTGGCCGCCGCCTCGATGGCGATGGCCGCCTACGTGTTCGCGCTGCCGCTGTTCCGCACCACCGAAGGCCAGTGGCTGGCCGAATTCGCCTGGCGGCTGGCGCCGATGGCGGTGGAATTCGTCTGCATCGTGCTGATCTACCGCGTGGTGCCGCAGCATGGGGTACGCCTGCGGCATGCGCTGCCGGGCGCGTTGCTGGCGGTGATCCTGATGGAAATCGTCAAATGGGGCTTCGGCTTCTATCTGGGCAATTTCCAGACCTACCAGCGCATTTACGGCGCGCTGTCGGCGCTGCCGATCCTGCTGTTGTGGATCTACCTGAGCTGGGTTTCGGTGCTGCTGGGCGCCTCGCTGGCCTCCTCGATGGCGGCATTCCGCTACCAGCCCGAAGCGATGCGGCTGCCGCCGGGTTTCGAGATCTATGGCCTGCTGCGCCTGCTCGGCCGCTTCCGCCAGGCACGCATCCACGGCAACGGCCTGGATGAAGACCGCATCCTGGCGCTGGAGCCGATGCTCACCGACACGCTGATGCAGGAGTTGCTGTGCGAACTCAAACGCATCCGCCTGCTGCGCCGCGACGAGCGCGGCCAATGGCTGCTGGCACGCGACCTGGACGTGGTGCCGCTGGCCGAACTCTACGAAAGCTGCCAGCTGCGCGTGCCGATCGAAGACCGCCCCCTGCCGTGCCGCGACGATGCCTACGGCCAGGCCGCTGCCGCTGCGCTGGAACAACTGCGCCAACCCTTGCGCAGCGTGCTGGCGCAACCGGTCGGCGACCTCTACACCCACCTTCCCGGAGACCTCCCATGACCGTGCGCCTTGTGCGCGGCGCCTGTGCGCTGCTGTTGCCGCTGTTGCTGCTGACCGCCTGCAAGCCCACCGGCGAGGGCACGCCCGCCGCCGGCGGTGCAGCGCCAGCGACCACCGCACAGACGCCGCAAAAGCCGGCCGCTCCCGCCGACCCGGCCAGCCCAACCGACACCTCGGTGGTGCAGCAGACCGCCGAGATGCCCAAGCTGTCGCTGCCGACCGTGACCGGCGAGGCCTACGACCTGGCCGCGCATCGCGGCAAGTGGGTGGTGGTCAATTTCTGGGCCACCTGGTGCGCGCCGTGCCTGAAGGAAATGCCCGAGCTGTCGGCGCTGCACACCATGCGCGACACCGTCGAAGTGGTGGGCCTGGCCTATGAAGACATCAGCAGCGCCGACATGCAGGCGTTCCTGAAGGACCACCCGGTGTCGTACCCGATCGCCATTCTCGACCCTTACCAACCGCCGCAGGACTTCGCCACGCCGCGCGGCTTGCCGATGACGTATCTGATCGGGCCGGACGGCAAGGTCGCCAAGCAGTTCCTCGGCCCGGTGACCGCACGCGACATCGAGACGGCGGTGGGCATCACCGGCAAGGCCGGCTGATGCAGGCGGCGCGCTTTATCGTCACCGGCGTGGTGCAGGGCGTGTGGTTCCGCGCCTCCACCCGCGAGCGTGCGGTTGCGCTGGGCCTGCGTGGGCATGCGCGCAACCAGCCCGACGGCAGTGTGGAGGTGGTCGCTGCCGGGCCCGCCGTCGCGCTGGATGCGCTGGAATCCTGGTTATGGCAAGGCCCGCCGGCGGCCAGGGTCGCGGCGGTGACCCGCACGCCCTGCGCGCCGCCGCCGACTGAAGAATTTGTAACTGGCTGAGTCGCTGCCAGTCGAGCAGGCCAACAGACTTGCGATGCGTCGCCGATAACCTTGTCAGCGCGATCAGGCGTGCAGGGGGAATATATGGCCGCTCCATCTCAAGATCACACCGACGGGCAGGAACTGCCTACCCGCAACCGTCGCCTGGCGCAGCTGGCGCCATGGCTGTACCTGGGCGTCCTGTCGGGCAGTGGCTGGCTGCTGTTTCTGCAGCCGCAGACCCGCGTGCTGCAGCCGGGGCAGGCGGCCACCAGCTGGCTGCTGGCCTGGATCTTCGGCGGCATCGTGATCGCTGCGGTGCTGTGGAGCCTGAAGCTCGCACGTCACGGCCTGGGCGCGTCCGCTGCCAGCTATCCGCTGTCGGCGCGTCTGCCCGATTCCTGGGCCGACGCCTACGCAGCCCTGTTGCGCCCGGCCCCCGCGGTGCCGCTGTCGGCCTCCAGGCCGGATCCCGCCGGCACCCAGCGCGGCGCAGCCTGGCACCGTTTCGGCGGCGGCATGCTCAACGTGGAGAATTTCGATCCCAACGACGCCACCCGCGCGCCCTGGGACACCCTCGATGCCCAGGCCTGCATCGCGCGTCTGGACGATCTCCGTCCGGCCTGGCAGAACGCCACCGCCAACCGCGCGCTGCAACAGGAGCGTCGCTATTGGCTGGACGTGGTGCTGTCGCTGCTCGACCACGGCGTGATGCGCCCGCTGCAGGACGGCTACCTGCCCGACACCGCCACGCTGCGCACCGAACGTTTCCTGCTCGGCGCCGATGCCGGCCCGATCGTCCTGGCCGAAGTGCCGGCGCTGTTCGCACGCCGCCTGGCGCTGGCGATCGAGACCATGCCTGCCCCGCAGCGCGAGGCCGCCGGCGTCCAGTGGCGTCTGCTGCAGCAACTGCACGGCCTGGTTGCCGAGAGCCGCATGCTGGACGAGCGCTCGCAGGTCATCCAGGTGCTGGCGTGGAACCCGGATGTGGACCTGGATCAGGTCGAAGTGGCCTATATCCTGGCTGCCGAGTACCGCCAGGGCATGCGCGACTGGTTGCGCCGCGCCGCGCTGGTGCGTCTGCCCGACAGCGCGCTACGCCTGGACGAAGTGCTGCTGTCGTCCTGCAGCCCGCTCGGTGCGCAGGCCGACGACGTCGACTACATCGAAGCGATGCGCCCGCTGCACCGCGGTTTCATGCAGCTGTTCAGCCAGCGCCTGAGCCAGCTGGTGCTGCAGGCCGAGCAGGCCGAGCGCCAGGCCGGGCTGTACCCCTTGCCACGTGCCACTGCGGCCAGTGACGAGATCTCTCAGGACTGGCCGGCGTAATCGTCGATCGGTTCCAGCACGCCGTAACGTTCCTTGTGCGGCTTGCCGTCCAGTGGCGGCAGCTGCAGCGTGTCATCTGGCACCGCGGTGTCCGGGAGCCGATCCAGCAGATTGCGGATCAGGCTCAACCGGCCGCGCTTCTGGTCGTTGAAATCCACCAGCGTCCATGGCGCGTCCGGCGTATGCGTTACCTCGAGCATGCGCTCACGCGCGGCGGTGTAGTCCTCGTACTTGCTGCGTGACTGCAGATCCACCGGCGACAGTTTCCAGCCCTTGAGCGGATCTTCCTGGCGTTCGGCAAAGCGCTGTTCCTGTTCGGCCTGATCCACGCACAGCCAGTACTTGAACAACAGGATGCCGTCGTCGACGAGCAGTTGTTCGAAGCGCGGCGCCTGCTCCAGAAACGCGTCGTACTGCGCGTCGGTGCAATAGCCCATCACCCGTTCCACGCCGGCGCGGTTGTACCAGCTGCGATCCATCAGCACCAACTCGCCGGCCGCCGGCAGGTGCGCCACATAGCGCTGGAAATACCATTGCGTGCTTTCGCGATCGTTGGGTGTCGGCAACGCCACCACCCGGCACTGGCGCGGGTTCAGATGGCTGGCGATGGCCTGGATCACACCACCTTTGCCGGCGGTGTCGCGGCCTTCCACCAATACCAGCGCGCGCTGGTTGGTATGCCGCAGCCAGCGCGCCATGTTGACCAGTTCCAGCTGCAGCGGTGCCAGCAACTTCTTGTAGGCCTTGCGTTTCAGGTGCGACATGCGCGTTCCAACAGCGATGGAGCGCGCAGGCTATTCGCCCAGACGTGGACGCAGTGTCGCCAGATTGCAGGGCTTGGTCCGCGCATCCAGCTGCGCACGCACGATCTTTTCCCAGGCCGTGCGGCAGGCCGAGGTGGAGCCGGGCAGGCAGAACACAAAACTGTGATTGGCCAGCCCCGCAAACGCGCGCGACTGCAGTGAGGAGGTGCCGATTTCGTCGACACTGACCGCGCGGAACAACTCGCCGAAACCGGGCATGGTCTTGTCCAGCAACGGGGTAATCGCCTCCGGCGTGCTGTCACGGCCGGTAAAGCCGGTGCCGCCAGTGATCAGGATGCCGTCGACCTGCGCATCGGCGATCCACGCAGAGACGATCGCGCGCATGCGGTAGCGATCGTCCGGACACAGGGCGCGCTCGTGCAGCACATGGCCGTCGTGAGTGAGGGCATCGACCAGATAGTCGCCGGAGCGATCATCGGCCAGCGTGCGGCTGTCGGACACCGTCAGCACGCACAGGTGCAAGGGAATGAAGTCGGGATTGGAAGGCATGCCCCAAGCCTAGCGAGCCGGAACGACCGGGTACAGCACCACGGCGTGAAGCCGCACAATGGACGAGTCTCTTTCGAACCCCTCTCCCCCGGGAGAGGGGTTGGGGTGAGGGTACAGCGGAGGACAGCCATCGACCTTGAAAAGGCAAGCAGCCCGCTCTAGTTACCCAACCAACCATGTTGGCGCGCGAGTGCTTGCATCAGATCCGCGAATCCGTCGGCAAACCCATCCATATCGAACACGCCCGACTCGCGCCGACGCTCCGCCACCCGCGCACGCAGCGCACTCAATGCCGCTGGGTCAGTCGCCAACGCCACCGCCTTGGCAACGAACGCAGCGTCATCGGCCACATTCATCTCATCCAGGCCCAGATGATGATTCAGGCTGCCGGCCACGCGCGCGGCAAATGTCTCGCCGGGCGTGGTCAACACCGGGCAACCGGCCCATAAGGCATCCGATGCGGTGGTATGCGCGTTGTACGGATGCGTATCCAGGAACAGGTCCGCATGCCGGTAGCGCGCCAGATACTGCGCGTGCGGCAGCTTCGGCATGAACACCAGGCGCTGCGCAGCCACGCCTTGCGTCTGCGCCACCGCACGCAGGCGTGCATCGGCCTCGCCCGGTCCGGACAACAGCCACAGCACGCTGCCCGGCACCGCACGCAACACGACCAGCATGCGCGCCATGCTGCGGGGATTGAGCTTGTAGCTGTTGTTGAAGCAGCACAGCACTACGCCATGCTCGGGCAAACCGCACTGCGCCCGCGACGGCGGCTCGGCGACCACGCGCGAGGTGTCCGACGGCTGAAACGCACCGTTCAGGCGCAGCACGCGCTCGCGGTAGAACGGCTCCAGCGACGACGGCAGCGCAAACGCATCGCCCAGCACATAGTCCATCCACGGCGCGCCCGACGTGCCCGGATATGCCAGCCAGTTGAGCTGCAGCGGCGCCGGCCGCAGTGCGAACACTTCCGGGCGCCCGCCACCGCCCCAGCCGCGCAGGTCGAACAGCAGATCGATGCGCTGGTCGCGGATGTGCTGCGCGGTGGCCAGGTGCCCGAGCGCGGTGACATCGTGCAGCGTGGTGGCTTGCGCCAGGCGCGCGCGGATCTCGCTGCGGTCGTCATGGCTGGTGGCGAACAGATGCAGTTGTAGCGCCGGCTGCCGGCGCTTCAGCGCTTCGAACAGCGCGACCGTCAGCAAGCCGGTGGGGTGCGCACCAAACCCGTTGGAAACGAAGCCGAGCCGCAACCCGCCCTGGCTGCGCATTGCAGTCGGCGGTAACGGGCGCAACATCGCAGCGACTGCCTGCGCGCGCGTCCGTGCACATGCAAGCTGTTCGGCAGCGCTGGTGTCCTCGCTCAGGAAGGCGAACGGTTCCACCGCGGCAGCGCCCTGCGCCACGGCACTGCGCACCTGCGCAGCGAGCGCATCCAGCTCACGCCAGTCGCACAGGCGGCGTCGCCAGTTGAGCAGTTGCGCAGCGATATACGGCTCATCGGGCAGCAGCTGATGCGCACGCGTATACGCGGCCGCGGCAGCTTCGGCCTGGCCTGCATCTTCCAATGCATGCCCCAGCCACAGCGCGATGCCCGGATGTTGCGGCACCAGGTCCGATGCCTGCTGCAACAACGCTGCCGCGTCGGCATGCCGTTGCTGCGTCCAGCGCACCCGGCCAAGCCGCGCCACCGCTTCCGGATGGCCTGGCTGCAGTGCAAGCGCGCGTTGTACCGCGGCCTCGCCTGCAACGATTGCGCCCATGCCGAGCTCGGCATCGGCCAGCATCAGCCATGCGATGAAGTCGCCCGGCTGGCGTCGCACCGCCTCGCGCAGCTGCAGCAGCTCGCGCGGGACCTGCGCACTCACGGGCTGTCGCTCAACCGTGCCAGTTCGTCGGCCTGATGCTCGTGCAGCAGTCGTGCGATCAGTGCATCCAGATCGCCTTCGATGATGTTGGGCAGGTCGTACAGCGTCAGGCCCTCCACGCGATGGTCGGTGATGCGGCCCTGCGGGAAGCTGTAGGTGCGGATGCGCTGGCTGCGGTCGCCGCTGCCGACCTGCAGCTTGCGCGTCTGCGCTTCGGCGGCGGCCGCCTTGCTGCGTTCGGCTTCCACCAATTGCGCCTTCAGCCGCTTCATCGCTTTGTCACGGTTGGCGTGCTGGCTGCGCTCGGTCTGGCATTCCACCACCACGCCACTGGGCACATGGGTGATGCGGATCGCCGACTCGGTCTTGTTGACGTGCTGGCCGCCGGCACCGGACGAGCGGAAGGTGTCCACCTTCAGGTCGGCCGGGTTGATCACGATCTCTTCCACATCGTCGGCTTCGGGAATGATCGCCACCGTCGCCGCCGAGGTGTGGATGCGGCCCTGCGACTCGGTCGCCGGCACGCGCTGCACACGATGGGTGCCGGATTCGAATTTCAGCCGCGAGTACGCGCCGCGTCCGACCACCCGTGCAACCACTTCCTTGTAGCCGCCGTGCTCGCCGGGGCTGTCGGATTCGATTTCCACCTTCCAGCCCTGGCGCTCGGCATAGCGCGCGTACATGCGGAACAGGTCGCCGGCAAAGATCGCCGCCTCGTCGCCGCCGGTACCGGCGCGTACTTCCAGGAACAGGTTGCCGTCATCGCGCGGGTCGCGCGGCACCAGCAGCAAGGCCAGTTGCGCATCCAGTTCTTCCAGGCGTGCCTGTGCGGCGGCGATCTCCTCTTCGGCCAGCTCGCGCATTTCCGGATCGTTGCGCATCGCCTCGGCAGCGCTCAGGTCGGCCTTGGCGCGCGCTTCGTCTTCCAGGGCCACGGCCACCGGCTCCAGCTGCGACAGTTCGCGCGACAGCGCGCGGAACCTGTCGTTGTTGTTGACCACATCGGGGTCGGAGAGCAGGTGCTGCAGTTCTTCGCGGCGCTCGGCCAGCGCTTCGAGCTTACGGCGCAGGGTCGGCGTCATCGGTCCTCACGATCGGGGTGGCTACAGGGGGATGTCGATAACCCGGCTTTTCCGGGAACAGCCGGTCGGCCGCGTTGGTCAAGTCCAGGTCGTTGTTGAGCGCGGCATCGCGCAGCGCGGCGGTGGGCGGATGCAGCAGCCGGTTGGTCAGCGCATGCGCCAGCTGTTCCAGTACTTCGTCGGCCGGCTTGCCGTTGTGCAATTGCTGGCGCGCCTTGGCCAGCAGTTCGTCGCGGGTGCTGTCGCCGAACGCGCGCAAGCGCTTGAGCGGCGCCTGGCGCGCGTTGGCCTGCAAGGTCTCGACATAGCGAGCCACCTGCAGGTCGATGATGGCTTCGGCCTGGTCGGCGGCTTCACGGCGGCCGCGGCGGTTGTCTTCCACCGCGCGTTCCAGGTCGTCCACCGTGTACAGGTAGGCGTCGCCGAGTTCGGCCACCGAGGCTTCGATGTCGCGCGGCACCGCCAGGTCGAACAGCAGCATCGGCTTGCGCTTGCGCGCGCGCAGTGCCTGTTCCACCTGCACCCGCGTCACGATCGGCTCGCGCGCGGCAGTGGCCGAGAACACCACGTCGGCTTCGGCCAGATGGCGGTCCAGATCGGTCAGCGGCAGCGCGTAACCGCCGTGCTGGCTGGCCAGCGTCTGCGCATGCGCAAGCGTGCGATTGGCGATCAACAAGCGGCGCACGCGGCCTTCGCTCAGATGCTTGGCCGCCAGCTCGATGGTTTCGCCCGCGCCGATCAGCAGCACGGTGGACTCGTTGAGCCGCGCGAAGGATTCCTGCGCCAGTCGTACCGCAGTGGAGGCCACCGACACCGGATTGGCACCGACGCGGGTATCGGTGCGCGCCCGCTTGGCGACCGAGAAGGTCTGCTGAAACAGGCGGTCCAGCCCGCTACCCAGCGCGCCATGTGCACGGGCCACTGCCCAGGCATCCTTGACCTGGCCCAGGATCTGCGGCTCGCCCAGCACCATCGAGTCCAGCCCTGTGGCGACGCGGAACAGGTGGCGCACCGCCGCTTCCTCCTGATGCTGATAGAGGTAACCACTCAAGCCCGGCGCATGGGTTTCCAGCCAGGTCACCAGGCTGTGCGGGTCGTCGGACATCGCATACAGCTCGGTGCGGTTGCAGGTGGACAGCAGCGCGGCCTCGCGCACCTGCGGCAACGCGCGCAGGGATTCGAGCGCGCGCGGCAACGCGTCACCTGCGAACGCCGCGCGTTCGCGCAGGTCCACAGGTGCGGTCTGGTGATTCAGTCCGAGCACCCACAACGTCATTGTTCAGTTGCTTGCGATAAGCTGGCGGCCATTCAGGGCCCCATTTTACGGCCCGGTTGCCCCCGATGCCTGTACCGATTCGCATCCTGTGTGTTCTTTTGCTGGTCGCAGTCTCCGCCAGCGCCACTGCAGCACCCAAGAAAGCACCGCCCGCGCCGCCGCCCGGTCGCGCCGGCGCCACCTCGCTGGAGCCGGTGCTCGCCGGCGAATTTGCCTTGCAGGCCGGGCAGTTGGACGATGCCGCCCGCGCCTACCTGGATGCCGCCAAGGCCGAGGCCGGCGACGCCGGGCTGGCCGAACGCGCCGCCCGCATCGCCATGCTGGCCAACGACGACCCGCGTGCGATCGAGGCCCTGGCGCTGTGGCGCTCACGCGCACCCTCGTCGATGTCCATGCGCAGTACCGAAGCCTCGCTGGCCTTGCGCCGCAACGACCTGCGTACCGCCCGCCGTGATCTGCTCGGCCTGCTCAAGGAGCCAGACCCGCGCGGCTGGCGCTTCGCCCTGATCGCCCTGGCCAATGGCGGGCGCGAGCCGGAAGCCTCCGCCGACGTGCTCGAGGACCTGGTCAAGGCCGGCGCCATCCCCAATCAGATCGAAGCCTGGCAGGAATTCGGCCGGCTTGCCTTGCGCATGGAGCGCCCGGCGCTGGCCAAGCGCATCGTCGACGAAGTGGTGCGCCGCTTCCCCGAAGAGCCGCGCGTGGCCTTGTTGCACGCCACCCAGCTGCAGCAGGAAGGCAAGAACGACGAAGCGCTGGCACTGCTGAAGAATGTCGAGCCGCAGGCGGTCAAGGATTCCGAGCTGCGTGGCGCGCTGGCGTTTGCCTACGACGCCATGGGGCAGACCGAAGCCGCCGCACGGGTGTTGTCGACCGGGCCGCAGGACACCCAGACCTACGGGCTGCGTGCCTCCATGCTGGCCAAGGAAAAGGATCGCACTGCGCTCGAGGCGCTGTACGGCGAGCTCAAGAGCAATGCCGCCAAGCCCGACCCTGACCGCCGCCTGCTGCTCGGCAAGATCGCCGAATTCCTCAAGCGCTACGACGAGGCGGTGGAGTGGTATCGCGGCGTGCCCGGCGGCCCGCAGCTGAGCGAGGCGCGCCTGCGCGCCGCCAGCGCCCTGTACGAGCTGGGCCGCAAGCCCGAGGCGCTCGCCGAAGCGCGCGCATTGCAGAGCGATGCCAGCGCCGACGACGACGCGCGTCGCGACGCCTATGTGCTCGAAGCCGAGCTGCACCAGCGCGCCGACGACGCAGCGGGTGAACTGGATGCCTTCGAGCGCGGCCTGGCCGCCTATCCGGACGACGGCGCGCTGCTGTACGCCCGCGGCCTGGCCTGGGAGCGCCGCGACGATGTCGCGCGTGCCGAGGCCGACCTGCGCAAGATCCTGGTGGCCGAACCGGAAAACGTGGCGGCGCTGAACGCGCTGGGCTACACCCTGGCCGACCGCACCACCCGCTACAAGGAAGCGCTGGCGCTGATCGACCGCGCCCGCACCGCCGACCCGGACAACCCGGCCATCGTCGACAGCTACGGCTGGGTGCTGTATCGCATGGGCCGCACCAAGGAAGCCCTGGTGCAGCTGCGCCGCGCCTGGGCGCTGGTCAAGGACCCGGAAATCGCCGCGCACGTGGGCGAGGTGCTGTGGGTCAGCGGCAAGCAGGACGAAGCGCGGCGCTACTTCGATGAGGCGCGGCGTCTGGATCCGGACAACCGCGCGCTGCAACGCGCCCTGGAAAAATTCGGGCTATGAGCGGGACGATCCGAACACTGGCCCTGAGCGGGCTGGTGCTGGTCGGGCTGTCGGCCTGCGTCAGCGTGCCGCGCGGGCAGGGCGGTGGCGCCGCAGTGGTCGCGCAGGTTTCCGAGGGTGCGCGGCAGGCCGAAGCCGCACGTCAGGCCTGGCTGCAGGCGCATCCGGTCTGGTCGTTCCAGGGCCGGGTGGCGATCAGCAAGGGCAGCAATGGTGGTAGCGGCCGCATCGACTGGCAGCAGGACGGTGCGCAGTATCGCGTGCAGCTCAGTGCGCCGGTAACCCGGCAGAGCTGGGTGCTCACTGGCGACACCGCCAGCGGCGCCGGACGCCTGGAAGGGCTGGACGGCGGCCCGCGCAGCGGTCCGGATGCCGAGCAGGTGCTGCTTGAAGCGACCGGGTGGACCATCCCGGTCAACCAGATGCCGGACTGGGTGCGCGCGCTGCGCATCGCCGACGCCGGTGCCGAACGCGCCGATCTGGATGCGGCCGGGCGGCCGCGTACCGTGCAGCAGGATGGCTGGACCATCGACTTTCTCGCCTGGGCGCCGGCCGGCGCCGGGCAACCCGAGCTGCCGCAGCGCATCGAAGCCCGCAACGGCGAGGCCAAGGTGCGCCTGTTGGTCGATCAATGGACGGTATCGCCCTGATGTCCGCGCTGGAGACGGGCTGGTCGGCCTGGCCTGCGCCGGCCAAGCTCAACCTGTTCCTGCAGATCGTCGGGCGCCGCGCCGATGGCTACCACCTGCTGCAGACCGTGTTCCGGCTGCTGGACTGGGGGGACACCATTCATCTTCGTGTGCGCAACGACGGCCTGATCCGGCGCATCGGCGACAGCCTGCCCGGCGTGGCGGAAGCCGATGACCTGGTCATCCGGGCCGCGCGCCTGCTGCAATCCAGCGCGGGGACGCAGGCCGGCGCCGACATCCGGGTCGACAAACGCATCCCCGCCGGCGGCGGCTTCGGCGGCGGCTCGTCGGATGCCGCCACCGTGCTGGTCGCGCTGAACGCCTTGTGGGGCCTGGGCTTGCCGGTCGACACGCTGGCCGAACTGGGGCTGCGGCTGGGTGCCGACGTGCCGGTGTTCGTGCGCGGGCACAATGCCTGGGCCGAGGGTGTCGGCGAGCGACTGTCCCCGATCGGTCTCCCGGCAGCGTCCTACGTGCTGGTCGATCCGGGAATTCACGTGCCCACCCCGGTCTTATTTCAATCACGGGAATTGACGCGGGATGCCGCGCCCGTGAAAATAGCGGACTTCGCTTCGGGTTCCCTGCTCGACAATGCGTTCGAGCCGGTCCTGCGGCGCCGTGAACCCGCCATCGAGGCAGTGTTCCAGGCGCTGTCCAGGATCGGGATGCCGCGTTTGACCGGGTCGGGGAGCGGGTGTTTCGTCGAATTCGCCACGCGCGCTGCTGCAGAGCAGGCCATGGCGCAGTTGCCGGACAACCTGAGGGCGTGGGTCGTGGAAGGTGCAGCGCACTCGCCACTGCTCGACGCGCTGGACGCGAGACAGGTTTGATGCAGGGGCGTCGCCAAGAGGCCCAAGGCACCAGGTTTTGATCCTGGCATTCGTAGGTTCGAATCCTACCGCCCCTGCCAGTTGTTGATGCAGGTCCCTCTGCAGCAGTCGTATATGCAGGTCCCCTGCAACAGCCGTATATGCAGGTCCCTCTGCAACAGCCCGCACATCCATGTGCGGGGATTCAACGAAAAGCCCGGCATTTGGTCGGCTTTGTCCAGCTCCATCATCGCCCGCACGCTCTTTGCCGCCGCCCGAGAGATCCCATGCAAGACCAACGTAACCTGCTGGTGTTCTCCGGCAATGCCAACAAGCCGCTTGCCCTGAGCATCTGCAAGGAGCTCGGCGTTCGCATGGGCAAGGCGCTGGTCACGCGCTTCTCCGATGGCGAGGTACAGGTCGAGATCGAAGAAAGCGTGCGCCGGCAGGAAGTGTTCGTGATCCAGCCGACCTGCGCGCCGAGCGCGGAAAACCTGATGGAGTTGCTGGTGCTGATCGACGCGCTCAAGCGCGCCAGCGCCGCGTCGGTGACCGCGGTCATCCCGTACTTCGGCTACTCGCGCCAGGACCGTCGCATGCGCTCCTCGCGCGTGCCGATCACTGCCAAGGTCGCCGCCAAGATGATCTGCGCAATGGAGGCCGACCGCGTGTTGACGGTCGATCTGCACGCCGACCAGATCCAGGGCTTCTTCGACGTGCCGGTCGATAACGTCTATGCCTCGCCGCTGCTGCTGGCCGACATCTGGCGCGCCTACGGCACCGACAACCTGATCGTGGTATCGCCGGACGTGGGCGGCGTGGTGCGCGCGCGCGCCGTCGCCAAGCGCCTGGACGATGCGGATCTGGCCATCATCGACAAGCGCCGTCCGCGCGCCAACGTCGCCACGGTGATGAACATCATCGGCGATGTGCAGGGCAAGACCTGCGTGCTGGTCGACGATCTGGTCGACACCGCCGGTACCCTGTGCGCCGCCGCAGCAGCGCTGAAGCAGCGCGGCGCGCTCAAGGTGGTGGCCTACATCACCCACCCGGTGCTGTCCGGCCCGGCAGTGGACAACATCAACAATTCGCAGCTCGACGAGCTGGTGGTCACCGACACGATTCCGCTGAACGAAGCTGCGCGCACCTGCGCCAAGATTCGTCAGCTGAGCGTGGCCGAACTGCTGGCCGAGACCATTCGCCGCATCGCCTTCGGCGAGTCGGTGAGTTCGCTCTACGTCGACTGATGCCGCATTCGGTGCCCGGAGTTCCGGGTGCCGGTACCACGTCTCGCCTGGTCGCGGGTGAGACGCTTCATCGCCGCGAGGCGGTATTCCAATCTAGGTAGTGAAACAACATGGCAAAGACTCACGAAATCAAGGTCGAGCGCCGCGCGAACGAGGGGAAGGGTGCGAGCCGCCGCCTACGTCACGCTGGCGTCATTCCGGCCATCGTTTACGGTGGCGAACTCGAGCCGGTCAGCATCCAGCTCAACCACGAGCAGATCTGGCTTGCCCAGCAGAACGAGTGGTTCTACTCGTCGATCCTCGACCTGAACCTCAATGGCGACGTGCAGCAGGTGCTGCTGCGTGACATGCAGCGCCATCCGTTCAAGCAGCTGATCATCCACATCGACTTCCAGCGCGTCAGCGCCAACGAGAAGCTCAGCGCCGCCGTGCCGCTGCACTTCATCAACGAAGCAGCATCGCCGGCCGGTAAGTCCAGCGAAGTGGTCGTCACCCACGAACTCAACGAAGTTCAGGTCGTCTGCCTGCCGAAGGATCTGCCGGAGTTCATCGAAGTGGACCTCGGTGCCCTGGAAGTGGGCAACGTGATCCACTTGTCCGAGATCAAGCTGCCGGCCGGTGTGGAAATTCCGGAGCTGAAGCTGGGCAAGGAGCACGACGTGGCGGTGGTTGCTGCCAAGCACGTGCGGATCGAGGAAGAAGACGCTGCCGGTGAAGAAGGCAGCGAAGGCGCCGAGACCAAGTAAGCCGTCGGCCGATCCCTCGCACTGCGCGGGATCGGCTGCGGTCACTGGCATGTCTGCACTCCGCCTGATTGTCGGACTCGGGAATCCCGGTCCGGAACACGCGCAAACCCGGCACAACGCCGGGTTTCGTTTCGTCGATGCCCTCGTCGAGCGCCATGGCGTGCGCTGGGGGCTGGACGCCAAGTTGTTCGGCGAGACCGCCAAGGTCGAGATCGCCGGGCAATCTGTCTGGCTGCTCAAGCCGGCCACCTTCATGAATCTCAGCGGCAAATCGATCACCGCCGCGTTGCGGTTCTGGAAGATCGAGCCGGAGCAACTGCTCGTTGCACACGACGAACTGGATCTTGCGCCGGGCATCGCGCGGCTCAAGTTCGATGGCGGCCACGGCGGCCAGAACGGCCTGCGCGACACCATTCGCCTGCTCGGACACGGTAAATTCCATCGCTTGCGGATCGGCATCGGCCATCCCGGCCACAAGGACCGTGTGGTGCCCTGGGTGCTGGGACGGGCAGGGCGCGACGACGACGCGGCAATCGGCGCTGCGGTGGACGCGGCCATCGATGTCCTGCCGCTGGCACTGCAAGGTAATTTCAACGAGGCGATGAAGCGCCTGCATACCAGCAGGGATGCGTGATTGGGGATTGGGGATTTGCAGCCGTGCGGCATGGCGAATCTCCAATCCCGAATCCCAAATCCCGGATGTGACCCATGGGTATCAAATGCGGCATCGTCGGCCTGCCCAACGTCGGCAAGTCGACCCTGTTCAATGCGCTGACCAAGGCGGGCATCGCTGCGGCCAATTTTCCGTTCTGCACCATCGAGCCGAACGTCGGCATCGTGCCGGTGCCGGATCCGCGCCTCAATCAACTGGCTGAGATCGTCAAGCCGCAGAAACTGATTCCGACCGCGGTTGAGTTCGTCGATATCGCCGGCCTGGTGGCGGGTGCGGCCAGCGGCGAAGGGCTGGGCAACAAGTTCCTGGCGCATATCCGCGAAGTCGACGCGATCACCCACGTGGTGCGTTGCTTTGAAAACGACGACGTCATCCATGTGAACAACAAGGTCGACCCGATCAGCGATATCGAAACCATCGATACCGAACTGGCATTGGCCGATCTGGACAGCGTGGAAAAGGCGCTCAACCGTGCCGAGCGTAGCGCTAAGGGTGGCGACAAGGATGCTGCGGCGCGCAAGCCGGTGCTGGCCAAGTTGCAGGCCGCGCTGTCCGATGGCAAGGCGGGGCGTGCAGCCGGCCTGGATGATGATGAAAAGGCGCTGGTGCGCGATCTGTTCCTGTTGACGCTCAAGCCGGTGATGTACATCGCCAACGTGCTAGAGGACGGTTTCGAGAACAATCCGCACCTGGACGCGGTGCGTCGGCATGCGTTGGCCGAAGGTGCGGAAGTTGTGCCGGTCTCGGCAGCGATCGAGGAAGAGCTGTCGCAGCTCGACGACGAGGACCGCGACACCTTCCTGGCCGACCTGGGTCTGGACGAGCCGGGTCTGAATCGCGTCATCCGTGCCGCCTACAAGCTGCTTGGCCTGCAGACCTACTTCACCGCCGGCGTCAAGGAAGTGCGTGCGTGGACGGTCAGGGCTGGCTCGACCGCGCCGCAGGCGGCGGCGGTGATCCATACCGATTTCGAGAAGGGCTTCATCCGCGCCGAGACGATCGGCTTCGACGACTTCATCAAGCACCGCGGCGAAGCCGGTGCGCGCGATGCGGGGCGCCTGCGTCTGGAAGGCAAGGAATACCGCGTGCAGGAAGGCGATGTGCTGCACTTCCGCTTCAACGTCTGACCGGTTGCGCGCGACCCCGGTGGTCGCGCGTCTTCGGCACTGACGATCTGCTCAAAATTTTTGTTGACACCGCATGCATCCGACAACAAAATAACGGGCTGCTTCACCCCGAACCGAATTCGCCTCATCGCGCACCGGTCCGGTAGTAAAAGCTGGAGGGATACCCAAGCGGCCAACGGGGGCAGACTGTAAATCTGCTGGCTTACGCCTTCGGTGGTTCGAATCCACCTCCCTCCACCAGTTTCATGTTGTGGCATGCAGTTCCCGGCGCGGGAGTAGTTCAATGGTAGAACCTCAGCCTTCCAAGCTGATGGTGCGGGTTCGATTCCCGTCTCCCGCTCCATTGAACGCAAATGCATGGCATAATACAAAACTCGCTCACGTAGCTCAGTCGGTAGAGCACCTCCTTGGTAAGGAGGAGGTCGAAGGTTCGATTCCTTTCGTGAGCACCACTACTCAATCGTCTTCAACTCCAAACGATTACCGAGACACGCACCCATGGCAAAAGCTAAATTTGAGCGCACCAAGCCGCACGTGAACGTCGGCACCATCGGTCACGTTGACCATGGCAAGACCACGTTGACAGCCGCGCTGACCAAGATCGGTGCTGAGCGTTTCGGTGGCGAGTTCAAGGCGTACGACGCGATCGACGCGGCGCCGGAAGAGAAGGCGCGCGGCATCACGATTTCGACCGCCCACGTCGAATACGAGTCCCCGACCCGTCACTACGCGCACGTCGATTGCCCCGGCCACGCCGACTACGTCAAGAACATGATCACCGGTGCGGCGCAGATGGACGGCGCGATCCTGGTGTGTTCGGCTGCTGACGGCCCGATGCCGCAGACCCGTGAGCACATCCTGCTCTCGCGTCAGGTCGGCGTGCCGCACATCGTGGTGTTCCTGAACAAGGCCGACATGGTCGACGACGCCGAGCTGCTCGAGCTGGTCGAGATGGAAGTGCGCGAGCTGCTCAGCAAGTACGACTTCCCGGGCGATGACACCCCGATCATCCACGGTTCGGCGCGTCTGGCGCTGGACGGCGACCAGAGCGACATCGGCGTGCCGGCGATCCTGAAGCTGGTCGAGGCGCTGGATTCGTTCATTCCGGAGCCGACCCGAGACGTCGATCGTCCGTTCCTGATGCCGGTCGAAGACGTGTTCTCGATCTCCGGCCGCGGCACCGTGGTGACCGGTCGTATTGAGCGCGGCATCATCAAGGTTGGCGACGAAATCGAAATCGTCGGCATCCGCGACACCCAGAAGACCACCGTCACCGGCGTGGAAATGTTCCGCAAGCTGCTGGACCAGGGCCAGGCAGGCGACAATGCCGGTCTGCTGCTGCGCGGCACCAAGCGTGACGACGTCGAGCGCGGCCAGGTGCTGTGCAAGCCGGGTTCGATCAAGCCGCACACCGAGTTCGAAGCCGAAGTCTACGTGCTGTCCAAGGATGAGGGTGGTCGTCATACCCCGTTCTTCAAGGGCTACCGTCCGCAGTTCTACTTCCGCACCACCGACATCACTGGCGCCTGCCAGCTGCCGGAAGGCGTGGAGATGGTGATGCCGGGCGACAACGTGAAGATGGTCGTGACCCTGATCAACCCGGTCGCGATGGATGAAGGTCTGCGCTTCGCCATCCGTGAAGGCGGTCGTACCGTCGGCGCCGGTGTGGTTGCCAAGATCATCAAGTAAGTGCCTGCATCCAGTCGCCTTGCGGCGGCTGGTGCCAAACGAATGGCGGGCCGGCTGAACCGCGGTCCGCCTTCGTTGTCTTAGGGTTTGCGGTAAACGAGTACATACGCCAGTAGCTCAATTGGCAGAGCAGCGGTCTCCAAAACCGCAGGTTGGGGGTTCGAGTCCCTCCTGGCGTGCCACTCCTCTTTCCGGCCCAGCGATTCGGGTCAGATCGGTAACTAGAGCCGGATGAATAGCAAAATCGAGCCTTCCAAAAGCGCGTCTGCTGCCAGCGCTGATATCGTGAAATACGTCATCTCCGCGCTCCTGGTGATCGCGGGGTTGTTTGTGTGGTTCTGGTTTTCTGCGCCCGAGCGCGCCACCCAGTTTGGTGCCTGGACGCCGCAGTTGCGTGCGCTGGCAGTGATCGTGGGGCTGGTGGCCGGCGCATTCGTGTTTTTGGGAACCGGCAAGGGCCGGGAAACCCGTGAATTCATGTCCGAATCCAGGTTCGAGTTGCGCAAGGTGGTCTGGCCGACGCGTCAGGAAGCCATCCGCACCACCTGGGTCGTGATTGTCGTTGTGATCATTCTGAGTTTGCTGTTGGGCGGCTTCGACTTTGTCATCCAGAAGCTCACGCAGTGGTTCCTGGCTCGTTGAGGAGAATCAAGCAGTGAAGCGTTGGTATGTCGTTCACGCCTATTCAGGCTTCGAAAAATCTGTTGCGCAGGCATTGCGTGACCGTATCGCCCGTGCCGAGATGGAAGACCGTTTTGGCGACGTCTTGGTGCCGACCGAAGAGGTCATCGAAATGCGTGCCGGCCAGAAGCGTCGGTCCGAGCGCAAGTTCTTCCCCGGCTACGTGCTGGTGCAGATCGAGACCCACGAAGAGGCCGGTATCCCGCGCATCGACAATGAAAGCTGGCACTTGGTGAAGGAAACTTCCAAGGTGATGGGGTTCATTGGCGGCACTGCCGACCGTCCGCTGCCGATTCGCGACGAAGAGGCCGATGCAATCCTGCAGCGTGTGCAGGACGGCGTCGAGAAGCCGCGTCCGAAGGTGCTGTTCGAGCCGGGTCAGATGGTGCGCGTCACCGATGGTCCGTTCAACGACTTCAATGGCGTTGTGGAAGAGGTCAATTACGAGAAGAGCAGGCTGCGGGTTGCCGTGCTCATCTTCGGTCGCTCCACGCCGGTCGAGCTCGAGTTCGGTCAGGTCGAGAAGGGCTGACGCCGGCCGGGCGCCGTCTAGGCGTCCGACTTGAATGCTGCTATAGTGCGCGGCTCGCTGACCTGGCGAACCGCCGGGAACCAATGGCTGCCGCATGGCAGCCATCTGCGTGTGGTCAGAAACGTGAAGCCGGGACACGTGATTTCCCGGTCCGATGGGGAGCCTGCAGTCAAGGCGCTAGCACCCGGAGAGTATCGAAATGGCAAAGAAGATAACTGCTTACATCAAGTTGCAGGTCAAGGCCGGTCAGGCCAATCCTGCGCCGCCGGTCGGCCCTGCCCTGGGTCAGCGCGGTCTGAACATCATGGAATTCTGCAAGGCGTTCAACGCAGCGACGTCCAAGCTGGAGCCAGGTCTGCCGACGCCGGTGGTCATCACCGCGTACTCCGACCGTACCTTCACCTTCATCACCAAGAGCACCCCGGCCAGCGTGCTGCTCAAGAAGGCTGCAGGCGTGAGCTCCGGCTCTAAGCGCCCCAACACCGACAAGGTGGGCAAGGTGACGCGCAAGCAGCTGGAAGAGATCGCCAAGGTCAAGGAAGCCGATCTGACGGCAGCCGAGCTGGAAGCGGCAGTGCGCACGATTGCGGGTTCTGCCCGCAGCATGGGTTTGACGGTGGAGGGCTAAGACATGGCACAGAGCAAGCGCGTTAAGGCCATTGCGGCCGCTGTCGTTCCAGGCAAGACCTATGCCTTCGAAGACGCAATCAAGATCCTGAAGACCGTGACCAAGGCCAAGTTCGTCGAGTCGATCGACGTTGCCGTGCGCCTGGGCGTTGACGCCAAGAAGTCCGACCAGCAGGTGCGCGGTTCGACCGTGCTGCCGGCCGGTACCGGCAAGAGCGTGCGCGTTGCGGTGTTCGCGCCGGCCGGTGCCAAGGCTGACGAAGCCCTGGCCGCTGGTGCCGAGGCGGTGGGCATGGACGACCTGGCCGAGAAGATGCAGGCCGGCGATCTGAGCTACGACGTGGTCATCGCCACCCCGGACGCGATGCGCGTCGTCGGTAAGCTCGGCACCCTGCTGGGCCCGCGCGGCCTGATGCCCAACCCGAAGGTCGGCACCGTGTCGGCTAATCCGGGCGAAGCGGTCAAGAATGCCAAGTCGGGTCAGGTGCGTTACCGCACCGACAAGGCCGGCATCATCCACTGCACCATCGGCAAGGCCAGCTTCGATGACGAAGCGCTGAAGTCGAACCTGCAGGCGCTGTTGCTGGACCTGATCAAGGCCAAGCCGGCCACCTCGAAGGGGACCTACCTGCAGAAGGTGTCGGTCAGTTCGACGATGGGTCCTGGCGTGACGGTCGACCAGTCCAGCCTTGCGCTGAAGTGAGTTGAGGGGTCAGGCCTGTCATGGGCCTGACCCGTCTGTGTAGTACAGCATCGTTTTTCCGGCCCGGGTCACCGTGTGCTGGGAGTCCGTTCCCTCCTTTGGGGTAACGGACATTTTGAAGGCGATCGCCGGCATGTCCGGCGGTAGCCGTCAAAGACCGCAGGCGCGGTCAGCGCAGATCGACGACGGGCATGGATGCTCGCTTTGGCAAGGAGTCGCCGTCGATGCAGCGGGATCGCTTAATCAGGTTCGCAAGAGCCGGCCGGCGTAGATGGTGTCGCCCTTCTGGAGCTTTCTGGTTTACGCGCGTCTGGGACATCCCGGATCGAGCCCACTCCAGGTCTAGAACGGCCACCAAAGGAACATCGGTCGATGTTCCCGGCTTCCAGGAAGGAGGCTGCCCTGGACCGCAACCGGCAGGAGCCGCGAGCGGAGTAGTTTGAAGCTGGGATTGGAGATTCGGCATTGGGGATTGGCAGAAGCGGCTTCATCAGCTCTGGCGAATCCCGAATCGCTAATCCCGAATCCCGGCTTTAACGGAGGAGTGCAATGGCTCTCAATCTGTCTCAGAAGCAAGAAGTAGTCGCCGAGCTGGCAGACATCGCCGCCAAGGCTCACTCCTTGATCGCCGCCGAATACGCTGGCATCACGGTCTCCCAGATGACCGCGATGCGCAAGCAGGCCCGCGAAACCGGCGTGTTCTTGAAAGTTGTCAAGAACACCCTGGCTGCGCGCGCCGTTGAAGGTACTGATTTCGCTGTCGTCGCTGACAAGCTGGTCGGTCCTTTGCTGTATGCGTTTTCGATGGAGGAGCCCGGTGCTGCCGGTCGCCTGATCAAGGAATTCGCCAAGGGCAACGACAAGTTGCAGGCCAAGGTCGTGTCCATCGGCGGGGAACTGTTCCCGGCTGGCCACGTCGACGTGTTGGCTTCGCTGCCGACCCGCGATCAGGCCCTGGCCATGCTGGCCCGCGTGCTGTCCGAACCGGCTGCCATGTTTGCCCGTGCCGTCAAGGCCGTGGGCGACAAGCAGGGTGGTGGCGACGAAGCCGCCGCGCCGGTCGCCGAGACTGCCGAAGCTTGATGTCCTAGCGTTCGCTAGAACCCCAATCCAGAAAATCATTTAAAGGTAATCACAATGTCCCTTACCAACGAACAGATCGTCGACGCCATCGCCGAGAAGTCCCTGATGGAAGTGATGGAGCTGGTCAAGGCCATCGAAGAAAAGTTCGGCGTCTCCGCCGCCGCTCCGGTCGCTGCTGCTGCAGCTGGCCCGGCTGCCGTGGTCGAAGAGCAGACCGAGTTCAACGTGGTGCTGACCAACTGCGGCGCCAACAAGGTCGGCGTCATCAAGGCCGTCCGCGCCGTGACCGGCCTGGGTCTGAAGGAAGCCAAGGATCTGACCGAAGCCGGTGGCATGCTGAAGGAAGGCGCGTCGAAGGACGAAGCCGAGAAGATCAAGAAGGAACTGACCGAAGCTGGCGCGACTGTCGAAATCAAGTAAGCAGTCCCTTGCATCGCCAGCGTTTCACGGTGATGCACTGAAGGCTGGGAGCGTAAAGCTCCCGGCCTTTGGCCGTTGATGGAAAGCCGGGATTTGAGAGGCGGAATTCGGGATTCGAAGGCAATCTTCGCGCATCCCCAATCACGCGATTCCCAATCCCCGCTTCACCGAGTTGGTAGTTGGAAGTAGCGGGAGAAGGCGTGCTGGTGCCGGCAATACCAGCGACTTCCAACTGACAATTTTGTTATTTCAGGGCCGCCGCGACGCGGCCCCCGCAGCCTAGGGTGAAGACTCATGACGTCTTATTCGTTCACCGAAAAAAAGCGTATCCGCAAGGACTTCGGCAAGCAGCGCTCGATTCTCGAAGTGCCGTTCCTGCTTGCCATCCAGGTCGATTCCTACCGCGAATTCCTGCAGGAAGACGTGGAGCCGAACAAGCGTAAGGACCTCGGTCTGCACGCGGCATTGAAGTCGGTGTTCCCGATTTCCAGCTACAGCGGCAATGCCGCGCTGGAATACGTGGGCTATAAGTTGGGTCAGCCGGTGTTTGACGAGCGTGAATGCCGTCAGCGTGGCATGAGCTATGGCGCGCCGCTGCGCGTGACCGTGCGCCTGGTGATCTACGACCGCGAGTCGTCGACCAAGGCCATCAAGTACGTGAAGGAGCAGGAGGTCTATCTGGGCGAAATCCCGCTGATGACCGACAACGGTACCTTCATCGTCAACGGCACCGAGCGCGTCATCGTCTCGCAGCTGCACCGCTCGCCGGGTGTGTTCTTCGACCACGACCGTGGCAAGACCCACAGCTCGGGCAAGCTGCTGTATAGCGCCCGCATCATTCCGTACCGCGGTTCCTGGCTGGACTTCGAGTTCGACCCGAAGGACGCGCTGTTCACCCGTATCGACCGTCGCCGCAAGCTGCCGGTGTCGATCCTGCTGCGCGCGCTCGGCTACAGCAACGAAGAGATGCTGGCCGAGTTCTTCGAGATCAATACGTTCCACATCAATCCGGACGAAGGCGTGCAGCTGGAGCTGGTGCCGGAGCGTCTGCGTGGCGAAACGCTGAACTTCGATCTGGCCGATGGCGACAAGGTCATCGTGGAAGCGGGCAAGCGCATCACCGCCCGTCACGTCAAGCAGCTCGAAGCCGCCGGCGTCGCCGCGCTGGCCGTGCCGGACGACTATCTGCTCACCCGCATCCTGTCGCACGACGTGGTCGATGGTTCCACCGGCGAACTGCTGGCCAATGCCAACGACGAGATCACCGAAGACCAGCTGGCAGCGTTCCGCAAGGCCGGCGTCGATGCGGTCGGCACCCTGTGGGTGAACGATCTGGACCGCGGTCCGTACCTGTCCAACACCCTGCGGATCGATCCGACCAAGACCCAGCTCGAAGCGCTGGTCGAGATCTATCGCATGATGCGTCCGGGCGAGCCGCCGACCAAGGAAGCCGCACAGAACCTGTTCCACAACCTGTTCTTCACCTTCGAGCGCTACGACCTGTCCACGGTCGGCCGCATGAAGTTCAACCGTCGCGTCGGCCGCAAGGACGTGCTGGGCGAGTCGGTGCTGTACGACAAGAAGTATTTTGCCGAGCGCAATGACGAAGAATCCAAGCGTCTGGTCGCCGAGCACACCGACACCTCCGACATCCTGGAAGTGATCAAGGTGCTCACCGAGATCCGCAACGGTCGCGGCGTGGTCGATGACATCGATCACCTGGGCAACCGTCGCGTGCGTTCGGTCGGCGAAATGGCCGAGAACGTGTTCCGCGTGGGCCTGGTCCGCGTCGAGCGCGCGGTCAAGGAACGCCTGTCGATGGCCGAGTCCGAGGGCCTGACCCCGCAGGAACTGATCAACGCCAAGCCGGTGGCTGCCGCGATTAAGGAATTCTTCGGTTCCTCGCAGCTGTCGCAGTTCATGGATCAGAACAACCCGCTGTCGGAAGTCACGCACAAGCGTCGCGTCTCCGCACTGGGCCCGGGCGGTCTGACCCGCGAACGCGCCGGCTTCGAAGTGCGCGACGTGCATCCGACCCATTACGGCCGCGTCTGCACCATCGAAACCCCGGAAGGCCCGAACATCGGCCTGATCAACTCGCTGGCCGTGTTCGCCCGCACCAACCAGTACGGCTTCCTCGAGACGCCGTACCGCAAGGTGCTGGACGGCAAGGTCTCCGACGACGTCGAGTACCTGTCGGCGATCGAGGAAAACGAGTACGTGATCGCCCAGGCGAACGCGCTGACCGACGCCAAGAACATGCTCACCGAGCAGTTCGTGCCGTGCCGGTTCCAGGGCGAGTCGCTGCTCAAGCCGCCGGCCGAAGTGCACTTCATGGACGTCTCGCCGATGCAGACCGTGTCGGTCGCCGCGGCGCTGGTGCCGTTCCTGGAGCACGACGACGCCAACCGCGCACTGATGGGCGCCAACATGCAGCGCCAGGCCGTGCCGACGCTGCGTTCGCAGAAGCCGTTGGTCGGTACCGGTATCGAGCGTGCGGTTGCGCGCGACTCGGGTGTGACCGTCAATGCCTTGCGTGGTGGCGTGATCGAGCAGATCGACGCGGCCCGCATCGTGGTCAAGGTCAACGAGGCAGAAATCGGCGGCGGCACCGATGCCGGCGTGGATATCTACAACCTGATCAAGTACACCCGCTCCAACCAGAACACCTGCATCAACCAACGTCCGCTGGTGAACGTGGGTGACGTGATCGCACGCGGCGACGTGCTGGCCGACGGCCCGTCCACCGACATCGGTGAGCTGGCGCTGGGTCAGAACATGCTGATCGCGTTCATGCCGTGGAACGGCTACAACTTCGAAGACTCCATCCTGCTTTCCGAGCGCGTAGTGGAAGAAGATCGTTACACCACGATCCACATCGAAGAACTGACCTGCGTTGCGCGCGACACCAAGCTGGGGCCGGAGGAAATTTCCGCCGACATCCCGAACGTGTCCGAGCAGGCCCTGAACCGTCTGGACGAGAGCGGCGTGGTGTACATCGGTGCGGAAGTGCGCGCCGGCGACATCATGGTCGGCAAGGTCACGCCGAAGGGCGAGAGCCAGCTGACGCCGGAAGAAAAGCTGCTGCGTGCGATCTTCGGTGAGAAGGCGTCCGACGTGAAGGACAGCTCGCTGCGCGTGCCCCCGGGCATGGACGGCACCGTCATCGACGTGCAGGTCTTCACCCGCGACGGCATCGAGAAGGACAAGCGTGCGCGTCAGATCGAAGAGTCCGAAATCAAGCGCGTCAAGAAGGATTTCGACGACCAGTTCCGCATCCTGGAAGCGGCCATCTACGCACGTCTGCGCTCGCAGATCGTGGGCAAGGTCGCCAACGGTGGTCCGAACCTGAAGAAGGGCGACAACGTCACCGACGCGTATCTGGACGGGCTGAAGAAGTCCGACTGGTTCCAGCTGCGCATGAAGGACGAAGACGCTGCCGATGCCATCGAGCGTGCGCAGAAGCAGATCCAGGCGCACGAAAAGGAATTCGAGGCACGCTTCGCCGACAAGCGCGGCAAGATCACCCAGGGCGACGACCTCGCACCGGGCGTGCTGAAGATGGTCAAGGTGTTCCTGGCAGTGAAGCGCCGCATCCAGCCGGGCGACAAGATGGCAGGCCGCCACGGCAACAAGGGTGTGGTCTCCAACGTCGTGCCGGTCGAGGACATGCCGTACATGGCCACCGGCGAGCCGGTCGACATCGTGCTGAACCCGCTCGGCGTGCCGTCGCGTATGAACATCGGCCAGATTCTGGAAGTGCATCTGGGCTGGGCCGCCAAGGGCCTGGGTCGCAAGATCCAGCGCATGCTGGAAGCCCAGGCCGCGGTCAGCGAACTGCGCAAGTTCCTGGACGACATCTACAACCACGACAGCGCGATCAATGCACAGCGCGTGGACCTGTCGCAGTTCAGCGATGAGGAGTTGCTCAACCTGGGCAAGAACCTGGTCGATGGCGTGCCGATGGCCACCCCGGTGTTCGACGGTGCCAGCGAAGCGGAGATCAAGCGCATGCTGGAACTGGCCGAACTGCCGCAGAGCGGTCAGACCCAGTTGTACGACGGTCGTACCGGCGAAGCGTTCGATCGCAAGACCACGGTCGGCTACATGCACTACCTGAAGTTGAACCACCTGGTCGACGACAAGATGCATGCACGCTCGACCGGTCCGTACTCGCTCGTCACCCAGCAGCCGCTGGGCGGCAAGGCGCAGTTCGGTGGTCAGCGCTTCGGTGAGATGGAAGTCTGGGCGCTGGAAGCCTACGGCGCGGCCTACACCCTGCAGGAAATGCTGACGGTGAAGTCCGACGACGTGCAGGGCCGCAACCAGATGTACAAGAACATCGTCGATGGTGAGCACGAGATGGTCGCGGGCATGCCGGAATCCTTCAACGTGTTGGTGAAGGAAATCCGCTCGCTGGCGATCAACATGGAACTGGAAGAGTGATCGAGCTGGATCCTGGCGCCGCGATGCGGCGCCGGGATCCGGAACGTACGGCCCTCGGTTTCATCTCAGCTACGAAATTCCTCCGACCCGGAGATATCAAATGAAAGACCTACTCAACCTCTTCAATCAACAGCGCCAGACGCTGGATTTCGACGCGATCAAGATCGCGCTGGCATCGCCCGACCTGATCCGTTCGTGGTCCTACGGCGAAGTGAAGAAGCCCGAAACCATCAACTACCGTACCTTCAAGCCCGAGCGTGACGGCCTGTTCTGCGCCGCCATCTTCGGACCGATCAAGGACTACGAGTGCCTGTGCGGCAAGTACAAGCGCATGAAGCACCGCGGTGTGGTCTGCGAAAAGTGCGGCACCGAAGTCACCCTGGCCAAGGTGCGTCGCGAGCGCATGGGTCACATCGACCTGGCCTCGCCGGTCGCGCACATCTGGTTCCTCAAGTCGCTGCCCTCGCGCATCGGCCTGATGCTGGACATGACCCTGCGTGACATCGAGCGCGTGCTGTACTTCGAAGCCTACGTGGTCACCGAGCCGGGCCTGACCCCGCTCGAGCGCCGCCAGCTGCTGACCGAAGAGCAGTACCTGACCGCACGCCAGGAGTACAACGACGACTTCGACGCCGCCATGGGCGCCGAGGCCGTGTACGAGCTGCTGCGCACGATCGACCTGCAGTCGGAAATGACCCGCCTGCGCGAGGAAATCGCCAGCACCGGTTCGGAAACCAAGCTCAAGCGCCTCACCAAGCGCATCAAGCTGATCGAAGCCTTCCTGGAATCGGGCAACCGTCCGGAGTGGATGGTCATGACCGTGCTGCCGGTGCTGCCGCCGGATCTGCGTCCGCTGGTGCCGCTGGATGGTGGCCGCTTCGCGACCTCGGATCTGAACGATCTGTACCGCCGCGTGATCAACCGCAACAACCGTCTGCGTCGTCTGCTCGAGCTCAATGCGCCGGACATCATCGTGCGCAACGAGAAGCGCATGCTGCAGGAATCGGTCGATGCGCTGCTGGACAACGGCCGTCGCGGCCGTGCCATCACCGGCACCAACAAGCGTCCGCTGAAGTCGCTGGCCGACATGATCAAGGGCAAGCAGGGCCGGTTCCGTCAGAACCTGCTCGGCAAGCGCGTGGACTACTCCGGCCGTTCGGTCATCACCGTCGGTCCGTACCTCAAACTGCACCAGTGCGGCCTGCCGAAGAAGATGGCGCTGGAGCTGTTCAAGCCGTTCGTGTTCGCCAAGCTGCAGCGTCGCGGCCTGGCCACCACCATCAAGGCGGCCAAGAAGCTGGTCGAGCGCGAAGAAGCCGAAGTCTGGGACATCCTGGAAGAGGTGATCCGCGAGCATCCGGTGCTGCTGAACCGTGCGCCGACCCTGCACCGTCTGGGCATCCAGGCGTTCGAACCGGTGTTGATCGAAGGCAAGGCCATCCAGCTGCATCCGCTGGTGTGTACTGCATTCAACGCCGACTTCGACGGTGACCAGATGGCCGTCCACGTGCCGCTCTCGCTGGAAGCCCAGCTGGAAGCGCGTGCGCTGATGATGTCCACCAACAACATCCTGTCGCCGGCCAACGGCGAGCCGATCATCGTGCCGTCGCAGGACGTGGTGTTGGGCCTGTACTACATGAGCCGCGCCCTGGAGAACAAGAAGGGCGAGGGCATGGTGTTCGCCAACACCAGCGAAGTGAAGCGCGCCTACGACAACCGCGTGGTGGAACTGCACGCCAAGGTCAAGGTCCGCATCACCCAGGTGGACGTGGAAGCTGACGGCAAGCGCAGCAGCGGCACCTCGATCGTGGACACCACGGTCGGTCGGGCGCTGCTGAGCGAAATCCTGCCCGAAGGCCTGCCGTTCCAGCTGGCCAACACCGAGATGACCAAGAAGAACATCTCGCGTCTGATCAACTCCAGCTATCGTCTGCTGGGCTTGAAGGACACCGTCGTGTTCGCCGACAAGCTGATGTACACCGGCTATGCCTACGCAACCCGCGCAGGTGTGTCGATCGGTATCGACGACATGCTGATCCCGGACGAGAAGAAGGGCATCCTCACCGAGGCCGAAGCCGAAGTGCTGGAAATCCAGGAGCAGTACCAGTCCGGTCTGGTCACCGCCGGCGAGCGCTACAACAAGGTCGTGGACATCTGGTCGCGTACCAGCGAGCGCATCGCCAAGGCGATGATGGACACCATCGGTACCGAGAAGGTCGAAAACGCCAAGGGCGAGACCATCGACCAGAAGTCGATGAACTCGCTGTACATCATGGCCGACTCCGGTGCGCGTGGTAGCCAGGCGCAGATCCGTCAGCTGGCCGGCATGCGCGGCCTGATGGCGCGTCCGGACGGCTCGATCATCGAGACGCCGATCAAGGCGAACTTCCGCGAAGGCCTGAACGTGCAGGAGTACTTCAACTCCACCCACGGTGCCCGTAAGGGTCTGGCCGATACCGCGCTCAAGACCGCGAACTCGGGTTATCTGACCCGTCGTCTGGTCGACGTGGCGCAGGACGTGGTGATCACCGAAGTCGATTGCGGCACCACCGAAGGGTTGATCATGACCCCGATCGTGGAAGGCGGCGACGTGGTGGAGCCGTTGAGGGAGCGCGTGCTGGGCCGTGTGGTGGCCGAGGACGTCTACCTGCCGGGCAACGACGAAGAGCCGATCGTCACCCGCAACACGCTGCTGGACGAAGCCTGGGTTGCCAAGCTGGAAGACGCCAGCGTGCAGTCGGTGAAGGTGCGTTCGACCATCAGCTGCGAGTCCTCGTTCGGCGTGTGCGCACGTTGCTACGGTCGCGATCTTGCACGCGGTCACCAGGTCAACATCGGTGAAGCGGTCGGCGTCATCGCCGCCCAGTCGATCGGCGAGCCGGGTACCCAGCTGACCATGCGTACGTTCCACATCGGTGGTGCGGCATCGCGTGCGGCGGCAGTGGACAACATCACCGTCAAGACCACCGGTTCGGTGAAGTTCAACAACCTCAAGTCGGTGGCGCACGCCAGCGGCGCGTTGGTCGCTGTCTCGCGTTCGGGCGAACTGTCCGTGCTCGACGGCCACGGCCGCGAGCGCGAGCGTTACAAGCTGCCGTACGGCGCCACCATCACCGCCAAGGACGGTGATGCGGTCAAGGCCGGACAGAGCGTGGCGAACTGGGATCCGCATAACCACCCGATCGTGTCGGAAGTGGCCGGCTTCATCCGCTTCATCGACTTCGTCGACGGCGTCACCGTCATCGAGAAGACCGACGAACTGACCGGTCTGGCCTCGCGCGAAATCACCGACCCGAAGCGTCGCGGTGCACATGCCAAGGAACTGCGCCCGATCGTGCGCATCGTCGATGGCAAGGGCAACGACCTGACGATCCCGAATACGGATCTGCCGGCCCAGTACCTGTTGCCGCCGCGCTCCATTGTCAACCTGCAGGACGGCGCCGCCGTCGGCGTGGGCGACGTGGTTGCCAAGATCCCGCAGGAAGCGTCCAAGACCCGCGACATCACCGGTGGTCTGCCGCGCGTTGCCGACCTGTTCGAAGCACGCAAGCCGAAGGATCCTGCGATCCTGGCCGAGCGCTCGGGCATCATCAGCTTCGGTAAGGACACCAAGGGCAAGCAGCGCCTGATCATCAAGGACACCGATGGGTCGGAACACGAAGAGCTGATCCCGAAGTACCGCCAGATCATCGTGTTCGAAGGCGAGCATGTGACCAAGGGCGAGACCGTGGTGGACGGCGAGCCGAGCCCGCAGGACATCCTGCGTCTGCTGGGTGTCGAGCCGCTGGCTGCGTACCTGGTCAAGGAAATCCAGGACGTGTACCGCCTGCAGGGCGTGAAGATCAACGACAAGCACATCGAGGTGATCACGCGCCAGATGCTGCGCAAGGTCGAGATCGTCGACCAGGGCACCAGCAAGTTCCTCAACGGCGAGCAGGTCGAGCGCCAGCGCGTCATCGAGGAAAATGTCCGCCTGGTCAAGCGCAACGAGCTGCCGGCCAAGTACGATCCGGTGCTGCTGGGTATCACCAAGGCCTCGCTGGCCACCGAGTCGTTCATCTCGGCGGCCTCGTTCCAGGAGACCACCCGCGTGTTGACCGAGGCTGCCGTGCGCGGCACCCGCGACAACCTGCGCGGTCTGAAGGAAAACGTGATCGTGGGTCGTCTGATCCCGGCCGGTACCGGCCTGGCGTATCACGCCGGACGTCGCAAGTCGTCGGGTCTGACCGACTCGGAAATGGAAACGCTGTCGGGCAAGCCGGCGGTGGCCGAACCGGTCGCAGCCGTGGCCGACGCTGGCGCGGACGAGGAGTAAGCGCTCCGACGGCGGTCGCAAGACCGCCGTAAGCCAAGCGAAAAGGAGGGCAGGAGGCCCTCCGTTTTCCGGCCTTGGATGGGCCAGCAGGGTTAGAATTCCGTGAAGTTGACGGAGTTTCGTCCTGCCAGCTATACTTCCCTGTCTCGGCGGGCCGTTTTTCGGCCTGCCTTTGTTTTCGTGCAAGGCCGTCTCGGCCTCTCAATCAGAAGAATCAACTGATGACGACGATCAATCAGCTGGTCCGCAAGCCTCGGCAAGCGACCACCTACAAGAGTGCCTCCCCGGCACTGGACAAGTGTCCGCAGCGCCGTGGCGTCTGCACACGCGTCTACACCACTACCCCGAAGAAGCCGAACTCGGCCCTGCGTAAGGTTGCCAAAGTGCGCCTGACGAACCAGGAAGAGGTCATCAGCTACATCGGTGGTGAAGGCCACAACCTGCAGGAGCACTCCGTGGTCCTGATTCGTGGTGGCCGCGTCAAGGATCTTCCCGGTGTGCGTTATCACACCGTCCGTGGTTCGCTGGACGCCGCCGGCGTCGCAAAGCGCCGTCAAGGTCGTTCCAAGTACGGCGCCAAGCGCCCGAAGAGCTAAGGAAACACTCCAATGTCCCGTAAAGGTTCTACTCCGCAGCGCACCGTCCTGCCTGATCCAAAGCATGGCAGCGAAACCATTGCCCGCTTCATCAATATGGTGATGCAAAGTGGCAAGAAGTCGGTTGCTGAGAAAATTGTCTATGGCGCGATGGACGTCATTGGCGAAAAGAATCCGAATGCCGTCGAGCTGGTGCAGAAAGCACTGGACAACGTGGCCCCGGCTGTCGAAGTTAAATCGCGTCGCGTCGGTGGTGCTACCTATCAGGTGCCCGTCGAAGTGCGCTCCTCCCGTCGCATGGCGCTGGCAATGCGCTGGTTGATCGACTCCGCGCGCAAGCGTGGCGAGAACACCATGCCGCGCAAGCTGGCTGCAGAACTGCTGGACGCCTCGGAAAGCCGCGGCGGCGCGATCAAGAAGCGCGAAGAGACGCACCGTATGGCGGAGGCGAACAAGGCGTTCGCACATTACCGCTGGTGACCTCGTGGGCCTTGGTAACGGGGCCCTTCAGCACCATCTGAGTGCTGTTTGCGACGCGTTACGCGTCGCATCCAATCCGAAGGCCGCCGAAAGGCGGCGTTCGGCCATCCGAAATCCAAGAAATTGAGAGGCTCCCCGTGGCCCGCACCACCCCTATCGAGCGTTACCGCAACTTCGGCATCATGGCCCACATCGATGCCGGCAAGACCACCACTTCCGAGCGCATCCTGTTCTACACCGGTGTCAGTCACAAGATCGGCGAAGTCCATGACGGCGCTGCAGTGATGGACTGGATGGAGCAGGAGCAGGAGCGTGGTATCACCATCACCTCCGCTGCGACCACCGCGTTCTGGTCGGGCATGGACAAGTCCATGCCGCAGCACCGCTTCAACATCATCGACACCCCCGGGCACGTTGACTTCACCATCGAAGTGGAGCGCTCCTTGCGCGTGCTCGACGGTGCGGTGTTCGTGTTGTGCGCCGTCGGTGGCGTGCAGCCGCAGTCCGAGACCGTGTGGCGTCAGGCCAACAAGTACTCGGTGCCGCGCATGGCCTTCGTCAACAAGATGGACCGTACCGGTGCCAACTTCGACAAGGTCGTCGAGCAGCTGAAGGCCCGTCTGGGTGCCTACGCTGTGCCGATGCAGGTGCCGATCGGCGCTGAAGACGGCTTCGAGGGCGTGGTCGACCTGCTCAAGATGAAGGCGATCCATTGGGATACCGCATCGCAGGGCACCACCTTCGAATACCGCGACATCCCGGCCGATCTGGTCGAGATCGCGACCGAGGCGCGTTCGTTCATGGTCGAGGCGGCTGCAGAAGCCAGCGAAGACCTGATGGACAAGTACCTCAACGAGGGCGACCTGAGCGAAGAAGAGATCCTGGTGGGTCTGCGCGAGCGCACCCTGAAGGTCGAAATCGTGCCGGTGTTCTGCGGTTCGGCGTTCAAGAACAAGGGCGTGCAGGCCATGCTCGACGGCGTCGTGCACCTGTTGCCGTCGCCGGCCGACCGTCCGCCGGTCCAGGGTATCGATGAGGACGAGAAGGAAGACACCCGTCCGGCCACCGATACCGCGCCGTTCTCGGCGTTGGCGTTCAAGATCATGACCGACCCGTTCGTGGGCTCGCTGACGTTCTTCCGTGTCTACTCGGGCACGTTGAACTCCGGCGACCAGGTCTACAACCCGGTCAAGTCGAAGAAAGAGCGCGTGGGCCGCATCCTGCAGATGCACTCCAACAATCGCGAAGAGATCAAGGAAGTGCGCGCTGGTGACATCGCCGCTGCCGTGGGTCTGAAGGACGTCACCACCGGCGACACGCTGTGTGCGCAGGACAAGGTCATCACCCTGGAGCGCATGGTGTTCCCGGAGCCGGTGATCTCGATGGCGGTGGAGCCCAAGACCAAGTCGGACCAGGAAAAGATGGGCATGGCCCTGGGCCGTCTGGCGCAGGAAGATCCCTCGTTCCGCGTCAAGACCGACGAGGAATCCGGCCAGACCATCATCTCGGGCATGGGCGAGTTGCACCTGGACATCATCGTTGACCGTATGCGTCGCGAGTTCAATGTCGAGGCCAACGTCGGCAAGCCGCAGGTGGCCTACCGCGAAACCATCCGCAAGTCCGACGTCAAGTCCGACTACAAGCACGCCAAGCAGTCCGGTGGTAAGGGTCAGTACGGTCACGTGGTGATCGAGCTGTCGCCGATGACCGAGGACGATCGCAAGAGCGACAACGTCAAGGACGATTTCCTCTTCATCAACGACATCACCGGCGGCATCATTCCGAAGGAATTCATCCCCTCGGTCGAAAAAGGTCTGCGCGAGACGATCACCAGTGGTCCGATCGCTGGCTTCCCGGTGGTGGGCGTGAAGGTCAAGCTGGTGTTCGGCTCGTACCACGACGTCGACTCCTCGGAAATGGCGTTCAAGCTGGCCGCGTCGATGGCGTTCAAGCAGGGCTTTGCGAAAGCCAGCCCGGTGTTGCTGGAGCCGATCATGAAGGTCGAAATCGTCAGCCCGGAGGATTACCTGGGTGACGTGATGGGCGACGTGAGCCGCCGTCGTGGCGTGTTGCAGGGTCAGGACGACAGCCCGTCGGGCAAGATCATCAACGCGATGATTCCGCTCGGTGAAATGTTCGGCTACGCGACCTCGCTGCGCTCGATGAGCCAGGGCCGCGCGACGTTCTCGATGGAATTCGACCACTACGAAGAGGCACCGGCCAACATCGCCGACGCCGTCACCAAGAAGGGCTGAGTTCGCTCAGCCGCTTCTCACAAATTTTTCAATTAGAGGTAGTTAGTCATGGCAAAAGCTAAATTTGAGCGCACCAAGCCGCACGTGAACGTCGGCACCATCGGTCACGTTGACCATGGCAAGACCACGTTGACAGCCGCGCTGACCAAGATCGGTGCTGAGCGTTTCGGTGGCGAGTTCAAGGCGTATGACGCGATCGACGCGGCGCCGGAAGAGAAGGCGCGCGGCATCACGATTTCGACCGCCCACGTCGAATACGAGTCCCCGACCCGTCACTACGCGCACGTCGATTGCCCCGGCCACGCCGACTACGTCAAGAACATGATCACCGGTGCGGCGCAGATGGACGGCGCGATCCTGGTGTGTTCGGCTGCTGACGGCCCGATGCCGCAGACCCGCGAGCACATCCTGCTCTCGCGTCAGGTTGGCGTGCCGCACATCGTGGTTTTCCTGAACAAGGCCGACATGGTCGACGACGCCGAGCTGCTCGAGCTGGTCGAGATGGAAGTGCGCGAGCTGCTCAGCAAGTACGACTTCCCGGGCGATGACACCCCGATCATCCACGGTTCGGCGCGTCTGGCGCTGGACGGCGACCAGAGCGACATCGGCGTGCCGGCGATCCTGAAGCTGGTCGAGGCGCTGGATTCGTTCATTCCGGAGCCGACCCGCGACGTCGACCGTCCGTTCCTGATGCCGGTCGAAGACGTGTTCTCGATCTCCGGCCGCGGCACCGTGGTGACCGGTCGTATCGAGCGCGGCATCATCAAGGTTGGCGACGAAATCGAAATCGTCGGCATCCGCGACACCCAGAAGACCACCGTCACCGGCGTGGAAATGTTCCGCAAGCTGCTGGACCAGGGCCAGGCAGGCGACAACGCCGGTCTGCTGCTGCGCGGCACCAAGCGTGACGACGTCGAGCGCGGCCAGGTGCTGTGCAAGCCGGGTTCGATCAAGCCGCACACCGAGTTCGAAGCCGAAGTCTACGTGCTGTCCAAGGACGAGGGTGGTCGTCATACCCCGTTCTTCAAGGGCTACCGTCCGCAGTTCTACTTCCGCACCACCGACATCACTGGCGCCTGCCAGCTGCCGGAAGGCGTGGAGATGGTGATGCCGGGCGACAACGTGAAGATGGTCGTGACCCTGATCAACCCGGTCGCGATGGACGAAGGTCTGCGCTTCGCCATCCGTGAAGGCGGTCGTACCGTCGGCGCCGGCGTGGTTGCCAAGATCATCAAGTAAGTGTCTGCAATCCAGCGGCTTTAGTCGCTGGATCTGCAAGAAGGAGGGTCGGCGCAAGCCGGCCCTTTTTTTGTTCGCCAGGTCGGGTGGATGTGCTTGCGGGGGCGTATTGACAGACCAGGGCGCTTGCACAGGTAAAAGTCCATCGCTATAATGCGCGGCTCGGTGTCCCTGGGTAGGGCGCTGAGTTACAGCGAAAAGAACGGCAGGATGCCGCTCGTGTTCGCCAGACCGGGAAGGTCGCGTTGCATGGAGCACTCAACAACTCACATGTTGTTGACCGTGCTCTTGTTGCGCACTATACTTTTCCGTCTGGGCGGGCCGGTTTACCGGTCTGCCTCAGTTTTTGGGCGGAGGAAATGCCCTCGCCAGCAGGATGCGCGGCGATTTCATCTACGTCAGGAATATCGGGGCAGGTATCCCAGAGGCCTTGCCCGTCGCTCTTTTAACGAAGGAAGCTTCCGTCATGTCGGAACAAAAGATCCGGATTCGGTTGAAGGCGTTCGATCATCGTTTGATCGACCGTTCGGCCAGCGAGATCGTCGAAACGGCTAAGCGGACCGGCGCGCAAGTGCGTGGCCCGATCCCGTTGCCGACCAAGATCGAACGTTACACCATCCTCGTATCCCCGCATGCCGACAAGGATGCGCGTGACCAGTACGAAACCCGCACGCACAAGCGTGTGCTCGATATCGTCGACCCGAACGACAAGACCGTGGACGCGCTGATGAAGCTCGAACTCGCGGCTGGCGTCGACGTACAGATCAAGTTGACCTGAGGACTACGACCATGACGAAGAAATATTCGTTGGGCTTCGTGGGCCGCAAGGCTGGCATGAGCCGCGTCTTCACTGAAGACGGCCGCTCGGTGCCGGTTACGCTGATCGAAGCAACTCCGAACCGCATCGCGCAGATCAAGACCGTTGAAACCGACGGTTACAGCGCAGTGCAGATTACCGTTGGCGCGCGTCGCGCCGCACTGGTCAACAAGCCGGCCGCTGGTCACTTCGCCAAGGCGAAGGTGGAAGCGGGTCGCGGCTTGTGGGAATTCCGCGTTGAAGATGCGCAGCTCGGCGATTTCGCCGTCGGCGGCGAAATCAAGGCGGACATCTTCGAGGTCGGCCAGAAGGTCGACGTCCAGGGCGTCACCAAGGGTAAGGGTTTCCAGGGCACCATCAAGCGCTACAACTTCCGTATGGGCGATGCAACTCACGGTAACTCGCTGTCGCATCGCGCGCCGGGTTCGTTGGGTCAGCGCCAGACCCCGGGTCGCGTTTTCCCGGGTAAGAAGATGTCGGGCCACATGGGCGCCGTGCAGCAAAGCACGCAGAACCTGGAAGTGGTCAAGGTCGACGTCGAGCGTGGTCTGATTGCTATCCGCGGCGCCGTGCCTGGCGCAGCTGGTGGCGACGTGATCGTCCGTCCGGCGAGCAAGGCATAAGGAGAGATGACGATGGAACTCGTTATCACGGGTAGCAACAACAAGGTCTCGGTCTCCGATGCCGTGTTCGGTCGCGAATTCAGCGAAGATCTGGTTCACCAGGTCGTCGTCGCTTATCGCAATGCCGGCCGCGCTGGTACCAAGGCTCAGAAGACGCGTTCGGAAGTTGCGGGCACGACCAAGAAGTCGAAGAAGCAGAAGGGCGGCGGTGCGCGTCATGGCGCGCTGACGGCTCCGATCTTCATCGGCGGCGGCGTGACCTTTGCGGCCAAGCCGCGCAGCTTCGAACAGAAAGTCAACCGCAAGATGTACCGTGCGGCCATCTGCGCGATCTTCTCTGAGCTTAATCGCCAGGGTCGCCTGATGATCGTCGATGCGTTCGACGTCGAAACCACCAAGACCCAGGGTCTGATCGAGAAGCTGAAGGGACTGGACGTGGGCAAGCGCCCGCTGATCGTCACCGAGGAAGCGTCCGAGCACCTGTATCTGTCCGCCCGCAATCTGCCTTATGTGCAGGTGCGTGATGTGCAGGGTCTGGATCCGGTCGCTCTGGTCGGGGCCGATACGGTCGTGATCACCGCCGATGCGGTCAAGAAGGTCGAGGAGTGGCTGGCATGAGCAGCAACGAAAAAATCTTCAGCGTGCTGCGTGCTCCGCGAGTCTCCGAAAAGACCGCGCGCCTGCAGGAAATCTCCAACCAGTATGTCTTCGAAGTTTCGAACGAAGCCACCAAGGCCGATGTAAAGGCCGCGGTTGAGCAGCTGTTCGACGTCAAGGTCAAAGCAGTCAACGTGGTCAACGTCAAGGGCAAGAGCAAGTCCTTCCGTAACCGTGCTGGCAGCCGTGGCAATTGGCGCAAGGCGTACGTCCGCCTGGTTGATGGTCAGTCCATCGACGTAACGGCCAAGGCCTGAGGTCCATCCCATGCCATTGATGAAGTTCAAACCCACCTCTCCCGGCCGTCGTTCCGCCGTGCGCGTGGTCACCCCCGATCTGCACAAGGGCGCACCGCACGCGGCGCTGCTCGACTCGCAGAGCAAGTCCGGTGGTCGTAACCACCATGGCCGCATCACCGTGCGTCACGTCGGTGGTGGCCACAAGCAGCACTACCGCATCATCGACTTCAAGCGCAACAAGGAAGGTATTCCGGCGCGTGTGGAGCGGATCGAATACGATCCGAACCGTACCGCTCATATCGCCCTGCTGTGCTACGTCGACGGCGAGCGTCGCTACATCATCGCCCCCAAGGGCTTGAAGGCTGGCGATCAGGTCATTGCCGGTGCCAACGCACCGATCAAGACCGGCAATACGCTGCCGCTGCGCAACATCCCGGTCGGTACGACGGTTCACGGTATCGAGCTGAAGCCGGGTAAGGGCGCTCAGATCGCACGTGCTGCCGGTGCAGCCGTCCAGCTGGTCGCTCGCGAAGGCATCTATGCCACGCTGCGTCTGCGCTCGGGCGAAATGCGCAAGGTGCCGGTCGAGTGCCGCGCCACCATCGGCGAAGTCGGCAACGACGAGCACAACCTCGAGAAGCTGGGCAAGGCTGGCGCCAAGCGCTGGCGCGGTGTTCGTCCGACCGTTCGCGGTGCGGCCATGAACCCGGTCGATCACCCGCACGGTGGTGGTGAGGCCAAGGCTGGCCAGGGTAATCCGCATCCGGTCACCCCGTGGGGTGTTCCGACCAAGGGTTACAAGACGCGCAAGAACAAGCGCACCCAGCAATTCATCGTCCGCGATCGTAGGGGCTAATCGACCATGGCACGTTCACTTAAGAAGGGCCCGTTCGTCGATCACCACCTTGCAAAGAAGGTGGAGTCCGCTGCGGGTAGCAAGAAGCCGATCAAGACCTGGTCGCGCCGTTCGATGATCCTGCCGGAAATGGTAGGCATCACCATCGCCGTGCATAACGGCAAGAACCACATTCCGGTGCTCGTCAACGAGAATATGGTCGGCCACAAGCTCGGCGAATTTGCCGTCACCCGGACCTTCAAGGGTCACGGTGGCGACAAGAAGTCGAGCAGGTAAGGAGAGATGACGATGGAAGCGAAAGCAATCCTGCGCACCGCGCGCATCTCCCCGCAGAAGGCCCGTCTGGTCGCTGACCAGGTGCGTGGACTGTCCGCCGAACGTGCGGTCAATCTGCTGAAGTTCTCGGACAAGAAGGCTGCGCACCTGATCAAGAAGGTTGTGGAGTCGGCTATTGCCAATGCCGAGAACAATCAGGGCGCGGATGTCGACGAGCTGAAGGTCAAGACCATCATGGTTGATGAAGGTCCCTCCCTGAAGCGTTTCATGGCGCGGGCGAAAGGCCGCGGTACCCGCATCCTCAAGCGCACCAGTCACATCACTGTGATTGTCGGCGCCGCCAAGTAAGCGGAAAGGAAAAGACCATGGGTCATAAAGTTCATCCGACTGGAATTCGCCTTGGCATCGCCAAGGACTGGAATTCCAAGTGGTACGCAAGCAAGGCCGACTTCGCCGCCTACCTGGCAGCCGACCTGAAAGTGCGTGAAATGCTGCGCAAGAAGCTCGCGCAGGCAGGTATCAGCAAGATCTTGATCGAGCGCCCTGCCAAAACCGCCCGCGTGACGATCCACACCGCCCGTCCGGGCGTGGTGATCGGCAAGCGTGGCGAGGACATCGAAAAGCTGCGTAAGGAAGTGAGCGCGATGATGGGTGTTCCTGCCCACATCAACGTCACCGAAGTGCGCAAGCCGGAGCTGGATGCGCAGCTGGTCGCCGAGTCGATCGCGCAGCAGCTTGAGCGTCGCATCATGTTCCGCCGCGCAATGAAGCGCTCGGTCGGCAACGCGATGCGCTTGGGTGCCCTGGGCATCAAGGTCAATGTGGCTGGCCGCCTCAACGGTGCAGAAATCGCCCGTTCGGAGTGGTACCGCGAAGGCCGCGTGCCGCTGCACACGCTACGTGCCGACATCGATTACGGTTTTGCCGAGGCGTCCACGACGTACGGCATCATCGGCATCAAGGTCTGGATCTATAAGGGTGAGGTCTTCGACTTCTCCCAGGTTGGCCAGGAGAAGCAGGACGACAGCCCGCGCAACGATCGTAACGATCGCGGCGACCGTGGTGACCGTCCTTCGCGCCCGGCTCGTGAAGCGAGGTAACGGCAATGTTGCAACCCAAGCGAACCAAATATCGCAAGATGCACAAGGGCCGTAACGACGGCCTGGCATGGAGCGGAAACGCCGTCAGCTTCGGCGAGTACGGCCTCAAGGCAACCGCGCACGGTCAGCTGACCGCGCGTCAGATTGAAGCAGCACGTCGTACGATCAGCCGCCACGTCAAGAAGGGCGGCAAGATGTGGATTCGTGTGTTCCCCGACAAGCCGATCACCAAGAAGCCGATCGAAGTCCGCATGGGCTCCGGTAAGGGCAACGTGGAGTACTGGGTCGCGCAGATTCAGCCGGGCCGCATGATCTATGAAATCGAGGGTATTCCCGAGGATATCGCACGTGAGGCGTTCCGCCTTGCCGCCGCGAAATTGTCGGTGACCACCACTTTCGTGACCCGGACGGTGCGCTGATGGATATCAAACAACTCCGCGAGAAGTCGGCTGACGAACTGAAGGCCCACCTGACCGATCTGCGTAAGGAGCAGTTCTCGCTCCGTATGCAGCAGGTCACCGGCCAGCTGCCGAAGACCCACGATACCCGCCGGGTGCGCCGCGAGATTGCTCGCGTCAAGTACCTGCTCGGCAGCACCAAGTAAGGACGGCCGCGATGAGCGACAACAACGAAAAGCAAGCGCTGCGCACGGTCGAAGGCCGTGTCGTCAGCAACAAGATGGACAAGACGGTCACCGTGTTGGTGGAGCGCCAGGTCAAGCACCCGTTGTACGGTAAGTACATCAAGCGCTCGTCCAAGCTCCACGCACACGACGCCGACAATGCCTGCAACGAAGGCGATGTCGTGCGTGTGACCGAGATTGCTCCAATGTCCAAGACCAAGAACTGGCGGGTGGTCGAAATCGTCACCCGTTCGGCCGAATAAGGGAGATCTGAATCATGATCCAGATGCAGAGCTACCTCGATGTCGCCGACAATTCGGGTGCCAAGGAAGTGATGTGCATCAAGGTGCTGGGCGGCTCCAAGCGCCGTTACGCACACATTGGCGACATCATCAAGGTGACCGTCAAGGACGCCATTCCGCGCGGTAAGGTCAAGAAGGGCGAAGTCTACGACGCCGTCGTGGTGCGTACCCGCAAGGGTGTGCGCCGTCCCGACGGTTCGCTGATCCGCTTCGATGGCAACGCCGCTGTGCTGTTGAACAATAAGCAGGAGCCGATCGGGACCCGCATCTTCGGGCCGGTGACGCGCGAGCTGCGTTCCGAGAAGTTCATGAAGATCGTCTCGCTCGCTCCCGAAGTGCTGTGAGCGGAGGACATATACATGGCTAACCGTATCAAGAAGGGCGACCAGGTCGTCATCAACACCGGCAAGGACAAGGGTAAGCAGGGTGAAGTTGTGCGTGTGGATGGCGATCGCGTGATCGTCTCCAATGCCAACGTCATCAAGCGCCACACCAAGCCGAACCCGCAGGCGGGTGTCGCCGGCGGCGTGGTCGAGCGTGAAGCGTCGATCCATATCTCCAACGTCAATATCGTCAACCCGGCAACGGGCAAGGGCGAGCGCGTTGGCTTCAAGGTGCTGGAGGATGGACGCAAATTGCGTGTGTTCCGCTCCAGCGGTGAGGCGCTCGACGCCTGAGGAATGCGATCATGAACACTCGTCTCGAAAAGTTTTACAAGGAAAACGTGGTTCCGGCCCTGATGAAGGAATTCGGCTACACCAATCCGATGGAAGTGCCGAAGCTGGTCAAGGTCACGCTCAACATGGGCGTGGGCGAGGCGGCTACCAACAAGAAGATTCTGGAAAATGCGGTCGCCGACATGTCCAAGATCTCCGGTCAGAAGCCGGTGGTCACCAAGTCGCGCGTTTCGGTCGCATCGTTCAAGATTCGTGACGGTTGGCCGATCGGCTGCAAGACCACGTTGCGTCGCGCCAAGATGTACGAGTTTCTGGATCGTCTGATCAACATCTCGCTGCCGCGCGTGCGCGACTTCCGTGGTGTTTCGGGTCGCTCCTTTGACGGTCGTGGCAACTTCAACATGGGTGTGAAGGAACAGATCATCTTCCCGGAAATCGACTTCGACGCCGTCGACGCGATCCGCGGTATGGATATCGCCATCACCACCACCGCCAAGACGGATGCGGAAGCGAAGGCGCTGCTGGCAGCGTTCAAGTTCCCGTTCCGTAACTGACCGTCGAGGACATCCGAAATGGCAAAGACCTCCATGATCCACCGCGACATCAAGCGTGCAAAGCTGGCGAAGAAATTCGCCGGCAAGCGTGATGCGCTGAAGAAGATCCTCTCCAGCCAGGATGCGTCCTACGAAGAGAAGATCGACGCGTCGACCAAGTTGCAGAAGCTGCCGCGCGATTCGTCGCCGAGCCGCCACCGCAACCGTTGCGAGTTGTCCGGTCGTCCGCGCGGTGTCTACCGCAAGTTCGGTCTGGGTCGCAACATGCTGCGCAAAGCCACCATGAACGGCGACGTTCCGGGCCTGCGCAAGGCAAGTTGGTAACAGCATTGCCGGTCGCTCGCGGCCGGCTTGAGCAGGATGGTTCTGTTCAACATGGGAGTCCGACGCAAGTCGGGCTCTTTTGTCGTATACTTCCGCTTCTGTCTTGCCCGCACGGGCCTGGCATGGCGTAAAGGGTCCTGGCCCATCCCCAGGAAAACACAAGATTTTCGCGAAAGCGGATATCGGTGCACTCAAAGGTACTCATATGAGCATGACTGATCCCATCGCCGACCTGCTGGTACGCATCAAGAATGCGGCCGCGGTTGGTAAGCAGACGGTGAAATTGCCGTCGTCCAAGATCAAGGTCGCGATCGCCCAAGTCCTGAAGGACGAGGGTTACATCACCGACCTGCGCGTGACAGCGACCGAGAACAACAAGTCGGAGCTGGAAATCGTGCTGAAGTATTTCGAAGGCCGTCCGGTCATCGAGACCCTGAAGCGTTTCTCGCGCTCGGGTCTGCGCCAGTACCGCGGCAAGACCGAGCTGCCCAAGGTCCTGGGTGGCCTGGGTATCGCCATCATTTCCACGTCGAAGGGCATCATGACCGATGCGCAGGCTCGCGAAGCCGGCGTTGGTGGTGAAGTCCTGTGCTTCGTGGCCTAAGGGAAGGAATCGATCATGTCCCGTGTAGCCAAGAAGCCTGTCTCCCTTCCGAAGGGTGTTGAACTCAAGGTCCAGCCCGAGCTGGTCAGCGTCAAGGGCCCGAAGGGCACCCTGACCCTGCCGAAGCCGGTTGGCGTCGAAATCGCCGTTGACGGCGACGTTGCCACGCTGTCGGCCAACGAGCCGTCGCAGATCGCCATCACCGGCACCGTGCGCGCCATCCTTGCCAATATGGTCAAGGGCGTGTCCGAAGGCTTCGAGCGCAAGCTCGAGCTGGTGGGCGTCGGTTACCGTGCCGCCATGCAGGGCAAGGACCTGAGCCTGGCGCTCGGCTTCTCGCACCCGCTGGTGTTCGTGGCGCCGGAAGGCATCACGCTGTCGACCCCGACCCAGACCGAAATCGTGGTCCAGGGCGCCGACAAGCAGCGCGTCGGCGAAGTTGCCGCCAAGATTCGCGGTTTCCGTCCGCCGGAGCCCTACAAGGGCAAGGGTGTGAAGTACGCCGGTGAAGTCATCATTCGCAAGGAAGCCAAGAAGGCTTAATGGCGAGTCCCTCGCAAGAGCCCGCACATCCCTGTGCGGACTTTTGATAGGAGCGCGCTTTCCCTTCAGCTTCCGTAGGATAAATATCATGAGCATCAACAAGAACATCGCCCGTCTGCGTCGCGCAAAGTCCACCCGTTCGCACATCCGTGAACTGGGCGTCGCTCGCCTGTCGGTGCTGCGCACCGGCCAGCATCTGTATGCGCAGGTCTTCACCGCCGACGGCTCCAAGGTGATCGCTGCGGCGAACACCCTGCAGGCCGACGTCAAGGAAGGCCTGAAGAACGGCAAGAACAGCGATGCGGCCGTCAAGGTCGGCAAGCTGATCGCCGAGCGCGCCAAGGCTGCGGGCATCGAGAAGGTCGCATTCGACCGCTCGGGCTATCGCTACCATGGCCGTATCAAGGCGCTGGCCGACGCAGCTCGCGAAGGCGGCCTGCAGTTCTAAGCACTGCTGCGGATGTGGCCATCGGCCACATCCGCGTTACCGCCGGCAGGGGAGATGCCGGACCGTCCCGTTCTTTTGCAACGGTGCCGGGAACACAGCGTGACTTCACAACCATAAGCGGCTTCGAGCCGTACATACCCAATCAATCAAGGAATCAAGATGGCAGAAGAACGTGCACCGCGGGGTCGTGATCGCGACCGTAACCGCGAAGAGAAAGTCGACGATGGCATGATCGAAAAGCTGGTCGCGGTCAATCGCGTCAGCAAGACGGTCAAGGGCGGTCGCCAGTTCACCTTCACCGCGTTGACCGTGGTCGGCGATGGTCTGGGCAAGGTCGGTTTCGGTTATGGCAAGGCGCGCGAAGTACCGGTCGCCATCCAGAAGTCGATGGAGCAGGCGCGCAAGAACCTGGCCACTGTGGATCTGAACAACGGTACCTTGTGGCACGCCGTCAAGTCCGGCCACGGCGCAGCACGCGTCTACATGCAGCCGGCGTCGGAAGGTACGGGCGTCATCGCCGGCGGCGCCATGCGCGCCGTGCTGGAAGCGGTCGGCGTCAAGAACGTGCTGGCCAAGGCGGTTGGTTCGCGTAATCCGATCAACCTGGTCCGTGCAACCCTGAAGGGTCTGTCGGAAGTGCAGTCGCCGGCCCGTGTTGCGGCCAAGCGCGGCAAGAAGGTGGAGGAGCTCAACCATGGCTAAGGACACCAACAAGACCGTGAAGGTGCGCCTGGTGCGTGGCCTGCGTGGAACCCAGTCGCGTCACCGCCTGTCGGTGCGTGCGTTGGGCCTGAATAAGCTCAACGATGTGCGTGAACTGAAGGACAGCCCGCAGGTTCGCGGTCTGATCAATACCGTTCACTACCTCGTCAAGGTTGAGGACTAATCCCATGACTTTGCATCTCAATGACCTCAAGCCCGCCGACGGCGCCCGTACCGAGCGCACCCGCGTCGGTCGCGGCATCGGTTCCGGTCTCGGCAAGACCTGCGGCCGCGGCCACAAGGGTTCGTTCGCTCGCAAGGGCGGCGGCAAGATCAAGGCCGGCTTCGAAGGCGGCCAGACGCCGATGCAGCGCCGTCTGCCGAAGATCGGCTTCCGTTCCAAGATGGCGCGTGACAGTGCCGAAGTGTTGTCCTACCAGCTGGACAAGCTGGAAGCCGGTGAGATCGACTTTGCAGCGCTGCGTGCGGCCAATCTGGTCCCGAGCCGCGCCAAGAAGGCGAAGATCGTGCTGAAGGGCGAGCTGAGCAAGAAGTTCGTGCTGAAGGGTGTCGCCGCAAGTGCGGGCGCCAAGGCAGCAATCGAAGCTGCCGGCGGCAGCGTAGAGGAGTAATCGGCAGATGGCGCAGGCTGGCATTGGTAACCTCGGTGGCGGGCTCGGCAGGTTCACGGAACTTCGCCAGCGGCTACTGTTCGTCCTCGGGGCATTGATCGTCTATCGCATCGGCTGCTATGTGCCGGTGCCTGGCGTGAATCCCGATGCCATGCTTTCGTTGATGCAGGCGCAGGGCGGCGGCATCGTGGACATGTTCAACATGTTCTCGGGCGGCGCCCTGCACCGTTTCAGTATTTTTGCGTTGAACGTGATGCCGTATATCTCGGCATCGATCGTGATCCAGTTGGCCACGCACATCTTTCCCGCCCTCAAGGCGATGCAGAAGGAAGGCGAATCCGGCCGACGCAAGATCACCCAGTATTCGCGCATCGGTGCGGTGTTGCTGGCGGTGGTGCAGGGCGGCAGTATCGCGCTGGCACTGCAGAACCAGACCGCACCTGGTGGCGCTCCGGTGGTGTACGCGCCGGGCATGGGCTTTGTGCTCACCGCAGTGATTGCGCTGACTGCCGGCACCATCTTCCTGATGTGGGTGGGCGAGCAGGTCACCGAGCGTGGCATCGGTAACGGCGTGTCGCTGATCATCTTTGCCGGCATCGTTGCAGGCCTTCCGTCGGCGGCGATCCAGACCGTCGAGGCCTTCCGCGAAGGCAATCTGAGCTTCATCTCGCTGCTGCTGATCGTCATCACCATTCTGGCGTTCACGCTGTTCGTGGTGTTCGTCGAGCGCGGGCAGCGGCGTATCACAGTCAATTACGCACGCCGCCAGGGCGGCCGCAATGCGTACATGAACCAGACCTCGTTCCTGCCGTTGAAGCTCAACATGGCAGGCGTGATTCCGCCGATCTTCGCCTCTAGCATCCTGGCCTTCCCGGCCACGCTGTCGATGTGGTCGGGTCAGGCGGCGTCTGGCAGCGGTGTGGGTTCGTGGCTGCAGAAGATCGCCAATGCGCTCGGGCCCGGCGAGCCGGTGCACATGCTGGTGTTCGCCGCACTGATCATCGGTTTCGCGTTCTTCTATACCGCGCTGGTGTTCAACTCGCAGGAAACCGCTGACAACCTCAAGAAGTCGGGCGCACTGATTCCCGGTATCCGTCCGGGCAAGGCGACGGCTGACTATGTGGACGGCGTGCTGACGCGCCTGACCGCAGCGGGTTCGTTGTACCTGGTGATCGTCTGCCTGCTGCCGGAAATCATGCGCACCCAGCTGGGCACCTCGTTCCACTTCGGTGGTACGTCGTTGCTGATCGCCGTGGTGGTGGTGATGGACTTCATCGCGCAGATCCAGGCCCATCTGATGTCGCATCAGTATGAGAGCCTGCTGAAGAAGGCCAACCTCAAGGGTGGCTCGCGCGGCGGTCTGGCGCGCAGTTAAGTGGTACACTAGATCTTCATTGCGTGAAGACGGCCTGGTTCCCGGGCCACGATCTTCCGATCAGAAGGGCGGCTCGCGCGACGTCTCGCGCGCGGGTGTGACGAGGTGGTCCTGTGCGGGAGTAGCACAGGCGATTCGGAGAAATTTTCTGGATCAACATCGTCCGGCGCCGGAGCGAGGGCACACTCCCCACGCCGGGTCCATGGAACTTTTGGTTCCACGGGCTTCAAAGCAATCCGAGGCCTTGCTACAATTCCGAGTTCACTTTTGATCCATCCTGCCCGATGGCGCCTGGGCGCTGTCGGGCCATCACTCAGTTGGAGAATCGCGTCATGGCGCGTATTGCAGGCGTCAACCTGCCAGCCCAGAAGCACGTCTGGGTCGGGTTGCAAAGCATCTACGGCATCGGCCGTACCCGTTCGAAGAAGCTCTGCGAATCCGCAGGCGTTACCTCGACCACGAAGATTCGTGATCTGTCCGAACCCGAAATCGAGCGCCTGCGCGCCGAGGTCGGCAAGTATGTCGTCGAAGGCGACCTGCGCCGCGAAATCGGTATCGCGATCAAGCGACTGATGGACCTGGGCTGCTATCGCGGTCTGCGTCATCGCCGTGGTCTCCCGCTGCGTGGTCAGCGCACCCGTACCAACGCCCGCACCCGCAAGGGTCCGCGCAAGGCGATCAGGAAGTAAGGGATAGATCATGGCAAAGCCAGCAGAAAAGAAAACGAAGAAGAAGATCAAGCGCGTCATCACTGACGGCGTCGCTCACGTCCACGCTTCGTTCAACAACACCATCGTCACCATCACCGATCGCCAGGGCAATGCACTGTCGTGGGCCACGTCCGGCGGCGCCGGCTTCCGTGGTTCGCGCAAGTCGACCCCGTTCGCTGCTCAGGTTGCCGCCGAAAAGGCTGGCCGCGCTGCGCTCGACTACGGCGTGAAGTCGCTGGAAGTGCGTATCAAGGGTCCGGGTCCGGGCCGTGAGTCGGCCGTGCGTTCGTTGAACAACGTGGGCTACAAGATCACCAACATCATCGACGTGACGCCAATCCCGCACAACGGGTGCCGTCCGCCGAAGAAGCGTCGCGTCTAAAGGGAGCGATAAGAAATGGCTCGTTATATCGGTCCTACCTGTAAGCTCGCCCGCCGCGAAGGCGTCGATCTTTCCCTCAAGAGCCCGGCGCGCGCGCTGGACTCCAAGTGCAAGCTTGAGCAGAAGCCCGGCCAACACGGCGCGGCTCGCAAAGGCAAGCTCTCCGACTATGCCACCCAGCTGCGCGAAAAGCAGAAGGTCAAGCGCATCTACGGTTTGCTGGAGCGTCAGTTCCGCAACTACTACAAGAAGGCCTCGACCAAGAAGGGCAACACCGGCGAGAACCTGCTGCAGTTGCTGGAAACCCGTCTGGACAACGTCTGCTACCGCATGGGCTTTGCCGTCACCCGTCCGGCCGCGCGCCAGCTGGTGTCGCACCGTGGCGTGTTGGTCAATGGCAAGTCGGTGAATCTGGCTTCGTACCAGATCAAGGCTGGCGATGCGATCACGCTGTCGGAAAAGGCACAGAAGCAGCTTCGCGTGCAGGAAGCCCTGACCGTGGCTGAGCAGCACGACATGACGCCGTCGTGGGTCGAAGTCGATTCGAAGAAGTTCAGCGGCGTGTTCAAGGCCGTTCCGGATCGCGCTGACCTGCCTTCGGATATCAACGAAGCGCTGATCGTCGAGTTGTATTCGAAGTAATTCACATTGGAGAGCCTCCGGCACCGCCGGAGGTTCGCAGGAGACCCCGCAACATGACGGTTACCGCCAACCAGGTTCTGCGCCCCCGTGGTCCGCAGATCGAACGTCTTACCGACAATCGCGCAAAGGTCGTGATCGAGCCCTTGGAGCGCGGTTACGGGCACACGCTGGGCAATGCCCTGCGTCGTGTGCTGTTGTCGTCGATCCCGGGTTTTGCGATCACCGAGGTCGAGATCGACGGCGTGCTGCACGAGTACACCACGGTCGAAGGGCTGCAGGAAGACGTGCTTGACGTCCTGCTCAACCTGAAAGACGTGGCGATTCGTATGCATAGTGGCGACAGCGCGACGCTGTCGTTGTCCAAGCAGGGTCCGGGCACGGTCACTGCGGCCGACATCAGGACCGATCACAACGTCGAGATCATCAACGGCGACCACGTGATCTGCCACCTGACCAAGGACACGGCGCTGAACATGCGCCTGAAGATCGAGCGTGGTTTCGGCTATCAGCCGGCTGCCGCGCGTCGTCGTCCGGACGAAGAGACCCGCACCATCGGTCGTCTGATGCTGGATGCGTCGTTCTCGCCGGTGCGTCGCGTTGCCTATGCCGTGGAAGCTGCGCGCGTTGAACAGCGCACCGACCTCGACAAGCTGGTGATCGATATCGAAACAAACGGCACGATCGATGCCGAGGAAGCCGTGCGCACCGCCGCCGACATCCTCAGCGATCAGCTGTCGGTGTTCGGCGATTTCACCCACCGCGATCGCGGTGCGGCCAAGCCGGCTGCCAGCGGCGTGGATCCGGTGCTGCTGCGCCCGATCGACGACCTCGAGCTGACCGTGCGTTCGGCCAACTGCCTGAAGGCCGAGAGCATCTACTACATCGGTGATCTGATCCAGAAGACCGAAGTGGAGCTGCTCAAGACCCCGAACCTCGGCAAGAAGTCGCTGACCGAAATCAAGGAAGTGCTGGCACAGCGCGGCCTTGCACTGGGCATGAAGCTGGAGAACTGGCCGCCGGCCGGTGTCGCCCAGCACGGCATGCTTGGTTAATGCATCACCGCATGGGCGTCTTCGGGCGCCCATGCTGTTTTTTTACATCGACGGGCCAAAGCCCGCGGTGACATCCGGTCAAAGGACGGCCGGCTCGGACCAACCGCAGTCCATTCAACAGCGCCAGGATGGCGACAGCGTCTCTCAAGCAGTCTCAACATTCCTTAGGAAATCACACTCATGCGTCACCAGAAATCCGGTCGTAAATTCAACCGCACCAGCGCGCACCGCGAAGCCATGTTCCGCAATATGGCCGCGTCGCTGTTCAAGCACGAGCTGATCAAGACCACCTTGCCGAAGGCCAAGGAACTGCGTCGCGTCGCCGAGCCGCTGATCACCATCGGCAAGGTCGATGGCGTTGCCAATCGTCGTCTGGCGTTCGCTCGCCTGCGCGACAAGGAAGCGGTGGGCAAGCTGTTCGTCGAACTGGGCCCGCGTTACGCGACCCGTCCCGGCGGCTACCTGCGCATCCTGAAGGCCGGCTTCCGTGCCGGTGACAATGCGCCGATGGCGTATGTCGAGCTGGTCGACCGTCCGGTCGTCGCCGAGGAAGTGGCCGAGTAATCGGTTCGCCCTTCGCAAAGATTCTCGAAAAGCCCGGCTAGCGCCGGGCTTTTTTATTGCCTGTGCCGGACCATGGCGGTCGGTCTTGGTATGGGTGTTTCGGCAACAGCGCAGCGATGTGCATGGCTCAACCAGGATCAAGCTCGCCGCCGCAAAGGCGGCCGTCTCCGGGCGGTGTCGAGGTCTGCAGACCGACACATGACTGGCGACATGCATGGCTGCACCGGGCCTGCTGCCAGGCGACCTGCCCGATGCAGGCATCCGTGGTCACCGCGGCAGCGATGGCTGATAATCGGGCATTCGATCCTAGGCAAGCGGTAGCGATGAATCCATTTCGTTGGGGTTTCCGGGCGCAGTTCTTGCTGGGCTTTCTTGCCTGCGCAGGATTGCTTGCCTATGCGATCTACGTACAGCTGCATCTTGGGCTGGAGCCATGCCCGCTATGCATCTTCCAGCGGATCGCGTTTGCGGCGCTGGCGCTGTTGTTTCTGCTGGGCGCGTTGCATGGGCCGCGCGCAGCGGGCACGCGCAAGCTCTATGGCGTGCTCAGCTTCATCGCTGCCGGCGTCGGCATGGGCATCGCGGCGCGGCATGTCTGGGTGCAGATCCGGCCCAAGGACATGATGTCCTCGTGCGGGCCGCCGTTGAGCTTCCTGAGCGAGACGATGGGGCCGTTCGAAGTGTTCCGCACCGTGCTGACCGGCACCGGCGACTGCGGCAATATCGATTGGCGCTTTCTGGGCCTGAGCATGCCGATGTGGAGCATGCTGTGGTTCGTGGGCCTGGCGCTGTGGGCGCTGTACGCCGGCTTCAGGCAGCGTGGTCCGCGCAAACTGTTCTGATCGTTTCGTTCCGGCGCTGGCCGGCGCCCGAGATTTCTGGAGTTCACGATGTCCGCTTCCCCTCATTCGTCCGTCAACCAGGCAGAGCAGTGGTCGCCGCAGAGCTGGCGGCAGCGTCCGGCGTTGCAGATGCCGGTCTACCCGGACGCCGTTGCGCTGGAACACACGCTGGGCGAGTTGCGGCAGCTGCCGCCGCTGGTGACCTCCTGGGAAATCTTTGCGCTCAAGCGCCAGCTGGCAGAAGCGCAGGAAGGCAAGCGCTTCCTGCTGCAGGGCGGCGATTGCGCCGAGAACTTCAGCGATTGCGAATCGGGCACGATCTCCAATCGCCTGAAGGTGCTGCTGCAAATGAGCCTGGTGCTGGTGCATGGCCTGCACCTGCCGGTGGTGCGGGTAGGGCGCTTTGCCGGGCAGTACGCCAAGCCGCGCTCGGCCGATACCGAAACCCGCGACGGGGTGACCTTGCCGAGCTACCGCGGCGATGTGATCAACGCGCCAGCCTTCACTGAAGCGGCGCGCGTGCCGGATCCGCAGCGCATGATCACCGCGCATTCGCGCTCGGCGATGACGATGAATTTCGTGCGCGCTCTGATCGACGGCGGCTTTGCCGACCTGCACCATCCCGAATACTGGAATCTGGACTGGGTGGGGTATTCGCCGCTGGCGGCGGACTACCAGAAGATGGTGGCATCGATCGGCGATGCGGTGCGCTTCATGGAGACCCTGTCCGGCGCGGAGGTCTACAACCTCAATCGCATCGACTTCTACACCTCGCACGAGGCGCTGTTGCTGCCGTACGAGGAAGGCCTGACCCGGCAGGTGCCGCGCCAGTGGGGCTGGTTCAACCTGAGCACCCATTACCCGTGGATCGGCATGCGCACCGCCGCGCTGGATGGCGCGCATGTGGAATACCTGCGTGGCGTGCGTAACCCGATCGCGATCAAGGTGGGGCCATCGGTGCAGCCGGATCAGCTGTTGCGTCTGATCGACGTGCTCAATCCCGAAGACGAACCCGGCCGCCTGAGCTTCATCCATCGCATGGGTGCGGCGCAGATCGCCGAGAAGTTGCCGCCGCTGCTGGAGGCGGTCAAGCGCGATGGACGTCGGGTGTTGTGGGTGTGCGATGCGATGCACGGCAATACCGAAAGCACCGGAAATGGCTATAAGACACGGCGTTTCGACAATATCCGCAGCGAGGTCGAGTTGTCCTTCGATCTGCATGCGGCCGCCGGGACGCGGCTGGGCGGGGTGCATCTGGAACTGACCGGCGAAGACGTCACCGAATGCACCGGTGGCGCGCGCGAGTTGACCGAGCGCGATCTGGAACGCGCTTACCGCTCCAGCGTGGATCCGCGCCTGAACTACGAGCAGTCGCTGGAAATCGCAATGGCGATCGTGCGCAAGCAACAGCAGGTGGCGTCGCAGCCGCTGGGCGCGTGATGTCACCGTACGCATGACGTGATGCTCATGCCGCGTGCGGCATGATGCTGCAGCCATCCCTCTTTCCCCCCACAGGAGGAACGGTTTGACTGCCGATTGGAACGTCATCCGCGAATACGCAATCCCGCTTGGTGCCGCGCTGCTGGCGGGCATCGTCACCTGGTCGCTGATGCTGTGGCTGTTTCGCCGCATGCAGGGCCGCGACTATCGCCGTGCACGCATCATTCGCGTGGTCACGCTGCCGGCTGCCTTCATCCTGCCGCTGCTGTTCTTGCGTATCGCCACGGAAGCAACGCCGCTGGAGGGCAAGGGACTCGCGGCACTGCAAAGTTTGCTACACGTGGGGATCGTCGGCTGCATCACCTGGCTGCTTGTACGCGCGGTAGCAGCCGGCGAGGCGGCAATTCTGCGCAGCAACCCGATCGAGGTGTCCGACAACCTCACCGCACGGCGCATCCAGACCCAGACACGCGTGCTGAGCCGGGTGGTCATGGGCGCGGTGATCCTGCTCGGCATCTCGGTGGTGCTGCTTGGCTTCGAGCAGGTACGCCAGATCGGCAAGACGCTGCTGGCCTCGGCCGGCATCATCGGCCTGGTGGCCGGCATCGCGGCCAAGCCGGTGTTCGGCAACCTGATCGCCGGTCTGCAGATCGCCCTGACCCAGCCGATCCGGCTGGACGATGTGGTGATCGTGGAAGGCGAATGGGGCCGCATCGAGGAGATCGGTAGCTCGTATGTGGTGGTGCGGATTTGGGACGAGCGGCGGATGGTGGTGCCGTTGACCTGGTGGATCGAGCACCCGTTCCAGAACTGGACGCGCAGCAGCGCCGACCTGCTCGGTACCGCATTCCTGTGGCTGGACTACCGCACCCCGATCGCGGCGGTGCGCGCCGAGCTGGAGCGCATTTGCAAGAGCGAGCCGCTGTGGGATGGACGCGTGTGCGTGACCCAGGTGACCGAAACCAGCGAGAGCACGATCCAGGTACGCCTGCTGGTGAGCGCGCGCAACTCCGGCGATGCGTTCGATCTGCGCTGCATCAGCCGCGAGCGCATGATCGACTTCCTGACCCGCGAGCACCCGTACGCACTGCCCAGGATTCGCGCCGAAATCGCCGCGCAGGAAAAGCCACCCCTGCGCGCCGCCGCGCCAATCGCCCAGGAGAGCGTGCGCTCGCCCGGTGCCGAAGACGGTGAGCCTGCGACTACGGTATAGCTGCAGGCGCGGCCGCCGGTGCGCTGGGCGCAGTCGGCGAGTAGCGGGGCGCAACACGCGCCTTGCTGCGTTGTTCGTAGGCGTAGGCCAGTTCGATCAGGCGCGGCTCGCTCCAGGCGCTGCCCATGAACAACAAGCCCAGCGGCAGGCCCTGGGTCTGTCCCATCGGCACGCTCAGGCTGGGATAACCGGCCACCGCGGCCGCACCATAGCCGGCTCCGGGAAAGGTGTCGCCCTTGACCAGGTCGGTGACCCAGGCAGCACCGGTGGTCGGCACGATCAGTGCGTCCAGGCGATTGGCCTGCAGCGCGGCGTCGATGCCGTCCGGCCCGGCCAGCCGTTTGGCAGTGGCGCGGGCTGTGAGATAGGCGGCATCGTTCAGTCCGGCCGCGGCCTGCGCTTGCTCGAACAGCTCCTGCCCGAAGTAGGGCATCTCGCGCTGCGCGTGGCTGCGATTGAAGGCGATCAATTGCTCCAGGCTCGACACCGGCGCGGCGTGGCTGCGCAGATACGCGTTCAGGCCGGCCTTGAATTCGACCAACAAGACCGTTTGCTCGGCGGCGTCCCACTGGCCCTCGGTCGCCAGGCTGGTTTCGATCACGGTGGCGCCAGCGGCGCGCAGGGTCTGCACCGCGCGTTGCAGCGTGGCGGCAATCGCCGGATCTTCGCGCAAGGGATTGCGCAGCAGGCCCAGGCGGGCGCCGCGCAGGCCATCGGGCCTGAGATGCGCCAGATAGTCCGGTGTGGACGTCGGTGCAGTGCGCGCCGCCGGATCCTGCGGGTCGGGTGCGGCAATCGCCTGCAGCACCGCCGCCGCATCGGCGACGCTGCGCGTCATCGGGCCGGCGGTGTCCTGGGAGGCCGAGATCGGAATGATGCCGTCGCGGCTGACCAGGCCCACGGTCGGTTTGAGCCCGACCAGGCCGTTCACCGAGGCCGGGCAGGTGATGCTGCCGTCGGTTTCGGTGCCGATGCCGACCGTGGCCAGGCTGGCGGCGATCGCCGCGCCGGTGCCGGCACTGGAGCCGCAGGGATTACGATCCAGGGCGTACGGATTGCGGGTCAGCCCGCCGCGTGCGCTCCAGCCGGAGCTGGACTTGGTGGAGCGGAAGTTGGCCCACTCGCTCAGGTTGGTCTTGCCCAGGATCACCGCGCCAGCGGCGCGCAGGCGCTGCACCAGAAACGCATCGCGGCCGGGCCTGAAATCGGCCAGTGCCAGCGAGCCGGCGCTGTTGACCATCGGCAGCGCATCGATGTTGTCCTTAAGCAGTACCGGAATGCCATGCAGGGGGCCGCGCACATGGCCGGCGCGGCGTTCGGCGTCCAATGCACGTGCGTCGGCTTCGGCCTGCGGGTTGAGTTCGATCACCGAATTGAGAGTGGGCCCGGCGCGATCGATGGTGGCGACACGCTGCAGGTATGCGCGGGTCAGATCCAGGCTGCTGGTCGTGCCGGATGCCATGCGTGCCTGCAGGCCGACGATGTCGGCGTCGATCAGATCGTCTTGCCTGGCAGTGGCTGCGTTGGCACCGGCCGGGGTCAGGCTTTCGGTATGCGCACAGCCGCACAGCGCAAGCAGCAGCGCGAAGGACAAGGTGGTGGATCGCATTGGCGGTGTTCCCCGGGGACTGTTCGCAGGCTAACGGCGCTGCGGCGGGGTGACAATGTGTATGACATGCCCGCAGACGGGCAGGGGGCCTCAGCGGCGCCGGCGTTTGATCAGATCGCGTGCCAGCACGCCGACCACGATCAGATTGATCGCCAGTACGCCCCAGGCGGTCCAGCCGGGATGGCGGACGATGGCGTAGATATCGAAAGGCAGGTAGATGGCCGCCGACAGGCAGCCCAGCAGCGACGCCCAGGCCTTGGCACGCCACAGACCCCATGCTTCCACCACGTGCAACAGGCCATAGGCCAGCATTGCGGCAGCGGCCAGATGGACGGCGTCGGGACTGATGGTCTTGAGCAACGACGGCAGTGCGCCGTGGTCGGGATCCAGGTTGAAGCGGCGGATCAGTGTGCTGACCGCGTTCTGCAGCGGGAGCGGGCCCAGAATTTCCAGGCCCGTCGCCGCCAACAGCGCAAGCGTCCCCTTGACCGCCTCTAGCAAGGCGATCACATGCAGCCCCGGATGCGCGCGCGGATCCGGGCTGTAGGGCGTGTTGCTCACGAAGATGGACGTCCCGTGTTTAGCCGGAACGGCCAGCGCGCTTGCGGTCGCTTTCGGTGAGGAACTTCTTGCGCAGGCGGATTTCCTTCGGGGTGACTTCGACCAGCTCGTCGTCCTCGATGAAATCCAGTGCCTGCTCCAGCGTGTACTTGATCGCCGGGGTCAGCTTGATCGCATCGTCCTTGCCCGAGGCGCGCATGTTGGTCAGCGGCTTGGTCTTGATCGCGTTGACGGTCAGGTCGTTGTCCTTGGAGTGGATACCGACCAGCTGACCTTCATACACGTTGTCGCCTTCGGCAGCGAACAGACGGCCACGCTCTTCCAACGGCCCCAGTGCATAGGCCGGGGTGGCGCCCGCTGCGTTGGCAATCATCACGCCGTTCTGGCGCTTGGCGATCGCGCCCTGTTCCTTCGGACCGTAATGGTCAAACACGTGGAACAGCAGGCCCGAGCCCTGGGTCAGGGTGCGGAACTCGTTCTGGAAGCCGATCAGGCCACGCGCCGGGATCATGTAATCCAGGCGCACGCGGCCCTTGCCGTCCGGCTCCATGTTCTTCAGCTGGCCCTTGCGGGTGCCCAGCTTTTCCATCACGCCGCCCTGGTGCTGTTCTTCGATGTCCACCACCAGCTGTTCGATCGGCTCCATCTGCTTGCCGTCGATTTCCTTGATGATGACTTCCGGGCGCGACACGGCCAGCTCGTAGCCTTCACGACGCATGTTCTCGATCAGCACCGACAGGTGCAGTTCGCCACGGCCGGAGACCAGGAACTTGTCGGCGTCGGAGCCTTCCTCGACCTTCAGTGCCACGTTGTGCACCTTCTCGCGGTCCAGACGGTCGCGCAGCTGGCGGCTGGTCAGGAACTTGCCACCGGACAGGTCCTTGTTGCCGGCGAACGGCGAGTTGTTGACCTGGAAGGTCATCGAGATGGTGGGCTCGTCCACGGTCAGCGCCGGCAGCGCTTCCGGTGCGTCGAGCGCACACACGGTGTCGGAAATGGTCAGCTCGGCCACGCCGGAGATGGCGACGATGTCGCCGGCCTCGGCGGTGTCCTGCTCGATGCGCTCCAGGCCGAGGAAGCCCAGCACCTGCAGCACCTTGCCCTGGCGCTTCTTGCCTTCGCGGTCGATCACGCTGACCGGCATGTTCTTCTTCAGCACGCCGCGCTGGATGCGGCCGATGCCGATCACGCCGACGAAGTTGTTGTAGTCCAGCTGGCTGATGCGCATCTGGAACGGGCCGTCCGGATCCACGTCCGGTGCCGACACATGCTGCATGATCGCTTCGTACAGCGGGGTCATGTCGCCGTCGCGCACGCTCGAATCCAGGCTGGCGTAGCCGTTCAGGGCGGAGGTGTAGACGATCGGGAAGTCCAGCTGCTCGTCGGTTGCGCCGAGCTTGTCGAACAGGTCAAACACCTGGTCGATGACCCAGTCCGGGCGTGCGCCGGGACGGTCGATCTTGTTGACCACCACGATCGGCTTGAAGCCCATCGCGAACGCCTTCTGGGTGACGAAGCGGGTCTGCGGCATCGGGCCGTCCATCGCATCGACCAGGATCAGCACCGAGTCCACCATCGACAGCACGCGCTCGACTTCGCCACCGAAGTCGGCGTGTCCCGGGGTGTCGACGATGTTGATGCGGTTGCCGTTCCAGGTGATGGCCGTGTTCTTGGCCAGGATCGTGATGCCACGCTCCTTTTCCTGATCGTTGCTGTCCATCACGCGCTCAGCCAGCACGGTGCGTTCGGACAGGGTGCCGGACTGCTTCAGCAGGCAGTCGACGAGGGTGGTCTTGCCATGGTCAACGTGCGCGACGATGGCGATATTGCGGAGTTTTTCGATAGACATGCGGAAAGGGCCCCTGTCTGGCGCCAGTCTTGAGATGAGGTAAGCCCGACATTATAGCGGTTTCGTTGCCGCACCGTTGCGTTCGGCCGCTGAGCGGTCCAAAACGCCCATTCAGCTAGCCCGGACACCCCGACGATGGTCCAACCTGCACGGCCGCCTGCACGGCCGGGTGTATTCTAATGGGCTGTCATACACCCTGAAACCTGCAAGGATTTCCATGTCCCTGATTGCCCATTTCGACACCACTCGCGGCCCGATCGTGGTCGAGCTGTTCGCCGACAAGGCCCCGCTGACCGTTGCCAACTTCGTCAACCTGGTCCAGCGCGGCTTCTACGATGGCCTGAGCTTCCACCGCGTCATCGCCGACTTCATGATCCAGGGCGGCTGCCCGGAAGGCTCCGGCCGCGGCGGCCCGGGCTACCGTTTCGAGGATGAAGCCAACAACGGCGTCGGCCACGAGCGCGGCGTGCTGTCCATGGCCAATGCCGGCCCCAACACCAACGGCAGCCAGTTCTTCATCACCCACACTGCCACCCCGTGGCTGGACGGCAAGCACACCGTGTTCGGCAAGGTCACCCAGGGCCTGGACGTGGTCGATGCCGTCGCCCAGGGCGATGTAATCAACAAGGTGACGATCGAAGGCGATACCGACGCCGTGTTGGCCGCCAAGGCCGACCGTGTCGCGGAGTGGAACAAGATCCTCGCCGCCTGATGTCTTTCCCCCGAACGGCCGCCCGGTGCGGCCGTTCGTCTGTCACTGCGCGCCGCCAGGCCCTGCGCCACGCCAGCGTGCACCTCCACCCATGTTTTTTAGCAGAGGAAACTCCCCATGAAAGCACCTGTTCGTGTTGCCGTGACCGGCGCTGCCGGCCAGATCGGCTATGCCCTGCTGTTCCGCATCGCCTCCGGCGAAATGCTGGGCAAGGATCAGCCGGTGATCCTGCAATTGCTGGAACTGTCCAATGAAAAGGCCCAGGCCGCGCTCAAGGGCGTGATCATGGAGCTGGAAGATTGCGCATTCCCGCTGCTGGCCGGCGTGGTCGGCACCGACGACGCCGAAGTGGCGTTCAAGGACATCGACGTCGCCCTGCTGGTCGGTGCGCGTCCGCGCGGCCCGGGCATGGAGCGCAAGGACCTGCTGCTGGAAAACGCCAAGATCTTCACCGCGCAGGGCGCGGCGTTGAACAAGGTCGCCAAGCGTGACGTCAAGGTGCTGGTGGTCGGTAACCCGGCTAACACCAATGCCTACATCGCGATGAAGTCGGCGCCGGATCTGAACCCGAAGAATTTCACCGCCATGCTGCGTCTGGACCACAACCGTGCGCTCAGCCAGCTGTCGCAGAAGCTCGGCAAGCCGGTCGGCGGCATCGAGAAGCTGGTGGTCTGGGGCAACCACAGCCCGACCATGTACCCGGACTACCGTTTCGCCACCGCCGATGGTGCGTCCATCGGCGATGCGATCAACGACCAGGAATGGAACGCGTCCACCTTCATCCCGACCGTGGGCAAGCGCGGCGCGGCGATCATCGAAGCGCGCGGCCTGTCCTCGGCTGCGTCGGCCGCCAATGCCGCCATCGATCACGTGCGTGACTGGGTGCTGGGCAGCAACGGCAAGTGGGTGACGATGGGCGTGCCGTCCGACGGCTCCTACGGCATTCCGGAAGGCGTGATCTTCGGCTTCCCGGTGACCACCGCCAACGGCGAGTACACCCTGGTCAAGGATCTTCCGATCGACGACTTCAGCCAGAAGTACATCGACAAGACCCTGGCCGAGCTGGAAGAAGAGCGCAGCGGCGTGTCGCATCTGCTGGGCTGAGTTTCTCGCCTTGCTGTTGTAACGAAAACGCCGGGCAATGCCCGGCGTTTTTTTATGTGGCGCTTGTGCGATGCCCCGGCTCAGGCCAGGCCTTCGGCCTGCAATGCGGCCTGCACATCGGCATCGTCCAGCATGCGCTGCACGAATGCATCTACCGCGCTCAGGCCACTGAGGTCCACGCCCACCTTCTGCGCCCATCGCAGCGTCACGAACAGATACGCATCGGCGCCGGTGTGGGTGTCGCCTGCCAGCCAGTTGCGTCCCTGCAGATGCGTGTCGACACGTTCGTACAAGCTGCGCAGCTTGCTGCGTGCGTCGTCATGGCTGCGCGCGATCAGCGCGTCGTCCTGCAGATAGGCGGTGCTGCCGAAGATCGGCTTGAAGGCCGGATGCACATCCGCATTGGCGAAGGCGATCCAGCGATTGATCTCTGCACGGCTGCGCGCGCTGCCATCGCCGGACAGACCGGTGAGCGGCGCGATGTCGGCGATGTAGTTGAGGATGGCGGCGTTCTGGGTCAGTGCCCAGTCGTCGACGACCAACAGAGGCACAGCACCGGCCGGGTTGAGGCGCAGATATTCGGGGGACTTCATCGTGGCGGCGTCAACCACCTGCAGATCAAAGGGCAGCCCCGACCAGCGCAGCACGATGTGATCTGCCAGCGAACATGCGCCCGGCTTGGTGTACAGCTTCATGAGAATTTCCGCACAAGAACGAAGACGCAAGCTTAGCGGCAACGCGTGAGTGCGTGGGCAGCGTCAGGATGCGGTGCGCGGGCGCAGCTTCTGTACGCGATAGAACGTGTGGTCGCCGATGGTGGCCACCTGGTAGGCATTACGCCAGCTCGGGCTTGCGATCGCGCTTGCGGCAAAGTGACTGGCGCCCGGCACGATTTCCTTGCGTTGCCCCACCGGCAGCGCCCAGTTGCGCTCTGCAGCCAGTGCCACATCCAGCGCCTTGTTCCAGGCATCGTCGTTTTTCAGCTGCGTTCCCGGAGCCACGATGGTGGGCGCGAACTGCTTGCGTGCAGTGACCACCTGACACATCGAGTCGCCCCACAAGCCGCTGTCCAGCCGACGCAACGCAACTTCGGCGACGGCTTGCTGGCCGCGCAAGGTCTGATCACGCGCTTCCAGGTACACGGTAGTGCTCAAGCACAACGAATCTGCAGCCGGCTGCGGCAACAACTGCGACAGCCAAAGTATCCAAACCAGTTTCATATAACTCCTTGCTCCGTATGGGCCGATCCGCAGAGCATCCAAGGTGGATGCACCAGTACAGAGGGCTTGGCGTCATGGGGAGGCGACCTGCCACGGGTCGCCAGGTCTCCGGCGAAAGAAGATCTACCGGAGGTGCCCGCCAAATGCGGCGGGTCAAAAAGTTGGCGCAAGGTAGGCGTCGATCACAGAATCGCGGCTGAATAGGCGGGGTTGACGGGTGTGATTGCTTGCTGCGTCTGCGGCTTGGTTCGATGACACCAGCGCGACGCATCCGTCGTGTGCGTCGCATCGCGCTGGCGACAGCGGATGCCGCAACGGATCTCGATACGGTGCGCGTGCGCTGTTGCGCCTGCGCAATGGCTCGAGACGTGCAATGCGTTGCACTTAGGCTACGCATGCAATGCCATCTGCAGTCTGCGCTACACGTCATCGTCACTGAGGGATGTGCTTGCGTATCGCCGCTTTCTACTGCAGCGGGGCTGTGTCGAGATGCGAACGCGGGGTGCATAAAGGAGCTTTCAGTGCATGGTGCTTGATGCTGTCCGGATCATGCATCGAGCGCTCGCATGTGCATCGTAGAACGCGGTGTTGTAATCACTAGAGGAGGCGTCCGAAGTGCTCGATGCGCGTTGATGGTGGCGAGTGAACACGAAGCGCCACGACGGTATTGGCCCTCGCATCGCAGCACCAAGTCGCGCGCCAGGCTTGCATATCCATCGTGCACAAATGCGTCAGCGGAATTTTAGATGGCTTGTAGTGGCTGCGACGATATGCAGCCGAGATCGTCAAAATCATCGATCACGATTCCTTCGACGGTATCGGTGGCACAGCGGCGTTGGCCATGCGGCAATCGCAGTGCGCGCTTGCTAACGCTGTTGCTATTCGCAGTGCACATGTTCGAACGCATCAGGCGTGTTGAATCACACGCATCAAGTTCAACATGGTGCGAAACAATCTCATGCAGACATGCAGACATGCAGACATGCAGACATGCAGACATGCAGACGAGCAGACGAGCCGGTACGCAACTGCGCCGGATACGGTGCCAATTTGGTGAGCGTCAGCAATGCCAGGGCCAGTGCTGCGATGACCGCCAAGGGCAGCAACTGATCGCGCCGCCACTTCAGCGCAGCTAGTGGCGATGCAGTCGTGGCAGCCGTATGCGCGTAAGGCTGCAATGCATTGCGTAACCACCATGCCGACAGCACGGCAATACTGCTGACCAAAGCGACTACCCATCAACGCAGTCGACGCGGCGGCAGGCGTGCCGCCTTCAGAACCAGGCCGATCGCGGCGCTGACCAAGAGCGCGGACAGCCCGCTGCCGATCGGACGCAGCGCACTGACGCCGCGCGTGCCACGCCAGGACCAGTGGCCCAATCCCATCAAGGTGTTCTGTGCGACGTCGCCGACTGCATGAGCGGCGCGGAAGGGCAGGCTGAGCAGCGATACGCTGATCAGGCGGACATCGGCGGGATGTGGATGCGATGCAGCGATGTAGTCGGCATCGCGGGCATCCCGGTTTATCGCCGCGCTGCAGGAAAAAGAATGGACTGCGCTGCACCGATCAGCGGCGCTCACGGGGTTGGGCGCCAGGTCGATGGCAGCGTCAGCGCCTGCATCGATCCGGCGCATATGGATTCCGGCGCCGGCATCTCATGGGTGAACCGGTCATCGCTTCATCACCGCCACCACCGGCGTTGACGTTGCGCCAGCCCCGCTCCATGACGCTCGCAAAGAGGTTGGTGCGGGTGTCGCGCTCAGGCTGCTGTGGCGTTCAGCGCATTGCGGCAACGCGTGTTACAACTTCGCCGCCAGTCGGCAGGCCTGATCGATCGCACGCTTGGCGTCCAGTTCGGCGGCGACATCCGCACCGCCGATCAGATGCGGTTGCTGCCCGTTGGCCTGCAGCGCAGCCAGCAGGTCGCGGCGCGGCTCCTGCCCGGCGCAGACCACCACCGTGCCGACATCGAGCACTTGTTCGGCGCCGTCCACGCGGATCCGCAGCCCGGCGTCGTTCACGCCCAGATATTCCACGCCGCCCAGCATCTTGACGCCCTTGGCCTTGAGTGTGGCGCGGTGGATCCAGCCGGTGGTCTTGCCCAGGCGCGCGCCGGGTCTGCCGGGGCTGCGCTGCAGCAGCCAGACCTGGCGGGCCGGGCGCGCGGGTTGCGGCCTGGCCAATGCCCCAGCCGTTTCGAAGCTGGGGTCCACGCCCCATTCGGCCATCCAGCGTGCAGGGTCCAGCGACGGCGATGGCCCCGTGTGCACGAGAAATTCGCCGACATCGAAGCCAATCCCGCCGGCCCCGATGATCGCGACCTTGTCGGCAGCGACATGGCGGCCCAGCACCACGTCCAGATAGCTCACGACCATCGGGTGATCGGCGCCGGGGAAGTCCACCTTGCGCGGCTCGATGCCGGTGGCCAGCACAATCTCGTCGAAGTCTTTCAGGTCTGCCGCTTCGACCCGGGTATTCAGGCGCAGCTGCACCCCGGTCGCATCGATGCGGTGGCCGAAGTAGCGCAGCGTCTCGTTGAATTCTTCCTTGCCCGGGATGCGCCTGGCGACATTGAATTGCCCACCAATTGCATCGCCCGCATCGAACAAGGTGACGCGATGACCGCGCTCGGCGGCGACTGTCGCGCAAGCCAGACCGGCCGGGCCGGCACCGACCACCGCAATGCGCCTGGGGTTGGGGGTCGGTGCGTAGATCAGTTCGGTTTCGTGCGCTGCGCGCGGGTTGACCAGGCAGCTCGCCAGCTTGTTGTCGAACACATGATCCAGGCAGGCCTGATTGCAGGCGATGCAGGTATTGATGGCGTGCGACTGGCCGGTGCGTGCCTTGTTGGCCCACTGCGGGTCGGCCAGCAGCGGGCGCGCCAGCGACACCATGTCGGCGGCGCCGTCGGCCAGGATGCGCTCGGCCACTTCGGGCATGTTGATGCGGTTGGTGGCCACCACCGGAATACGCAGGTGCGGCTTGAGCTTGGCGGTCACACCGGCAAATGCGGCGCGCGGTACCGAGGTGGCGATGGTCGGGATGCGTGCCTCGTGCCAGCCGATACCGGAATTGATGATGGTCGCGCCCGCCGCTTCGATCGCCTGCGCCTGCGTCAGGATGTCCTGCCACTGGTTGCCGCCTTCGACCAGGTCCACCAGCGACAGCCGGTAGATGATGATGAAGTCTGGCCCGCACGCCTCGCGGATGCGTCGCACGATCTCCACCGCAAAGCGCATGCGCTTGGTCGCATCGCCACCCCAGGCATCGTTGCGCTGGTTGGTGCGCGCAGCGGTGAATTCGTTGATCAGATAGCCTTCCGATCCCATCACCTCCACGCCGTCGTAGCCGGCGTCGCGCGCCAGCCGCGCCGCACGCGCGTAAGCGGCGACCTGACGATCCACCGCACGTGCCGATAGCGCGCGTGGGGTGAACGGGTTGATCGGCGCCTTGAGCCTGGACGGTGCCACCGACAGGGGGTGATAGGCGTAGCGCCCGGCATGCAGCAGCTGCAGGCAGATCTTGGCGCCGTGCGCATGCACCGCCCGGGTGACCTGACGATGCGGGCGCACCTCCCACGGCCACGACAGCTTGCCGCCGAACGGCTTGAGCCAGCCCACCACGTTCGGCGAAAAGCCGCCGGTGACGATCAAGCCGACCCCGCCGGCAGCGCGCTCGGCGAAATACGCGGCCAGTTTGGGGAAATCGCGCGCCCGGTCTTCCAGACCGGTGTGCATCGAGCCCATCAGGACGCGGTTGCGCAATTTCGTGAAGCCCAGATCGAGCGGTGCGAACAGGTGCGGGTAGGACGAGACGGACGGGCCGGTGGCGGGCGACATGGTGTGGATACGCTGGCGTACGGAGTGCGCACGATGCAGGCAAACGGGCCTGGCGGCAAGTCTTGACCCGCCTGTACGGCGCAATCGGCGGTTTTGGAGGGGAGGGCGGTACGGTTGGCCTGCACATCGGGCCGTATCTCAGTGGAGGCGCCCATGTCTGCCAAGCGCAACCAATGGCGCGAAGAAGAAGCCCCTGCTGGCCCGCTGGCTGGCTGAGACTCGAGCCGCACTTGCCGACTTCTTGATCAGTGCTGTCAGCTGGGCGGCCGCGCTCCAGCGCCGCGCGGGTCGCGGGGGCGAGTCTCTGTCGAGCGGGGCCGATCCGCCCGCGCCGCTGCCGCGGAACAGATCGCCTCGCATTACAGGAAACGGCTCTGCGATCGGGCCTGCGCCCCAGCAGCGAGGCGGACCGCACGATCAGGGTGCCCTCCCGCCTTGCCGCTGGGTCACGTGCGCGCGCTGGGGCCGTGCTGCCTTCTTCCTCTCCGAGCCAACGGCCCGTGCCCGCTGCGGAAGCCGGACTCAAGCGGTAACGGCGATCACCTCACCAACCCGCCAGTACCAGCTTGCCGATCGTGCTGCCGCTTTCCAGCCGTCGGTGCGCCTCGCGCAATTGCTGCGCATTGATCGGCGACAGCGTTTCGGTATGGGTGGTGCGCAATTCGCCCGCATCGATCAAGCTGGCGGCACGGTTGAGGATGCGGTGTTGCTCGACCATGTCCTCGGTTGCGTAGCGGGCACGGGTGAACATCAGCTCCCAGTGGATGCCGATGCATTTGGCTTTGTAGGGATCGCCGATCGACAGCGGGCCGCGCGGCTCCACGATCAAGCCCACATGCCCCTGCGGTGCCAGGATCTCGCCCAGTTGCTCCCAGTAGCGGTCGGTGTCGGCCAGGTTGAGCGCGGCGTCCACGCTCTGCATTCCCAAGGCCTGCAACTGCGGCTGCAGCGGCTGGTGATGGTCGATCACATGCTGGGCGCCCATCTGCCGCACCCATTCGATGGTTTCCGGCCGCGAGGCGGTGGCGATCACGCTGAAACCGGCATGCCGCGCCAGCTGGATCGCGATCGAGCCCACGCCGCCCGCGCCACCGATGATCAACACGTGCTTGCCGCGATTGCGCGCGCCGTCGAAAGAGAACGGCATGCGCTGGAACAGCAGCTCCCAGGCGGTCAACGTGGTCAGCGGCAGGGCCGCGGCCTGGGCGAAGCTGAGTGAGGTGGGCTTGCAGCCGGCGATGCGCGCATCGACCAGCTGATATTGCGCATTGCTGCCCGGACGGCCGATGTCGCCCGCGTAATACACCTCGTCGCCGACCGCGAACGCGGTGACCTCGGGGCCTACCGCTTCGACGACGCCAGCCGCGTCGTAGCCCAGGATCTTCGGCGCATCCAGCGTCTGTGGCTTGGGTGCACGCACCTTGGTGTCGACCGGATTGACCGAGATCGCCTCGACGCGGACCAATAAGTCATACCCCGAAGGGGCCGACGGGGCCGGAAGTTCCATGTCAAGCAGTGCGGCGGGATCGTCGATCGGAAGATGACGGGTGATGACGACAGCTTTCATCGGGTCGCTCCATGTGGGGAGTTCAGGGTGCGTTGTGAAGCTGTCGCGCCGCAACCACCGACCCCACAATTCAGCTCGGACGGGGCCTGGCGTTCACCAATGTGGTTTTCGCATCACCGTGCAGCCCGCCGGAAAGGTGGATCCGCCAGCGTATTCAACTGGCTTAATTGGGCTGCGGTTCATGCAGGTCGGATGTGCAAACTGAGTGCGCGGTCCTTCCCTTCATGAAACTGTATACGTAGTATTGAAAGGGATCGCCGGCCCTGGTGATTGCTTTCACATGTTATATGACCGTTAACGCGATCTTCACTGAAGCCGGCTTAATCTGCGCCCCGATGGCTCTGGATGTGACGAGCATCTTTACCAAGAACAACGCCTCTATCGGTTTTATCTCCCAAAGAAGGAGCTGTATACACATGAACAAGAAAATTCTCACTGCCGCGTTGCTCGGCGGTCTGGCGGTTGCCCAGGCTGCTTCCGCGCAGGAGTTCGATGACCGTTGGTACCTGACCGGTAGCGCTGGCTTCAACTTCCAGGACAGCGATCGTCTGACCAATGATGCCCCGTTCGTCACCCTGGGTCTGGGCAAGTTCGTCAGCCCGAACTGGTCGATCGACGGCGAGCTGAACTATCAGAACCCGAACTTCGATGCCAACCAGGATCAGAACTGGAGCCAGTACGGCATCTCGTTCGACCTGCGTCGCCACTTCATCCAGGAAGGCCGCGGCTGGAACCCCTACCTGCTGTTCGGTCTGGGCTACCAGCGTTCGGAAGAAGAATTCGACGCGACCCCGAACCCGGTTTCGCCGGGCCAGCAGAAGGACGGCAACTTTGCCGCCAAGGCTGGTGTCGGTCTGCAGACCACCTTCGACAAGCGCGTCGCCGTGCGTGCCGAGTTGGCCTACCGCGCTGACTTCAACGACCAGAGCGTTGCTGCTCCGCAGGAAGACTGGTTCGGCGACGTGCTGGCTTCGGTCGGCGTCGTGATCCCGTTGGGACCGGCTCCGTCGACCGCTCCGCCGCCGGCTCCGGCTCCGGTTGCTCCGAGCTGCGCAGACCTGGATGACGACGGTGACGGCGTCAACAACTGCGACGACAAGTGCCCGGCCTCGCAGCCTGGCCAGACCATCGGTCCGGACGGTTGCCCGGTGCCTGTGTCGATCGATCTGAAGGGCGTGAACTTCGACTTCAACAAGTCGACCCTGCGTCCGGACGCCGTCTCGATCCTGAGCGAAGCGACCGAGATCCTGAAGCGTTACCCCGACCTGAAGGTTGAGGTTGCTGGTCACACCGACTCGAAGGGTACCGACGAGTACAACCAGAAGCTGTCCGAGCGTCGTGCGACCACCGTGTACGACTACCTGACCAAGAACGGCGTCGATGCGTCGCGTCTGGTTGGTCCGATCGGCTACGGCGAGAGCCGTCCGATTGCTCCGAACACCAACCCGGATGGTTCCGACAATCCGGAAGGCCGTGCGAAGAACCGTCGTACCGAGCTGAACGTCCAGAACTAATTGGACCGCTAGCTGTTGCATACAAAACCCGGCCTTGCGCCGGGTTTTGTCTTTGTGGGGACCGCAAAACCTGCGCCTGGACGGTGCAAATCCTGTCTGCGTTGCCATCCAGGCACGTTTCCGGTTGAAACGGCGTTCATCGCTGCCTACACTCGCCGCGTCAACACCACACTCATAATTGGAAGAACCCGATGCTGCGTACCGCTACGGCTGGATTGCTCTGTCTCGCCTTGATTCCCGCCGCCTACGCCGCTCCGAACTGCGCCGGCAGCACGGTGTCCCAGCCGCTGCCGTTGCCCGCCACCGTCATCGCGCCGGCGGCCGCCGAGTTCTACACCCGTAGCGTGCAGCTGGGCATGCCCACCGGCGTGCTGGCACAGCCTTACACCACCGAGCAGTCGGTGGACCGCGTGCTGCTGCGTCTGCGCGTGGAAGGCTGCCAGGATCTGGCCAAGGTCATTCCGCCCGGCGGCACCGTCAATCCGAACGATCCGGCCGCCTACAAGGCCACCACCGCGTTCGACAACACGCCGTGGCGCTTTGACATGAGCCAGAACGGCAAGCGCATGACCGCCGAAGAATTCGATGCCTGGATGAAGGCGCGCGGCGTGCGCGTGGTCAAGGCACGCCCGGTGGCTGCGCCGGCTCCGGCTGCTGCCGCAACCGCAACGCCTGCGGCCGACGCCAAGTCGGTCGAAAACAAGTAAGCAGCGCGGTCGGGACGGCATGACCCGGCGGCCTGCGCCGGCGACGTCCCGGCAGCGCACGCGTGGTCCGGCGGGCGCATCGCGCGCCTCCGGTACGACCACGGCGACCAGCGCGCCACGCCACGGGCTGGCGCGCGTGCTGTCCAAACTGGGCGTGTGTTCGCGTACCGAAGCGGCGCGCTGGGTCGCCGACGGGCGGGTCAGCGTGGCCGCGCGCGTAATACGCGATCCCGAATATCCGATCCGCGCTGATCAGCACTCCACCATCTGCGTCGACGGACAGCCATTGGCCGGCCCGGCGCGGTGCTACCTGATGCTCAACAAGCCGCGCGGCGTGGTCACCACCGCACGCGACGAGCAGGGCAGGGACACGGTGTATCGTTGCTTCGATGGCGCCGGCTTGCCGTGGATCGCCCCGGTCGGGCGCCTGGACAAGGCCAGCGAAGGCCTGCTGCTCTTCAGCAACGATCCGCAATGGGCCGCCACGGTGACCGACCCGATGACCGGGCCGGACAAGACCTATCACGTGCAGATTGATTGCCGCCCGAGCGCTGCGCAACTGGCGCAACTGCAGGCCGGCGTGGTCGATCCCGATCCGGACGGCGAGGGCGTACTGCTGCGCGCCAAGCGGGTCGGCGTGCTGCGCGAAGGCGAGCGCAATGCGTGGCTGGAGATCGTGCTGGACGAAGGCCGCAATCGGCAGATTCGCCGCTTGCTGGGCGCGGTGGAGATCGGCGTGCTGCGGCTGGTGCGGGTGGCGATCGGCTCGCTGGCGATGGGCGAGCTGGGCAAGGGTGCGTGGCGGATGCTCAGCCCAGCGGAAGTCAGTGCGCTGACGGCGGCTCCCGCCAGCGCGCCAGACGCGCGCTGAGCAAGGCGCTCACCACCTCGACGGCGCGGGCGTCGCCGGCACCGTTGGCATCGTGGCGTCGGCCCTTGGCATGATTGCAGCCGGCACAGGCCAGGGCGAGATTGCGCGCTGCATTGGCATCGTCGCCGACCAGCGCACACAGGGCCGCCGCCGCGCGACGGCCGAACCAGGCCTGCGGGACCACGTGTTCCAGCGTGGTGTGGCCGAGCGGTTCGCCATCGGCACGCAGTTGCAGGCGCCGACGGCAATGCAGGCAACGGGTTTCCCAGTTGCCATCCAACAGCTGCGCCTGGGTATCGGTCTGCGCCGCGAGCAGCAGCCGTTGGCGCAGCACCGAGCGCATCAGTGCTGGATGACGTCCAGTTCGCGGCCGATCTTGATGAACGCGTCGATCGCCTGATCCAGCTGCTCGCGGGTGTGCGCGGCGCTGATCTGGGTGCGGATACGCGCCTGGCCCTTGGGCACTACCGGGAAGAAGAAGCCGATCGCGTAGATGCCTTCTTCCAGCAGCCGCTCGGCGAATTTTTGCGCCAGCGGTGCGTCGTAGAGCATTACCGGGCTGATCGGGTGCACGCCGGGCTTGAGGTCGAAGCCGGCAGCGGTCATGCGCTCGCGGAAGTAGCGGGTGTTGTCGACCAGTTGCGTGCGCAGCTCGCCGGCGGCTTCCAGCATCTGGAAGGCCTTGATGCCGGCAGCCACTACATGCGGCGGCAGCGAGTTGGAAAACAGGTATGGGCGCGAGCGCTGGCGCAGCAGTTCGATGACTTCGCGCTTGGCGGTGGTGAAGCCGCCCAGGGCGCCGCCCATCGCCTTGCCCAGCGTGCCGGTGATGATGTCGATCCGGTCCAGCACGCCCTTGACCTCGGCCGAGCCGCGGCCGCTGGCGCCGAGAAAGCCGGTGGCATGGCATTCGTCGATATGCACCAGCGCGTTGTATTTGCGGGCGAGGGCGGTGATCTCGTCCAGCGGGGCGATGAAGCCGTCCATCGAGAACACGCCGTCGCTGGTGATCAGCTTGGTCTTGCAGCCGGCCGCATCGGCGGCCTGCAGCTGCGCTTCCAGATCGGCCATGTCGCAGTTGGCGTAGCGGAAGCGCTTGGCCTTGCACAGGCGCACGCCGTCGATGATGGAGGCGTGGTTGAGCGCATCGGAAATGATCGCGTCCGCTTCGCCGAGCAGCGGTTCGAACAGGCCGCCGTTGGCATCGAAACAGGCGGCGTAGAGGATGGTGTCCTCGGTGCCGAAGAAATCGGCGATGGTGCGCTCGAGCTGCTTGTGCAGGTCCTGGGTGCCACAGATGAAGCGCACCGAGGCCATGCCGAAGCCGTGCGTATCCAGCGCGTCCTTGGCGGCCTGGATGATGTCCGGGTGGTCGGCCAGGCCCAGATAGTTGTTGGCGCAGAAGTTGAGCACGCTGCGGCCATCGGCCAGGGTGATCCGCGCCGACTGCGGGCCGGTGATGATGCGCTCGGACTTGAACAGGCCCTGGGACTGGATGGTTTCCAGTTCGGCGGCGTAATGGGCAGTCAGCGCAGCGGGAGCGTTGGTCATGGCGGTCGCAGTGGCAAGAGACGCATGATTTTAACGATCACGGTGGCATACCACTACGTCATGCAAAATCGGCATAAGGTGCGGCCTTGATGTCATTTCACCGCCTGCGTGCCGCTGCGCAGCATGGCATGCTTGCTGTTCAGCTGCGCCCCAACGGTTTGGAGATTGCTGTGACCCACCCCCGCTTCCGTCTTATGGCGACCGTGTTGTGCAGCCTGCTGGTCCTGGCCGGCCCGGCAGGCGCGCGCGATATCGGCCTGCTCAATGTCAGTTACGACCCCACCCGCGAGTTCTATCGCGACTACAACAGCGCCTTCGCCGCGAACTGGAAGCAGCAGCATCCGCAGGACACCGTCACGGTGGAGACCTCGCATGGCGGCTCCGGCAAACAGGCAAGGGCGGTGATCGACGGCATCGAGGCCGATGTGGTCACGCTGGCGCTGGCCTACGACGTCGATGCGATCGCCGAGAAGGCCAAGCTGATTGACAGCGACTGGGAAAAGCGCCTGCCCGACAACAGCGCGCCGTACACCTCGACGATCGTGTTCCTGGTGCGCAAGGGTAACCCGAAGAACATCCACGATTGGCCGGACCTGCTGCGCTCCGGCGTGGCGGTGGTGACGCCCAACCCCAAGACCTCCGGTGGCGCGCGCTGGAATTACCTGGCCGCCTGGGCCTACGCCGACCATATCTTCAAGGGCGACCGCGAGCGCATCTTGCGCTACATGCAGGCGCTGTTCCGCAACGTGCCGGTGCTCGACACCGGTGCGCGCGGCGCCACCACCACGTTCGTGCAGCGTGGCATCGGCGATGTGCTGCTGGCCTGGGAAAATGAGGCGCTGCTGGCGCGCGAAGAATTGGGCAAGGACAAGTTCGAGATCGTGGTGCCCAAGCTGTCGATCCTGGCCGAGCCGTCGGTGGCGCTGGTCGACAAGAATGTCGACAAGCATGGCACCCGCGAGGTGGCCGAGGCCTATCTGCGTTACCTGTATGCGCCGGAAGGTCAGAAGTTGGCAGCCAAGCATTTCTATCGGCCGCGCCATCCGGAATTTGCCGACCCTGCCGACCTGGCACGGTTCCCGGACATCAAGCTGGTGACCATCCAGGACGCGTTCGGGTCGTGGGACAAGGCGCAGCAGGAACACTTCGCCGACGGTGGCGTGTTCGATCAGATCCAGGCAAAAAAGTAGGCGATGCCGATGTCGGTTGCACCCCACCCAGCGCCGTCACCGCGCAGACGCGTGATGCCGGGGCTGGGCTTGAGTCTTGGAATCACGCTGACCTGGCTGGGATTGATCGTGCTGATCCCGCTGCTGGGCATCTTCATCAAAACCAGCGGGTTGGGTTGGGACGGCCTGTGGCGGGTGTGGAGCGAGCCGCGCGTGCTGTCGGCGCTGCGGGTGAGCTTCGGCACCGCGTTCGCGGCCGGCGCCTTCAATGCGGTGATGGGCACCTGGGTGGCCTGGGTGTTCGTGCGCTACAACTTTCCAGGCAAGCGCCTGTTCGATGCGGTGATCGACCTGCCGTTCGCATTGCCGACCGCGGTGGCCGGCATCGCGCTGACCGCGTTGTACGGCGGCAACGGCTGGGTCGGGCGCTGGCTGGAGGCGATCGGCATCAAGGTGGCCTACACGCAGTTGGGCATCGTGCTGGCGCTGGTGTTCGTCGGGTTGCCGTTCGTGGTACGGGTGGTGCAGCCGGTGCTGGCCGAGAGCGAGCGCGAGCTGGAAGCGGCCGCGGCCACGCTGGGCGCATCGCGCTGGCAGACAGTGTGGCGGGTGGTGCTGCCTGGGCTCTGGCCGGCAGTCCTGACCGGGTTTGCGCTGGCCTTCGCGCGTGGTGTGGGTGAGTACGGCTCGGTGATCTTCATTGCCGGCAACCTGCCCAATTCGACCGAGATCGCGCCGCTGCTGATCACCATCCGGCTGGAGGAATTCGACTATGCCGGCGCCACCGCGATTGCCGCGGCGATGCTGCTGCTGTCGTTCGTGATCCTGCTGGTGGTCAATACGCTGCAGGCACGCCTGCTGCGCTATCAACGGAGGACTGCATGAACGATGCTGTTTCGCCGCTGCCTGCCATGTTGCACACCCGCCAGATGACCGAACAGGCCCGCCGCATCACCGACTCGGCCACCAACGAGCCGCGTTGGGTGCAGTGGTTGATGATTGCGGGGGCGCTGCTGTTCCTGCTGGCGTTCCTGCTGCTGCCGCTGGTGCTGGTGTTTGCCGAGGCGCTGCGCGGCGGCTGGGGGACCTTCCTGCGCGCGATCGTCGACCCGGATGCGTTGTCGGCGATCAAGCTGACCCTGATCGTCACTGCCGTCGTGCTGCCGCTGAACCTGGTGTTCGGCGTGGCGGCGGCGTGGGCGGTCAGCAAGCACCAATTCCCCGGCAAGCGCTTGCTGATCAGCCTGATCGACCTGCCGTTCTCGGTGTCGCCGGTGGTGGCGGGCCTGATCTTCGTACTCATTTTCGGCCGCAGCGGCTGGGCGTGGCCGTTGATCGACGAAGGCTGGCGACTGCAGTTGCCGTTTTTTGGCGAGTTGCTGATCCAGTTGCCGCGCATCGTGTTTGCGTTGCCCGGCATCGTGCTGGCGACGACCTTCGTCACCTTTCCTTTCATCGCGCGCGAGCTGATGCCGCTGATGGAGCAGCAGGGCAGCGATGAAGAACTGGCCGCCTTGAGCCTGGGCGCGAACGGCTGGCAGATGTTCTGGCGGGTGACCCTGCCGAACATCCGCTGGGGCCTGCTGTACGGCGTGTTGCTGTGCGCAGCGCGTGCGATGGGCGAATTTGGCGCGGTGTCGGTGGTGTCCGGGCATATCCGCGGGCGTACCAACACGCTGCCCCTGCATGTGGAAATTCTCTACAACGAATACGCCTACAGCGCCGCGTTCGCGTGTGCCTCGTTGCTGGCACTGACCGCGCTGCTGACGCTGGCGCTGAAGACGTACCTGGAATGGCGGCACGGCGATTCGCTCGCCGCCAACCACCGACATTGAGGTGAACATGGGCATCCGCATCCACCGCCTGCGCAAGCAGTTCGATACGTTCACCGCGCTGGACGACATCACCCTGGACGTGCGTCAGGGCGAGTTGCTGGCCTTGCTGGGGCCGTCCGGTTCGGGCAAGACCACCTTGCTGCGGATCATGGCCGGGCTGGAGCATGCCGATGGCGGGCAGGTGCTGTTCGGCGACGAAGACGCCACCCGCATGAGCGTGCAGTCGCGCCGGGTCGGCTTCGTGTTCCAGCACTACGCGCTGTTCAAGCATATGGACGTGTTCGAGAACATCGCTTTCGGCCTGCGGGTGCGGCGCGGCAACGAGCGCTGGGCCGAAGCGCGTATCCGCGCACGCGTGGAGGAGCTGCTGGCGCTGGTGCAGTTGCAGGGCCTGGAGCAGCGCTACCCCACCCAGCTGTCCGGCGGTCAGCGGCAGCGTGTGGCGCTGGCGCGTGCGTTGGCGATCGAGCCGCGCGTATTGTTGCTGGACGAGCCGTTCGGTGCGCTGGATGCGCAGGTGCGCCGCGATCTGCGCCGCTGGCTGCGCGAGCTGCACGAACAGACCGGCCTGACCACGGTGTTCGTCACCCATGACCAGGAAGAAGCGCTGGAGCTGGCCGACCGGGTGGCGATCCTCAACCGTGGCCGCATCGAGCAGCTCGACACGCCGGCGATGATCTACGACAAGCCGGCTTCGCCGTTCGTGTATTCGTTCGTGGGGGCGGTGAACCGTATTCCCGGCGTGCTGGCGCAAGGCCAGATCCAGGTTGCCGGGCATGCCTTGCCGGCAGCCAATGCCGCGCTGGCGGCCGGCCCGGTCGAGGTTTACGTGCGGCCGGAAGATCTGGTGCCGGACGACGCTGGCTGGCCGGCCACGGTGGCCTGGTCGCAGCGTAGCGGGGCGCGTCTGCGCCTGCGTGCAACGCTGGAGCCGGCAGGCAATGAGGTGGAGGTGGAGCTGCCGGCATCGGCGGGCAGCTTTCAGCCCGGGCAGCAGTTGCGGCTGGCCGCGCGGCATTACGGTGTGTTTCCGGTCTGATCTAAGTCGGGATTGGGGATTCGCAGAAGCGAAGCGAATCCCTGCTAATCCCCAATCTCCACTCCCGGCCCATCAAGATTCCGCGCCGGCGGTCGATGAGACAGAACGCTAACCGGCGTCATCTGCGCTTGAGCGTGTGCGCTGGGTCAAGCGAGCGCGACGTGTATGTTGCGCTGCAATGACGGTTGGACTAAGAAGTCATGGCAGTCCCGCCTTGCGCAATCCGACCGCCCATCGTTCTAGGAGATGTTCATGAAGCCGTCCTCGCTCGCGTGTTGTCTGTCGTTGCTGCTGCTCGGTGTGGTGCCGTTGGCACAGGCGCAGGACGAACAAGCCCCCGCTTCTCCCTTCAGCGGCACCTTTGCGGTGACCAGCGACTATCTGTTCCGCGGTATTTCGCAGACCAATGAAGAGCCCGCCTTCCAGGCCGGACTCACCTACAAGACGCCGTTCGGCCTGTACATCGGCACCTGGACGTCCAACGTCGACTACGGTGCCGGCGATCCGGATTGGGAAGTGGATGGCTTTGTCGGCTACAACACCGATCTGGGCACCAATTTCAATTTCGATGTGATGGTCAATCGTTACCAGTACCTGGGAGCGGGTGCGTCCAATTACGCCGAGTTGATCACCAAGACCACGTTTCTGAAAACCTATAGCCTCACCGTTGCCTACACCAACGATCTCTACGGCACCAAGACCGATGGCTACTACTACGCGCTGGATGCCAACTGGTCGCTGCCCTACGACTTCACCTTCGGCGCGCATGCGGGGCACAGCGTCTATACCTCGTCGCTGAGTCAGGTGGATCACGACTACAACGACTTCGGCGTGAATGTCGGCAAGGCCTTCGGTCCGCTGGGCCTGAGCGTTGGCTATTACGACACCAGCGAGGCGGCAGAATTCGGCTTCGGTCGGCAGAATTCGCAGAACCATTTAGTCGCGACTGCGACGGTTACCTGGCCGTGATGCTGTGATGGCAATCGCCTGAACGGCGGCTCTAACGACTCGGCCGTGCAGTGGTAGTGGTGCGGCGGCAACAAGAGTTGATGCCCGGGTTCTTCAGTGTCTAAATTTGAAAGGCACCGAGGCTCAAATCTCGTTTGTTTTGTCTTTGAGTGATGCATCGTTAGCGGGCAAGGACCAGTCGAGATGGTCGGTCGTTGAAGCAGTCGCCGATGCGATAGCTCAATCGTAGAGCGGTTGATCTGCTGCCTGGCTGCAGGGCCCTTGCCCACCCACCATCGCGGGACACGCCGCAAGTACGTCCTTGTAGGCTCTTACGCGGCATCCATGCCGCGTAAGGTCCCGCGACCGTGAGCGGGCAAGGACCAGTCGAGATGGTCGGTGTGCACGGTAGGAGCAGTGCTTGATGCGCGCTGTTCGACAATGGTGTGCAGGCTCAATATCCAATGTAGGTTGGGCGAAGCGTTTTCTTATGCGGTCACAGACTATTTCTCTGGTGCGGTGTCCTTGCCGGTTGCGGAACCCTTGGCGGCATGGATGGATGCCGCCAAGGCGCCTGCAGGGATGGATTCACCGTGTCCCGCGAGCGGCAAGGGCGCCGCGCCCTCAACCAGTGAGTTTTGCCTGCTGCGTAGCCAGGGCTCTGAAGATGGACATGCAAAAGGCGCCTCGCGGCGCCTTTTGCGTTGAAGCGTATTGGCCGATCAGTTCCAGCTCAACACGACCTTGCCGGCCTTGCCTTCTTCCATCAGGTCGAAGCCCTTCTGGAAATCGTCGATCGGCAATTGGTGGGTCAGCACCTTGTGCAGCGGGAAACCCGACAACACCAGTTGCGTCATCTTGTACCAGGTCTCGTACATCTTGCGGCCGTAGATGCCCTGCACGGTGAGGCCCTTGAAGATGATCTTGTCCCAGTCGCAACCGGCGCCGCGCGGCATGATGCCGAGCATGGCGATCTTGCCGCCGTGGTACATGCAGTCGAGCATGTCGTTGAAGGCGCGCGGGTTGCCGCTCATTTCCAGGCCCACGTCGAAGCCTTCCATGTGCAGGTCGGCCATGACCTCCTTGAGCGAGGTCTTGGACACGTTGACCACGCGCGTGGCGCCCATGTCGGCCGCCAGCTTGAGGCGGAAGTCGTTGACGTCGGTGACCACCACGTTGCGCGCACCAATGTGCTTGCAGATGCCGGCGGCAATGATGCCGATCGGTCCGGCGCCGGTGATCAGCACGTCCTCGCCGATCACATCGAATTCCAGCGCGCAGTGCGCGGCGTTGCCGTAAGGGTCGAAGAACGCGGCCAGCTCCGAGGGAATCTGGTCGGGGATCGGCCACAGGTTGCTGGCCGGCATCACCATGTACTCGGCGAAGGCGCCGTTGACATTGACGCCGATGCCGACCGTGTTGGGGCACAGGTGCGGGCGGCCGCCACGGCAGTTGCGGCAATGCCCACAGACGATGTGGCCTTCGGCCGACACGCGTTGGCCGACCTGGTAGCCGGTCACCGCCGAACCGAGCTCGGCCACGCGGCCGACGAACTCATGGCCGATGGTCAGGCCGGGCTTGATGGTGCGCTGGCTCCACTCGTCCCACAGGTAGATATGCAGGTCGGTGCCGCAGATCGCGGTCTTTTCCAGCTTGATCAGCACCTCGTTGGGGCCGGGGCTGGGGATGGCGACCTGTTCCAGCCAGATGCCCTTGTTTGCTTCGCGCTTGACCAGCGCCTTCATCGTCTGCGCCATCTGGCGGGACCTGCTGAGTGAAAGTAAGGCGGCGATTATATGCGGCGCGAGGTCGGAGCCATGCGGCGGTGCGGGAAGTGAGTGATGTCGGCTGACCCGGTTCATGGCGGGGTAGGGCCGGTGCCGCGCTTCTCCCCTCGGGAGAAGGTGCCCGGTAGGGGCGGATGATGGGGCGCCTCAGAGAGTTACAGTACATGCAATGACAAACGCGTCGCCACAGCCTTCAGTCGCCACAGCCTTCAGAAGTGACGCGCCGGGTGCTTCGCAGCGTACCCTCACCCCAACCCCTCTCCAGGCGGGAGAGGGGCTTTGATCTTGCTTCTCCCGTCGGGACATTGGCTTCTTTACGAGGCGAAGGTGGCGCAAAGCGCAGGATGAAGGGGCGCCTCAGAGATCTGTCGCCGCCTGCGATGGCAGGCGCGTCGCCACGCGTCGCCAGGGTGAATGATCGGCGTCACCCTCACCCTCAACGCTCCAGCTCCGCGCCCCTGCCCGCACCCGCGGCGGGACGCTCCAAAGCACGCGCGCCTGGGTGCGCAAGCCGTGTCTTCTCGCCCGAGGGGAAGGGCGAGAAGACTCAGAACTTCACATCCAGACTCATGAAGTACTGCCGCGGTGCGCCGACCACCATGGTCTGGTTGTAGCCATCCGGATCGGAGGCGACATAGCCGTTGGTGCCGGTGCTGGCGAAATAGCGCTTGTCGGTGAGGTTGGTGATGTTGAGCGCCAACGCCACATCGGCCACCCCGCCCATGCGACCGAAGTCGTAGCGCGCGCCGGCATTGAACAGCCAGTACGAGGGCACCTGCGAATCGTTGAGGAAGGTGATGTAGCGCTTGTCGACGTACTTGCCGTCCAGATCCAGGCGCAGGTTGCCGAGCTGGTAGCTGGCGCTGGAGGAGAACATCAACGCGGGGATACCGACCACGTCCTTGCCGGAGGTGGCGACCACGCCGTTGTTGAGGTAATCGTCCTGGTAGCGCGAGCGGTTCCACGACAGCGAGTTCAACCAGCTCAGGCCCTCCACCGGGCGCCACATCAAGGCCAGATCGGCACCCGCGCTATGCACGGCGCCGACGTTGCTCAGGATCGCCGCGCAGGTCTGCACGGCGGTACACGGCGAGGTGGTCAACAAGCGGTTGGAGAACTTGGTGAAATAGGCATCGGCCGACAGCTGGAACTGCGCATCCTGCACGCGGTAACCCACCTGCACGGTCTGTGATTCTTCCGGTTCCAGCGTGGAACGGCTGCGGTCGAACGCCGCCTGCGAGGTGCCGAACGGAGTGAAGCCGAACGCGGCGATGTTCTTGCTGTAGGAGGCGTACAGGTCCTGGCGCTCGTCCAGCTTGTAGTTCACGCCGACCTGCGGCAGGAAGTTGTCTTCGGCACGGATGCGGCCCTGTGCCAGTGCGGTGGTCGGCACCAGCGATTGCGCGCGCGTGGTGGTGCTGAGCGCCTTCGCGCCGTAGTTGAGGGTCAGCCGATCGTCGAGCAGGCGCACGGTGTCCTGCAGGTACAGCATGCGGGTCTGGGTGGTGTAGCGCTGCAGGAAATCGCGACGGAACGGGGTCTGCGCTTCATACACGTTGTACAGCGAGGTATAGCCTTCATTGCCGAGCGCGAAGTAGTTGCGCTGCTGCGTGGTGCGTGCGTTTTCCGCCCACAGGCCCACTTCCAGATCGTGGTTGCCCCACGCCCATTTCAAGGCGCTGGTGCCGCCGAAACGATCCAGCCCGTAGTCGGTGGTGCGCATTGACAGCGGCACCTGCGCAGAGGTGCGTACATACGGCGTCACCCACTGGCCTTCGCCACGATTGCCGTGGTAGTAGCCGGTGGCATCCAGGGTGGCGCCACCGAACACGAACGTGCCCGATAAACCGGCCAGGTTGTCGCGGCGCAGGCCGCCGCCGGCGTAGTAGCTAGCATCGAGCCAGCTGTAATCGTCGGGCAGCCCGGCCAGCGATTGCGGATAGCCGTTGGCCACGCCACTGGTGGCGCCGGTGTTCTGATACGCACGCGCCATCTGCACGGCGGTGGCCCAATCGGGCTGCAGGTAGTCGTAGTCCCAGCCCAGTGCGCGCTGGCTGGTCAACGACAGGTCCATGTAGTCGTATTCCTTGCGCCGCGAGGTGTCCAAGAACAGGCTCAGACGGTTGCCGTCGCCCCACTGGTAGACGGTCTTGAGGTTGGCCTGCTCGGACTGCTGGTCGCCGAAGCCCTTCCATTTGTCGGTGCTGGCATTGGCATAGGACAGGTATGCCGACAAGCCGTTGCGATCGCCGGTGTCGCCGCGCACGAAGGTGCGGCGCGTGGCATCGCTACCGACCGTCTGCACCAGGCGCAGGCCCGGCGTGCTCTGCGGGTCGGCCGAGTAAAACTGCATGGTGCCGCCAAGGTTGGTGTTGGACGCAGTGCCCAGCGCACCGGCGCCTTGCGCGATTTCCACCGAGCCGAGGTTTTCCGAAATGATGGCGCGGGTGATGTGCAGGCCGTTGGTGACGCCGTAGCTCATGTTGCCGAGCGGGATGCCATCGAGCGTGTAACCCAGCCGGCTCTGATCGAAGCCGTGCAGGGTGACCTGCGAGGACCACTCGTAGGTGCCGAACGGATCGGCCGACTGGAACTGCACGCCCGGCAGTTTTTCCACTGCCTTGAAGGCGCTGCTGCCCGGGGTCAGCTGCTCGATGTCCTGCCGACTGATGCGCTGGACCTGGCGGGTGCTGCCTTGCGACACCACGTTGATCGCATCCAGCTGGGTGGCGTTGGTGGCGGCATCGGCAACGCTGGCCGGGGCATCGGCTACCGGCGCATCTGCACCGGCAACCGGATCGGCCGCCGGTGTGGCAGCAGAGGCGATGGCGGGGAGCAGCGCGGCCAGGGCAAGCGCCAGCGGAGTGACATGAAAACGGCGAGCGGAAGTCATGGGGGAATCCTGTTCGAGCACGGCTGAGGGCAACGCGCGGTGCACGACCGGCGTTTCGCGACGCAGGGTGTCAACGACGTATGAAACATTGATGACGGTGGCTGTCGCAAAACTGTCGTGCTTGCCCGCTATACGTGTCGTACCCAGTCGCACTGTGCGGCGATGTGCACGTATTTCCTGCAGGTTCCGTAGCCATGACGTCCTCCCCCTCGCGCCGCGATTTCCTCAAGCGCGTCGCCGCGCTGACCGCCGCCGGCGCCATGCCGTCCTCGATCGGCCGCGCACTCGCGCTGCCGGCCAACACGCGCACCGGCACGCTGCGCGACATCGAACACGTGGTGATCCTGATGCAGGAAAACCGCTCCTTCGATCATTACTTCGGTGCGCTGCGCGGCGTGCGCGGCTTCGGCGATCCGCGTCCGTTGCAGCTACGCGACGGTCACCCGGTATGGAGCCAGCCGGCCGCCGATGGTCGTCGCCTGCTGCCGTTCGCCTTCGATTCGCAAGACACCTGCGCACCGTTGATCAAGAGCCTGGATCACTCGTGGAAAGCCGGCCACGGGCAGGACCCGGCGCGCTGGGCCGAGTACGACGCCTGGGTGCCGTACAAGGGCGAATTGACGATGGGATATTTCCAGCGTCACGACATCCCGTACTACCACGCACTGGCCGATGCGTTCACCATTTGCGATGGCTATTTCTGTTCGTTGCACGGGCCGACCAATCCCAATCGCATGTACCTGTTCACCGGCACCAGCGGCCCGAGCGTGGGCAATCTCGGCGCGCAGGCGGTGACCAATGCCGACGACGGCAACTGGACTGCCGACATGGCGCGCGACAAGCCCGGTTATGCGGCAATGGACTGGACCACCTATGCGCAGCGCCTGCAGGCCGCAGGCGTGGACTGGCGCGTGTACCAGGAGTACGACAACTTCGGCTGCAACTCGCTGGCGTATTTTTCGCACTACCGCGATCTGCACCCCGGCGACGAACGCTATCGACGTGCACGTGCCTACGTGCCCGGGTCCACTGCAGACAATGCCGCCACCACGCAGGCCGATCATCTGATCGCTGCAATCGCCGCCGACGTGCAGGCCGATCGCTTGCCGCAGGTGTCCTGGATCGTGCCGCCCACCGCGTACTGCGAGCATCCGGAAGCGCCGCCGGCCTATGGCGAATCGCTGGTGGCGCGCCTGATCGATGCGCTCACCGCCAATCCGCAGGTGTGGGCGAAGACCGCGCTGATCATCAACTACGACGAGAACGATGGCTTCTTCGATCACGTTCCCGCAGCGCTGCCGGCACTAGATGCGCGCATGGGGCGCAGCAATGTCGATACGCGCGGGGAGGTCTACGAAGGTGTGCCGATGGGGCTGGGCATCCGCGTGCCGATGCTGGTGATCTCGCCCTGGACGCGTGGCGGCTGGGTCAATTCGCAGGTGTTCGATCACACCTCGGTGCTGCGCTTGCTGGAACGCCGCTTCGGTGTGGCCGAACCCAACATCAGCCCGTGGCGTCGCGCGGTCAGTGGCGATCTGACCAGCGTGTTCGATTTCCGCAAGCCGGACGATTCGGCACTGCGCGCATTGCCGTCGGTCGACGACTACCGCGCGCGCACCGCCGCGGTGCGCAACAAGCCGCTACCGGTGCCGCCGGCCAAGGGCAGCATGCCGCGGCAGGAGCCGGGACAACGTCCGGCGCGCGCGTTGCCGTATGCCTTGCAGGTGCATGCGCGCGAGCAGGGCGACGGCGGCGTGCAGCTGCAGTTCGTCAACAGCGGCGCTGCGGCAGCCGCGTTCAACGTCTATACCAGCGCTGCGAGTGGCGGCCCGTGGTACTACACCGTGTTGCCCGGCACCCGCCTCGACGATGTGCCGGTCGGCGCTGCGCACAACGGTGCCTATGCGCTGAGCGTGCATGGACCCAATGGCTTCCTGCGCGAATTCGCCGGCGACCTCGCTGCGGCCGGGACGCAATCGGCTGCGCCATGGTTGGAGGCGCGGCAGGACGGCGAGGCGCTGGTGCTGGACATCGGCAATGCCGGGCAGCAGCCGTGCACGCTGCAACTGCGCGCGCTGGACTACGCAGACCCGACCGCGCGCTCGCTGCACCTGGCTGCAGGTCAGCGCCAGACCGTGCGTCTGGCGCTTGCTGCCAGCGATCACTGGTACGACGTGGTGCTGGAACAGCCGGGCGCGGCATTCCGCCGCCGCCTGGCCGGGCATCTGGAGACCGGCAGGCCCAGCCGCAGCGATCCGGCATTCGGGCGCGCCTGAGCTGGCGCCGGGGGCGCACCGGTGATGGACGCGCAGGGGAGGCGGGTTGTTCTGGCCTCGACGGCAACCCAGCGTCGGTGGGCTGCAACGGGATCTTCGATCCGGCGATGACCCGCACGGTCGCCGTGGATAGCCGGTATTTGCGCTGGGTCATGCCGGAGTCGCCCGGCATCGCAGCTGTTGCCGGAATTCGGCGTGTGCCGACGCGGGCGGCCGGCGCCGCAGCGGGAGGGGTTATCATGCGCTCCCGTTTCGCTGCGGCGAGCCGGCCCCTTCCCCAAGGAATCCCTCGCGCATGCGCATCCTGCTTGCCCGTCACGGCGAGACGCCGTGGAACGCCGAAGGCCGTTACCAGGGCCAGATCGATATCCCGCTGTCGCCGGTCGGCGAAGGCCAGGCCGCCGCCCTCGGCGCGCGTCTGCAATCGTTGGAGATCACCCGCGCGGTGGCATCGCCGCTGTCGCGTGCGCAGGCCACCGCCAGGCTGGCGCTGGGCAGCAACCGCGAAACCCTGCTGCAGACCGATGCAGACCTGCAGGAAATCGCCCACGGCGAATGGGAAGGCCTGCTGGCCAGCGAGATCAACGACAAGGATCCGGCACGTCTGCGCGCCTGGCGCGACGAGCCCGATACCGTGCTGATGCCCGGCGGCGAGTCCCTGCGGCAGGTGCTGGACCGCAGCTGGCGCGGCCTGGCGCGCGCGGCCGAAGGCCTGGGCGCGGCCGATACCTTGCTGGTGGTCGCGCACGATGCGGTCAACCGCGTGATCCTGTGCAAGATCCTGGGCCTGCCGCTGTCCCGGCTGTGGACCTTTCGCCAGGCACCGACCACGCTCAACCTGCTCGAAGGCGAGGACGTGGATCACCTGGAAGTGGTGCGGCTCAACGACTGCGCGCACCACACGCCGTTTTTTGGTGAAGCCAAGCATCGGGCGCTTTAGCAACACCAGGGTCAGTGTGTTGCTCAAGGATGGCGGCTAAGTCACTTACTCCGGTGTCTCAAGCATGAGAGATTTTGGTAATCGTTTTCGTGTTTTATTACTGTTTGTGACGCCGGTGGCGTTGCTTTTCTTCGCTAATTCTTTCAAGTTCCTTCCGCCGGCCAACGCCTTGATCGACCTCACCCTCGTGGTGTTAGGTTTCGCCGCGTTAACCCTGTTTGGCGTGCTGCTCTGGGCCAATGCCAGTGGCAGGCTCCAGCGTCAGTTGCAGCGAATCGGTATCGAACGCTGTATCTTTCGCTGGCTAATGTCCACGATGGTGATCGGGCTGGTGGTATGGGCGCTGGTCGTCAGGATTGTGCCGTGGGCATGGACCGAGGCATTCGGCAGCATGTATTCGGAACAAGTGCTCATACGCCCTGCGCATAAAAGCATGATGTGCCCTTACGGGCTCATGATCTACCCATTGCCTCATGGCGCACCAACGCGGCTTTGCACACGCGAGCACGATTTGATGAGCTTCCCGAATGGCGCGTTGAGTGTGGTCATTCAAGGCAAACGCTCATCTTTGGGTTCCACCGTGCACGGTTACTTTATCGTCGCACCGCAGGCAACGGCACCTTAGCCATGGCGAAGTGCTGCCTGTAACTGCGCTGCGTGCGATGAATTCGTCGCTTTTTATCGCGGATGAAGCTAGGGCTTGGCTATCATTGCGCTTTATTTGGCGCGCGGTCTAACGAGAAACTTGGGGGTGGTCCAGTGAAATCAAAGCTGTTTGCCTTGATGAAGGTGGCCTCTGCATTTCTTGTGATGGGCCTGATTCTGCTTGGCTTATTTGTCGATTTTGCCCCGTCAGAGTTCCTGCAAGGACGCTATTTGAAATGGCCATTTTTGATGGTCGGTATCGTGCTAACGGTATTGCTGCGCAAGCACAATCGGCGTCTTGGTCGACCAACAGATATCGAGGGGCAGGGACGCATTGCAAATGTCTTTATGTTCTTAGGGACACCAGTAATGCTGGGTTTCTTAACTTGGCTGCTGCTCGCAAAAACGGTGCCTTGGTTGCTGACGTTGGCCATTGGTAGGTCGTTTGAAGAAGCGTACGTCATGCAAACGTACTCTCAATCGAGCCGGCAATCTTGCGAGTATCGGTTGCGCGGTGGACCGATCGAGCATGCGTTTCCGGATTACCTCTGCATCAGTGAAAGCCTGTATCGTCGATATCCCGAGCAACGGATCGCAGTGACATTGAAAGGGCGGCGTTCAGTGCTGGGTTCACAGATAGCTGAGATCTACGGGCCGCAGTAAAGGACTCACTGCTATCCTTCATGCAGCGCCGCTGCTTACTGGTTCGGTCCACGCCCCAATACCCGGTCGATGACAGAGAGCAGACGTCAACGCTTACGATTCAGGAATGAAGTTCCGGCTCTATTGGTCCAAGACTTCATCAAGCGTGATAATGCTTGTCGCACGCAAGATTTCAGGTAGCAAGTGACAATTCCCGCCACCCTCTCCGACTGGCTCGCCTACATCGAGCAGCAGCATCCGCAGAACATCGCCATGGGCCTGGAGCGCGTGCGCGAGGTCGCTGCGCGGTTGCAGATTGAAGCGCCAGCCACGCATGTCATTGTCGTAGGCGGCACCAATGGCAAAGGCTCCACCGTGGCCTTTATCGAGGCGATCGCGCAGGCCGCCGGCTGGAAGGTGGGCAGCTACACCTCGCCGCATCTGCTGCGCTACAACGAGCGCGTGCGCATCGACGGCAACGAGGCCGGCGACGCGCAACTGGTGGACGCCTTTGCCGCCGTCGAAGCGGCACGTGGCCAGACCGCACTGACGTATTTCGAATACGGCACGCTGGCGGCGCTGTGGCTGCTGCAGCGCTCCGGGCTGGACCTGGCGGTGCTGGAAATCGGCCTGGGCGGGCGCCTGGACGCGGTCAACATCATTGATTCGGATGTGGCGGTGATCACCACCGTGGATATCGACCACACCGATTGGCTGGGCGAGGACCGCGAGGCGATCGGCACCGAGAAGGCCGGCATCATCCGCGCCTGGAAGCCGGTGGTGCTGGGCGAAATCGACCCGCCATCGAGCGTGTTGCGGCGGGCCTACCAGTTGGGCGCCAATGCGATCCGCGCCGGCAGCGATTATTTCTTCGAGCCGATCGAGGCGCAGCACTCCGACGCGCCGCAGTGGCGCTGGCGCGATGTCGCGGTGACCCTGGAGCTGCCGATGCCGGCCTTGCAGGCGCCGGTGCAACTGGCCAACGCCGCTGCGGCGATCGCCGCGTTGCAGGCCTTGCCGGTGGAACTGCCCGATGCCGCCTGGGCGCAGGGCATTGCCAATGCACGGGTGGCCGGGCGCCTGCAGCGCAGCGACATCGATGGCGTGCAGGTGCTGCTGGATGTCGGCCACAACCCGCAGGCCGCGCGCGCGCTGGCCGATGCGCTGGGCGCGCAGGCGCACACCGGCACCACCCATGCGATCTACGCCGCATTGGCGGACAAGGATGTGCTGGGCGTGGTGGAGGCGGTGGGCGCGCAGGTCGACCATTGGGCCCTGGCCGGGCTGGACGGTGCGCGGGGGCAGTCGGCGCAGGCCTTGCAGGCCCGTCTGCAGGGCAGTGCCGCAGCGCAGGCGGCCTGCCACGGCGATGTGGCGGGCGCACTGCGCGCGGTCCTGGCGCAGGCCTCACCGGGCGATCGGGTGCTGGTGTTCGGCTCGTTTCATACCGTTGCCGACGCCCTAAGCGCACTTCGTTCAGTCCACCCGGGTCGGTAGCCCGGCTGCGGCCTTATAATCGCCGCGGCACCCCGCCACGCCGCCTCTCGTCTCTCTACGTGGATACTGCTCTGAAACAGCGACTGATTGGCGCCATCGTTCTGGTGGCGCTTGCCGTGATCTTCCTGCCGATGCTGGTCAAGGGCCCTGCGCCGTCGAGCGGCGTGGCCGATGTGCCGCTGGAGGCGCCTGCCGCACCGGCCAATGGCGAGTTCGAAACCCGCGAATTGCCGCTGGTCACCCCGGGCGATGCGCCTGCCGGTGGCGCGCTGGGCATGCGCGGCGCCGGCTCGGCGCCGGCTGCGGTGCAGGACAACCCGGACGCGGCCGATCTGGCCAACCCGTCCAGCGCGCCGTCGGCGCCTGAGGTGGCGGCCGGCAACTACGCGGTCAACTTCGGCGCCTACGCCACCAGCGCCGACGCCGACGCGGTGCTGGCGCGGCTCAAGCAGGCGCAGCTGCCCGGCTTCAGCGAAAAGACCCAGATCAACGGCCGCCCGGCCTGGCGCGTGCGCGTGGGGCCGTATGTCGACCAGGCGCAGGCCGAATCGGCGCGCCTGCAGGCGGTAAAGGTGCGCAGCGACGTCAACGCCCAGGTGGTGACGCTGGATGCCAACGCCGCCGCGCCAGCGCCTGCAGCCAGCACACCGACGCCGGCACCGGCCCCGGCCGCAAAACCCAGCAGCAGCGTGGCCGCCGCCAGCACCGCCGCACCGACCAAGACCGAAAGCCTGCCGCCAGAGCCGGCCAAGCCGGTGGCCGCCGCGCCCAAGCCGGCCGAAGCGCCCAAGCCCGCTCCGGCCAAGCCGGAGGTGGCGAAAACGGAGCCGGCCAAGCCCGAGCCGACCAAGCCGGTCGTCGCGGCGCCCGCCGCGCCGGCAGCCCCTGCGGCCAGTTCGGTCGGCTTTGCGGTGCAGCTGGGCGCCTTCGGGCGCGCCGAAGACGCCGACGCCTTGCGCGACCGCGTGCGCGCCGCCGGTTTCAGTGCCTTCGTCGAACAGGTGCGGACCGACAAGGGCGCGCTCAACCGCGTGCGGGTCGGCCCGGTGGCCAACCGTGGCGATGCCGAGCAGTTGCGTGCGCAGGTGGCGGCCAAGGTCGGCATTTCCGGCATGGTGCGTCCGCATCCGTAAACGACTGCGCCGCCAACCGGCGGGCGCGGTACATGCCGGAGATCGGCATGACGGTTGGTTCGCTACGCGCAGTGCGGCTCGTCCGCAGCCCGCCCGATCGCCGCTTGCGTGGTATCGCCAGCGGCGAGCGGATTTCCTGATCGCCTCACACCCATGGAGGGGAGCGCAATGAACACCGAGCCAGGTTGGACCAGCGGCGCACGCGCCGCGCGGAGAAGTGGGCAATGATCGACATGGTGCTGGGCGTCATCATCCTGGTGTCGGCCCTGTTGGGCCTGCTGCGCGGGTTTGTCGCCATCGTGGTCGGCACGCTGTCGTGGTTGCTGGCCGGCTGGGCGACATTCCAGTTCGGCGGCCCGGCTGCACGCTGGATCGCCGACGGCAAGCATCCGTCGGCCACCGAATCGTTTGGCGGCTACGCGATGGTGTTCGTCGGCGTGCTGATCACCGTGGCGGTGATCGGCATGGTGATCCGTGCCGGGGTGGATGCGGTGCGCCTGGGCGGGATGGACCGCATGCTCGGGTTCGGCCTGGGGCTGGTGCGCGGCGGTTTTCTGGCCAGCGTGCTGGTGCTGCTGATGAGCTTCACGCCGCTGCCGCGCGAGCCGTCCTGGCGCCAGTCGATGCTGATGCCGATGCTGTCGCCGGGCGCGAGCTGGATGCGGGCGCAACTGCCGGCCTGGCGGATGCCGTCGATGGACATGCCATCAATGGAACTCGGCAACTTGCCAACGGAGTTGGGGAAGTTGCCCTCGGCAGGCGATAATACGGACCTGGGCAAGGCGCTGTCCGGGTCCGGTCTGAGCGACACCATCACGCGTGCGCTTGGGCAACCCGGCAAAGCCGCCAGCGACGGACGCGATCCGGCGCAGGCGATGCCGGCCAATATCGATCCGGCGCAGGTTCGCGGCGGAGAAAGCGACCCGGCTCGGGTCGAGTCCCAAGGCCAGGCACGGCCCCCTTCACAGTAACGGCGCAAGCCGTAGCGGAGAACGCGCACCATGTGTGGCATCGTCGGTATTGTCGGCAACCAGAACGTCGCCGGGCAGCTCTATGACGGCCTGACCGTCCTGCAGCATCGTGGGCAGGACGCCGCAGGCATCGCCACCGCAGACGGCACGCGCCTGCGTGTGCAAAAGGCCAACGGGCTGGTACGCGACGTCTTCGACGAAAAGAAGATGGCAGTGCTGGAAGGCCGGGTCGGCATCGCGCATTGCCGCTACCCGACCGCAGGCTCGGAAGGCATGGACGAGGCGCAGCCGTTCTACGTCAACTCGCCCTACGGTATCGCGCTGGCGCACAACGGCAACCTGATCAACACCGAGGCCTTGCGCCAGCAGGTGTTCGAAGCCGACCGCCGCAACATCAACACCGATTCGGACAGCGAAGTGCTGCTGAACGTGTTCGCCTACGAGCTGGACGCGCAGCGCATGCTGACCCCGGAAGCGGCGATCCGCGCGGTGGCCGGCGTGCATCGCCGTTGCAAGGGCGGCTATGCGGTGGTCAGCGTGGTGCTGGGCCTGGGCCTGGTGGCCTTCCGCGACCCGCATGGCATCCGTCCGCTGGTGCTGGGCAAGCGCGAGCATGCCGAAGGCACCGAATACATCGTTTCCTCCGAATCGGCCGCGCTGGACATCCTCGGCTACCAGCGCGTGCGCGACGTGCGCCCCGGCGAGGCGATGGTGATCACCGCGCGCGGCGAGCTGTTTTCGGAAGTCTGCGCTGCGCCAACCGTCAACGCGCCGTGCATCTTCGAGTACGTGTACTTCGCGCGTCCCGACTCGATGATCGACAACATCTCGGTGCACAAGGCGCGCATGCGCATGGGCCTGAAGCTGGGCGAGAAGATCCTGCGGCTGCGCCCGGACCACGATATCGACACCATCATCCCGATCCCGGACACCTCGCGCGATGTGGCGCTGGAGATGTCCAACGTGCTCGGGGTGAAGTACCGCGAGGGCTTCGTCAAGAATCGCTACGTGGGCCGGACCTTCATCATGCCGGGGCAGGGCGAGCGGCAGAAATCGGTGCGGCGCAAGCTCAATCCGATCCACCTGGAGTTCCGCAACCGCGTGGTGCTGCTGGTCGACGATTCGATCGTGCGCGGCACCACCAGCCGGCAGATCGTGCAGATGGCGCGCGATGCCGGTGCGCGCAAGGTGTATCTGGCCTCGGCCGCGCCGCCGGTGCGTTACCCCAATATCTACGGCATCGACATGCCGGCGGCCGAAGAACTCATCGCGCATGGCCGCAGCGAGCTGGAAATCCAGGAATTTTTGGGCTGCGACTGGCTGATCTACCAGGATCTGGAAGACCTGGAAGTGGCCGTGCGCGAAGGCAACCCGGACATCCAGCAGTTCGATTCCTCGTGCTTCAACGGCGAGTACATCACCGGCATCGAACCGGGCTATTTCGAACGCATCCAGCAATTGCGCTCGGACGATGCCAAGAAGCGTCGCCGCGCGTGAGGCAGTGCGGTAGCGCTGCAGCTCGGCACTACCCAGACATGGCCTAGAACCGCTGTGCCTCGCAGGAGTACCTGCGTGGCGATCGCGTGATTTGGCTACTGCCGATCGACAGGCGGGTGCGCTGAGCAGGTTCGGCAGTGGCGCCAGCTGCTGGTTGCTCCCAGACCGCACCTGCGACGGCTGCGTAGGGGTCTCGATCGCCGCTGCAGATCGAAGCGCCAGTTGTCGATCTGGCGGCTACCGCAACGACGGAGTGATGGACACGATGGATCTTCTGCAAGCCGCACATGCCTGCCTGCAAGCGGCCGATCCGCTGGAGAAAGTCGCGTTGACGCAGCGACATGCGGCCGCGTTCCGCGCCGGTGCGTTGCCGTTGCCACCGCCGCAGGCGGCGCCTCCGGAGCCGATCCGCATGCCTGGCCGACCTGCAAGGCCGGTGCTGGTGCATCCGCGCGAGGTGCCGCGGCGCGGGCTGGGCAACCCGGAAGGCCGCGCCGCCTTTATCCACGCCATCGCGCATATCGAGCTCAACGCCATCGACCTGGCCTGGGATGCGGTGTATCGCTTCCGTGGGTTGCCGGCGGCGTTCTATGCCGACTGGGTTGGCGTGGCCGACGACGAATCGCGCCACTTCATGCTGCTGCGCGCGCGATTGCATGCGCACGACCACGACTACGGCGACTTCGCCGCGCACAACGGCCTGTGGGAAATGTGCGAGAAAACCGCACATGACGGCCTGGCACGCATGGCGCTGGTGCCGCGCGTGCTGGAAGCGCGCGGGCTGGATGTGACACCGGCGATGATCGTCAAGCTGCGCTCGCTCGGCGATACCGCCACTGCCGAGGTGCTGGACACCATCCTGCGCGAAGAGGTGGCGCATGTGGCGGCCGGCTCGCGCTGGTACCGCTGGTATTGCGCGCAGGCCGGCATCGAGCCGCGCGCGCGCTTCAAGGCGCTGCTGCACGAGTACGCCGGTGGTTACCTGCATGGCCCGTTCAATCTGCAGGCGCGGCTGCTTGCCGGCTTCGATGAGGACGAACTGGCCGATCTGGTGGAGCAGGCCGGCTGAGCGGCCGGTGGTGAATGCGTGGGCGGGCTGCAGTGCGCGATCTGTTGATCGCCATTTGCGGAGCAGATATCGAGTTGGCTCGCACCGACGCCACGCTGGGTGAGGCGCGTTGCAGCCTCGCTCATGAAGTACCGAGCGCATTGCGCGGCAGAGCGATCGCAGCGCACTGGGGCGATGCGCATCGCATCCCTTCGTCGTGACGTCGTGCCCCGCGCCGGCTACCGCCAAACGCGACAGGCCACCTGCGCGGTAACGCGCCTTCGATCACCGGACTGTGCGCTGCGTCCTGCCGCGCAGCTGCCGGAATCGCATCCATTCAACGGCAGACATCACAAAACTGTAATTTTCTTTTGTAACAACTTGCAATCGGCACGGCCCGGCGCGCCTTAATGGCGTCCCGGGGGCAGGGGCCCGGTGTTTCACATCCGTTACTTCCATGTCTAAGGAGAGAGAGACGATGAAGTCGAAGTCGATGTGCACCACGGTGGGTCTGATCGCCATGTGTCTGGCCGGTTCGGCCGCCGCTGCCGGCACGCCGCTGTATCAATCCGGCCCTGCGCTGAGCCGCAGCGCAAGCGCTACTGCCACTGCCGAACCCTCGCTGCAGCGCCTGCTCAGCGCACCGTCCACCGCCAACGCGCAGGTGGTCCAGCTTAACGCCGGTGCCGTCACCGCCTCGGAAAAGCTGCTGGAATTGCAGCTGGATGGCCAGACCATCACCGCCACCCAGGCCAAGGTCGATGCCTTGGAAGGCGGCGATAGCGTGTGGTACGGCAATCTTGGCCCGCGCGCCGGCACCCGTGCCCGTACGCTGTCGGGTGTGGATCCGCTGAACTCGGCCATCCTGGTGCGCAGCGGCGATACGGTCACCGGCACCATCCGTTACGCCGGCAAGCTGTTTCGGCTGCGTCCGCTCGCCGATGGCCGCCATGTGCTGGTGCAGGTGGAAGAAAGCCGCCTGCCGCAGGAACACCCGGCCGAATACAGCCTGCTGCCGAAGATCGACATGCCCAGCGACGGGCGCGTCACCGCGGCCGCCGCATCGTCGGGCAGCCCGGCGACCATCCGCGTGCTGGTAGTGGCCACCAATCAGGCGGTGACCGCCTACGGCGGCAACATGCAGTCGCTGGTGCAACTGGCAGTGGCCGAGGCCAACCAGGGCTATATCAACAGCAATGTCGGCATCACCTTGCAGCTGGCGCGTTACGAGACCACCAGCTACAGCGAAACCGGCAATTTCACCACCGACCTGCAACGCTTCCGCGTAACCAACGACGGTTACATGGACAGCATCCACACCAGCCGCAACACCTACACCGCCGATGTGGGCGTGATCGTGTTGAACAACAGCAGCTACTGCGGCCTGGCATCGGGCATCGGCTCCACCGCAGCGACCGCGTTTGCCTCGGTGTACTGGGATTGCGCCACCGGCTATTACAGCTTCGCGCATGAAATCGGCCACCTGCAGAGTGCCCGTCACGACGCCACCAACGACCCGAGCACCTCGCCATATGCGTACGGGCACGGTTATCGCTACGGCAACAGCTGGCGCACCATCATGGCCTACGACTGCAGCAGCAGCTGCCCGCGCCTGAACTACTGGTCCAATCCCAACATCAGCTACAACGGCGTGCCCATGGGCAACGCCAGCACCGCCGACAACCAGCGCGTGCTGGTCAACACCAAGGCCACCATCGCCGGCTTCCGCTGAGTATCAAGCCGATCCTTCCGTCGTCGGGCCCGGCACGCAGGTGCCGGACCTTTGCCGCTACACGCAGGCGCAGTGATCGCGCAGACTAGAGGCACTGCCGGCAGCTGCCGGCGTGTCCTGCGGAGCGGAGCACCCATGTCCAAGTCCCTGCGTTATGCGGCGCTGTGCCTGGCCGCGCTGGCAGTTGCCGGCTGCAAACAGCAACCTGCCGACCCGGCCCCTGCGCCACCCAAACCGGCGGTGTCCGCGCCGGCAGCCACGACCGCCAACGATGCCCGCGCCCGCGCGCTGGATGTGCTGGAAACCCGCCTGCAGAACGACCATTTCTATCCGGACAACTGCATCAGCATCGTCGACGAAGACGACGCTGAGCCCGCAGCGGATGCGTTCGACTTTGCAGTGCGCGAGCGGCATGGCAACGAGTGCCCCGGCGACCCGCAGACCAACCCGGTGCGCGATCGTTTCCGCGTGCAGGCCGATGGCACGGTGCTCTGGTACGACATAGTCAACGCCGACTTTGTCGACTACGCCGAGCATGCGCGCAGCATGCAGTGATGCGTCTGGAGACTGCAGGGACCGTGCGGTTGCGTACATCCCCGTCGCCTTTCGGGACGGTCATAGTCGAGCCGTTTCGTCACCCTTCCATCGATGGGACTGGACCGGTGGTTGACTAGCAGGCTGGCGCGATCAGGCGTGCCGACAACGCGTCAAGCTGCATTCCAGCACGGGTGAACAGCACACCGAGGGCGCGCAGGCATGATCTCGAAACCACGGCGCTCACCTCCATGTGCCCATCGCGGTCTGTCGCTTGCAAACGGGTGCCAGGCGAGCGGCCTGCGCCGAGCTGGCCGCTCGCTAGCTGCTGACAGCCACGTTAAAGCGGCAACTGCTCCAGCGACACGCCGTCGGCATCCACATGCAACACCGAGCCTTGTTCGTACCAGTCGCCCAGCACGATGCGTGTGCAGGTCTGGCCGCCGGCCTGCAGGGTGTGGATTGCAGGGCGATGGGTGTGACCATGGATCAGGCGATCCAGGCCATACCGCACGAAGGTGGCCTCCACCTCGGCCGGGGTGACATCGGTGACGGTCTCGAAGCGCGATTGGTCGCCCTGCTTGAGTTCTGCATGACGCGCCTGGCTGGCAGCGCGCGCCTGCTGCGCGAAGGCCACCCGCGCGGCCAGCGGCTGCGCCAGGAACTGCGCCTGAAAGACCGGATCGCGCGTTTGCGCACGGAACGCCTGGTAGGCGGTGTCGTCGGTGCACAGCAGATCGCCATGCATCAGCAAGGTCGGATGCCCGTACAGATCGACCACGGTGGGGTCGGGCAGGATGCGGAAGCCCGCGCGTTGCGCATACGCCTCGCCGACCAGGAAGTCGCGGTTGCCCGGCATGAAGAACACCGGCACGCCGCTATCGGCCACCGCATGCAGCGCCACGGCCACCGCATCGGCAGCGGTCGATGGCGTGTCATCGCCGATCCAGGCTTCGAACAGATCGCCAAGGATGTAGAGCGCGTCGCTACCGGGCACCTGCGTGCGCAGGAAGTCCAGAAACAGCTCGGTGATCGCCGGCCGGGCCGGATCCAGATGCAGGTCGGAAATGAACAGGGTCGTCATCGCGCCATTGTACGGCGGGAGCGCGGGACGGGAATCGGGAATGGGGAATCGGTGGAGCGCTGCATCGCGGAGCGAGTGCCGGGTGAACGGCTGGCTGCGGCAACGAGAGGATCGCTGGCCTGGTCGGGCCAACGCAGCGATGACAGGGCTTGCTCCTTACCCCAACAACACCGGCAATCCCCACAGCGACAGGCTGGCCAGCAGCACGCCGATCGCAGTGGCAGCGAGGACATCGCTGGGATAGTGCAGGCCCAGCACCACGCGCGATAGCGCCACGCCGGCCGAGAACGGCACCAGCAGGGGCGCCAGCCACGGGTAGTAGGCCAGTGCCACGATGCTGAAGGACACCGCGTGCAAGGTGTGGCCGGACGGAAAACTGAACTCGTCCAGCGGCGCCACCCAGGCGCGGATGCGCACGTCGGCCGCGTACGGGCGTGGCCGACGCGTCCAGCGCTTGAGCGATTTGTACAAGGTCAGCGCGAGCACGCCGGTGGCGGCCATGTGCGCAGATGCGCGCACGCCGTCCATGCCGTCGAGCAGCACCAGCAAACCCATCAGGCTGTACCAGAACACCCCATCGCCGAGCCGGCTGATGGTGGCGAATGCGCGCCGCACCGGGTGGCGACGGCACCAGTGGTTGGCGCGCCGGCACCAGCGCGCTTCGTGACCGCGCAGAAGTTCAAGCCGCGTTGCCGACATAACGCCCCCGTGCCGCAGTGATGCCCATCAGCAAGGCCTCGAAGTCGGAGACCACGTTGTCCGGATGCAGTTTCTTCATCGCCTGTGCGGCCGCCGCACCCTGGCGCTGGCGCATCGCATCGTCGTTGGTGAGTGCGACGGCCGCCTGGATGAACGCCTCGTCGTTCTCCACTGCCGCACCGCTGTGGCCGCTGCGCAGATACTCGCGTGCGGCGCCGTAGTCGAAGGCCACGGTGGCCACACCACTGGCCATCGCCTCCAGGGTCACGTTGCCGAAGGTCTCGCTGCGGCTGGGGAACAGGAACAGATCGCCGCTGGCGAAGTGGCGCGCCAGCGCCTCGCCGCGCTGGATGCCGCAGAAGATGAAGTCCGGATTCTCGTGCGCGATTTTTTCGCGTGCCGGGCCATCGCCCACCCAGACGAAGCGCGCCTTCGGGCGGATCTGCTGCAGCTTGCGGAAGGCGCGAATCGCCAGCGGCAGGTTCTTCTCGTTGGCGATACGTCCGACATAGATCGCGGCGAAGCCTTCGCCCTCGATGCCCCATTCGGCACGCAAGGCCGGATCGCGCCGGGCCGGATCGAACTGCTGGCTGTCCACCGCGCGTGCCAGCAACTGCACGCGCTGGAAGCCGCCGTCGCGCAGGAACTGCTGCAGCTCGCGCGTGGGCACCAGGGTGGCCTCGGCCTGATTGTGGAAGCGGCGCATCCAGCGCAGCGCAGTGCCCTGCAGCCAGGCGGCACCGTAGTCGGGCAGGTACTCGTCAAAGCGGGTATGGAAGCCGGTGGCGACCGGAATACCGAGCCGGCGTGCGGCACGCATCGCCGACCAGCCCAACGGGCCTTCCGTGGCCACATAGACCGCATCCGGTTGCGTGATTTGCCAATGACGAACGAGGCGTTGGGTTGCCGGCAACCCGAATTTCAGGCCCGGGTAGCGCGGCAGCGATGCGCCGCGCACCAGCAGGGCGGTGGCCGCATCGGTATCGCCGCTCTGCCGTGGACGCACCACGTCCACCTGGTGTCCGCGTGCGCGCAGGCCGGTTTCCAGCCCGTGCACGGTCAGCGCAACACCGTTGACTTCGGGGGGATAGGTTTCGGTAACGATCGCGTAGCGCATGCCCGTTCTCCGGTTTTCGCTAGCTTCCGGGAGGGCGATGGCATGGATGTTGCGCGGATAAGTCGCGGCGGTGACAAGTGCGACGGAATTAGGAATTCGGGATTAGAGATTCGCAAAAGCGGTCTTCACGCATCTGGGCGAATACGCGATACATCACGTGCCGCGGTCAACGAATCCCGAATCCCGAATCCCAAATCCCGCCTGAGGCCGCAGGCCTCAGGTCACAAACGGTTTGAACGCGATCCCCAGCCCGGCCATGCTCTCGACTTCGCCGATCAGGTCGGCGCGCAGCAGCGGGCGCGAGTCGATCCAGCTTTGCGACAGGATCAACGACAGGCGGGTGTCATCGGCGGTGAGTTCCAGGGTCGGAATCGGGTCCGATTCGTGTGCGCGGTGCAGCAGCACCGCTAGCCGCAGCAGCGCGGCCTTGCGCCGGGTCGGCAGCAGCAGGCGGTCCGGCAGCGCATCGAACGCGGTCTTGGGCACGTTGCGCCGGTGCGTGCGCACCAGCGATGCCAGCACCTGCTGCTCCTGGCGCGAGAAACCGGCGATGTCCGAGTGCTCCAGGATGTAGCTGCCGTGCACGTGATACTGGCTGTGCGCGATGATCAGGCCCAGCTCGTGCAGGCGCGCAGCACGGCGCAACACCTGCGCGTCGTCGCCATCCAGCTGCCAGGATTCGCAGACCTGGTCGAACAGCCGGCAGGCAGTGGCTTCCACGCGCTGCGCCTGCACTTCGTCGATGCCGTAACGTTGCACCAGCGAGGCCACCGAGCTGTCGCGCGGGTCGTTCTCGCCACCGCGGCCGAGCATGTCGTAAAGGATGCCTTCGCGCATCGCCGCCTTGCTGACCATCAGCTTCTCCAGCCCCAGGGCCTGGAATGCCGCTTCCAGCACCAGGATGCCGCCAGCGATGATCGGCCGGCGTTCGGCGGCCAGGCCGGGCAACTGGATGTCCTCGATGCGCTTGGCCTTGAGCAGTTCATCGCGCAGCGCCGGCAGCGCCTCGGCGGTGATTGCGCCCTTGGTGAGCTTCATCGCCGCACAGATCTCGCCGATGGCCTTGTGCGTGCCGGACGAGCCGATCGCCTCGTGCCAGCCCAGCGCCTTGTACTGATTGGCGAACTGCTGGAATTCGGTGCCGATCTCGGTCAGCGCATCCTTCCATTTCTTCTTCGACAGCTTGCCGCCGGGAAAGAAGCGGCGCGTGCTGGCGATGCAGCCGGCCTGCAGGGACTCGCGTTCCAGGGTCTGGAATCCGCGGCCGATGATGAACTCGGTCGAGCCGCCGCCGATGTCGATCACCAGCCGGCGTTGATCGGGCTTGGGCGGTTGCGCATGCGCAACGCCGAGATAGATCAGGCGCGCTTCCTCGCGTCCGCTGACCACTTCGATCGCATGCCCGAGCGCGGTTTCGGCCGGCATCAGGAACGCCTGTGGCGAGCGCAGCTGACGCACCGTGTTGGTGGCCAGCGCGCGCACGCGCAACGACGGCACTTCCCGGATGCGCTGGCCGAAGCGCGCCAGGCATTCGAGCGCGCGCTGGCGCGCTTCGTTGGAGAGGCCACCCTTGCCATCCAGGCCGTCGGCCATGCGCACGGTTTCGCGCAGGCGATCAACCACGCGCAGCTGACCCATCAGGTAGCGCGCAATGACCATGTGGAAGCTGTTGGATCCTAAGTCGATGGCGGCGAGGAAATCGCCATCGCGCAGGGGCGGGATCGTGGGGGAGGGCATTGGCATGGGCGCATGGTAGCCGATGGGCCGTTGGCCCCGTGAGGGGCCACGCCCGCGCCGCTTTCAGATCCGCTCGAGCAGGGTCATCTGCGCCGAATGGGCAGGCTCGCCAGGGCCCGGGATGCGCTTGTGATAGACGCCGTCGGCATCCAGTTCCCAGGCGTTGACGTTGTCGTCCAGGTAGTTCTGCAGCACTTCGCGGTAGACGCGCTTGGCCAGATCCGGGTCCAGGATCGGGAAGCAGGTCTCCACGCGCCGCAGCAGGTTGCGCTCCAGCCAATCGGCGCTGGCGCAATACAACTCTGCCGCGCCATCGTTGCCGAACCAGTACACGCGGCTATGTTCCAGAAAACGCCCCACGATCGAGCGCACGCGGATATTGTCGGACACGCCGGGAACGCCCGGGCGCAGCGTGCAGGCGCCGCGCACGATCAGGTCGATCTGCACACCGGCTTGCGAGGCGGTATACAGCGCACGCACGACCTGCGGCTCGTTGAGGGCATTCATCTTGGCGATGATGCGGCCCGGGCGGCCGTTGCGGGCCAGCCGCGTTTCGCGCTCGATCCGCTTCAGCACGCCGGCGTGCAGGGTGAAGGGCGACTGCAGCAACTGCTCCAGCTTCATGCGCGGGGCCAGCCCGGACAATTGCTGGAACAGCATGTGCACGTCGTTGCCGATTTCCACATCCGCGGTGATCAGGCTGATGTCGGTATACAGGCGCGCGGTGCCGCTGTGGTAATTGCCGGTGCCCAGATGCACATAGCGTTTGAGCTTGCGTCCCTCGCGGCGCACGATCAGCAGCATCTTGGCGTGCGTCTTGAAGCCGACCACGCCGTACACCACCTGCACGCCGGCTTCCTGCAGCTTGTCGGCCAGGCCCAGGTTGGCCTCTTCGTCGAAGCGCGCGCGCAGCTCCACCACCACGGTGACGTCCTTGCCGTTGCGCGCGGCCAGGATCAGCGCATCGACGATCAGCGAGTCCTTGCCAGTGCGGTACAGCGTCTGCTTGATCGCCAGCACGTTCGGGTCGACCGCGGCCTGGCGGATCACGTCCAGCACCGCGGTGAACGCATCGAAGGGGTGATGCAGCAGCACATCGCCCTTGCTGACGATCTCGAAGATGCCGTCGTTGTCGCGCAGGGTGCGCGGATTGAACAACGGATACTTCAGTTCGGGGCGCTGCACCAGATCGTAGACCTGGGTGACGCGGCTCAGGTTGACCGGCCCGACGATGCGGTACACCGCGTTTTCGTTCAGGCCGAAGTTCTGCAGCAGGGTGCGCATGATCGGCGCCGGGCAGTCGTGCGCGATCTCCAGGCGCACCGCCGGGCGATAGCCACGGGTGACCAGCTCGTCGCGCAGGGCCAGCGCCAGGTTCTCGACTTCTTCCTCGTCCACCACCAGCTCGGAGTTGCGGGTGACGCGGAACTGATACGAGCCCTTGACCTGCATGCCGGGGAACAGCTCGTCGACGAACTCGGACAGCACCGAGGACAGGAACACGAAGCTCTGCGCGCCCTCCGGCGACAGGCTCGCCGGCAGCTGGATGATGCGCGGCAACGAGCGCGGCGCACGCACGATGGCCAGATGACCGGCGCGCCCGAATGCGTCCTGGCCCTCCAGCACCACCACGATGTTCAATGTCTTGTTGAGGATCTTCGGAAACGGATGCGCCGGGTCCAGCCCCAGCGGCGACAGCACCGGCATGATCTCGTTGCGGAAGTACGCCCGCAGCCAGCGCTTCTGACGCGAGGTCCAGGCCGTGCGGCTGAGCACGGCCACGCCGGCATCTTCCATCGCCGGGCGCAGCACTTCATTCCACGCGTGGTACTGCTGTTCGACCAGCTTGGCGGCGCGGTCGTGTACCGCGTTGAGGATGGCGGTCGGGCTCAGGCCATCCGGCGCCGGCGGCAGGCCGAACTCCTGCGCATGCCGCACGGTGGCGGCGCGGATCTCGAAGAATTCATCCAGGTTGGTGCAGGAAATGCACAGGAACCGCAGCCGTTCCAGCAATGGCACCTGCTCGTCCAACGCCTGTGCCAGCACCCGGAAATTGAAGTCCAGTTGCGACAGTTCCCGGTTGATGTACAGCGCCGGATCGCGCAACGGATCGGTGGCGATGTCCTCGGAAGGTGTGACGTCGTGCAGTTCTTTGGCGTGGCCCATTGGAATCGGTCATCAAGACGGAGATGGTGTGCGGCGTGGCAGCGCGCCAGAGGCAGCGCAGGCGATGTAGCGCGTCGTGCGCGCGTGCATCGCACCGCGGTGCGGCGCGCACCTCTTACATATCACGCCGAACGTGACAGTGGCAGGGACTGATCGCGCTGCACGACGCGCGCAGCGACAAAATGGCATGAGAATTCGCTCCCGCGTCCGACTTCGCTTTCGATTTCCAGGCGCGCCTGGTGCAGCCCCAGGATGTGCTTGACGATCGACAGCCCCAGCCCGGTGCCGCCGCTCTCGCGCGAGCGGCTGCTGGAGACTCGGTAGAAGCGCTCGGTGATGCGCGGCAGATGCGAGGCGGGAATGCCGTAGCCGGTGTCGCGCACCGCCAGGGCCGCGCCATCGCCTTCGCGCACGAAGCGGATCGTCACCGTGCCGCCGCCGGGCGTGTAGCGCACCGCGTTGGTGACCAGGTTGGAGAAGGCGCTATGCAATTCCTTGTTGGAGCCGAGCAGGTCCACGCCGGCCTCGTCGAACACCTCCACGGTGTGGCGGCCCTGGCTGTGCGCTTCGGCCTCGCGCCGCAGCGTCGACAGCATCGGCGCCATCGCCACGTGTTCCTCGCCGAGTTCTTCCTGCGATTCCAGCCGCGACAGCGTCAGCAGGTCTTCGACCAGTTGCGCCATGCGCTGCGACTGCTTGCGCATCTCGGCCAGCATCGGGCCCGAATCGGGAAAGTCTTCCGGGTCGAGCATGTCCAGATAGCCGTGCACCACCGTCAATGGCGTACGCAACTCGTGCGAGACGTTGGCCACGAAGTCGCGGCGCACCTGCTCCAGCCGCAGCAGCTTGCTGACATCGCGTGCCACCAGCAGCCAGTAATCGTCGGAATAGGGGATCAGGCGCAGGTTCAGGCGCAGGTCCGGGTCCACCGGCGAGGCGGCGTCGAGCATGGGTTCGGCATTGCGGCCGGCCGCCAGCCAGTGCGCCAGCGGCAACGGCTGCAACCGCTCCACCACCGACACGCCCATGTCGCCCGGATGATGCAGCCCCAGCAGTCCGCCCGCGGCCCGGTTGAACCACTGCACGCGCTGGCTGTTGCGATCCACCACCACCACCGCATCCGGCAGCGCCTGCGCGGCGGCGCGGTAGGTGCGCAGCATCTCGATCAGGCGACGCTTGCGCCCGCGCATTTCGGCCTGGCTGCGATAGAGCAGACGATCCAGCTCGTTCCAGGCGCCGATCCCGGCGGCGGGCTCGGCACGCTGGCGCGCGGTCAGGCGCTGCAGCACCTGGCGCAGCCGCCAGTAATGCCAGGCCAGCACCCCCAGCGCGGTCAGCGTCAACGCCATCCACACATGCTCGATCAGCACGCCGACCAGCACGGCAGCGCCCAGCAACAGCGCGAGAGTGCCGAGCGTCTTGAGCCAGGCGGAACGGATATGTTGAGGCATGGAAGGCGTTACCACGGAGCGTCAGGTGGGCGTGCGAGCCAGCCCAGCGGCAGGGCCGACCGGCTGTGCGGCAGGCACTAGGTTGCCGAAGAGAAACGGTAGCCCGAGCCACGCACGGTCTGCACCATGTTTTCCAGGCCGAACGGCTCCAGCGTCTTGCGCAGGCGGCGGATGTGCACGTCGATGGTGCGCTCTTCCACATACACGCTGCCGCCCCAGACATGATCCAGCAGCTGGGTGCGGGTATACACGCGCTCGGGATGTGTCATGAAAAAGTGCAGCAGGCGGTATTCGGTCGGGCCGATCGGCACCGGTGCGTCGCCGGCAAACACCCGGTGCGCGGCGCCGTCGATGCGCAGGCGGCCCACCGCCACGCTGCCGTCCTCGTCGTCCTCGCGGGTGCGGCGCATCACCGCGCGGATGCGCGCCAGCAACTCGCGTGCCGAGAACGGCTTGACCACGTAATCGTCCACCCCGGCTTCCAGGCCACCGACGCGGTCGTTCTCTTCGCCGCGTGCGGTCAGCATGATGATCGGAATCTCGCGGGTCAGCTGTTCCTTGCGCCAGCGCCGTGCCAGATCCAGCCCGCTGGTGCCTGGCAACATCCAGTCCAGCAGGATCAGGTCCGGCACGCGGTCGGCGATGGCGGTCTGCGCCTCGCGGGCATCGCCGGCATGGATGGGTTCGAACTCGCCTTTGCGCAGCGCGAACGCCACCATGTCGCGGATCGCGGGTTCGTCGTCGACGATCAGAATGCGTTTTTGCACGCGGGGCTTACCGTCTGGCTTTGGTTGATCGCCAGTAGACTACGGTTTTGTGACTCTAATGTGACATGCCTGACGACAGCCGCCGCGGCCGAAGCGGCCTGTGCCGCTGGCAGGCGCGGTGTTGAACCCGTCGACACACGCCCGAATGACCATTGTGCCAACCGTCACATGCGCTAGCGCGTCGACAGATCCGGGTCGCGGATGCCTTGCCGGCGCAGCTCCAGCACGGTCGGCGTGATCGCTGCGATGCGTGCATCCACCCGCGCCCGTGTCACATAGTCGAGATCTTTCTTCTTCAGCGCTTCCAGCTGGATCAGCGCCTGTTCCGGGCGTCCGTTCAAGTACGCAGCTTCGGCATAGGCCTCGCTGGCGCGCAGATGGTCGCCGGACAGCTCGCAGGCGCGTGCGTAGGTCTGCTGCAACAGGGGATCTTCGCTGCTGCGATGCAAGAACGGCTCCAGTACCTGGCGCGCGCGCTGGCCGGACTCCTTGCTGGCCTGCTCGTTGAGCGCGCCGGCATAGGTCAGCGCCACCGCGCGGTTGTTCGGCAGTTGCTTGAGCAGCGCGTCGAAACGCGCATTGGCCACCTCGCGCTGGCCCACCCGCGCCTGCGCCTCGCTCAGCCCCAGCGTCAGCCACAGGTTGTCGGGGTGCGCCTCCAGCAGGCTGGTCATTTCGGCCACCGGCTCGCCGGGCCGCCCGCCGCTGTTGCGCAGGCGTGCCAGCGCCAGCCCGTAGCGCTGCGGATCAGTCAGGCCGTGCTTGGCACTGCGGCGCAGGGTCTCGTATTCGCGGATGGCCGCATCCGGCGTGGTGGCGCTGAGCACGCGCAGGCGTTCCTTGGCCCAGTCGAAGTTCTGCTGGGCGCCGCTGCGGCTCAGCGCATCCACCGGCAGCCGCAGCGCATATGGCAGCAGCGCGTTGCCGTTGCGGCTCAGCGGTTCGGACAGCGACGGGTCGGCCGGGTCCACCCGTTCCTGGCGCGTGCCGCCCGGCACCGAGGTGGTCAGCACCACGGTGTTCTTCTTCATCTGCTCGGCGCGCGCCTTGGCCTCGCTGATGCGGGTGACAGTGACCGGGTGGGTCTGCAGAAAGTCCGGCGCGCTGTAGCCGCCTTCGTTGGCGCGCATCGCCACCGACATGCGCTCGAAGAAGCCGGCCATCGCATCCACGTCGTAGCCGCTGCGCACCAGCGTGCGGATGCCCAGCCGGTCGGCCTCGGATTCGTTGGAGCGGGTGTAGTCGATCTGGCGCTGCTGCATCAGCCCCATCGCACTGGTGATGCCGGCCATGGTGGCATCGCCCTTGGAATTGCCGCCGGCCTGTTGCGCGGCGACCACCGCCGCCAGCATGCCGAGCAGGATCGGGATCTGGTCGCGCTGCGCCCGTTCCACCCCGCGCAGCACATGCTGCTGGGTGACGTGGGCGATTTCGTGCGACAGCACCGCGGCCACCTCGTCCTCGCGCTCTGCGGTCAACACCAGCCCGGCATTGACCGCGATATAGCCGCCCAGCGTGGCGAAGGCGTTGATCTGGCGGTCGCGCAGCATGAAAAACGTAAACGGCTGCTGCGGCTGGTCGCTGTTGGCGCCGAGCCGGGTGCCCATGGTCTGCAGCCAGTCGGTGATCAGCGGGTCGTCCAGCACGTAGTCGTAGTTGCGCAACTCGGCCAGCATCATCTTGCCGTACTCGGCCTGGCGCGCCGGGGTCAGCAGCTCGCCGGCAGACGAGCCGATGTCGGGCAGGCGGTTTTCCTGCGCGGGTGCCACCCCCATGGCAACGGCCAGCGTGAGGGCGGTGGCGAGCGATAGCAGGCGCAAGTGGAACTCCCAGGTGGTGCGCGGAGCATGCAGGCAGCACGGCGCGATGGCGTGAATCATCGGTTAATCCACAGTGTTGCGGTGACGACATGGAAATTCCAGTCGCCCGGTACCATTGTCAGACCTCAGACCAACCACGGAGTTTCCCGTGAGCCAAGACACCAACGTGCAGGATGCGGCCGGCGGCCCGCAGATCACCCTGTATTCCTCCGCCATTTGCCCGTACTGCGTGGCGGCCAAGAACTTCCTCAAGAGCAAGGGCCGGACCTGGACCGAGGTGCGCATCGACCTGGACCCGGCCGAGCGCAACAAGATGGTTGCGCTGGCCAAGCGCACCAGCGTGCCGCAGATCTTCGTCGGCGACGTCCACGTGGGCGGCTACGACGACATGATGGCGATGCACCGGGCCGGCAAGCTCGAGCCCTTGCTGGCCGGCAACACAGGCGGCCAGGCATGAGCGAGACCGGCAGCGGCAGCGACGACCGGCTGCGCGAGTTCACCGAATTCCGCCAGCGCATGAACCAGCGCATCCTGGCCGAGCCGAACCAGGTGGTGCGCCGGTTCTTTGCGCTGGACACCCAGACCTACCAGGCGGGCGCGCTGGATGTGAAGACCAAGGAACTGCTCGGCCTGGTCGCCTCGATGGTGCTGCGCTGCGACGACTGCATCAGCTACCACGTCGCCCAGTGCAAGGAGGCCGGCGTGACCCGCGAGGAATTCTTCGAAACCTTCTCGGTCGGCCTGGTGGTAGGCGGCTCCATCGTCATCCCGCATCTGCGTCGCGCGGTGGACTTCCTCGACCAGCTCGACGGCGGCGCCCCGGCACCGGAGCAGCACGCGCACGGGTGATTGGGGCGGGAGTGGTGATTCGGGATTCGGATTCGTAACGGCGGGCGAGGGCGCGTGCCGCCTGTTGTTGGCGGCTTTGCGTTGAGGTGGTCCGATTTGGGCACCGGCCGCTGGCTGGGACGGCAGGTGCTTTCAGGCAACTGCACCGAAGTTGTGCCTGCAGGCGGTGGTAAACGCGGCCGTTTCTGCGGCCATTCGCTGCACCGAATGGCCGCCGTGTGCAGCTGGGGGGCTCTTAGACCAAGGTCGGTTTGGGCGCCTTCACCGGCATCGGGCATAATTGCCTGTGAAACCTCCTTGCGCCGCTCTGCCGGGTATTGCGGCTGGCGCTCCCCCCTTCAAGTTCGGAAACCCAACGTTATGACGCAGACAATCACGGTCATCCGCGGCGACGGTATCGGCCCGGAGATCATGGATGCCACGCTGTTCGTGCTCGACGCGCTGCAGGCTGGCCTGACCTACGAGTACGCCGACGCTGGCCTGGTCGCGCTGGAAAAGCACGGCGATCTGCTGCCCGAGTCCACCCTGGCCTCGATCACCAAGAACAAGGTGGCCTTGAAAAGCCCGCTGACCACCCCGGTCGGCGAGGGCTTCAGCTCGATCAACGTCGCCATGCGTCGCAAGTTCGACCTGTACGCCAACGTGCGTCCGGCCAAGTCGTTCCCCAACACCAAGTCGCGTTTCGCCGATGGCGTGGACCTGATCACGGTGCGTGAGAACACCGAAGGCGCCTACCTGAGCGAAGGCCAGACCGTGTCCGAGGACGGCGAGACCGCGTTCTCCGGCGCCCGCGTCACCCGTAAGGGCTCCGAGCGCATCGTGCGCTACGCCTTCGACCTGGCCCGCGCCACCGGCCGCAAGAAGGTCACCGCGGTGCACAAGGCCAACATCATCAAGTCGACCTCGGGCCTGTTCCTGAAGGTGGCACGCGATGTGGCCACGCAGTACCCGGAAATCGAATTCCAGGAAATGATCGTCGACAACACCTGCATGCAGCTGGTGATGCGTCCTGAGCAGTTCGACATCATCGTGACCACCAACCTGTTCGGCGACATCATCTCCGACCTGTGCGCCGGTCTGGTCGGCGGCCTGGGCCTGGCCCCGGGCGCCAACATCGGTGTGGACGCGGCGATCTTCGAGGCCGTGCACGGCTCGGCGCCGGACATCGCAGGGCAGGGCAAGGCCAACCCGTGCGCGCTGCTGCTGGGTGCCGCGCAGATGCTGGACCACATCGGTCAGCCGCAGAACGCCGAGCGCCTGCGCGAAGCGATCGTGGCCACCCTGGAAGCCAAGGATTCGCTGACCCCCGACCTGGGCGGCACCGGCAACACCATGGGCTTCGCCAAGGCCATCGCCAGCCGCCTCTGAGCGACACGGCGACAGCAAAAAAAGAAAGGGCGCCCAGGCGCCCTTTCTTCTGCTCGAAATCCGGATGTTCGAGGAAACCGCTCTTACGAATCCCCAATCCCGACGCTCGATTCCCCGCTCAATTCCGCGACTGCAGCTTCGACAGCAAGCGCAGAAACTCGATGTACAGCCACACCAGCGTCACCATCAGGCCGAACGCGCCATACCACTCCATGTGCTTGGGAGCGCCCTGTTCGACACCGCTTTCGATGAAGTCGAAGTCCAGCACCAGGTTCAGTGCAGCCACCACCACCACGAACAGGCTGAAGCCGATGCCGATCAGGCCAGAGTCGTGGATGAAGGGGATGCGCACGCCGAACAGGCCCAGCACGATGGTCGCCAGATACACCAGCGCAATGCCGCCGGTGGCTGCCACCACGCCCAGCTTGAAGTTCTCGGTGGCCTTGATCATGCCGCTGCGATAGGCAAACAGCAGCGCGAACATGGTGCCGAAGGTCAGCAGGACCGCCTGGAACACGATGCCGTTGAAACGCGCCTCGTAGACTGCCGAGATCGAGCCAAGGAAGAAGCCTTCCACCAGCGCGTACAGCGGCGCAGTGACCGGGGCCCAGGTCGGCTTGAAGCTGGTCGCCAGTGCGAACACCAGCCCGCCGATCGCGCCGGCGATCATGTACAGCCGCGCGGCAGGCAACGGAGCGCCATCGGCCCCGATCGACTGCGACCAGGCGAAGGCGGCGGTGACCACCGCCATCAGCAACAGCAGGCCGGTCTTGTTGACGGTGCCGTTGAGCGTCATCGCCTGACCATCGCGGGTGACTACCGAGCCGGAGCCGAGGTCGAGGAAGGTGGATTCCCGAAGGGCGGGATTGCCGCTACGCATGCGTGTTCTCCATGAAATGTAGATGCCTGCCGACTTGGCGAGCGATGCCGCGAGGATACCGGATCGTCCGATTTACACAGAGTGATTGACAGCAAGCCCAATCATTCCCAAAATAGCCGACCTTTCCAGCCTTCGGGATTGAAAGGTCCCGCCGGGGTATAGCGCAGTCTGGTAGCGCGCCTGCTTTGGGAGCAGGATGTCGGGGGTTCGAATCCCTCTACCCCGACCATTCCGAGCTCTTGACGGCGTGGGAATGCGAAGTTCGGTCCGGGCGCCCGTAGCTCAACCGGATAGAGCACCGGCCTTCTAAGCCGGCGGTTACAGGTTCGAGTCCTGTCGGGCGCGCCATCGGCGGTGCGGTAGGAAGTAGGTTTCAGTGGTGGCTGTAGCTCAGCTGGTTAGAGTACTGGATTGTGATTCCAGATGTCGGGGGTTCGAGTCCCCTCAGCCACCCCACTGATTCCCCTTGTTTCGACCTAAAAAGCTCTAGTTTCAATGGGTTACTGTCGGGTCATCCCGATATTGGGATAGGTTGCAGTCCTGGATTGTTCCCACATCTGGGATAGGTGACGCACCATTCCACCCGTCTTGCAGTGCACTTAGCGCTCGCACTTTTGTGTCCACCAACACCTTCGCGTAGATGGCCGCAGTGGTCTCAATCTTGGTGTGTCCGAGCCACTCTTGAACCAACTTCAGATCACCCGTACGAGCGAGTAAGCGGGTCGCGCAAGTGTGCCGCAAGCAGTGAGGAACGCACTCTTCTTCCCTCGCTAGGTTGGTCGTCGCTTTTGCCATGTTCCATAGCTCGGTGCCTCGCTGCCTGCGCAGTCCCGAAAATGGGCCATCTCCTCCCAGTGCACGTCGCCGCTTGAGTACATCGACCACGCGAGCTGTGCAGGGAATCGTGCGAATCCTTCCTCCCTTCTGCTCTTCCTTGCGCCAGAACTTGACGCCTACAACGCCTGGCATGAGGTCCCAGTCGATGTCCCGCCAGCGCACTTTGAGCGCCTGGGAGAACCGACAGCCAACGTCTGCCAAGAAGGTGAAGCAGTCAACGAAGTCCGATGCGTCGCGCGAGACCTGGTTGCCGCCGAGCGGGTTGTCCGGGCGTTCGTCGAGCTTGGCGATTGCATCGAACATCACCCGCTCATCTTCCGCAGTCAGCACGAACTGGCGAGCGTTGTCGCCCTCCTTGTGCGGCTTCCACCTGGGGAGGTCCTTCGGGTATTGCTTGTGCTGCTTGGAGTACGCCAAGACGTGCATCAGCGCGAAGAGCTTACGGTTCACCGTGGCAGGCGCGTTCTCCTCTTCGTCGAGGAGGTGGTCTGCAAGGTCGCGGACCTTTTCTTGGTCGATGAAGGCAACTGGCGTATCCGCGCCCAGAAATTTCTGGATCATGCGGCAGTTGGTGGCATAGGTGTCATTGGAGGACGCCGTCCCCCAGCCGCCGTCTTCGCGGTCCTTGAGGCACCTGTCGCATGCTTCTTTCAGCGTCCAGGCTCGGTCTTCGCTGCGGCGATCCTGGATGGCGGCAAGACGTTCGCCGCGGAGGATGCGTTTGAGTTCCAGCGTAGTGACTTCGGGGTCGTCGCGTAACGCGTCGATGATGTTCTGCTCCTTACGGAGCGCTAGATTCTTGTCGCGAGTTCCTGTGGATAGCCGCTCTCGGCGATTCCCCACTTGCACGTCGATCATGTAATAGCGACGGTCGGCCTCCCCGGATCGGGGGGCCGTGCCCTTGAGTCGTAGTGGCATTGCATCTCCATCATGCGGATTTCGCCGAACGCACGGCGCGCTTCTGCAGCGCCTCGTTGACGCGATCAGTGAGGGTTGAAAGATATTGAAGACCCTTGGGGGTCATGTGGAGGAGGTTGCGGCGCGGATATAGCGGGTCGGCCTGCTGCTGGATGAATTCCATGCCGCTGGGCTGATCGCCCGGCTTGAGCGTCTTGCCGCGAAACGACCAATCCATGATGTGGCGGGAAGCTGCAGAAGGAGTCAGGTCTTTGACGTACTTCGTAATTTCTGACTGCAGGGTTCCCGGATGGTTGTACGTTGCAGTGAGGCAGAGAATCTTCGATGCCAGCAGTCCCGGCTCAACGTCTTGGCGAAGCTCGCCAAGAGCGATGTGGAGGATCTGCACGAGTTCTTCGGTGGTCAGCTGTGTCATGGAGACGGCTCCGTGTGAGCGTGGTGAGCGCGAAGCCGCATCCATCCTTCTTCGCGATTAAGGGTCATGTCCCTCAATTGCAATGATACCGATCCCGAGACCGATATACATGCAATTGTCGTTGAGCACGTCCATCCAGAAGCCTTTCTGGTTGGGCGTAGCCTCGATTAGGAAGAATCTTGGACGGCGGCAAAGCAGAGCAAGCAGGCTCTTCAAGGAGTTCACTGAGTCTTTCTCTCGTATCAAATTCAGGCCATATCGCGAATTAGGGTTATGTAATAGGTGTAGAACGATTCCAGGTGAGACCTCAGTGCAATGCTAAGTTAGTATCACTAGCAATTCTTGTGCCGATTGCGGCCGGCCGCCGTCAAGCGTGGGCAAATATCGCCAGAAATGGCAGCATGAGTAAGAGGAGAACTCCACCGCTGAGGAAGGCAAGGAATACTGTCTTCACGACCAGGATGCCGACCTCGCGTACTGCTTCCCCCGGCTTCACGGCTTATCCCCGGGCATCGGCCGACGTACTACCGTCAGCTCCCATGCTTCGCCTGCCGCTGATATCGCATGCAGCTGGACGGGCACTTCAGGTGCCGCCACGCGGGCTGCGGCGAGTGCATCGCTAATTGCAGTCAGAAGGTCGTTCCCCGTGTCGTGCGAAGTCGTGACCATACGCGCGGCGCAGCTCATAAGTCGGCCCCCTCGTCGTCGTCGTAGGTGTCACGTGTTGTGTCGCGGAGGCCGCTATTAGAGCGTCCAGTCATCTCACAGATGGAGACCAGCGGGCGTCCCCGGGAGTCGAGGATCAAGTCAATCATTTGACGCCTCCGCAGCAGGCTCGCCCAGGTCAATGCGCGCACGCATCCCCTTGAATGAGGGAAAGCGGGGCAGTTCCTTGGCGCCAACCGCGAAGTGCTGGTACTTCACCAACTGGCCTACATAGCTCTCCCGGTTGTCCCAGAAGTCCTTCGCGATGGTGGCGGTGAAGCCCGTGCCGATGTTGAATTCCTGCCTGGTCACGATGTCCCGGACGCGAAGAGCGCCGGCAGTGTCCAGCGGGGTCTTGTTGGCTTGGTGGCTGGAGCGCTCGGTGTGCCCCAGAGCGTTCTTGGTGGCCGGATTGTCGTTCCGTGTTCCTTGAACGACCTCCAGGATCTCCGCCTCGGCGTCCTCGAATCGCTTGAGCTTGAGCATGCCTTGCTCACGTGCTGTGCTCCGGCCTTGCTTGTAGAGGCCCTCGGGTGCTCGCAGGATGAGGCCCTCGTGGCCCTCGGCAAGCTTCACAGCCTCAAGCGCATCCAGTCCGTCCGGCGTCAGTACGAGGGTCTGCCTCACAAGAACCGTTCGCGGGGTCAACAGAAGCCCACTGTCCACGATGGCCGACAGGCGCTCCCTGAAGGTGCCCGGCAGCACGCGGTCGAACACGTAGAACCGCACATCAGGCTCTCCATACTCGCGCATCACGCCGCCGACCGTGACCCGGTAGCAATCCGGTGCGGTCGGCTGCCCGACAATCAGTTCGCCGTCGCAGCCCTCCAGCTCTGGGCGGCCAAAGGCCGACTGCACTGCCGGGTTCGGGATCGGCTTCATGGTACGCGACATGACTACGCCGTCGCGGACGATGCAGCGCACCCCGTCCAGCTTCTCGGAGGCGTAAAGCGGGAAGCGCAGCTTGTCCAACTCGGCGACGGCGGCCAACATCGGTCGAAAGGGTTTCGTCACGGGGTATTGCCTCCAGGCAGAACGATCCAAAAGGTCACGCAGGGCACCGGATTGATGCACCAGCGGCGGTTGTACGGAGACCAATGCGCGCCTACCCACGCACTGCCCCAGCGGAAGAGAAGGCCGGCTCTCATCGGGTCAGCGCCTCCGCCAGCAACTTCGCGTGAGCTTCGACCGCGCAGTCAGCGATCCAGCCGTCTATGTAGTGGCCTGCGTTGTCGTAGTAGTCCACCCAGCGGACCTCCCAGTGGTCGGGCGTTTCGCCAGGCCGAGGCGGCTCGGTGTATTCGGGCTCGCCGGAAGCGCCGCCGCGAGTGATGCGCGGTCCGTAGGCGAAGACCTTGCCGTCTGGTGCGTGGACTGTGGTGTCGGCGCGAGGGTCGAAGAAGCTGTTCATGCGACCCCGCAGGTGAGCGAGTTGGCTGGACAGCGGAGGAGGGTGCGCATGGCGAAACTCCTGTGGTTGAGGGCCGCGTGGCGGCGTGTTTTGGACATAGAAAAGGGCCGCTTTCGCGGCCCCTCATGTGGTCTTAGGGTCTGTTTTCGTGACGCCTAGAAGTCCAGATCGCCGTTTTCAGCGTTCCAGTCGGCGATGGCGTTGCGCAGGGAGGCGGGTAGTACATCCCGGTGACCGAAGCCCCCCTTGCTGCCTCTTCCCCACGGCTTGTTGCTTCGCGCTGCGATCCAGTAGAGAACATGACGCTTTGCTTGGTTCACGCTGCCCGCCTTGGCGCGGATCTGGACGCCATTCCAGCGGATAAGGATGGCCGCGTCGCATTTGCGGACGTACACCGGAATGCCTCTAGGAGGCATCCAGAGCGCCCAAGTGCGGGGTGTTTCAAGCCATTTGAATCCGTGAACATCCATTTCCGGATATTCTTGCGTGAGCGTCGCAAAGAGTGCGACCGGCTACCGGTACCCGAGGGGAGAGCATTGATGGAAAGGGCTGAGTTCTTAAGGCGCCGAAATAATTTATATGCTGGCTTGTCTAGCTTTCTGGCTGCAGCTTGCTTGGGGAGCGCCTTTGCATTGGGTGCTTTAAATTTCAGTAGCGAGCGGCCTATTTCGACCCCGGTGCTCGTCGCTTTCTCGGGATTGGTGCTGCTCGGGGTTACCGGGATCGGAGGAGTGCTTGCCCTTTACTTGAAAGGGGTATTTAACTTCGGTACGACGGTTACCATATCGACCAGCCAACAGGCTGTGGATCTAGAACTTCAACAGGCGGTGTCCGATTTGAAGGTGTACGCTCAGCAGCTACGGAATCGCGTTCTGCGCGATGCTGACGGCTCCGATGAGAATCAAGCTAGTGTGCTTCCTCCGGAAGCCAAGGCGTCACTCAACAAGGTTCATATTTACTACTCTGAGGCAGTTGCGGCGGCTCAGCGAAACATAAGCTATGTCGAGCGACGGAGTCAGGCCAGCCTAGTGATGGGGACTGTAGCTACGCTGTTAGCTTTTGTTGTGATCTGGGTCTTGTCAGTAAAGGGTAGTGCGATTCAATTTGACAGTTGGGCTTCGTTCGCGTTCCACTTCATCCCAAGGGCGACCCTGGCTATCTTTATAGAAATATTCGCATTTTTCTTCCTGCGCCTGCACCGCCAAAGTTTAAGCGAACTGCGAGCATGTAACACTGATCTGCGGGAGTTGTCCCTTAAATATGGGGCGATCGAATTAGTCTGGGACGCACCGGATGTTAGCGCAAGGCGTGTCATTGCAGAAAGTCTTGTCAGCAGAACTGCGTCGCCATCATTGCTGGAGGGAGCTGCTGCCGAAACAAAGATAAGCATGAAAGACGTGGCGGAAATTATTTCGGTGATAGCGAAGCGCGTTGAATAAGGGGTTATTATAAAATGATTTCGCTCGATGCATTTATAATGAATCTTAACGATGCCTTGCGCGCGTCTATGCCTACGGTAGTTGCCACTGCCGCAGTATGGATATCGTTTCAACAGTATAGAATCGCAGAAGCTAAGCTCAAGTTGGATCTATACGACCGGCGAATGGCTGTTTATGAAGGCTTTCGAGAATTACTAGAAGTGGTTACTCTGGACTCGATAGTCGCAGTTAACCTTGCAAAATTCCGGGCGTGTATTGGGCATGCTGAATTTCTCTTCGGTGTGGACGTGATTAAATTCTTGCGGACCGTAGAAGAGAAATACAAACGCTTGTTGAAACTATCCGGTAAAATGCGTTCGATTAAAGCAGGTACTTCGCAAGAAAGCCTTCAGGACGTTGAGCGCCAGTTTGACGAACAGCTAGATGAATTTTTGGAAATGGATCAAACCGGCTTTGCGGTGTTCCAACGATACCTGAGCATGCACAGCTAGTTGAGTCCCTGTCACACGGATCGGAAAAAATGGCCGCGATGTTCATAGAATTCGCCTCCTAAGTGCATGTCCCTGCCGTACGCTTCAAAGTCAAAATAACGGGCCAAGGCGTCGGGAGCATCTTGCAGCAGTCCGCCTTCTTCGACGCAGTGCTCCGCGAGGTCCGCCCAGCTATTGAATTCGCCAATGTAGCGCTCGCGGAAGGTATCGACGCTCTCGTCCCCCTCCACCTCGCAGAAGGCGTTGAAGGCTTCACGCTCGTCGTCGCTGAGGTCTTCCAGCTCCTGCAGCCGTACCACCAGAGCGGCCAAGTCGGGTTGTTCGGTGTCCCGGAAGCCTGCCGGCAGATCCTCGCTGTCGTGGACGGCCCATTCTTCGGCGCTGGGGACACGCCCAGTGCCCTTGCAGCGTTCGCAAGGGAGTGCCTGCCCGGTTGTGAGGCTGACGAAGTCCCGCTCGCCTGCGCAGACGGGACACTGCACGACCACGTTGGGATAGGGCGATTCGCGAAGCATCGCGGCAATCTCGCTCTGCACGTCGTCCAGGTCGTCCAGGTCGGTGGCGTATAGGTCAATCCAGCGCCCATGCAGGACGCCGTTGTTGTAGGAGGCCAAGCAGGCCACGTAGATGCGCGGATTGCTCATGCGGTGGCCCTCAGCGCTTCGCGGTACACCCGCAGCGCACTTGCGGCCGACGCAGCCGCATCCCTTCGGCGACGATGCAGCCACTCCTGACCGCTGGGGCAGCGCAGAAGCATCATTGAGTGGTGCTCTACGTCGCCTTCGTACTGCTCAATATCGCGTTCGATGATGCTTTGGTGCGATGTCATGTGGCCGTTCTCCGGGCAACAAAAAAGCCGCCCGGAGGCGGCTTGTGGGAATTTTCGGACAGCGCAATGCGTTGTCCAGTGATGTTCAAAGACCTGTGTGGTGCTAGGATTTACTCACCAGCCACCGGGCCGTAGGCAGCCCATCCGGTGTAGCGCTAGGGCAGCGCTCCTGCTGGTACTTCAGGCAGTCAGCCGAACAACTTAATGACCGCCGCGACCGCTGCAAAAAGTGCCGTCGTGACGACCATCGGATACCAACGAGTCTCAAGCATCAGCTTGTCCGACTCCCGGTTGAGTTTGCGAATCTCAGCGCGCAGCTTGGTGAGCTTCAAAGCGTCCTCCTCGATCATGCGGACGCTCCAGAGTTTACGTCCTGAATGCAGAAGTTCCACCCCTCGACCCGCAACCACTCCTGTTCGTCCGTGCACCAGGCGCGGAAGTGTCCGTCTAAGTCGGTGTCAGGGCGGATCAACAGGTGTAGATCGAGCGTCGCTGTCCTGGCGAATACTTCGCGAGTGAAGCCGGCCATGACTGCGGCATTGTCGCAATCCAGGCCCTCAGTGATCCCGTCGTGCTCAGCCATATGTGCGTTCTTCGTGTGCGAGCCGGGCTGCCACAAGTGCGCCCAGGGTGGGATAGATGCCAACCGCAAGGCCGTGGTGCCGCAGCAACCAACGGCCAACTATGCGCAGGCAGGTGTACCGCGCTCTTCTCGCCGGCCTCCCCATGCCGGCTTGAACTCTTCTGTGGTGCGTTTCCTTGTGCCTCGTCATGTCACGCTCCTTCGTGGGATTTGTGCCAGATATGGGATGCAATGGACAGAGCTTCGGTACGGCCGATGCTGGTCCGGTAGCACTCAAGTTCCCACCTCACGGTGTCCATGAGGCCGGCGTCGGGTGCAACGTAGGGAATAGCATCGTGTTCCATAGGGTTCTCCAGTGAATCAAGCCACTCAAACACCCCGTGTGACTGAGGCGCTTGAGTGGCCCGACTCTCCTGCGGTTTGCAGGATTGTCAGGCCGTGCCGGTTTCGGGCCAGTGCCGCTCTGCTGCCGCTGCGGGGTCGTCATGTGGGTGGGCGAAGGCAGAGCCATTCCCGTCCCGGACTTCCCGCAACGACGCTTCATCGCGCCTTAGCTGGTCCAGCCGCACCGTGTTATTTACGACCCCGTGCAAGGGTCGGAATGCAGCGAGAGAGCTTCCCGCCTTGTTGGCTGGCCGCCTCGGCGACCATGGGACATATCCTAAATTTGGTACGGTCCCGTTGTCAAGTTATTTCCCAATCTTGGGATGGTGTAGCCGCAACAACTGAGAGCACCCCGGAACCGTGCGGCTTCTAGCCGCCTTGGCCTTTTCCGGTTCCCCTGCGGTTGCCTCTCGGCGTAGTCGCAGGCCCTTGAAGGCCGCCCCAGTAGCGCATCGCACGGGCTGGGGCCGATTGAATCCGATTGCTTCTCCTAGCACCGCGCTGGGCGGTTCAGGGATTGCGTCGGCCGGTGTGGCTGGCCGATGGGATATAAGCTAGCTAAATTCCATATCTGGGTCAAGTCCTAAATTAGGGATTCACCGGAAGTGTGTGGACGGACACATAGCGGCAGGCACTATCCGCGTTGTGTTGGTCCTAAGTGAGTGAGCAGCCGGCGCACTAGATGTGGGGGTGTGCGCTAGGTAACGAGGCAGGCGGCAGGGCTGAGCAGGTGGCCGCAAGTGCTCGGCGAGTGCTCGCCTGTGGTCGAAGCAAAACGACAGATAGGGAAGGACAGACGCGAACACATGCGGAGCGCTTGAGAGCACCGGGTGTGCGCTATCGGTCCACAATCCGTGCGCGTGGGGCTGGCGCGTGGATAGGGAATCCAGCGCGATGCATCGCGAATCAACCACATAGCGCGAAAGGTGACGCCGGGAGGGACGGCAGGGCCGCTGCAGGGCGTCGAAAGGAGGAACCGCAGCTCGCCGCGGCCCCCCCGGAGGGGGGATTCGCGCGACGTTTCGGAGTCAGATACCCTCACGGAAATTTCTGACGGACATTTCAGCCCATGACCGACCCCGCTGATGAAGCAGTGCTACTTGCCCGCCACCTTTCGGGGCGGCTGACTTTGCTCAACCAGGCAATCGCCGCCTTGGTGGCCGAATCGCCCAACGAAGTCCGAGATAAGGTCCTCGCCACGATCACCCAGTTCGATCAGGACGCGGGCAAGCGCTTGATGAAAGAGACGGAAGCGACCCCTAGGGCGACCCTTGACGGGATTCGTCTGCAGGCAGACGGCCTTCTTAACGCCATCAACAAGCGACTGATCTAAAGCGGCCGTGGCGCGGAGGACCGCCCGTGGGCCTAGAGCCTGGAACGAGTCGCCGTGCGGGGCATACGGGCTCGTGCCCCTCAAGCGCCCTCAGAAGGCCCCACAGGAGCCCTGGTCGAGGCGTCAGGCTTGCACTCTACCCAGCCGGTAACGGCATCCTTCAGCCCATCCTCGCCGGGGTGGGCCTTGGTCACTCCTGCGCAGCTGAAGCCGTCGCCTACGACGATGATCTGGCCCTTGTCGGCGGTCACCAGCAGCCCCTTCGGGACCACTTGCGGTGTGCTTTGAGTGCAGCCGGCCGTGAGGCCGAGGGACAGGACAACTGGGGCGTACTTGAAGAGCACTGGCGGAGCACCGGAAGAGAACTAGAAGTGTTCTCCTAGAGTAACCCCTGTTGTGAGGTCTATAAGAACTCTCACAGAGGAACTGAAAGTGGAAACCTGCAGTTCTCTGTAGGTTATTTAGGGCGGCATAAATCTCATATGTGAGTCAAGATCCGCACATGCGATAAGTCCCACTCAGCAGCGTGGCCTCCCCCTCCCGTTCGGTTCACTTCGAGTGTCCGTCGGCCACCAGGCTCGCGCCGATTGCGCCTTAATGCTGGCTGTCGAATTCAAGCCTTGCCTTACGGAAGCGGTCGGCACTTTCAACGATCCAGGTCCATAAGGGAACCATGCGGACAAGAAGCTCCATGCCCGTATCGGTCAACTCGTATTCGACCCTCGGTGGTACTTCCTGGTAGTCCACCCGTAGGACTAGCCCGTCTCTTTCAAGCTGCCGCAGTGTCAGGGTCAGCATGCGCTGCGTGACGCCATGCATGCGCCGGCCGATCTCGGCATGTCTCAGTCGTCCGTAGACGCCAAGCGTGTGAATCACACCCAGTGACCAGCGGTTCCCAGCGTGCGCAAGTATCTCTCGCCGCAAACCGTCGTCGTCATCTCGCAACCCATCACAAACGGTCTGCGCGTACTGAAGAAGTTGTTCTTTGTTCATCTTCCGACCCTAGGTATCAGCTGTGTGCCTTCTTACGTGAGCCCAGCTGCATTCCTACACTAGACCCATTCTCAAGAGGTGACTCACATGTTGAACCCATCTGATCCCAACGCAACATCCCAGAACATCCTTGTCCTGGGAGCCGGAGAGCTCGGACTTCCTGTGTTACGGAGCCTCGCCAAGCGATCGAAAAGCGTCAAAGGAGCCAAAATTAGCGTACTGCTGCGCGCGAGTGCCATTCATTCTGCGAATCAGAAGAAGCAGCGTGAAATCGAAGAAATCAAGCAACTAGGAATCCAAATTGTCGAGGGCGACCTAGTAGTGAGCTCAATCGAACAGCTGGCCGCGATCTTTGCAAACTACGACACCGTCATCGGCTGTGCCGGGTATGCGGCAGGCATCGACACGCCAATGAAGCTTGCGCGTGCGGCCCTGAAAGCACAAATCCCACGTTACTTCCCCTGGCAGTTTGGAGTCGATTTCGATGTGATCGGCCGCGGCGGCCCTCAAGACATCTTCGACGCTCAGCTAGACGTGCGAGAACTGTTGCGGAGCCAGTCGCAAACTGAATGGGTAATCATCTCCACCGGCATGTTCATGAGCTACTTGTTCGAGCCAGAGTTCGGTGTGGTGGACCTCAAAGCTGGCGCCGTCAATGCACTAGGAAGTCTCGACAATTCCGTGACCCTGACAACACCAGACGACATTGGCGCTTTGACGGCCGAGATTGTCTTCTTCGACCCGCGCATTCGCAACGAGATTGTCTATCTCGCCGGCGACACTGTCACCTATGGGGAAGTCGCTAGAAAACTCGAATCTGGTCTCGGCCGGCCCTTCGAGAGAAATGAGTGGACCGAAGAATTTCTGATGGCGGAACTGTCGCGCGATCCGGGCAACATGATGCGCAAGTACCGCGCAGCTTTCGCACAAGGTCGCGGTGTGGCTTGGGACAAGGCCGGCACGTTCAATGAGCGCCAAGCCATCCCAGTGACCGACGTAGCGAACTGGATCGACGCTAACCTTGACCAGGCCGCTTAGTCCTGTCCCCGTTCGCCAGGCTCGAAGAAGATGCAAGAGACACCGCCCATGCGGCTCCGAGCGTGGCGAGCAACTCGCTCCAGGTTCGACACGAAATCAGTTGCTGTAGGAGCATCATGCCGACGCCCCGAAGACAAAAAGAAGAGCGAGGGCTAAAGCAAATCCCGCAGCTACCTCCATGCAGAACCGAAGAATCGCACGCTTCACAGCTTGGTCTCCCACAAAGCCACATTGGCGCGTCGCCGAGCGACAAGCCCAGGCAGCACGGCGCTCTTGCCGTTGACCTTGCCGTAGACCCAGCGACCCAGCTCCGCGGACACGGACTTGTAGTCCTTCCGGTTGAGCTTGCGCAGCAGTGTCGAGGTTGCCAAGTTGCTGGCGCCCAGGTTGAACACGAAGTCCACGAGAGCGGCCTCCTGGTGCGCTGTGAGGGGCACGCGCACGTGCTTCCTTACGCCGGCCAGGGCCTTGTTGAGGTCGGCCTCCAAGAGCTGCTCAGCGCGCTCCTGGGTGATCGTCATGCCGGGCTTCACGTCGGTGCCGGTGTGGCCCCATCCGATGGTCAGCTTGCCGGCCGGGCACACGTAGGCCCGAAGGCGCAGCCCCTCACTCACCTTGGTGAGCGGGGTCGCGATGCGCACCGATTCGATCAACGGATCTGCGTGCGCGGCTTGTCGGTCTTGGAGCCGCCGCCAGTGGCGCCGGTCACCGCGGTGCTGGCCTTAGCCTTGCGGTAGCGGCTGTAGGCGAACAGGCCGAAGGCCAGGAACACGGCCAGGGTGATGAGAATTTCGGTCATGGTGTTTCCTTGTGGGTCAGTAGTTGTCGTAGAAGTTCGCCTCGCCCACCGCACGGCCAGTGACCGATTGAATGAAGTCGAGGTAGTCCTGCTCTTGCATCTCCTCCATGCGCCGCGACTCTTCGTCCTCGACGTTGCGTGCGAGCTGGTCGGCCCAGTACGCAAGTGCCATGGCGAGCGGTTCCACGCGGTCGTCGTGCTTGACGGCGCCGCGGTCGCGGGTCATTCGGGAGAGCTGGTGGAACAGCTGGTAGTGGTGGTTCTCGGTGTCGGCGTCGGAGCGGATCACGGCCTTGTCCACGACCAAGCGGTGCTGGTTGAGGACCGGCTCGATGGTGTCGCAGATGCGACGCTCCTTCTGGGTCGAGTGCTTAATCTCCTCGACGGAGCACGGGTAGATCCTCTTCAAGGCTGGCTCGAAGAGCTTGTTGAACATGCCGTCGCCGAAGTTCGATTCGACCACGATGTGCTGCACCTTCTCGGCGCGCGCGATGTGCGCCAGGCCCTCCAGCGTTGAATCCTCGTAGCCACCCTTGAAGCCGCCCGAGCGGCGCAGATAAATCATGCCGCGGAGCACCTTAGTAACGCAGTAGCCCGTTTCGTCGCCACCGCGTCCCGAGGGATCGACGGTCATCAGCGAACCGGTGAACTCCTCCATCTCAGGAGCCACGTACATAGGCGTGTGCCAGCGGTCCCCGGAGAAACCCACGGAGGGAAGCTCCTCGACCACTTGCTGTTTGCCGGAGGACCAAACGACGCGGATTGGCGCGACCTCGCGGTCAACGTCCATGACGATGAAGTCCGACAGCTTGAGCGGGTACTTCTCGGCGTCAGACAGTGTGGTGTCCAGCATGAACTGCAGTGCGAAGCCGGCGCGCCCGTAAGACGCCTCGCGCTCCATTAGGTCCTTCTCGTCGAATCGCTTGGAGTCGGTCGGCGTCCAGGCGAGAGCCTGGTTGTCGTCGAACGCCGCCGCGATCATCGGAGCGAGCATGGCGCCATATGCGACGCGCTGCTTCATGTCCTTCGGGAAGCGTGCAGGCCAGATACGGATGTCGTACCCGCGTTCCGGCAGCTTGTTGTAGAGCGACTCTTCAGTCTGCGGCGTGCCTAGGTAGATCACCTGTCCGCCAGGTTTCAGGACCGCGTCGAACTCCTTGATGAGTTCTGCGAGCTTCTCGCGCTGCACGATTGTCTGCGAGTTCTTAACGACCTCGATGTCATCGGGGATGATCGTGTTAGCGCGTGAGCCAGTCAGCTGGCCCGTGATGCCCACCGACTTCACGGAAGGCGATTGGTCGGGGAGGGCAGGGCCAACGTCGAAGGCTAAGTTGGAGTTGCGCTGGTCGCTGCGAGGTCGCAGGTGCGACAGGGGGTCGAACGTCTCGATGATCTGCTTAACGAACACCGAGAACGCGTCAGCGCGTTCCTTGCTCGCCGACACCACCATTATTTTGTGCTGCGGATCTTTCCAGAGAAGCCAGCACACGTATCCGGCTGTGAGGAACGACTTGCCTACGCCTCGGAACGCCTGGACCATCCGTCGCCGCGGTCCATGCTGCAGGTACGAACAGATGTCGTACTGCACGGGCGTTGGCGACGGTAGGGCCAGGTGCGTCCAGAGGTCGAACGCGAAGTTGCGGAAGTCCTCCCAGGGGTGGATGACGTGCAGGGAGGTGATCCCTGACGCCTCCATTAGTGGTGCTTCAAGCTCTCGGCGGGATCGAAGGGATGCTTCGAGACTGCCTCAGCAACCTTTCCAACCGGATTGGTCTCGGTCGCCACGGAGTCGATGCCGTTGTCTTTGAGGAACTGCCGGGCCACATTCAGGAGCGCGGCCAATCCCTTGTCGCCGGCTTCCATGCTCCCGATTGTGTCGCTCAGCTTGTCCGCGATGGCACCATGCAGGCGCTCCATCGAATCCTTGCTGGCCTTGCTCACTTTTTCAGGTACTTGTTGAAGGCTGCCTCCAGCGCGGACGTACCGAGCGAGGAGAAAACGCAAGCGATGCCGACGATTGCGGCAGTGCCCAGGCCGGGGATCAATACGAGGACGCCTGCCGATGCCACGCCCAGGCCAGCATGCAGCAGGGCGCGGCCGATTACCTGGCGAGGCTTTAGGGGTTCGTCGGAGACCAGCAGCTTTGCGATGCCGATCAGCGCGCCGACAGCACCGAGGGTGCCGAGGAGCGTAAATTCTTCTTTGTTCAATGAGTCCTTAGACGGTGTTGTAGTAGTCGTAGCGAGTCGTCGCGTAGGCGGTGGTGCTGCTTTGTCCGTCACTGACGGTGCATCCCACGGTGACGCTTCCGCTTTGATTTAGAGTGGCGGTGACGTTTACATCGCAGTTCGGCCCAGATGGGCCAAGCGATACATTCGAGACTTGGCTAGAGCTGCTCACGAACCAAGAGTACGTGAGGTTTCCGTTCCCGCCTGCGGTGTAGATAGTCGCGCGCGCGCCTAGCTGCCGGGTGATAGGTGTGCGGCTATTGCCATTGTTGTATTGAGCGGAACTTCCAGTCGCGTTGCTGGAGAGTGGGGTGTATGCGGTATAGATCGTCACCCAGCCACCGCCCCATCTGAGGCGGACGGCAGCTGGATTGATCCACGTGCCTCCCCACTTGAGGCGCACTATCCACGGCTGTCGATACGCGCCGCCCCACTTAATGAGCCAACCACTCATTTACGGCTGAATCCAAAGGACGCCATCGGCGCCGCCAGGATCTGTCGTCGATACAATGACCATGCCGCACTGCTGCCAGGCTCCCCAGCTGCCTCCCTGCTTTTGGCGGCGGAACCGCTTGGGCGGATTTGAAGTGAAGTTGATGACCTCCTGTTGCACCCAATCGCCGTTATGTACGGTCACGTGGCCTAGCCACCAATCCGAATTGTCGGGAGAGTTGGTAGCTCCTACTGCCATCCAGATGCCCTGAGTGACACAGGTATTCCAGTCGCTATGCTGCCGCCCACTTACGCCGTAGTGCCCAGTATTGCCGGCATGTTTTATTTCTTGTCCAGCTGCTTGAAGGGTGGCGCCATCCCAGCCAATGGTCGGTCCCGACCCGAACTGCAGAAATCCGATATTGCCATTCGCTGTGCTTTGGATAGCAGTAGTGTGGCTCCTGCCGATGTCAACCAAGCGCACATCATCGCCAATCTGTACGTAAGCTCCGTTGCCGGTGCCGCCCGCAATTAGATGGGGCGCAGTGAAAGCGCCGGTAACGCCATTCCATTTTGCGTACTTGAAAGACGTTCCATAGCCGAAGCGCAGTACCACGCTTTGATTCGCATCTTCGGTGTAGAGGTATTGATCGTTGTTGGCGCCCACAAAAACGCCAGCGAAGCGCGGCTGTCCGCCCACATCTACCTTGGAGGTCGGATTAAAGTTTCCGGATGTCCAGACAGTTCCAGAGGAATCCAGGGCTGCATTGAACTTTCCTTCAACCTGAAATCTGAAAGCATCTCCCTGCTTGAAGAGCCAGCTATCAGTTGCTCCGAAATAGACCACGCCATCGTTGGGAACCGATTGCCAGCCGTTCACTCGAAGGAAGTTGTTCCGAACTGTTACGCCACCGGTGAAGACTGGCTTGTCGATTGGTGCTTTGGAATCCAGTGAGGTCTGCTGAGCGGTACTGACTGGCTTGTTCGCGTCGGATGTGTTGTCCACGTTTGAAAGCCCTACATCGCCCTTCGTGTGCATATGCCCGCTAGGAGGATACGAAGCTGGCTTGTTTATGACATGGCTACTGAAATCCACGGTGTCGCGCGTCGCGAGAGTGCCCAGGCCGGAGATGTCGCTCGGCACCAGCTGTACCGCGCCGGACTTGCCAGCCACCGACGTGACCTGCTCGGTGTTGTCGATGTGGTCCCAGCCGGAGCCGTTATGGACGATCTGGTCGCCCGGGTTGTACTGGCGGCCACCAATTGCGCCGCCTCCGGTGACCTTGTAGAACGCGCCAGTATTACCGCTTGCTGGGAACGAGCCAGTGCTGGCGTCCCAGCCGCCGCGGTAGACCAGCGTGCCTGTGAGAGAGGCCTTGGCTTGCTCAGACCAGTGCTTAGCCGAGTAGGCTCCCGGCTCAATCTCAGTGCCAGTAGGGGCGTTCGCCCACGACTGCGCCTGGCCGCTCCAATCTTCCGCCTGGTGGGCATAGGAAGCGGCTTGTACCTCGCTTGACGCAGCTGCGCTTGCGGAGGCCACTGCCTGGGCCTTGGAGTTCGACGCTTGAATCGCGTCGGCGTCAGCATCGGCTGCGCTGGCGGACGCAGCGTTGTCATGTAGCCCGGCCGATTGGTTGCTCGACTCGGACGCAGACGCGCTTGCGGCACTTGCGGCCGCACTTGCAGCTGCTGCTTCTGCCATGCCGGCCGCGTCTGCGAGTTGCTCAGCTGCGTCTTCGGCGCTCGTCTGTGCATCGTTTGCAGATGCTTGTGCGCCTTCAGCGTACAGGCGGGCCGTATTGGCGAACTCGGAAGCGCCGGTAACTGCGCCTGTAAGTTCGTCCACCAGCTCCGAGACATCTTTGGAGAGCTGGAGGAAGGAAGGCAGGACGTGATCCTTGCCGAGGCCGTCAGTGACCGTTACGTCTCCTTCGGGTTGAGTCAAGAGCGCGACCATCTGGTTTTCGCGCGTGTTCCAGCGGTCTACCAATGCCGAGATTCGCTCCGCGAGCTTTGCATTGGAAACGTAGCCTGGTGTTTCTGCCATTAGTTCCTCGTTATCGGAGTCCTTGGATGAATCCCCGGACCTTTGTGATGATCAGGCGGTCACCGCGCGACGAATCGGCGATGGCCACACGGTAGGTGGCTTCCGCCGTTGTCGGGTCTCCGACGTAATTGAGCGCATGATTAAACTTGTGGCCCGAGCCTTGAATGATGAAGTAGGTATCTACTGTCACCCAGGCCGCACCAACTAGCTTCTGGATGTAGATAAATGCACGGCCGTTGTCCGATGACGCGTGATCCACTCCTGCACTGAGTACGATCAGCGGAGTGTGCGACTCGCCTAGCAGCACAGGCGCCGGTAGTGTGAAGTTGACGATCCCCGTGGTGTTATTCATCGACACCGAGCCAGTCCAATCTACAGGGGCCAGGCGATTGAAATTGCCGACGATGTTCGGCGCAGACACGCGGCCTTTGAAGCCTGCGTTGCCCGAGCGATCAACCCAGAAGACGGCATTGTTCTCGTTCTTGTCTCCTGCTCCAACCCAGATCGGCCAGGTGCCGACGTTAGACAACTCGACACGGAACTCGTGCGCATCGACGATGTTGCCGTTGACATCGAGTGTGTGCGTTTTGAACGTGCCGCCGTTGACGGTTCCCATGTTGGCGGTGATGGCGGCTAGCGAGTTCACGGTCAGCTTGTTTGCGGTGATCGAGCCGTCCACCAGCAGTTGCCCAGTGATGCCTACCGTGCTCAAGCCACCCACGGTCCCGACCACGAAAGGAAACTTGCGAGCACCGTAGCCCGCTGTCGGGGTAGTGATGGCGAAGCGATCCGACTGGACAACGAAGTCCGATCCACCAGGGTACGCACTGAGTGCGATACCCGCGACAACTGGGTTGTTAGGGTCGCCTCCGTTGATGCGAAGGGACCACGTGCCGGACCACTTGGCGTCGTTCGCACTTACATAGGCCGTATAGGACTGCTGCAGTGCTGCGAAGGTGCCGTTAGCGAAGGCAGTCACTGACGTGTTGGCGATGCTTCGTGCCTCGGCAGGTGTTGCCTTGGTGTCGATCTGCTGCTTGACGGCAGCGGCTACGGAGGCGCCAGTAGCACCTGCGGGGCCGTACTGTGCAGCGAATAGTTGGCGCCACTCGGTGCTCGCTTGCGCATCGTTGGCGACGACCTCCAGTGATTCATTGGTAGCCGCGATGGCCCCGCCATGTATCGCTAGTCGTCCCTCGGCAGTGGTGACCCTGGACTCGACCTTGCTAACTATGACCCCCACACTCTCGACCGCCTGGGCAACCAGCGCTCCGGTTTCCGAGGTGATCTGTCCGTGCATATCAGTCATCGACTCGACACGTGCTTCGGTCTCAGTGGCGATCGCCCTGTTGACCTGGTCGAAGCTTGCCGCCACATCGGTTTCGTTTCGGACCATCCGAGCCAGCAGCGTGGTGATCTGCTCCGCCGTCACCTTGTCGCCGTCTTCGATGAGGGCGATGCGGGTGGATGCTTCAGAGATTCGGTCGCCATAGTCGCGCTTCGTATCGAAGAGCTCGTTGGAGCGAAGAAGCTCCTGCATGATGAGTTCTGCGTTGGCGTCAATCTCGGGGATGCGCTCCTGAAGGATCTGATAGGCCGGAGACTGCACGACCTGGTCCACGATTGTCTGGATGTCCGGCAGATTGCCTCCGCCGTTCCCTGGTAGCCCACTGCCTGGCACGCTACCGGTGCCCACGCCGAACTCGGCGACCTCCTGCTGCACGAAGAGAAGCTGGCGGATGGCAGTGTTGAGCTGGTCTGCTGGAAGTGTTGCGGCATCCTGAAAGAGGATCGCCTGTTCTGCGAAGGGTGTGATCCGGCGCAGTAGGACGCTGTAGGGCGTCGCGAGGTATTCGGATTGGTCGGGAATCTCGACGGTCGTGGGGTTGATCCACTTGCCGAGTACCGTCCGGGGCGACTTGGGGTCGCCCACAAGCACGCGCACATGCTCCGGCTTCAGTCGCGGGAACGTGCAGGTGAAGCGCCGAGGCCCGCCCTCGTAGGTATAAGCCACGAAGGACAGGCCCCGGTTTTGTTCGATCATTCAGTGTCCAAGCCAAAGAGGGATTTTGCGGCCCAGGAGTCGTTCTTCTCATCTCGGTCTTCGCGACGTGAGGCAGCTTCACCGGAGCCGTCGCTCAGCCAGCCGCGACTCTCTGCTTCCTTAAGCGCCATACGCTGGATGTTTTGCCATCCTGTTAGATTCTGGAACCAGAACAGCTTAGCCGCGTTCTCCAGTTCCTTCCGGGTCACTTCGCGGTCGTCACGAATTGCTTGCGCGGGAAGCGATGACGCCTCCATGAATCGATTAGCGAAGTCAACGACCGGGATGCCGCCCACGATGTTCGTAGACATGCCCGTTGAGCGGGCGTTTGCGAACACCGGGTCTTGGCCCATGAGGGGTAGCGCGGTGTCCACTATGGGCTGGATGACGCCGCCCCAGGAAGACTGCGATACACCTGCAGCAACAAAGTTGCCCATGGTGAGCTGCTTCTCGCGTTTCTCCGGGTCGTCCGCCGTGTTGAGTGACGTACGAGCGGCCCACTGTAGGGCTGCGATGGAACTGGAGAGCATGACCATCATGTAGGTGTTCCAATCCTTCCAGTGGTAGGCGGAGTTCAGCAGATGCCGCTCATAGCTGTAGGCCATGAACGAGCGGAACTGCGTGACCAGCTTTCCGCCCGCCGAGTGCATCAGCATGATGGAGTCGCTGGCGTCTCCTTCGATCACCTGCTGGCGCGTGACGCGGAACATGAAAGCCGCGACGCGCTCACGGTCGGCCAAGTTTAGGCCCGCCTCGGTGATGTCTTCGACCTTCTTGATACCGCGGAGAGACGCGAATAGTGCATCCTGAGCCTCCTGATCGAGGCCGTAGGAGCGCATCCGGCGTGTCATTCCTTCCGAGAGTGCTCGCTTGTCATTCGCCAGCTGCAACAGCTTCATCAGCGTTGCCCGACCTGCGATACGTTGCAGGGCGGTGTTCATGGGTGCCATGCCAGAAGCAATGCTGGTGAACCGCTGGCCGAGCATTGTGGCGTTCTCTATTGTCCTGCCGAACTTGCTGTCTCCGTAGACCGATGGCATGAAGGCATCATCTTCGATCCGCATGAATGCAGGACTGCGGAGATGCTCTGTGCCGGTCGCGACGAGGTCTTCGATGTAACGGGCCTCGCCGGACTTCAGGGTTCCGTCCGCGCTGCGGCGGAGTAAGTCGCCGATAAAGGCGATGGATCGGACGGTGTTCATCAGGCCCGCGTGTGCCACGGTCGGCCCTAGCTCGGTGAAAAGCGTGAAGCCGACCTGGTTCATCACTCGGAGGAACTGGGTGTCGCGCAGAGCGCGCGACCAGCGCGATGCGGTGCTGTTTGGGTTGACCTCGGTGGAGCGGCCCATGATCGACTTGATGCCGACGTCCAGCATTCGCAGAGTTTTCTCAGGATCATCGCCTGCCTTGATAGCCTGCTCGCGGAGGAGCTGCTGGAGAGCGTCCAGCTCCGCTTTGTTGCGAATGTTGCCTTTCTGCGCCAGCGCGGACCAGCCGACAACTTCACGGATATGCGACGACACGACACGTGTTGTGTCGCTGTCGAGGAAGTCAGTGACTTTGAGAGTCACATCGTCCCCGTATCTATTGGTGAACGTCATCTCCGTAGTCGGGTCAAAGCGAATGCGTTTCTTCGCCGCGCCGAGCTTAGCGCCTTCCTGCATCTGGGCGGTGTACCTGCCGAGCACCGACGCAATCTTCGCGTCGCTCGCTCCAGCGTCTCGCAGGGCCTCGGTTAGTTCCTGCACTGACTCAGTGTTGAGCGGACGCACGGGTGCGCCAGTGTCGCCAGTCACTAGGCCGGAGCCGCGTTTGATAAGTGCGCGGGCGTATAGCTCTGCCAGCTCCTCGTCTACGCCGCCGTCGTCAGCCAGTTTCTTGGCCTCCTTTCTCGTGTGCAACGTCTTCTGTTCATGCTCCAGCGCATCCTTAAGGCCGGCCTTGGTCTTGTCCAGTCGTTCGCCATGGCGCTGCAGCTTGCGGCGCGTTTCCTCCAGGCGGCGTTGGGCTGCGGTGCGGCGACGGTCGCCTTGCTTGCCGGGCATTCCTTCTAGCTCCTTCAATGCCTCTTCGGCGGAGCGGACAGCGGCCTGCTTGTCTGCCGTCAGTGCGCCAAGGTCATCGGCTTTCTCGCGCGCCCGTAGAGCACGGTCGGAGGTCCCCTCGTAGTCGCCGGAAATCTCGTTGAACTTGTCCAACTTGGACGCATCACCGTTCTTACGCATGTCGGCGATGATCGCCTGTTTGAAAATCTCGACCCCGTCCTGTTCGCTCAATCCCATCTCGCCAAAGATGCGCTGGTATGCCTGCTTCGACTGAATCTGAGGGAAGTAGTCCAAGTTCTTGCTGCCCGGCTCCAGAACACCCGAACGGACACCTAGGTCGTAAGTTGCGTCGAGTACGGGTCGGATTGCGGCCGCGGCCTGGTTGGCGGTCTCGTCGTCGGCGTTCACGCCTCGCAGCACGTCGGCCACCTTGCGGCTCCACGCCAGCTCACCGCCGCGGTCCCAGCGAGATAGTCCGTGCTTCGCCCGCGCTGCAGTCCAAGCCGCGTTGAATCCTCGATGCAACTGTGTCTCTAGCGTGGCGCGGTTAACGCTGGCGTACTCACCTGCAGATTGCTTCACAGCCAGATTGCGGTCCGTGTAGCCTACGCCGTCGCGGAACAGCCAGCGGCCTACACCCCGTGCGGTCGGGTCTTTCAGCTTCCCCATCTGCGCCGACAAGGCAAGGCGGATGTTGGCGAAGGCAGGCTTGATAGATACCTCATCCACGCCTCGGTCAACATGCGTCTGCATCGCATCCGAAAGAGAGCGTTCGGAGATGCCTGGCGTAGGGTTATCTGGAAGGCCGTTCAGGCGCGCCGCGCCCAGGCTTTGGGACGATCCGGTGATGTCCCTCCTAGCGAGTTCTTCGACTCTCGCGGATTCGGTGAAGTGTTCTCCTCGACGCGCACCGAGAGCGCTGCCTAACGCAAACCCGGCCGCCGCTGAGATTGCAATATCCGCGCTTCCGATTTCGGAGTTGAACCTGGAGTTCCCGAGCGTCATCGCCGCATTGGTCGAACCCGCCGCCAAGCCGGCGCGGATAGAGTTCGCCAAGCGTCCAGCACGTGCACCTCGGGCGAGGCCCCCGGTGGCTGCATCAGCGGCGAAGAACACAGGATCTGTCATGTCCGAGGCGAAGTTTGCAACCATTCCGAAGGACGACCGAGTGTCTTTCGCCATCTCGTTCTGAAGGGCAAACTCCCGCAGAAGCTCGTAGTGCTCCTGCGATGTCGCCCGGCTGAAAAGTTCCCATTGATCTGCGCCGATTCCGAAATTGTCCATCTCCTCCTGAAACTTCTCAGGGAGGCTCCACGCGGGATCTGCACGGGAAAGTACCGACTCTTCCTGGTACGCACGGTGGATCATGCCGATTCCGCCCTGTACTTGGGAGGCGCCGACCAGCTCGCCGAACGGAGTCTCGTCCCGGCGCTTCTGATCGGCCGCTTCGGCTTCCTTTCGGCGCGTAACGCGGGCTACATGTCCGCCCTCATTATTGCGCGCTGATTCCGCGATAACCTCATTGAGGTCTCTCGGTTTAGCAGGCGCAATGAGGTCAAAGATGCTGGTCGGCATTTGATTCCTAGTTCTTGAAGGTTGAGAGGTAGTCGATCATGTCGGTGGCGTCCGGACGCTTCGGCCCAACTGGGGTCGGCTTATCGCCAAGCTTTAGCACCGTTGGCTTCAGTGACGGGTCGCCCTTAGCAGTACGCATTGCTGCGGCCTGTACGGGGTCGATGCCCATGACAGTCATCTTGGGTTTGTTCTGTGCATCAAATCGGGCCTGCTTCTCTGCCTCGTCGCGCTTCCACTGATTGACGCCAGCAGCGGTTTTGTTGGGATCAAAGATCACAGGGCGCTGCGTACCGTCGCTGGCCTTGCCGTAAATGGGGAAGCCATCGCGGTTGTGGAGGATGAACACGTTCGGGTCATCTTCCGTAGGTGCTGCAAAGACCCCGCTCGCCGTGCCCTTGGGGATTGCCCCGGACTTCTCGGCATCTACCGCTGCGCGCCGAACGAACTCCGTTACGCCAGATTCGGCTCCTGTCCGCATGCCTCCGCGCTGCACCCAGCGGCCGTTGATGTTCGCCAAGTCGCCTTGTACACGCTTGAATGCGGTGGCGACCGCGGCGTCAGGCGGTGCCATAGGGTTGCGCATTGCCAGTCGAGTCGCTTCACGCTGGACGCGGTCCTGCATCCAAGGCGGCATCGGCGTGCCGTCAGGCATCTCGTCGACTTTCTTGAAGTACGCAGTAGCAGCACGGCCGATCCGCTGAGAGACCTCAGCACGTACTGCTTTTTGCTCGGGGCGAGTGATTTGCTGAAGCGCCTCTTGCTCACTCATGCCGAACGCCGTTCGGTTTTCGTGGTACTCGTTCATGAGAATTGCGTTGTCTTCCGACACGTACCGCATCGCAGTGATTGGGTCGATGTCCGCAATGGCCTTGTAGGTAGCGTAGTTCTGCGTCAAGTTCGTTGATGTGGTGCGGCCGATGAGGTCCTGCACTGCGGGGATGACCACGCCGGCTCTCGTAGCACGGGCGAGGGCGGTGCCCATCGCCTGCTTGTTCCCGGCCTTAACTGCATCCGTCCACTCCTTCGAGAATGCCTTCTGTAGCTGGTGGGTTTCGAGGGTGAGACCTTGCCCCGCTGTGAGAACCTGGATGGTTTCCTTATGGCGTGCCGCCTCCTTGGCTTCCTGCTCCATGCGGCGGATGCCGGCCTGGTTCTGGTCGTACCAATGGCGAACGAACGTGTGGCGGTCCTTTCCGGAGAGACCCAGAGCATCCGCATTGGCATTGATGCTGCCCTCGGTCATTCGCCCTACGTAGGCTTGGTCTTGCCACTCGACCTCCTTTTCGGCCTGCACGGACGCCTGCCGCTCCTCGATCATCCGTTGCTGGACTGCGACGCCAGCGCGTGCGGCTTGGGTGAAAGCGTCACTCCAGGTGCCCTCGCCATGCTTTCGGTCCCAAAGGGACGTGCCGTGCTCGTCGGTGGCCTTCTTGGCGAACTCGGAGAGTGCCTGGATGTTTCCCTCGCCAGTCGCCATTGCGTCAACGATCTGGCCTGCGGCCTGGTCGTAGAACTCGTTGCGGGACACAAAGGCAAATTCCTCGGTGTCGAGCGCCTTGGCGAAGTTCTCGATGGCGCCTGGCTTTAGGAGCGAGCCGTCAAGAGCTGCAGTGCGCAGCATGGCCCCGACGTTCTCGGTCTGGCGCTCCAATAGTTCGGCTGTCTCGGTCTTGGAGTGGACATCGAGCGCCTGTTGACGGAGCTGAGCGACCGCGGGCCGGAGCTGGGCCATGACCTGGGGATCTTGGAACTCTTTCTGCTGCATCAGGCCGCTCAGAGTCTCCTGGATGGCCGCTTGAGGATCTTCGCCTACATCCAGTGCAGCGACGCGAGCGATGAGATCACGCTTCGCTTCGTTTAGCTTGTTGGAAGCCTCGGTCACGTAGTAGCCGCGGCGGAACGCGGGAGTGAAAGAAGCAAGCGCGTCCTGCGGCTGCGGGGCCTCCCCCTCCACCGATTCCTGGGTGCGTTGCTGCTCACCTTTCAGTGCGTCCTCGCGGTTCTGCCGAACCTGTCGATCCTGCTGCAGGCCATTGGCCGCCGCCGACAGGCGCCCGAGGACACCTGCAGTGACATTTGAAACAGCGGAGTAACTCTGTGCGGCTGCGCCGCTGACCTGAACGCGATATTGCTCAGGTGCAGATTGCCGCGACTCGATCACGGCACGGCGCTGGATGCCGCGCTCGTTAATCCTTGCCATTGGTGTCGCCTCGCTTCTTGATCTGATAGTTGCTGTAGGCGCCGTTAGCGCTGCCAGCGGCGGAGTTGATTACGCCCCCGACCATCTCGGCGTTGGCGACTCGTGTACGTGCTGCTGCATCAGCGGAAGATGTGGCAACACCGCGCTCACGATTGCCCTCGATCATCGCCACGTCACGACCGGCCTGGGCCATGATGTCGTTGTCGATCGCCTGCAGGGAATTACCGCCGATGGCTGCTTCGGCTGCAGACGCCCGTGCGGTTGCGCGGAGGGATCTTGCTTCAGCCATGCGCTGCATGGTGTCCACTTGTGCCTTCGCGTCGATCTGGTTTTGCTCGGCTTGCATCTGCTCGCCGATGGCCTTGGCCTGTTGCTTGCCCTGGTATACGGCGGTGCCCGCTCCGATGACTGCCATAGCAATTGGTACGGAGAAAACGCCGCCATCACACATGGCCGATCTTGTAGAAGTAGCGGAACGGCACCTGCGAGGGGCCATATGGAACAGGCGCCGAGAAACTGAAGCCGACTGCGGCTAGCCATCGCTTCGAGACCTCGTTGCTGTCGTCCACGAAGTTGTGCAGGACGGAGAACCTGTCACGCCAGTCATCGGTGATGCGGCGCGTCTCGGTCACCATCAAGCGCGGGATGGTTGTCAGGGCATCGGTCCCCAGAAGCCACACCGTTGCTCCTAGGCCGCCAGCGTAGGAGACCCCGAAGATGCCCTCGGGTTTCCCGTCGAGGACTATGCAGAACACCGCATCGGCGTCGTTGCAGGACTTGAGGAGAGCTTCGCGAGGAGTGTCGCCGCTTGCGGCAGCGACCTCCAGCACGTCGGCGTCCCGCATACGCGCGGCCACACTCAGGATGTCCCCCGAGCTGGGCGGACGGTATTCGAGAACGGTCAAATAGAACTCCTTGAAGAGAAGAGCGCTCGGTACTGCGCGGACTGGAGCCAACACTGAAACGGAAGGCGGTTGCGGATGACGACTCGGCAGTTGTCCGAGCGGGCTTGTACGGGGAATCGGCGCTCACCGGAGTGGAAGGTAGGACTGCCCAAGCGGAACACTTCGTCGCCCAGCGTGCGGGCGGTGAACAGTCCTGCGTGTGATGCGAGATACGTCTGCGGATCGCTCTCGCGGCCGCGGGTGATGACATTCACCTCGAAATAGGCGGCATCTTTGTACGCGACCGTGATGTCGCGAATCTGGAGGCGGCCGACGAGGATCGAGTTGTTCCGTTGGTCGCGAAGGTAGGCGCGGGTCAGCTCGACTGAAGAGTCGTAGCTCACGCCGATTGCCAGGCGCCCGGCTGCCAGGTTGCCTTGGAACCGGATGCCCATGCCGCCATTGATGAGAGTCGCGCCCGTCAGATCCACCAACTCGCCTGGAGACGCCCAATCGTCCGTCTTGCCGATGACCAGGCCATCCATGCGGGCGAGCGTGTAAGGGAGGTTGATGTCGGTGTAGTTGCCGAACGCGTAGTAGTCCGGCTGCACCACAACCAGGCGGTCCAGGAGAAACGAATAGTCCTTGGTGAAGTCTCCCTCTGCGGCGACCAAAGAAAGGCTCATCCTCAATAGTTCAACGCCGCCTGCCGGAGATTCAGCGGTAACGTACAGGTCGTCCGAAGTGGAGTGCAGGTGGACCACTCGGCCGATGCCGGATAGGTCCCACCTCGTCCAGGAGGACTGCGATTTCTCGTTGCCGGCCCACCGCACGAAGTAAGTGTAGAGCTGAGACGGAGAGTCCACTGGGGCTACCACCAGAGCGTCTGCGCCGGGGACCGCGGCCATCGCCCGGAGCCTGCCGGGGATCAGTCGAGGCACATGCGCGGTCACGTCAGCTGCGTCGCCGGTAATCGACACGTCGTCAACGAAGTATTCGCGGAGGACAGAGAACGACCCAGAGTCAGAGGCGAAGTAAAGGGTGTCACCCAGCAGAACCGGGCGGACGTATAGGGAGCATTCGTAGTTAACCAGCTCGTCAACCTTTGGGGTCTTCGGGGTCAGCATCGGATCTGCGGTCATCTGAAAGTTGGCGCGGTCTCCGAACATCAGGAGCGACGACTGGAACGGAACGCCGAACTGCAGCTGGGCTACGCCACGCGATTGGACGGCGAAGTCGATCACGTCAGAGTCGAGAAGCTGCTGGGTCGTAGTGCGCCAGAAGTTGAAGGGATGGTCGATTTCAGAGAGGCAGGTGTTCTCGGTGGACATCAGGCCAAGGCGGCCCCGATGAAAGAACACGTCGCGGATCTTCTCGTCGATGAAGCTAGGCGGACCAATGGTGGTGTCATCGCCCGCGAGGCGCTTGTCCCAGTCCATCGGGCCAAAGCTGAAGAACAGGCCGTCGCCGTGGACGGGATCGACCACGCGTTTCAGCAGGTGCGGCATCGTGGTCTTGTCGAACGTGTTGTAGGCGCCAGGCCGTGCAATCTCCTGCCACACGCCCTTGCCGGCTCGTTGAACCACGAAATTATCGTACTTGTTGCCGCTGGCACCGAGGACCTCGTAGATGGCGCCGGAAGGCACTACCACGTTCTTGTCTGGCTTCGGCAGATCAGTGAAGGTCTGAACCGATCCGGTTATGCGACCTGGCGCCCTCTCGTTGCTCATCTTGGTCGTCACCTGGGTATTCACGATAAACGTGGTGTCCGACTGCGTGCAGGTGCGAAACACCGACCAGGGCTGCTTGTCCGTCGCCAGATATGCGGCCGAACCTTCGGCCATCAGTACGTCGTATTCGTAGCCAGTTTCATGGTTGAACACCCGTATCTTGCCGCTCTCCACTGCCACCAGATAGTGCTCGACGGAGTCTCGGACGATGGAATGGAAGTGCGCTTGTGGGGAGATGTCGTTGCCGAGCACTTTGACGAACTGCGCTGCGGGGCGCTTGCCGGTACCCATGGCGGAATGCAGCCAGGTGTTGTGGGCGTCGGTGACTTGTGTTGCGTTGCGGACAGATGCGTCCTGCTGTGAGACACCGCCCAGGAAGGACGGATAGCTGCCGGTTTCCAAACTCAAGTGCGGTTCGCGATGGCGGAAGTGTCGGGATCGTCGTTAAGGAAGTTGGCGCCTGCTGCGAACTCGAAGTCATGAGACTCATCGACCAACAGCGCCAGCGCGGCGCCTTCATGGTCCTCGGTGAATCCATTGAGTGACTCGCTACCCAGTACATTTTTCTGAAAGATGCGGGCGGCACGGATGGCGATGTAGCGGCGGACAGTTTCCGGCAGCAGCTCGAAGTCCATGAACCAGACCACCTTGGCGGACGGTGCCGCGTCTTCGGCGAACACGTCGGTGGCATTGGTCAGGTCGTAGAGGAAGCCGTTGCGGTGGGCGATGCGGGAGGAGCCACGGCCTAGGGGCCGGATGCTCAGAATGAGGTTGGGGAGCGGGACACGATTCTCTGCGTTGAGCACGAACGTGTAGCTCTCGTCGGTGTTGAACCACCAGGCGGTGGTCTGCACCTCGCGCGATACGCCGCGAAGGGTGCGGATGGCAATGGCAACGTCAGTGTTGCCGACAGCTTCCAGGGCGCTTACTGGCTGTTCGCCGATAACGGCGAGCATTTCGTTGACGGCCTCAAGCTCGGTTGTCGGAGTCAGGTCCATGCGGTTCTCTTGGAGTGGCCGAAAAAAAAACCGGAGGTCTCTGTTAGGAGACCCCCGGTCAGGAGAGAGATGCAGCGCGGCCCGACTTCACGGGCGGCAGGTGAACATCCTGGCGCGCTGCAGGGGGTATCACTTGGTGCTCAGCTCGACAGCACCGTCGCCACGCAGTTCGCCATGGCCCAGCGCGTACTTCGACAGCATGAGGGTGCCCTGCTTGTTGCCCTGGTACACGTCCTCGACGGACAGGCCCAGCAGCTGCAGGGTGCCCACCGCAGAGCGGTGGAAGATGACGCCGGCCGTGCCGCTGTAGTCGCCGCGGTACTTGGCCTGCAGGGTCGCATCGGCCGACTCGTCGGTGCCCGGAAGGGCATTGACCTTCAACAGCGGGATGCGGGCGATGGACGAAATGACGGCTTCGTTGTAGCTGCCCTTGGACTCGGTGTTGATGTCGCGGTCGATCAGATCCTTGTTCTCGGTCAGCAGGTAATACTGAGCCGGACGCAGCGCGCCCGTGAACTCCTGCGGATTCTCCGAGATACCCTTCTCGTCGAAGTTCTGACGGGCGGCGCGGAACGCCTTGGCGATCACAACCGGGTCGGTCAGCATTGCAGCGTTGACGATACGCAGGCCGCCCGGCTGGCCGACAACCACCGAGTCGGTGATGCGGGCCGCACGGATGGCGCACCGTAGTTCGTTCTTCATGCGCTGCAAAGCCAGCTCGGCGCCTTGCAGGCGGGTGTACTCGCCACGCACATCGAAGTGGTTCATTGCCTCGTCGATGTTCGCGATGAACACGTCTGAGATGAGCATCGGGTCGAGCGTCAGGATGCGCTCGTTGTGGTCCACGGTCTGGCCGAGGATGTCGGTGCCGGGGACGTGGTAACGCGAGCCGACCTTGCCGATAGCCGGGAACGACGCGGACTTGCCGGAAGAGATAGTGCGCGTCATGACGCGGCCTTCCAGCTTGTAGTTCTCGATGAACGAGGTATCGACCTCGGCCATGTAGTTCTGCATGAACAGTGCCCAGGCATCGCCCTGCTTGTTGATCTGACCGATGCGGCTGGGATTGGAATCTGCCATTGTGTTTCCTTGGGGTGCGGGTGTGCTTCACCTGGGAAACAGGCGAGGCTGGAGTGATTGAAAGAGGGTTGTTTCAGTACACGTCGGAGGCACGCAGGCGCGCCATGTGGCGCTCGCGATACGCGGGGTCGGAGCGGTACTTTGGATTGCGGATGGCTTCCTGCACCTCGGCGCGCGAGGCGTACGGCTGCACGCCCGGAGCCGGGGAGGCCTTGCCGTTGATCAAGACAGCCGGAGCGGAGGTCTTGGCCTGTGCGGCCAGGCCGGCGACAGCCAACTTGGCACGTGCGGCATCGCCGGAGGTGACGGCAGCATTGAAGGCGTCGATGTCGGCGTCCTCCAGATTTTTGCCCGCCCACTCCAGGAGCTTTGCGTAGCCGTCCTTGCCGCCTGCGGGTGCGAAGATGCCGGCCTCGTAAGTGGACTGGCGAGCCTTGAGGCCATCCAGGTACACACCGACCAGCTCTTTAGGAAAGCCAGCCTTTTCCAGAGACTTGAAGCTCTCTTCGGAGATGGTGCCGGTCTCGGCAAACTCCTGAGTGAACACAGTCTGGTCAAGGCCAGCGGCCTTCAATGCGTCAGCTGCGGCGGCTTCGTTGGCATCGCCGCCCGTCCCTTGGTCTTCCGTTGTCGCGGCTTCTTTCGTCGCCTTCAGGCCTGCGTTGCCGGCCGGGTCAGCCGGGGCAGCGGCCGCCACATAGGCAGCCTCCAGCTCTTCGACCGTTTTGTACTTGCCGCCATACAGGCGTTCGGTCTGCTGACCTTCGGCTCCTTCAGCGACGACCGGGGCCGGCTGGGTCTCGGTGGTCTGTTCGGTCACTTGGTAGTGCCCACTGCGTTGTAATGGGTTGTGCCGTCGGCGTATTCGGTGACCGTCACGTTGCCCTTCTGGGTCACGTTCGGGTACGTCTTCGCCGGGGCAGTCGCCGTCTTCTGCTTCTCGGCCGCGGGGGTCTTCTGTTCGGTCATTGCGGTACCTGATTTGTGAGGCCGCCCGCCATCGCTGCGTTCACCATGTTCGGTGCGGCGCGGACAGCAGCCTCGTTCATTGCGGAGGCCTGGTCGTTCTGCTGGACCGCTTCGGGGTCAAGCACCAGGCCCTTCGTGGTGATGTCGGATGCGGCGCCTAGTCGGGACAGCCACTCGCCCCAGTCGATGCGGCGGCTGGCTTCTTGCTCACCCATGACGGCCTTGGCGGTCTCGCCAAAGCGCACAAGCTTCTCGAAGTCATGGCCGCGGCCCAGAGCTGCGACGCCTACGGTAATGCGGGGTTTGATGAGACCTTCCGGCAGCTCCGGGATTGCCCCGTTCTGCTGCAGACGGAAAAGGATGCGACGGATGAGTGGAACCATCAGCTCGGGGCCGAGCACGGAATAAAGGCCGGCGCGGTTATCCTCAAGGACACGGGCGAGATACTGGATTTCCTCTCGGGTCACTCGGTCGCCGCTGCGCTGAATCGCAGTGCCGACGCCGAAGACCAACTCCAGATTACGGGCGGTGGCGTCGGCTTCGCTCTTCACGAACGAGAGGTCCTGGAACTTGTCCAGTGTCAGGGAGGAAATGTCGTTCTTGTCGCCGCGAATGAAGGCCCCCGACTCAGCCTTGGTCAACTGATCGGGCTTCATCGCCGAGGTTGGCTTCAGCAGCCAAAGAATCTTCGCGGCAGCTGCAGCACCCTTTCGGAGCGCCTTCCGGAGCGCCTCAAGAGTCTCGAACTCGCCTCGGTAGTCCTCGATCAGACCACGACCGTAGTCCTCACTGGTAGGCCGAGGGATCGATACAGGAATCCAAGGCGGAGCATCGATCGGATAGCTGCCGTCGGTCCCGGCGATGACGACGCCTTCAACCTCCTGATAGCACAGCCAGTTCTCGTTGTTCTCGTCGCGGTAAACACGGGTGTAAAGCTCGGCGTCTTCGGCCAGCTTCTTCAGCCGCTCGGTCTCCGAGACCTTTGCGAGGATCGCTTCGCGCGCCTCGGAAGGAAGCATCTGGATGGCAATCAGATCGAGGGTGACAATCTCCAACACGTTGCCCAGGCCATCGCGGTCAGCGACGTAAGAGGTCAGCGGGTAGAGTTTGCCCGGCCCTTGATCCGGCACGTACAGCAGCCAGTTACCGGCCGCCGCGGAGTGTTTGAAGCCCTCAGCCAGTACAGAACGTAGCTGGGCGCCGGCCTCGATTTCATCCATGACGGCACGTTCGATTTCCGAAAGTGCCGTCTCAAGTTCGCCCTTCTGGATACCTGCTTCCTGCATGAGCTTGTCCGATTCGGACAGGTCGGGCTTCAGGGTGAAGGGAGTGATGTTGGGCGGCAGAACTGCCAGCAGAAGCGCGTTGGCGATTGCGTTAGCGCAGCGAGCGCCTGTGCCCTGTACTGGAGCGGTGAAAGTCTGTGACTTCTGCTTCGGATCAACGAACAGTGATGGGATGGTGACCTTGGTGCACGCCTTAGCGCGGGTCTCGGCACTATTTCGGTTGGGCTTCAGCTCGTCGTAGCGTTCCTTGGCGGATACGAGGGTTTTGCTGGCATCAGCCACGCGGAATGGTCAATCCTTGGTAGAGCGGCGAGTTCATGTCGGTGCGCAGACCAGACTTCTTTCTGGCCTGGGCAGATTGAGACTGGCCGGAGCCATCACGTGCGGTGACCAGAATGTCCGGTGTTTCCGTCTTCGGAGTCTTGGGTTTGGAGCTGCACATTAGTGGTGGCCTCCTCGGGACTCTTCGCGTTCCTGCTCGCGCGCGACCAGAAGTCGAAGCACCAGGCGACGCTCACCGGACTTGAGGAGGAACTCCTCTCGGTCCTGATCAGGGTCATAGATGACCTCGGGGTAGATGCGCGCCAGCTCGTCGATCAGCTCATCGGCGGTCAGGGGAATGTTCATGTGTTCTCAAGGGATCTAGAAGTGGAACTAAAAGAGGGGAAAACCTTGGGTTTTCCCTCTAGAGGCCCGACTAATTCATCCCTCCTTTGCCACAGCCCGCTCGTGGTACTCCATTTGCAACTCGGCTGCTTTTCCGGGATGCGGACGGTCGTCGTTCAGACGCCCAACGCTACGCGCATCGACGATGATCGCGAAGCAGGCCATGGCATGGGCCAGATGGTCCACGCCGCTGTCCTCGGCAACCTCCTGCCCGTCAATCCAGGCGTCGATATGGCGCATCGCTGCGCCCAGGTAGACGCTCGCGCTGACGCCCTTCTCGCGCCAGTTGAAAGGGCCGTACTTGGAGGCGCCATCTGCGAAGGCGGCCGCCATGGCGATACGGGCGCTTGGCGGGACCAGTTGCATTGGGACCTTCAGGGCCGCGATGCGGGTTTTGGGATTGCCGTCCGGATACTGCTCGGGCGCGCTCACGAGTAATGCCTCGCGACGAGCACCAGCACGTAGATCACCAGGCTCCAGAAAGCCACATTGGCAGCGACTACCAGCAGCCAGACTGCTGCAACGGCACCAAGCAGGCGCTTCATGCGCACCACCCGGAGATCAGCCAGCCCCAGCAGACGATTGGCCCGATGATCGGGAACCACTGCGGGCGGAGCTTCCGGCCCTCGGCTATGACCAGCCACCAGGTCGCGGACCACCCTAGGGTGAAGAAGAACACACCGCACCAGGCCAGGATGTTGAAGAACAGCATCAGGGTTTCCAAAGATTCACCTTGTTCGTTTTGTAATTGAGGTCGCCGTGGCGAAGAATTCGCGCCAGGCGTGCTTGGACAAGGGCGTCATCCGCCGAGAGTCCTTTCTTTGCGTAGACAGCAACCACGGCCTCCCAGAGGGCCGCCAAGTGCTCTTCTGGAGAGCTACTGCGGTACGCTTCGTGGACAGGCATCAGGGCCTCGTCAGCGCGCTTGGCGCCGATGCCAGGGCACCCGGTGTAGTTGTCGGTGGTGTCGCCCATCAGGGTTTGCTTCATCCAGAACAGGTCGGCGTCGTAGCGGTCGATAGTCCGCACGCCGAGGTCTGGTTTGTTGGGGTTGTAGAGTCGGCAGGGGATCGTCTGGAGATCCTTGTCGATGGACACGACGATGCGTGGCCCGGGGCACCGCTTGGGTTCTGGATGCGTGGCTAAGGTTCCGAGGATATCGTCGCCTTCCAATGAGTGCCGCTTGACGATCTTGTCGGCGTACTCCGCGTGGATGAACTCGTCCAAGGCGTACCACAGAGCGGGCTTCGGCTTCTCGTGGCGGGCCTGCTTGTAGGTCGGCTCGACCTCCTTTCGGAAGTTGTTCTCGGGGCAAGACAGCGGCAGCACAAAGTCGGCGGCGTCAAACTTCTCGACCAACTCAGCGATGTACTCGGCCACCTCGACCTTTGCCTTTTCCGGCTGGTACACCTCCATGGGGTCGCCGTCGTTGTCCCAGTCAATGAGCTTGGTGTTCTTAAAGGCCATGTAGTACCGCAGCACGTCCGCATCGATCAGCAGGACGGGTCGCTGGCGCTTCTTCAAGCAATGCTCTCGTGGACGCCCACCCAGGCGTAATTGCCAACGCGACGGATCAGGTAGGTGTGTGACCGAGTGCTCGTGCGTTCCTGATCCCAAAGCGGAATGAGTTCTCCCGGCTTGCCCATGATCGGCTCGCGTTCAAAGTAGGCAACTACGAGAGTGCGTGCGCAAACATCGGCGATGTGCTGCGTACCGTCCGCAGGGCCGCCGATCAAAGTGATGCACTTATTCAGCTGGCTCATGCGAACACGACCCTGCGACCAACGTCGTGCGCCAACTTATGCAGAGCGCGTTCGATGGTCGCGCCGATGATAGTGGGCTGGCATAGTTCGGCAATGCGCAGATCGCCGTGTGAGACGATCACCTCAAGGTAGCCCGGCCCACGACCGTCGCGGAAAGTGGCGTCCCGGACAACTACCTCTGTGTCCTTGCCCCAGCGTGGAAGTGCTTGTTCGTTCATCGCTTGCCCTCCTTAAGGCGCTTGATGGATTCCTTGTCGGCGTTGCAGCGCGCAAGGGCGTCCTCGGCGTTGCCGCCGAAGTGGTAGAGGTCGTATGTCTCGGAAGCCGGGTCGGCCATCACCGCGTCAAGGGAGCTGTGCTTGCCCTCGACCTGGCACGGCTGGAGGTACTGTTCGATCAGCGAAGTGCGCGTTGCGCAGCTCGTCAGGAATGCGCTGGTGCAGATAGCCAGCAACAACAGGGTTTTCATTTGCGGCGGTCTCCACGGAACGGTTGCGCTCGGCGCGCAAGTCCCGGATTGCTTTGTCGAAAGAGGCACGGCGTACGGCCTCCTGCTGGAGGGTCGCCACGGATTTTTTGAAGTCGTCGTAGTCGCGCGCCGTCGCTTCAAGCGACTCAACACGCTTCGCCATGTGGCTGTAGGACCACATGCCGTACGCGCCGGCACCTATGGCGGCGAGGACCAGCAGACCGGCGAGGGTCTGGAGGATCTGCTTAGGGGTCACTCGACCTCTTGGCAGATTTCCAAGGCATAGTCATAGCCATCCCAGTTATCCACGCCGGCTGCACGAAGGGCGTTCAAGAACTCTTCGTCCTCTAGTAGTTCGACATAGCGGGCACGGGGGATGGTCACCGTCTCGGTGTTCGTGTCGTTCATGTGTTCTCCTGAACCCAGCAAGCCACCTGCAGAAGCTCTGCGGTGGAAGCGTCAGATTTGATTTGGTTGGCCCTACTGGAGATAACGCGGACGTTGCCGCGCACGTAACCCAGCTCAGGTGTGATGCGATCCAGCGTTGGGGAGTTAGGTCCCTGCGCCTTCAGTCCGACAGAGCGGAACAGCGGAATGCCCAGGGCGGGGCAGAAGCTCGGAATCTGTATGTCGTCCCTTTCGAGGTCGAACTGCAGGCCGCGCTTCTGTGCCCGCCTGCGGGCGCTGCGAAGGAGCACACCTGCCGGATCGGAGGTGCGTGCTTTGGTCAGTGGGTTTCAGCCCAGTTGTTGCCGATCTTGTATTCGCCATCGAGTGGGCAGCGAAAGCCGAAGTAATCGCCTGCCGCACGGATCGAAGCGACCGCGGACTGTCCGACGAACTCGGCATGTTCCTCGTCCACCTCGATCTGCCACTCGTCGTGGATGTTGCCGACGAACTCGTAGTTCACTCCCGGCGCAAGCCCGGCTTCCTGCAGGCGCATGTCCAGGATGTGCAGTCCCTTCTTCATGACCAGCGCGCCTGCGGACTGCAGGAGCGTGTTGAGTGCTGCGTGGTCGCTGCGGATGTGCAGCTTCCGACCGTCTAGGCCGATGAGATAGCCCTTCGCCTTGGCGCGCTTCTTGACGCCCTTGACCAGTCTGGCGAGCGCTGGAAGACCCTGGAGGAACTTCTCCTTCAGCGCCTTGCCGTGTTTGCGGCCCTTCCCGATGATCGACCCGATCTTCTCGTCGCCGGCCCCGTAGAGGAAGGCGTAGATGAAGGTCTTCGCGTTGTCGCGGGACGGCAGGCCGGCTGCGTTCTGGTTCTCGGCGTGAATGTCGCCTTCCAGCAGTACGGTCGCGTAGGCGCCGCCGTCGAAGGCGGCCATGAAGTGCGCCAGGCAGCGCAGCTCCAGGCCAGAGGCGTCGGCGCCCACGAGCTTCTTGCCCTTGGGCACGGTGAATAGCTCGCGGCACTCATATCCCCAACCGCCGGCCTCGCCGAAGAGAATCCCCTCCTTGCCTTTCTGGACCTTGGGTACCTGGGCCATGTTCGGCCCCGAGTGCGTCATGCGTCCGGTGACCGCAGCGTTCTGATTTACGCGGCCGTGGATGCGTCCATCCTTCTTAACCTGAGTGATCCAGGCTTCCGATTTCTTCTTCGACTTGCTTGGGGTGCCGTCCTTCTTGAGCTTCGGCGGAGGCTCGGAGAGTTGCCCGGCGCGTTTGGCCACCGTCAGGTAGCGCAGCAGCATGGGAATCTCGGGGTACTTGAGGTGGGCGAGGGTCTCCTCGTCGATCTTCGGGCGACCCTCCGGCGTGAACACCGTGGGCTTCCATCCGTGCAGTGCTTTTAGGCGCTTCGCAATGTGGTCGCGAGAGCCTGCATTGAAGACGTATGACTTGAACTTCTCGTGCGGAACCCCTTTGACGTAGCCAAGCTTCGCGTTGTTGACCTTCGGAACGAACATGCCGAGGCTCTCGCGCCAAGGCTGGAACACTCGGGTCAGCTCGTCGGTGAGCCTGGCCTTGGTAACCATGAACTCGCGCTGCAGCTTGTCGGCCTTCTTCTGGTCGAACAGGAAGCCATATGCGGTCTGGCGCTGGAGGATGGGCGCGATGCCGTGCTCTAGGTCAATCGCTTCTTGCGACAGGCCCTTGGTCATCTGGAGGGCGAAGAGCTTTTGTGTGACGCGTACGTCCTGGTCGCAGTAGTCGTCCATCTCCTGGTTCCAGGCAGCCCAGGGATCGAGACCCCTGGACTTCATGACTTCTGAGTAGTCGCCCTTCCATTCGCCTAGGCGGTAGCCCCAGGCTTCCAGCGCATGCCTTCCGACAAACTGGCCCGGCAGCTTTCCAGGCGACTTCTTGATGGCTGTGAAGTCGCGGTCTCGCAGGTCCGGCCACAGCAAGGTGGACAGCAGCATTGTGTCCAGTGCGCGCTTGACCTTGAACTCCGGGTACAGCTTGCGGATGGCGGGCACGTCGAAGTTGACGATGTTGTGGCCGACTACTGCATCCGCTCCCCGAAGCATCTCCAATGCCTGCTCGATGGTCAGCTCCCCGTTTACGCGGTTGGCTGACAGCACATCGCCCACGGGTACTCCCTCCGGGGTTACTTCCTGTAGGGAGATGCAGTGGATGGTGGTGAGTTCGTCGAGTAGGCCGTTGGTCTCGATGTCAAAGACTAGCCAGGCCATCGGAGCCTACACCTCGTGCAGCCTTGGGATGGCTTTTGAGGAGCTGCTTGACGCGCTCGAAACTTGGCAGGGGAACGTCATCCGTTTGTTCGCTCAGATCCTCGTCGAAGCCCAATTCAAGGCGGTAGCCGTAGTCCCTGTAGCGGTGCATCCGAGCATAGGTACGTTCGTCGCCGTTGTTGTTCATCACAACGAGACGCTTCGCCTCGGCGTCCGCAGCAGCATCGGGGTGCGCTGAAGCGGTCGGAAGGTCGAATTCCAGCCACGCCACAAACATGCAGCAACGGAAATCGAACGCATCGCGGTGTCCCTGCGGCGTGTCGAAGTGGAAGCCCACCAAATTGAAGAGGCGGCCGGTGCTCAGGTCGTGGAACTGCGAGGTGCCGTTAGGTGCCGCCAGCTCCTTGTACCGGTTGCCCTGCTCCGAGAACGCAGCGAAGGCAACGAGGTAGTCCTGATAGGAACGGAAGAACAGGTCGTAGTCTTTGGCGGGAGTGCCGTCATAGAACGAGCGCAGGGCGCCGCCACCGAGGATGGAGACGATGCGCGCGGCGGCCGGCATGTCCAGAAAGATGGCCTTGATGTAGGCGCCGTAGCTCATTCGATGATGGCCTTGATACGACTGGCGACGCGACCGGCACGCAGGGCGCGCGAGCGGTGGCCCACGGCTTCCTGTACCAACTTGGCGGCCTTTGCTTCGGCGATTGCGGCGCGGTCGCGCAGCTTTCCTTCGGCTGCATCCAGTTTGCCCAGGGTGCGATCCAGGTCAGCGCAGATGGCGTCAACGCTCGGGGCCGGAGTCAGGAAGGCGTGGATTGCCAGCAGTGTGGTCTTGAGGGTCATGCGGTTATTCCTTGGATGAGATGGGATGCGGCTCAATAGCCGCCCGGTGTGTCGTCGTAGCTCTCGTCATCGCCGTCCGCGTAGGGATCTGCGCACGGCACGAGTCGCCCGGTTTGCTCGTCGTAGCGGAGGTAGATGCACTTGCCCGCGGCTTGACCGGTGTAGCGGTCCTTGAGCACGCGGAGAGTCGTTGTGGTGCGAACGGAGACGTCTGCCGCCTGTTGATCACGCTCCAGACCGAACATGAAGTGCGACCAGAAGCCAATGGCGCGACTGCCCTTGAACTGGCGGATGGTCACGCGCCCGCCTTCCTCGTGCGGCGATCCCTTCTCGGGAGTCGTAAGGTGCGAGATGAAGTAAATGCAGACGCTCAGCTCCATCGCCAACTTGGCGAGTGCAGCCATCACCTGTTCCAGCACTTTCTTCTCGTCCTCGGCGTCGGCTGCGAGAGCCGTGAGGTGGTCCAGGAAGATGTGCTTGACACCGTCCGCCACGGCCATGTGGCGCATCTTGGAGGCGATGACATCCCAGTCGGTGGTGCCGAAGTGGTCGTAAAGGACGACGTTTCCGGTGCTATCCAGTGTGTCGAAGGCGTCTTCCAGTTCTGTTTGCGTCCAGCCTGCGTCGGGCACATGGAAGCGACGGGAGGCGTACTTGCCTGCGAGGCGCTTCGCGGTCTCTGCGGGCGGCTGCTCTAGCTTGAGGACGCCGCACTTCTCGTTGCAGGTGGTCGCTGTAAACACGATGATTTCATCAAACACATCGGACTTGCCCATGCCCGTGCCGGCGCCCAGGCCATAGATTTCGCCGTAGCGTCGGCCAAGCGTGCAGTCGGTCAGATCAGGCCACGGCCATGGCATTCCGATGACCACTGGGGCCAGTGCCTTCTCGCGCACTGAGCCGAAGGTCACGATGCCGTCCGGGCGAACCGTCTGTGCTTCGTAGATGCACGAGACGATGGCCTCGCCATTGCCCGCTTGGAGCATCGCGTTGGGATCTTTCAGCGGCAGCTGTGCGATGCGTGCCTTGCCCGGCGAAAGGATTCCAGCGACCTCCTGAGCGGCGGCCTGGCCTGGTTCATCCATGTCGAACATGATGACCACTTCGTCGAACTTTTCGACCCACTCCAGCTCGCGCTTGATGGCCTTGGCTGCGCCCTGCGCGCCGTTCGGAACAGACACTACGGGCCACTTCAGGCCGAGCACTTGCGCGACGCTCAGGCAGTCAATTTCACCTTCAGTGATGACCAGACGCCGCGTGGGTTGCCAGAGGTGCTGGCCGAACAGGCCGGCTTCCTTGGTGTCGCCTATGAAGGCGAATTTCTTATCTTTGAATCGGAGCTTCTGTGCGACGGTGCGACCGTCGCGGCGGTAATTGGCGATCTGGCAGGTTTTACCGTCCTTGTTCTTTCCTACCCAGTAGGAAAACTTGCGGCAGGTTTCTTCTTGCAGACCGCGAGCGGCCAGGGCGGAAGCTTCGCCTTGGGCAAAGTCGTCGGACATGCGGGGCCTTGATTGCGTGCGTGTGGCGTCACCATCTGCCGGCTCGTAGTGGGAGCACCCAAAGCAGAAGCCGTGCCCGTCGTCGTAGCGCGCGAGGTTGTCGCGACTGCCACACTTCGGGCACGGCTCTTTGGAAACGAACTGAGACTCAGCGTCGGCTGACACGCTCGACCGACCACATGGTCTTGCGGCGGGTCACGCCCAGTTGACGGTTGGACGCCGAGCGGACCATCGCGTAGGTACGTTCGCGTTCTTCCTTCGGCACGTCTTTGGTGGCCTTTGCGAAGGCCAGGCGCATTGCGGATTGGACCTGTTCCATCACTTGGCCTCCTGGAGGAAGCGGCGGAAGTCTTCGGTCTCGGTGTCCAGGTCATCGCCACCCAGGCCCAATTCCTTTGCGCAGTAGGTGCGGTAAAGGTCGATCAGGCGGTCCAGCAGGAAGCGCGGCTGCTCGGGAGTCGGCGGGTGCAGCGGCGTGCAGCGGCGCTTTTGCGCGCGGGTGAAGGAGTAGCGGGTGTAGGACTGCCCCGTCGCGTCTTCGCAACGCTCCTTGCGGATGTCGTAGCCGGCACGATTCAGTTCGGTAATGCGCGACGCCAGACGGCGGACGCGGTAGACGCCCTCGGCCTGCCACGAGGTGATGTGCTGGTTGTTGTAGAGGTGATCGACGATCAGATTGGCTTGACGGGACAGTTTCATTGCTAGATTTCCTGTAAGGGGCACACGCGGTCGAACACCGCGGGAAGCCCGTGCTTGAGCACGAGTCGCCGCAGCGTCATCCGCTGTTGCTTGGAGAAGTTGTTGGTGGGTGTTAGGGCGTCATCCACACCGCCAACAAGGCACGCCTGAATCGATCGTTCGTTGGCGCGCGCCGCGAGACAGCCCGGCTCGTCCAAAGAGCGGCCCTCGAAGGCAGTTCCATCGCGCTCGATGACGTAGTGGACTGCGATCTTGGAGAAGCCTTGCGAGCGGTGGATTCGCGCCAGTTCTGCGCCAGTGACCGAATGGTCCGGCCGCGTCATTGATGCGGTCACGAACAGCTGGTCAGGGTTGACCATCTTCTTCAGTCGCACAGAAGCACCTGCAGCGAGGTGTGCGGTTCCTCGCCGAGTTCGGCGAACCGCTTGGTGGCGTAGAGGGAGACGATCCACTTGTCGTCCGGCCAGATGCCGGCGTGGGTGATGGCGTCAAGTGGCGCCTTTGCGTAGTTGTCGATGTCGCCCTTGGGCGTCACGAGTTTCGTGGTCTTCGGCTTACGGCAGACGAACTCCAGGGCCACATGCAGCCTCCCTTCCGGGATCTTTGCGCCAGTGGTCTTGAGATACGCGCCGGCTGCTTCGAGCCAGTTCTTGTAGGTCTTCAGGTGGTACGTGCCCCAGCGCGTTACGCGGGGGCGAGAAGCCGGAACGGGGTCTATTGGGAAAATGAAAGAGGCGGCCAACGCCGCCCCTTTCGTGACCTGGGACGAGGGCTTAGTAGTCGCCGTCGTCGCCATCATCTCCGTCGCTATCGTCATCCGAATCGTCGGAGTCGTCTTCATCGCTCGGGCGATCTGCGCCGTCAGCGATATCGTCGCCGTCCTCCTCATCGAAGTCGTCGGCTGCACGGCTGGCGCCGCCGAACTCGACCAGCTTGATGATCTGGACGCCGACCATGCGCAGCGAAATGCCGAACTTCTTGTCCGCCGCCGCGAAGTAGGGGACGGCCTCGAAGCTCACCTTGAGAATGCTGCCGCCACCGATGTTCGGTGGATTTTTCAGCACTTCCTTCTTGGCGTTCACGATGGTCGGGACCATGGTGTAGACCTTGCCGGTCTTCTTCGCCTTGATCTTGTGCTTCATCTTGAAGTTGAAGGTCACCCGGCCGGTCTCGTCACCCTCGTCATCCGTTTCCGATGCGAAGAAGTCCGCCAGTGCGGCTTTCTTGTGCTTCGGGTTTTCGGACTTGAACTGCTCGAACGCTTCGTCGCGGATGGCTGTCAGCTTTTTGATGAACGCCTGGGTGTCGGCGTCTGATTCGTCCATCGCGAGCTTGGCGGAAAATTCGCCGTCGGCGTTGTACTTGGTGTCGGGGGCATTCAGCCGCGGCCAGATGGCGGTGCCGGGCGGGGACACGTATCGTTTATTCGCTTTCTTCTGGGTCATAGAATTCAGAGTCTTCGGGGAGGTAGCCGGCTTCGATTAGGCGGGCTTCGGTGGAGGCGAAAGTCGCTCCATACAGCTCGTTTTCCAGGGCGGCCTGTTCCAGCAGCCGTTCGATTTCGCGTGTCATGGGAGCTTCTTCGCCAGTTCTTCCTGGGCGTACTTGCGGACGGCCGACAGGGTGTTGAGTTCACGGAAGCGGCAGTCCGCTTCCATGCGTTCGGTAAGTGCCAAAAGGGAAAGCGGGTCGTACCCGCACTCCTCGGCGGTGAATCGGAAAGCGCAGGCAAGCCCGATGAGCTGGTCTGCGGGGTGCTCGACCATCTGCACGCCGCTCAGGGCTGCGAAGGCGCCGCGTGAGGCCGCGTGCGCGCTTCGGGAGTGCAGTACGTGCGAGCGGAGACGCGGCTCGATCACTCGGCCCGGCCCATCTCGTTGCGGAACTCTTCGACCGTCCCGTGAGTGGATGGGCTGTAGATCGCGAGAACCTGGCCGTAGGCGTCCAGCGCGACGTAGGTACCGAGAGTTGCGTTGAAATTGATGCTCATAGATTGTTCCTTTTTCGGGAGTAATCCCAGATGTGGGATGCATTAGGCAAAGAAATAGCTGCTCTCCAACACTGCGGAGAGGTCCAGGTCGCCGAAGGGGGGAATCTCCGGTAGGTCAGAAGCCACCTCCACCGGAAGTTGCTCGGCCAGTTCGGTTCTGAAGTTGCCCAGCACGTCGCCCTCGTATTGCTCAATGAAAGCGTGGCGCAACGAGGCGGCGAGGATGCCGGTGTTTCCGGCATGCGTTCCGTAGGAGTCGTGGATCATCGCGAAGCTGGTGATCCCGTTGTCTGACGCGAGACAGGTGGTCAGCATCAGGTGACTCGCATCGCAGGAGTGAACGAAGTTAGGGGAGATGCCGAGACCCTGGCGGCGGCGGTCAAGTTTGCTCCCGTCCATAGCCACGATTAATTCGACTCGCTTGCCGCCAATGTGCGTCGTGACGCGCTTGCCAAGGTCCTCTCGATACTCCTGCAATACCGGGAAGCCTGCCGGCGTGGTCCATGCGATGGGGAGGTCGGAGGCCGACGCGACCTTGGATGCTTCTTTCAACCAGTCCATAGCCTGGCGCGCGGCCACCACGACCTCGCCGATGCAATCCCACAGGATGTCGCCTAGGTAAGCCGCCTGCTCGTTGGAAGGAGAGAGTCCCTCCTTTTTGGCGTTGGCCTGCACCTGGCCGCGCATGCCGGACTTAGTGACGCCGTAGGGAAGCGTCATCACTGGCTGTTTGACGATGCCGCGGGTCAGCATGCCGTCCCAGAAGATCGCGCAGGAGTTTCCTGCCTCCGCTTCCGCCTTGACGCGCAACGCGGCCACGTTCATCACGGCCGTGTAGATGTCGGCAGGCTTGCGCTGCGGCAGCAGGTTCGTTGCCGCGCCGCCGATAGAGTCTCGCAGCATGGCCGAGAAGTTCTGCAGGCCGTTGCAAGAGCCATCTAGGGCGATAGGAAGGTGCGACACGTGCTCGTCGCCATTGATTGAGTAGCCGAGCCACTCGAAGCAAGCGGCGAGGGCGCAGAAGGGTGAGTCAGCTTTGGACCAAGCGCGCTGGCCGTCTAGCGGGTTGAGGGCCGAGTCGAGAATCATCTCCTCGTTCGCTTTGACCCACGCCACGCGTTCCGAGAAGGCAACCTTATCGACGCCGAAACAGTTGGCGACATGGATAGCCAGCCAGAATGCGCCGTCCTCGCCGAGCGGTACGCCTTCGGCCAGCGTCAACAGTGCCTTTGCCTGATCGTCGCCTTGTGGCGTAAGAATCGAGGGGATCGGGTAGACACGTCCGCGGAAGTCCAAGTTGTGCGGAAAGTAGATCGCGTCCTCATCCTTGAACTTCACCGCCAGGGCGATTTTCTGCGCCGCCGACAATCGGCGGGACGTGCCGCGGGCGTTCTCTTCATAGACCTCCGCGCGGCTGCGCTTCCACGCCTTGAACTCCTCAGCGTGGTGCTCTTTGTAGAAATCGGGGTCACTAACCAGCATTGCCGGTTGCTCGGGCAATTCCACCAGGTCTCGGTCAGGCAGGTCAGCGAAGCCGCCGCCCATTGCCCAAGCGTCCTGCATCACTTCCAGGATTGGTTTGTTGATCTTCCACGGAGTGGACTGGATCAGGTTGACCGCCCGGTAGACGTTGGGCATGTCGGCCTGTTCCAACTCTCGCTTGTAGGCACGGTTGCGCGTGCGCACGAGGTCCGCTCTTCCGCCGATGTCGGTGAGGTAGCCACCGTCGCGAGGCGTCGTCCAATCCTTGGGCTTGACCAGCATGGGCATCCACACGGGCAGGAACATCGAGGCGCTCTCGTGGGCTTTGGCTAGCCACTCGCGAATCGCTGCGGTGCCCTGCAGTATCGCGACGGTCTGATTCTTGCGTGGTCGGGTCAGGATGATTTCGGCCAGGCCCGAAGCTTCAATGAAGAGGTCGATTAGCTTCATCCCAACCAGGGCTTCCTCGTCTGGCGTGAACACGAACATGTCGGTCTCGGTTTTGGCGAGGGCGTGGTTCATCACTCCAGTGGAGTGGTGTGCTGACGTGGACTTCTTAAGCTGCTGCTGGATCACCCGGTAGAGGCCAGCATGGTTGTCCCGGAGCTTCTTGTAGTTCACGTCCTGTGCAATGGCAGAGCCGACAGAACGTGCTACGGCGGTCAACTTGGCCTGCTCGCCAGCCAGCGCGTTCACGCATACCACTGCGGTCAGGTAGGCGCAGCCTTCGGGGTCGAGATGCTCCAGCCACTTCACTGCCGTGTGTCTACGACCGCCGCCGCCGCATTTGGCCTTCTCGACGAACTCCCGGATGGCGTGTCCGGTGGCTGCTACGGCCTGCATGACCAGCTTCTTTCCGGGACCGGTGTCAGCCTCGTCGGAATTGGCGCGCGCCTTTTCGTATCGGGCGATGCCGAGTGATGTGGACTCGGCTTCCAGCTGAAGTTGGCGTTCGTGAAGCGTCTGGGCGATTGATTGCATATTAGGAATGCGTCCCGAAGTTGAGATTGAATGGGCAAACGAAAAACGCCCCCGCCCGGAGGCGGAGGTGTTGGTGGATCAGCAGAAACCGGCACGGCCGGAGAGTGGTACTGGAAGCGCCCCTCTAAGAGAGCTGGAAGAGAGCTTTAAGTGACACGCTATAGCTGAGACTCATCATATCCCAAATCTGGGATGGATGTTTGCGCAGGAAGTTGGAGGACTGCGTCCTCTTCACTAGAAGTTCGTTTGGTCTATAGCCCCGATTAATTGGCGCGTCACCTGTGACGCCACAGATGTCACCTTTACGTCACCCGGTGCGTCACAAACGGTAGAAAACGTTGTATGCTTACGGGCTGGGGCGGGATTGTGATTCCAGATGTCGGGGGTTCGAGTCCCCTCAGCCACCCCACTGATTGCAGGAAAAGTTGGACCCGATGCATCGCGGGGTGTTGCAACGACGCAAAAACGCGCATACAATGTGCGACCAGTTTCAGGGCCGTTAGCTCAGTTGGTAGAGCAGTTGACTCTTAATCAATAGGTCCAAGGTTCGAATCCTTGACGGCCCACCAAACAAAAGCACTTAGGCATCTGCCTAGGTGCTTTTCTTTTTGTGCTGAGGAAAAGATGACGCAGGGAATCGGCTGCTTCGCTGTCGTCTCGGTCGGCGGCCGCGGCAACGCAGTGCTGATCTCGGCCGGGCACGATGTCTGGCTTGTGTCAGGTGCGCAATCGCCACCGGTCGTCGCTGCCCGGTCGAGCGAGCGCACATGAGGCCTGCTGTGTCCGGAGCATTGCGGCATTCGATCCTGGGCCAGGTTGGCGTCTTCGCGATCGTCGGTCCTCCGCTCGGCGGGCTGCTGGGCCTGGTGCTGTTGACCCGGTTCGACCTGCTGACCGCGTTGTTGATCGTTGCCTGGTCCTACGGCCTGGTGTTGCTGGTGATTGCCTGCGCCGCGGCGGGATGGCTGTGTGTGCGCATCTGTGCCTGGCGGTACCGTGGGCGCCGGCCCAACCTGCTGGTCCACGTTGGCACCGGTGCGATGAGCGGTCTGCTCTCGACCGGGGTGATCGTGCTGCTGCTGGCGATCATCGGCGGCTGGTCGATGATGTCCGACCGCACGGTCATGCTGACGCTGCTGCAGTGTGGTCTGGCGGCAGGTGGCGCCTGCGCCGTGCTTGTCTGGCTGATGTGGTCGCGCCTGGCAGTGTCGCCTCGCGCGAGGTGACGGGCCGCCAGGCAACGTCCATCGGCACACGCAGGAAGAGGTTCTTTGCTGCCCTGGATGGCGCTGACGCCCCGAAGCGATGCGCTACGCCGGATCGGCGATGGGCAACTGCAGCCGTGGTCGCTTACGGCGCTGCGGCGGGCGCGGGCGCCGCGCTCTGCTGCATGCGTGGGAACGCCAGCGTAAAGCATGCGCCCTGGCCGGGGGCCGATGTCACTTCGACAAAGCCACCTGCCTGACGGACCGAGCTGTACACCTGCGCCAGCCCCAGGCCCGCGCCTTTGTCGGCATCCTTGGTGGTGAAATACGCTTCGAACAGGTGCGCCTGCACGTGCGCATCCATGCCATGCCCGTTATCGGCCACGGCGATGGTGACGTAGCGCCCGGCCGGCCTGGCCAGGCTGGCCTGTTCTTCAGCGACCACGGCGTCGCCGGTCTCCACGCGAATGACGCCGCCACCCTGGCAGGCATCGCGGGAGTTGATCACCAGGTTCAAGATGGCGCGTTCCACCGTATGGCGATCGACCATCGCGCAGCATCCACCTTCGGTGGTGCGCAGCTGCAATTGCAGATCCGCGCCGACCACCTGTTCGAGCAGGGGGCCGAGCTGTTCGGTCAAGGCCGCCAGGTCCACCGATTCCGGGCTGTACGGATATTGCCGCGAAAACCCGACCAGGCGCTGTGCCATGACCGAGCCATGTTGAAGCGCCGCGTCGGCCACGCTCAACAGCTTGGCATCGTGCGCATCGATCCTGGCGCGCTGTACCACCAGTTCGATGGCCGAGGTTGCCGCCTGCAGCACGTTGTTCAAATCGTGCACCACGCCGGCCAGCAGTTGTCCTACCGCTTCGCCCTTTTGCGCCTGCTCGGAAATCTTTTCGGCAGCGCTCTGTGCGGCGCGCGCAATGTCCAGGTCGCCTTCGATGCGCTCTTGCAGGTCGCGCAGACTGTGCAGTTCGCTCGACAGCGAATGTTCGCGCGCGCGCGCCAGGCGCAGCACGCCGCTGGAAAACGCGCGCTCTGCGGCCAGGGTCGAATCCAGTGTGCGAAAGGCGGTCTCCAGCGCGCGGCGGTCGGAAATGTTCCTGCTCACCGCCAGGATTGCTTCGACCTTGCCAAGCGCATCGAACAGCGGGCTGGTGACGACCTGCCAGATCTGGCGCACGCCGGCGAAGTTCACGCCGGCGGCCTCGAATTCCTGGATCGAACCGGCACGGGAGCCGGCGATGGCCGCATCCACCAGCCCGGCTGCCTCCGCTGGCCACAGGTCGCGCCACTTCCGCGCGATCAGTTGATCCTGATGACTGGCGCCAAGCTCGGTCAGGCCATTGACGTTGATGGCCGTAATCCGCCCATCGAGGTCGATCTCCTTGATGCAGTCGCGGGACAGGGCCACGATCTGCCGATACCGATCTCTCATCGCGATGACTGCCTCTACTGGTGTTAACGGAATTTTAGCGAACCTAGGCTTTACCCAGCGCTAGCGGGGCGGAAGGTACGCCGCTGGGCCGGGTGGCATGATGAATGCATTTACCTTTAGTGTGTCGGATTCAGGGCCGCCTTGCATCGTGCTGCCCGTGCGGGCGGCGGGCACGCAAGCCGGCTCCTGTTTCTACCAGCCGCATCGCCCTCGCGATGCTTTTTCTTTCCCGGCATCCCTGCAACAATGGCCGGGCTGGCAGCATCGCGAAAGTGGCGGAATTGGTAGACGCACCAGATTTAGGTTCTGACGCCGCAAGGCGTGGGGGTTCGAGTCCCCCCTTTCGCACCAATGCAGTGCGGCCGTGCGTGTTCCGGCCGCTTCCCGCCGCAGGCCTGGGGGCTTTCCATTGCGCGGCGCAGTGACGCGTATTCCGCTGGCAGCGGCCGCCGTTATCGGCGAAACTACAAGGCTCGGCGGCTTTCTCGCCATCCGTCAACCCGCATCTTCCATCTCGTGCCGACGCTTGTGCAGTCGGTGGCAGGAGTCAACATGCAAGCATCGATCGAATCCACCGGCAATCTGGAACGCCGCCTGACCTTCACCCTGCCGCAGGAGCGCCTGGAGACGCATGTCGGTGGCCGCCTGCGCGAACTTGCGCGGACCACGCGCATCAAGGGTTTCCGCCCGGGCAAGGTACCCACCAAGGTCATCGAGCAGCGCTTCGGTCAGCAGGTGCGTGCCGAGGCGATGGAAGGCCTGCTGCGTGAGACCTTCGATTCGGCGGTGCGCGAGCATTCGCTGCGTCTGGCCGGCAACCCGCGTATCGACCAGGGCGAGAGCGATTTCGACTTCGTGGCCACCTTCGAAGTGGTGCCGGATTTCGGTGATATCGACGTGGCCAAGCTGTCGGTGGTGCGTCATACCGCCGAAGTGACCGATGCCGACATCGATCAGATGATCGAGAACCTGCGTCTGCAGCGCCGCACCTGGAACCCGGTCGAGCGCGGCGCGCAGGTCGGTGACCTGGTGGCACTGGAGACCTGGTCGCAGGCCGGCGACGAGCGTCTGCCCGCCGAAGGCGTGGAGACCGGCAGCAGCGTGCTGGGCTCGGGCGTGATGTTCGACCAGATCGAAAAGGGCCTGGAAGGCCTGGCCAAGGGCGAAGACAAGACCCTGACCATCGACTTCCCGGCCGAATGGCGCGTGCCGCAGCTGGCCGGCAAGACCGTGCAGGTGCACGTCAAGGCGGTCGAGGTCTCCGAGCCGGTGCTGCCGGTGGTGGACAAGGAGTTCATTAAGAGCTTCGGCGTGAAGAGTGGCGATGCCGAGCAGTTCCGCGCCGACATCCGCACCAACCTGGAGCGCGAGCTCAAGGGCGCGCTGATGAACCGCCTGCGTCGCGAAGTGGGCGAGCAGCTGATCGCCGCCTATGCGCACGTGGAAATGCCGCCGCGTCTGGTCGAGAACGAAGCCCGTTCGATGCTGGCGCAGCAGGTCGAGCAGGTCCGCCGCAGCGGCCGCAACCCGGGCGAGATTCCGGCCGATGCCCATCAGGGTTTCATGGACGCGGCTGCCAAGCGCGTGCTGGTCGGTCTGCTGGTGGGCGAGGTGGCCCGTCGCAACGAGCTGCGCCTGGAATCCAAGCGCGTCAGCGAAACGCTGCGTCTGATCGCTTCGACCTACGAAGAGCCGGAGCAGGTCATTGAGATGTACCGCAACGACCCCCAACTGATGAGTGGACTGCAGAGCCGTGTCATGGAAGAGCAGGTGATCGACTGGATCGCCGAGCGCGCCCAGCACACCGAGCAGTCGCTGTCGTTCCAGGACGCCATTCGGGTCTAAGGTAAGCGACCGCGTGACACCAACCCGCATCCCGATGGCTGGGATGCGGATGTCAAACCCGGGCATCGGCGCAAGCCGCTGCCACTACAGGAAGACTGATGAGCATTGTGACCAAAGCCCTGAACCTGGTGCCGATGGTGGTCGAACAGACCAGCCGCGGCGAGCGTGCGTATGACATCTACTCGCGTCTGCTGAAGGAGCGTCTGATCTTCCTGGTCGGTCCGATCGACGACCACATGGCCAACGTGATCGTGGCCCAGCTGTTGTTCCTGGAAGCGGACAACCCGGAAAAGGACATCAGCATCTACATCAATTCGCCGGGCGGCGTGGTCACCGCCGGCATGGCGATCTACGACACCATGCAGTACATCAAGCCGGACGTGAGCACCATCTGCGTCGGCCAGGCCGCCTCGATGGGCGCGCTGTTGCTGGCATCGGGTGCGGCCGGCAAGCGCTATGCGCTGCCGAACTCGCGCGTGATGATCCACCAGCCGCTGGGCGGCTTCCAGGGCCAGGCCACTGATATCGACATCCATGCGCGTGAGATCCTGACCCTGCGTTCGCGTCTGAATGAGATCCTGGCCAAGCATACCGGCCAATCCCTGGAGACGATTGCGCGCGATACCGAGCGCGATAACTTCAAGAGCGCGGTCGATGCGCAGGCCTATGGCCTGGTTGACCAGGTGCTGGAACGCCGTCCGGAAGAGTCGATCCAGCCGTCTTGATCGCCAGATTGCTGAAATTGCAGGAAAAACTGGCAGGGTCGGGCTGGGCGGATGTCCTCCCGACCCTGTGCTATTCTCGAAATCGAACCCCCGTGCATCGGGTGGGGTAACTGGGTAACAGAAGCATGAGCGAAGACCGCCAAGGTCGTTCCGGCGACAGCAACAAGATTCTCTACTGCTCGTTCTGCGGTAAGAGTCAGCATGAAGTCCGCAAGCTGATTGCCGGTCCCAGCGTATTCATCTGCGATGAGTGCGTTGAGCTGTGCAACGACATCATCCGCGAGGAACTCGAAGAGAAGGCGCAGTCGGCACGCTCCAGTCTGCCCAAGCCGCGCGAGATTCTCGAGGTGCTGGATCAATACGTGATCGGGCAGTTGCGCGCCAAGCGCACGCTCGCCGTGGCGGTGTACAACCACTACAAGCGTATCGAGAGCCGCAGCAAGAACGATGACGTCGAGCTGGCGAAATCCAACATCCTGCTGGTCGGTCCGACCGGCTCGGGCAAGACGCTGCTGGCCGAAACGCTGGCGCGCCTGCTCAATGTGCCGTTCACGATCGCCGATGCCACCACGCTGACCGAAGCCGGCTATGTCGGCGAGGACGTGGAAAACATCATCCAGAAGCTGCTGCAGAAGTGCGATTACGACGTCGAGAAGGCCCAGCAGGGCATCGTCTACATCGACGAAATCGACAAGATCTCGCGCAAGAGCGAGAACCCGTCGATTACCCGTGACGTGTCCGGCGAAGGCGTGCAGCAGGCGCTGCTGAAGCTGATCGAAGGCACGGTGGCTTCGGTGCCGCCGCAGGGCGGTCGCAAGCATCCGCAGCAGGAATTCCTGCAGGTCGACACCAAGAACATCCTGTTCATCTGCGGCGGCGCGTTCGCCGGGCTGGACAAGGTGATCCAGCAGCGTTCCAACGATGCCGGCGGCATCGGCTTCGGTGCCAAGGTCAAGAGCAGTGAGCGCAAGCAGGAGGTTGGCAAGATCCTGGCCGAGGTCGAGCCGGAAGATCTGATCAAGTTTGGCCTGATCCCCGAGTTCGTCGGCCGCCTGCCGGTGGTCGCCACGCTCGAGGAACTGGACGAGCCGGCGCTGATCAAGATCCTGACCGAGCCCAAGAACGCCATCACCAAGCAGTTCAAGAAGCTGTTCGACATGGAAGGCGTGGAGCTGGAGTTCCGCCCCGATGCGCTGTCGGCGATCGCCAAGAAGGCGCTCAAGCGCAAGACCGGCGCGCGTGGTCTGCGCACCATCGTCGAATCGGTGCTGCTGGACACGATGTACGAGCTGCCCTCGCAGGAAAATGTCAGCAAGGTCGTGGTGGACGAGTCGGTGATCGAGCACAAATCCGAGCCGTATCTGATCTACCAGGCGCAACCGGCGCCGGCCAAGGCCGCGTCCGGCGACTGAGGCCTGGATGCCGTCGCGCCGGGCCCCGGCCTCGCTCGCGGATAAAGGGTTTCCGAACGCTACTTGCAACACCTGGCCGATGGCCCCATAACGGGGCCATCGGCTTTTTTTACGCCCCAAAACCCCATTCCTGCGGAGCGCCCCATGGCCCAGTCCCAACCAGAAGTTCTCGATCTGCCGGTGTTGCCGCTGCGCGACGTGGTGGTGTTTCCGCACATGGTGATTCCACTGTTCGTCGGCCGTGACAAGTCGATGCGCGCGCTGGAAAAAGCCATGGAGGCGGACAAGCGCATCCTGCTAGTTGCGCAGAAGTCGGCCGAAACCGACGACCCGACCGCCAGCGACCTCTATACCGTCGGCACGCTCGCGCAGGTGCTGCAGCTGCTCAAGCTGCCCGACGGCACCATCAAGGTGCTGGTCGAAGGTCTGTCACGGGTCACCGTCGACAAGGTCGTCGAGCTGGATGGCGCACTGCAGGGCCAGGGCATCGAGATCGAAGCCAGCGACGCGCGCGAGCCGCGCGAAGTGGAGGCCATCGCGCGTTCGCTGATGTCGCTGTTCGAGCAGTACGTCAAGACCAACCGCAAGCTGCCGCCGGAGCTGCTGCAGACCCTGGCCGGCATCGACGAGCCGGGGCGTCTGGCCGACACCATCGCCGCGCACATTGGCGTGCGCCTGGCCGACAAGCAGCGCCTGCTGGAAATCACCGAGATCGGCGAGCGGCTGGAGCTGCTGGTCGGGCTGGTGGACGGCGAGATCGATGTGCAGCAGCTGGAAAAGCGCATCCGCGGCCGCGTCAAGTCGCAGATGGAAAAGAGCCAGCGCGAGTACTACCTCAACGAGCAGATGAAGGCGATCCAGAAGGAGCTGGGCGATCTGGACGATGCGCCGGACGAGCTGGAGGAGCTGGCGCGCAAGATCGCCGAGGCGGGCATGCCCAAGCCGGTCGAGACCAAGGCCAAGGCCGAGCTCAACAAGCTCAAGCAAATGTCGCCGATGTCCGCCGAGGCGGCCGTGGTGCGCAACTATCTGGACTGGCTGCTGGGCGTGCCGTGGAAGAAGCGCACCAAGGTCCGCAAGGATCTGAAGGTCGCAGAGGACACCCTGGACGCCGATCACTACGGCCTGGACAAGGTCAAGGAACGCATCCTCGAGTATCTGGCGGTGCAGTCGCGCGTGAAGCAGATGAAGGGCCCGATCCTGTGCCTGGTCGGGCCGCCGGGCGTGGGCAAGACCTCGCTCGGGCAGTCGATCGCCAAGGCGACCAACCGCAAGTTCGTGCGCATGAGCCTGGGCGGTATCCGCGACGAGGCCGAGATCCGTGGCCATCGCCGGACCTATGTCGGTTCGATGCCCGGCCGCCTGGTGCAGAACCTCAACAAGGTCGGCAGCAAGAACCCGCTGTTCCTGTTGGACGAGATCGACAAGATGTCGATGGACTTCCGTGGCGACCCGTCCTCGGCGCTGCTGGAGGTGCTCGATCCGGAGCAGAACAACTCCTTCAACGACCACTACCTGGAAGTGGACCTGGACCTGTCGGAGGTGATGTTCGTCGCTACCTCCAACTCGCTCAACATTCCCGGTCCGTTGCTGGACCGCATGGAAGTCATCCGCATCCCCGGCTACACCGAGGATGAGAAGCTCAACATCGCCATGCGTTACCTGGTGCCCAAGCAGATCAAGGCCAACGGCCTGAAGCCGGAAGAGATCGAGATCGGCAGCGATGCGATCCAGGACATCGTGCGTTACTACACGCGCGAATCGGGCGTGCGTAACCTCGAGCGCGAAGTCGCCAAGATCTGCCGCAAGGTGGTCAAGGAAATCGCGCTTGCCGGCCCGCAGCCGGATGCCAAGAAGGTGGTCGCCAAGAAGGGCAAGCCCAAGGCCCTGGTCACGGTCAACGCGAAGAACCTCGACAAGTATCTGGGCGTGCGTCGCTTCGATTTCGGCCGTGCCGAAGAAGAGAACGAAATCGGCCTGGTCACCGGCTTGGCCTGGACCGAAGTCGGCGGCGAGCTGCTGCAGGTCGAATCCACGCTGGTGCCGGGCAAGGGCAACCTGATCCTGACCGGTCAGCTCGGCAACGTCATGAAGGAATCGGCATCGGCCGCCTTGTCGGTGGTGCGTTCGCGCGCCGAGCGACTCGGCATCGACGTGGATTTCCTGCAGAAGCAGGACGTGCACGTGCATGTGCCCGATGGCGCGACACCGAAGGATGGCCCGAGCGCCGGTATCGCGATGGTGACCTCGCTGGTGTCGGTGTTGACCAAGGTGCCGATCCGCGCCGATGTGGCGATGACCGGCGAGATCACCTTGCGTGGTCGCGTGTCGGCGATCGGCGGCCTGAAGGAGAAGTTGTTGGCAGCGTTGCGCGGTGGCATCCGCACCGTGCTGATCCCCGACGAGAACCGCAAGGATCTTGCTGACATCCCGGCCAACGTCACGCGCGATCTGAAGATCGTGCCGGTCAAGTGGATCGACGAAGTGCTGGATCTCGCGTTGGAACGTCCGTTGGCACCGAAGAAGGCGGGCAAGGAAAAGGCCCGCAAGACGGCTTCGCGGGTTGCGGTCCGCGGCAAATCGCGTACTACTCCCGGTACCCGCGTCAAGCACTAAAACCGCTTGTCTAAACCCAGGCAAAACAAGCCAAAACCCGCGTCGTTATTGGGTTTTGGCTTGCGTGCGGTTGGGGGCGCTGGTATAAATGCACGACTCGTGGGCGCGGCAAATTGTGATGCGTCATGCGATACCACTTGTGTCGGGTTCTTCGCTAACGGCAAGAGCGCCGATTGTCGATTCCGCGGCATCTGCCGCAAAGGGAGTTTCAAGAATGAATAAAACCGAATTGATCGATGGCGTTGCCGCTGCCGCTGACATCTCCAAGGCTGAGGCCGGCCGTGCTGTTGACGCGGTTGTGAGCGAAATCACCAAGGCGCTGAAGAAGGGCGATGCCGTCACCCTCGTCGGCTTCGGCACCTTCCAGGTCCGCGCGCGCGCTGAGCGTACCGGCCGCAATCCGAAGACCGGCGACAGCATCAAGATCGCTGCTTCGAAGAATCCTGCATTCAAGGCTGGCAAAGCCCTGAAGGATGCAGTAAACTAATCGACTCGCTAGGGTGCTTAGCTCAGCGGTAGAGCGTCTCCCTTACACGGAGAGGGTCGGGGGTTCGAAACCCTCAGCACCCACCATTAAGCACCAGGCAAATGTTTCAAGCGCGGAGCGGTAGTTCAGCTGGTTAGAATGCTGGCCTGTCACGCCGGAGGTCGCGGGTTCGAGTCCCGTCCGCTCCGCCAGTTATACCGAAGCCCCTGAGCGATTGGGGGCTTCGTTTTCTCCACCGGATTCGCATTGCGGAAATGGTGGAGAAGCAGCAGTCCAAGTTTAAAGCGGAGCGGTAGTTCAGCTGGTTAGAATGCTGGCCTGTCACGCCGGAGGTCGCGGGTTCGAGTCCCGTCCGCTCCGC